>CAJOLU010000001.1 GCA_905235475.1 uncultured Clostridia bacterium
TTGTCATCCTGAGGAGCCACTTTGTGGCGACCCGGATCTAAGCCAATGCACCCTCGAGATTATCACGTCACTGCGTTCCTCATAATGACAGCGAGGGTGCGAGATCCTTCGTTAAAGGGCAATGAAGAGGGGCTCAGGATGACAAGAGGGCAGGGCTGCGAAGAAGGGCTCAGGATGACACACCCCTTGTCATTCTGAATGCCGACCAGCAGAGTGTCGACCTTGAAGAATCTCTTTCTGTCATTCTGAACCCCGACCTCTTGCGTATTCTTGTGAAGAATCTCGCACTTTATTCCCAAAAAACCCTAAAATCATTTGCAATTTTTATGAAATATTTGTTAAAATAAAAGCATAAGAGCAAAAAGTCAAAAAAATAGGAGTTGTTATGACCAAAGAGAACAAAGTTGGGTTTTTTATTAGCATGTTTTTAACCTTCCTAGTTATATTGGGCGGTGGGTGTTTGTTAATTTTTGATGTGTTTAATGGCATAATCAAGAGTGGTGGAAGCACTGTGTCCTCAGCAACTGCTGCAAACGGTCTAATTGACTCTACAACCATTAACCAAGATGGTGGCACCATAAGTTATTCTGTTCAAGATTATGTTTACTTGCCAAGTTACAACGATATTAAAGATGGTGGCAATTATGGTTTCGAATTTTTTGTGTATGAAGATGGGAGTTGTGAACCGACCGATTGGGCACTTGCAAACAATGTCTATTTGGACAATTATTGTACGGGTATGGGCAATAAACGTTCTACTGGTACGTGCACTTGGTGGAGTCGCTCCGCTGAGTCTTTGGATTCACCCTGGGGTTGTAACCCTGCTGGTTATACGTCTTTCCTTTCGGTGTATGATGATACGTACGCTGTACGCTGTGCATTGCACCTCAATCTTAATTCCACTATCTCCGCGGTGCTGGGCGCGGGAAATGGGCGCATTGGAACCCTTACACACACTGGCAAAACCTATCATACCATTGAACTAGATAACTTGATGTATCCACAAACAATAGTGTCTAACTCAAGCCTAAAAACAGCGCTAAACGGAATTGTGAATAATTCTAGTTACAAAACAGGCAAAAGATATGCGGGAAGAACAACAGACATAACATCTTCTTCAAGAACAACAGTGTATAGTGAAGAATACAAATATAACAATGAATATTATGTTTATGTTCCACAATATGGCTATGACCCATATACCTACAGTGATGGCACCACAGTTGCTCTAAATGGAAGTTCAAGCGTTTGGATTAAGGTGGAGCCAATACAGTGGGTGATTAATAATTGGAGCACTATGCCAACATCAATAAACCCAAGTGGAACTGGGAAAGCGACCTATATTGAAGCATATTCAGTCTATGGTCTAATTAGCGGAATTCCTTTTTATGACTATGATCTTGAGGATTGGGAACACACAAACTGGGCATCTTGGACAAGTTCATGCTTGAGGGCATATCTCAACGGCTATGACCTTAACAACAAAAATGATTCCAACATGGCAAGCATAAGGGCAAATTTTGCTGGAGAAGGTTTTATTGATGTGATTTATCACGAAATTGTTAAGGCTGGTGGGTTTGTGGACCCTTCAACCATTGACGACGGTGGAGGCTACATAAGTTATTCTGTTGAAGATTATGCTTATTTTCCAAGTTACAACGATATTAAAAATAGTGGCAACTATGGTTTCACATCAAACACAGACAGGCTTTGTGAACCAACCGACTGGGCACTTGCCAATTATGCCGGTCTTAACACAAATTACACTGGAATGGACAACATTCGCTTAATGAGCACTGATGGTTCGTGCTACTGGTGGAGTCGATCAGCTTCCTCCACCCTCTATGCCCGGAGTGTCGCTGATAGTGGAAGCACTGCTTCCAGTAGCGTTGGAGTGGAAGAGTATGCTTCGCGTGTTGCATTGCACCTCAATCTTGAGTCGAGTATCTCCGCGGTGCTGGGTGCGGGAAATGGACGCATTGGAACCCTTACACACAATAGCAAAACCTATCATACCATTGAACTAGATAACTTGATGTATCCACAAACAATAGTGTCTAACTCAAGCCTAAAAACGGCGCTAAACGGAATTGTGAACGATTCCAGTTACAAAACAGGCACAAGATATGCGGGAAGAACAACCAGTATAAGTTCATCAGCAAAATCCACTGTGTATAGTGAAGAATACAAATATAACAATGAATATTATGTTTATGTTCCCCAATATGGCAGCAAAACTATTTACACCTACAGCGATGGCACAACAGTTGCACAAAACGGAGCATCAAGCGTTTGGATTAAGGTTGAGCCAATAAAGTGGATTATTAACAACTGGAGCGATATGCCAACATCAATAAATCCAAGTGGAGATGGAAGCGCGACCTATATTGAAGCATATTCAGTCTATGGAATTGTGTCTGGATTTTATTTTTATCCAAACACATCAACAAACATGTCATCGTGGACAAGTTCATGCTGGAGGGCATATCTCAACGGCTATGACCTTAACAGCAAAAATGATTCCAAAATGGCAAGCATAAAGGCAAATTTTGCTGGAGAAGGTTTTATTGATGTGATTTATCATAACTTATTAATTCCTGTTGACAAACCATATGCAACTAGTGTAACGAGTTATACATACAACGGTGATACAATAAGGCATGATATTGCCAATTTTAATACAAACTATATGACACGAAATGGACCAATTAGTGCAACAGATGTGGGGGATTATACTGTTACATTCACTCTTAAACAAGGTTATTGCTGGAGCGACGATAATTCAACTGATGATGTTACTTTAAACTGGAGCATATTGAAGTTGAGTTTAGCCATTCCAACAGTGTCAGGTTCGTTTACTTATGATGGCGATCAAAAGAGTGCAATAATTTCGAGCTTTAACACCAATTATATAACGCAAGGTGGAACAGCAAGTGCCACAAACGCTGGAACCTACACAATAACTTTTACTCTAAGTGACACAGAAAATACGCAATGGGATCCGCAATTCAGTGATGAAACAACCACTCCAAAGAGTGGAACATGGACAATTGAACGAGCAGAGCTAACAATACCAACTATTAACACAAATCCAACATTTCAAGGAACAAGTGTGAGTGTTAGCCCAACGCTAAATAACTATGATGGCAATATCATGACGCTATCTGGCGACACAAGCGCAACAAGCGTTAAAACAAGTGAAACCTACACAATAACCATATCTCTTACCCCAACAGCAAAAATAAACTACCAGTGGAGCAGTGGCGGAACTGAAGATATTCCACTTTCGTGGAATGTTTTGCGAAAAGATTTAAGTGGTGCAGAAATCACGCTCCCGAAAGACTCTTTCGAGTATGACGGCGAGGTGATAAAACCAGAACCAACCGTAAAGGTTTAGAAATCTAATAAAAACAAAAAATAAGATAAGCAAAATGTAAGATAAGTATTAGAAGAATAAAAAAATATAGAGAAAATGTTCAAATAATGTAAAATGAGAGTATAGAGAAGGTATTAAAATTATACAAAACAAGCATAAATTCGAATGCTTGTTTTTCTTTAAAAAACCAATTTACATAATTGTAAAATTGCAAAAAATGGCAAAAATTAACAAAATCTTAAAAATTTTGGATGGGTATTTATATATAAATATATAAAAACAAAAAAATTCAAAAAAACCCTTGACACTACATTTTGGGTATGTTATACTATTATAACTATTATTCTCAATTTAGATTTAAACTAATTGGTGGGGTTGTTTTGTTGGAATTTAAAAGAGTGGACAAATTATTTAATAATTAAGTGATTTTGAAGTGTGCAAAGGCTCATTTTGCACACCTTTTTGCGTTTTTAAAGTTCACAGCAACTATTACTTTGAGAAAATAAGTTTTAAGGGAGAATTTTCAAATGACAGAAAAAACATTGAATTGTAAGAAGATTAAATGTGGAAAAGTGGAACGTTTAAGTTTTGCCAGAATTGAAGAAAAGGTGGAAGTTCCTTATCTTATTTCAGTGCAAAAGGAAACTTACAAAGAATTTCTAGAGAAGGGAATAGGAGAAATTATCTCTGAATTTTCGCCAATTGAAGACTTTAGCGGAAAGGTTGAACTTCAACTTTTGGACTACTATATTGATTATAGCGCAGTTAAGTATCCAATTTCTGAATATCGCAGAAGAGGTCTTAGTTACATGGCCCCAATTAGAGTTCATGCAAGACTTGTGAACAAAGAAACTGGTGAAGTTAAAGATGAAGAAAATGTTTTACTTGGAGATGTTCCACTAATGACTCCAGAGGGAACATTCTTAATTAGCGGTGTTGACCGTGTTATCGTTAGCCAGATTGTTAAGTCACCAAACGTTTATTATGAGGCAGTTGATGACAAGAACACAGGTAAAACAACCTACAAAAACACTTTGCAACCAACAAGAGGAACTTGGCTTGAGTTTGAACAAACACAACTTGACACCTTGCGTGTTATTATCGACAGAAATGTGAAAGTTTCTCTTGGTGTTCTTTTGAAAGGTTTTGGGCTTGGAACAGAACAAGAAATTGCCAAACTTTTTGGAAATAACCCATATATTGTTGACACACTAGACAAAGAAATTCAAAAAACAGAAGAAGAGGCTTTGATTGAACTTTCTAAAAAACTTCGTCCTAGTGAACTTCCATCAGCAGAAGTTATTAGAAACTACATAAACAACCTATTCTTCACAAGAGCACGTTATGATTTGGGAAAGGTTGGAAGATATAAGTTCGATAAAAAACTTTCTTTCGAGAATCGTTTGGTTGGACTTGTTTTGGCTGAAGATGTTGTGTTATCTTCAAAAAAGAAGATTGAAAAGAACACAAAAATCACAGAAGAACAAGCAAAAGAAATTCAAAACAGCGGTATTAATGAAGTTTGGGTATTGCTTCCAAACGGAAAGAAACACCACATGAGAGGAAACAACCGTGTTGACCTTGGGGAATATTTAAACTGCAACGCAAGAGATCTTGGAGTTAAAGAAAAAGTCCACTATCCACTTCTTCAAGAAATCTTGAAAGGCAAAAAGAATAAAGAAGAAAAACTTCAAGCAATTAGAGATAATCCGGTTGACCTTATGGCAAGACAACTAACAATGGACGACATCTTGGCATCTATTAGTTACCTTTTGGATTTGATGGTTGGAATTGGTTCACTTGATGTTGTTGACCACTTGGCAAATCGTCGTATTAGCCCAGTTGGAGAACTTGTTTCAATTGCAATGAACTCGGGAATGAGCAGATTTGCAACTCTTGCAAGAGAAACAATGCAAGGATTGGATTTAAGTCAAGCAACTCCATCAAAAATTATTTCTGCAAGACCAGTTAATAAAGCCCTTTTAGACTTTATGAAAACAAGCCCACTTTCTCAAGTTATGGACCAAGTTAACCCACTTTCAGAACTAACTCAAAAGAGAAAAGTTTCTGCAGTTGGTCCTAGAGGAGTTTCAAAACAAAGAGCAACAGAAGAAGTGCGTGATATTCACTACACACACTACGGAAGAATTTGTGCTATTGAAACACCAGAAGGTCAATCAATCGGTCTTATTAACTCACTTGCAACATATGCAAAAGTAAATGAATATGGATTTATTGAAACCCCATATAGAAAAGTTGACAAAACAACAGGCAAGGTAACTGACCAAGTTGAATATTTAATGGCAGACAAAGAAGAGAGATGTAAGATTGCTCAAGCAATTGAACCACTAGACAAAGATGGAAAATTTGTTAACAAAACAGTTGTTTGTCGTTATAAAGATAGATTTATTGAAGTTCCAGCAGCAGAAATTGATTATGTTGATGTTTCTCCAAAACAATTTATTTCTGCAGCAACATCACTTATTCCATTCCTAGAAAGTGATGACACAGCCCGTGCTCTTTTGGGTTCTAACCAACAAAGACAGGCAGTTCCACTTCTTCAAACAGAAACACCAATTATTGGAACTGGTTTTGAACACCAAGTTGCAAGAGATAATGGTTCATTAGTTCTTGCTGAATGTGATGGAAAAGTTAAATATGTTGACGCAAACAAGATTGTGATTGAAGATAGTGCTGGAAAAGAACACGAACAAGGATTGATTAAGTTTGCAAGAACAACACAAGACACCTGTTTAAACCAAAAACCAATTGTTTCAGTTGGTGACACGGTGAAAGAGGGAGAAACCATTGCAGATGGTTTTGCAACAAAAGATGGAGAACTTGCTCTTGGTAAGAATATTTTGGTTGCATTTATGAACTGGGAAGGATATAACTATGAAGATGCTATCCTTATTAATGAAAGACTTGTTAAAGATGATGTGTTCACATCAATCACACTAAAAGTTGAAGAAATTAAATGTCGAACAACAAAACTAGGGCCAGAAGAAATCACTCGTGACATTCCAAACTTAAGTGAAGATGCACTTAAAAACTTGGATGAAAACGGAATAATTAAAATTGGTTCTGAAGTAAGACCAGGAGATATCTTGGTTGGAAAAGTAACTCCAAAAGGAGAAACTGAACTAACACCAGAAGAAAGACTTCTTCGTGCAATCTTTGGAGAAAAGGCAAGAGAAGTTCGCGACACATCACTTCGTGTTCAACATGGTCGTGGCGGTGTTGTTGTTGATGTTCAAGTTTTCACTAGAGCAAACAAAGATGAGCTAGAGGCTGGAGTTAATCAATTAGTTAAAGTTTATGTTGCTCAAAAACGTAAGATTTCTGTTGGTGACAAGATGAGTGGTCGTCACGGAAACAAAGGTATTGTTTCAAAGATTTTGCCATCTCAAGATATGCCATTCTTGGCAAATGGACAACCAGTTGACATTGTTTTGAACCCACTTGGGGTTCCATCTCGTATGAACATTGGTCAACTTTTGGAAGTGCACTTAGGCCGTGTTGCAAAAGCACTTGGCTGGAAAGTGGCAACTCCAGTGTTTAATGGAGCAACCGAAAAGGTTATTGAACAACTATATAAAGAAAATGGATTTAGTGAAGACGGAAAGGTTGAACTATATGATGGAAGAACTGGTGAGCCTTTTGCGGATAGAATCACTGTTGGATATATGTATATGCTCAAACTTAACCACATGGTAGATAGCAAGATGCATGCCCGTTCAATTGGACCATACGCATTAGTAACTGCTCAACCACTTGGTGGTAAAGCAATGTTTGGTGGACAGAAATTCAGTGAAATGGACGTTTGGGCACTTGAGGCATATGGTGCAGCCAACTTGTTGCAAGAAATGCTCACAATTAAATCAGATGATGTGGCTGGAAGAACAAAAGTTTATGAAAGTATTGTTAAAGGTCAGCCAATTGCTGAACCTGGAATACCAGAAAGCTTTAAAGTTTTGATTAAAGAATTGCAATCGCTTGGTCTTGATATGAGAATTCTAACTGAAAATAACCAAGAAGTTTCATTAAGTGACTTAACAAATGATGAAGTTGATGTTCCAGTTTTAACAAAGACAAGCAAACAAGAAGTTAACGAGGTCGAGTTAAACTTCGACGATATCGAGGGCGAATCACACGATATTGTGTCAGAAGATGAGATAAATGCAGAAAACTTTGATGAGTTCAGTGCAGGAAATCTATTTGATGATTTAGATGAGGAATAGGAGTAGATAAAAATGTTTGAATTAAAAAATTTCGATTCTATAAAAATAGGCTTGGCATCTCCAGAAAAAATTAGAGAATGGTCTTATGGAGAAGTAACAAAGCCAGAAACAATCAACTATAGAACACTAAAACCTGAAATGAATGGTTTGTTCTGTGAAAAGATATTCGGACCTCGCAAAGATTTTGAGTGCCATTGTGGAAAATATAAAAGAATAAGATACAAAGGTCACCACTGTGAAAAGTGTGGTGTTGAAATAACAAGGTCAAAAGTTCGTCGTGAAAGAATGGGACACATTGAACTTGCAACTCCTGTTTCACACATTTGGTTTGTTCGTGGTGTTCCAAGCAGAATTGGAAGCATTTTGGATTTAACTTCCAAGAACCTAGAACAAGTTTTGTATTACGCAAGTTATATTGTTTTGGACCCAGGTAAAACAAACTTTGTGAAAAAACAAATCATCACAGACAAAGAATATCGTGATGCAATTGAAGAGTTTGGACCAAACTCATTTAGAGCAGGAATGGGTGGAGAAGCCATTCGTGAACTGCTTGATGAAATTGACCTTGAAAAAGAATCAAGAGAACTAAAAGAAATCATCTTAACATCAAAAGGTCAAAAGAAATTAAAAGCAATTAAAAAACTTGAAACTGTTGAAGCATTCTTAAAGAGTGGAAACAACCCAAGATGGATGATTTTAGATGTTCTTCCAGTTTTGCCACCAGAACTTAGACCAATGATTCAACTAGATGGTGGAAGATTTGCAGCCAGTGACTTAAATGACTTATATCGCCGTGTTATTAACAGAAATAACCGTCTTAAAAAACTTATTGAACTTGGTGCGCCAGATGTTATTGTTAGAAACGAAAAACGTATGCTTCAAGAAGCTGTTGATGCTTTGATTGCAAACGGAAAGCGTGGTAAACCAGTTCAAGGAGCAAAACAAAGAGAACTTAAATCACTAACCGCTATGATTAGTGGTAAGCAAGGTAGATTCCGTCAAAACTTGTTAGGTAAACGTGTGGACTACTCAGGAAGATCTGTTATCGTTGTTGGACCTGAACTAAAACTATATCAATGTGGTGTGCCAAAAGAAATGGCACTTGAACTATTTAAACCATTTGTTATGAGAAAACTTGTTGAACGCAATTTCACACAAAATGTGAAATCTGCAAAGAGAATGGTTGAGCGCGAAAAGACAGAAGTTTGGGATATTTTGGAAGAAGTGATTAAAGATCACCCAGTTATTTTGGACCGTGCACCAACACTTCACCGTTTGAGTTTGCAAGCATTTGAACCAGTTTTGGTTGATGGAAGAGCAATTGAACTTCACCCACTTGTTTGTTCTGGATTTAACGCCGACTTCGATGGTGACACAATGGCTATTCATGTTCCATTAAGTTTGGAAGCAAGAACAGAAGCAAGAATGTTGATGCTTGCTTCAAACAACATCTTAAAACCTGCAACAGGTAAACCAATCATTGAGGCGCACCACGACGTTGCTCTTGGAATATTCTATATGACAACAGTTCGTCATGGTATGCTTGGAGAAAACACTATATATAGAGATGAAGATGAAGCAAGAATGGCTTACGCTAACGGAAAACTTCACATTCAATCTCCAATTTATGTGAAGAGAAGTGCTGTTCTAAATGGTGAAACAATCACAGGAAAAGTTGAAACAACAATTGGAAAAATTTTGTTTAACGAATGTATTCCACAATGTTTGGGATATGTTGACAGAACCAGTCCAACTGAAATCCTAAACTATGAAATCAATTTCCCAGTAACAAAGGGTAAGATGGAAGGCATTTTGGCAAAAACTTTTGACCTTTTGGGAACAACAGAAACAGCAAAAATGGTTGACGCAGTTAAAGATATTGGATTTAAATATTCAACACTTGCAGGAATTACCATGAACGTGTTTGATATGGAAATTCCACAAGAAAAATATGATATTATTAACAAATATAAAGAGTTAACACAACAAAACGAAAAACTCTATGGTCGTGGACTTATAACCCGTGATGAAAAAGTTAACAAGAACATTGAACTTTGGAACGAGGCAACAGGTAAGGTTAAATCTTGTGTGGTAACTGACCTAGATGAGTTTAACCCACTTAAAGTTATTGTTGCATCAAAGGCCCGTGGTTCTGAAGACCAGATTAACCAGCTTTGTGGTGTGCGTGGAATTATTGCCAGCACATCTGGTCAAAAAACAGATATCCCAGTTTTGTCATCATATCGTGAAGGACTAAGTTCACTTGAATACTTTATGTCTGCTCGTGGTGGACGTAAGGGATTGGCCGACACAGCTCTTAAAACAGCCGATGCTGGTTACTTAACCCGTAGGCTTGTTGATATTGCACACGGAGTTGTTGTTGTTGAAGATGACTGTTTTGAAAGCCTTGGAGAATCTCCAAAGGGAATGAAAGTAACTGAAATCAAAGATGGTGACCAAGTTATTCAAAGCCTTGAAGAGAGAATTTCTGGTAGAGTTACAGTTGACAAGATTGTTAATCCAAAAACTGGAGAAACAATTGTTGAAGCAAATGAGATGATTAAACCAAGTCAAGCAAAAGCAATTATTGATGCTGGCATTCAAGAAGTTACAATTAGAACACTTCTCACATGTAAGTGCAAAAATGGTGTTTGTGCAAAATGTTATGGAAGAAACCTTGTTTGCAACGATATGGTTGAAGTTGGAGATGCAGTTGGAATTGTTGCTGCTCAATCTATTGGTGAACCAGGAACACAGCTTACCATGAGAACAAAGCATACATCAGGTATTGCAGTTGCTGCCGACATCACACAAGGTCTTCCTCGTGTTGAAGAACTATTTGAGGCAAGAAGACCAAACGAAGCAGCAATTGTTAGTGAAGTTGCAGGAAAAGTTACTGTTCGTGATGTTGACAAACGTAAGGAAGTTACTGTTAGAACAAAAGATGGAGATGTTTCATATCTTCTTCCAGCAAGGTCTTATTGTAGAGTTAAAACTGGCGATGAAGTTGAAAGTGGAACACCTCTAACTGAAGGTAGTTTATACCCTCAAGATATTTTGAGAACAAGAGGACTTTCTGCCGTTCAAGAATACATCTTAACAGAAGTATTAAAAGTTTATAAGGCAGAAGGTGTTGACCTAGAACCAAAGCATGTTGAAATTATCATTCGTTGTATGCTTAGAAAAGTTAAAGTTGAAAGTTCTGGAGAAACAGATATGATTCCAGGCGACACACTAGACATCAACGAATATGAAGAGCAAAACCTTGCTGCTGTTATGGAAGGTAAACAACCAGCAACAGCAAAGAGAATTTTGCTTGGACTTACAAAATCAAGTTTGGCTGTTTCATCATTCTTGTCTGCTGCATCATTCCAGGAATCAAGTAGAGTGCTAACTGAAGCAGCAATCAAAGGTAAGGTTGACCACCTTGTTGGACTTAAAGAAAATGTTATCATTGGAAAACTTATCCCAGCAGGAACAGGACTTAAAAGATATAATTCAGTTGTTCCATCTTCATATCAAGCAATCAAAGATGAGGCAATAAAAGAATATAAGAATGAATATGAATATAGCGATTCTGAAAAAGAATTGATGGAAGAACTTTAATTTTAAACAAAAAATATATCAATTTAGTTTGATATATTTTTTTATTTACTTGGTTATTGATATATTAACAAGCAAATATTTACATCTAATTATTACAAACGAAAAAAAGATAGTGAAAAAACATAGGATTTTAATATATAAAAAAACTGCCATATTTTGGCGGGTTTTTTAAAAGTTGACAAAAATTAAATGTGGTATAATATAAACGTAAATAAAGAGAAAGGGGTATGGTTATGATTGATTATGAAAAAGAAAAAGAAAAATTGATTCGTGAAGGAAAACAATATATGTATCAAAGAAGATATTCTGATTGGGAGGATTTTGTTCACAATAATGGATCACATTGGGGTGGAGTGCTTCTTGATGTATTAAAGGAACTTGATGCTGGTGTTAAATATGAACAAGTTCTAGAGCGCATAGGTAAGTATTGTGATTCTGCTCATTATTCTGATTGGATACGTGATTCCGCTTTTGTTTTTTCACCAAAGGGTCCAGAATTTTTTTATTATCTAAGAGATAACAAGCTACTATTTAGTTTTTGGGGCGAGAAAAACTGGGAAGACTTTATAAAGGAAATTGAAGAAGAAAACAAACATCCAGTGTTCACGGAAGAAGAACAGGTGTTGTATGATTTGCAGAAACGAATCTATAGAGCAGAAGAAAGAATTGAAAATATTTCTAAAGAAAAAGAAAAAATGAAGTTACAAATAAAAGAAATGGATAAAGAAGAAGATGATTTAAAGGTGTTGCTTAAACAATTATCCGCTCAGGAAGATGAATTAAAACAAGGGGACAACAAGAAAAACACAAAAAAAGAGACAACAAAGAAAGAAAGCAAAAAACTTGATGCTCCAACTTTATAACAATAAATAAAAAAACTGCTAAAATTTAGCAGTTTTTTGTTTTGCAAAATATAAATCCCTTACAAATCAATAAAAAATTGAAATTTTGCATTATTTTTGACCATTATTCAAACTTTCGAGTTTAATTTTTTGTTCTTCTTCAAACAAAGCGTCAATCATTGAATCAATATCTCCAAGCATAAACTCATTGATGTTATATTGGCTGAGGCCAATTCTGTGGTCGGTGACTCTTCCTTGTGGGAAGTTGTAGGTTCTAATTCGCTCACTTCTGTCACCAGTTCCAACTTGTGCTTTTCTTTCTTGTTGGTGTTCTTGAATTGCTTTTTCTTCATAGAAATCTTGAAGTTTGGCTTTTAAGATGTTTAGGGCTTTTTCTTTGTTTTTAATTTGGCTTCGTTCATCTTGGCAAGTTACCACCATTCCAGTTGGAATGTGAGTTAAACGAACGGCTGAATCTGTTGTGTTAACACCTTGTCCACCACAACCGGTAGATCTAAAAGTGTCCACTCTCAAATCTTTATCTTCAACAACAATGTTTGTTTCTTCAAGTTGTGGAAGAACGGCAACAGTGACGGTTGAGGTGTGAACTCTTCCTTGAGATTCTGTTTCGGGCACTCTTTGAACTCTGTGAACACCGCTTTCAAATTTGAGTCTTCTATATGCGTTTTTACCAGTGATAATCATAACAGCCTCACGAACTCCACCAACTTCGGTTTCGCTATATTCTGTTATTTCAACTTTCCAACCTTGTTTTTCAGCATATTTTTTATACATATTAAATAGTTCAGCACCAAACAAAGAAGATTCATCTCCACCAGCGCCACTTCTAACTTCAACAATAACAACCTTACTTTCGTCTTTGCTGTCTTTTGGAAGAAGTGCTAATTTTATTTTGTCTTCAAGTTTTTTGATTTTTTCGTTAAGTTCCACAATTTCTGATTCTGCAAGTTCTTTAAGTTCTTGATCGTTTTCTGTTTTTAGAACTTCTTGAGTGCTCTGAAGGCTTTTCAAAAGGGCGGAGTATTCATCATATAAAATTGCGTATTCTTGTAAACTGGTTTGTTCCTTGGTTATTGCTTTCCACTTTTCCATATTCTCTATAACTTCACTTTTGCAAGATTCATTAACTAAAAAATCATATCTGTCTTTAAATTCTTTTAGTTTTTCTAACATTTTTATCTCCTTTCAGCAAGAATGAAACGGTCAAGCTTGCTATAATCTTTTATAACTTTTATGTTTTTGAAATGCTCTTTAAGAAGGGTTTTAACGTCTTTTGCTTGGTTATATCCAATTTCTAGTGCTAAAATGCCATTATCTTTTAGATGTTTATGGGCGTTGCTGGTGATAATTTCATAAAAATCTAGCCCAGATTTTCCACCATCTAATGCTAGAGTTGGCTCAAAGTCTTTAACACTTTTATCAAGTGTTGGAATTTCGTTTGTTGGAATGTAGGGTGGGTTTGAAACAATTAAATCAAATTTTTCACTAACATTTTCAAACATATCACTTTTTATGATATTAACTTGAACGCCATTTTCTTTGGCGTTTTTCTTAATCATTTTAATTGCACCATCGCTAATTTCCACACAAGTTGTTTGTGCATTTAATTCTTTGGCAAGAGCAATTCCAATGCAACCACTTCCCGCACAAAGGTCGAGAGTTTTTGGACTATTTATTTTGTTTTGTTTAATGATTATGTCAACCAAAAGTTCTGTTTCTTGTCTTGGAATAAGAGTGTTCTTGTTGACAAATATTTTGCAATTCAAAAATGGCACATAGCCCATAACATAAGCAAGCGGAGTGCCTCGATAAAGTCTTTTTATTTGATGTGAAAGTTTTTGTTTTTCTTCACTGTTAATCTTATTTGGCAAGTCTTTAACAAGCCAAATAACATCTCTTTTAAAGTCTTTATTATCAAAATTAACATCAGCAAATTGCTCTTTAACAACGCTAAAATCCATAGAAATCTCCTTATTCACATAACAAAAAAATAGACGCTAAAAAATAGCATCTATTTTATTAATTAAGTGCTAGTTTGATTCAAGATTATATTTTTTGTTGAATTTCTCAACACGACCAGCAGTGTCAACAAGTTTTTGTTTACCAGTAAAGAAAGGATGGCATTTGTTACAAATGTCAATCTTTAAAACACTGTCTTTAGAATATGTTGATTTTGTTGTGAATTTTTCTCCACAAGCACATTGAACTGTGATTGTGTGATAATCTGGGTGTATGTTTGCTTTCATTTTTATACCTCACAAAAATAATGTAAAAATATTATACAATAAAATAGGTGTATTGTCAATAGAAAAACAGAGATTTTATCACGATTTAATAATATTTAGGCGTGAAATTTGATTGTTTTTTGTTTTTGTTGCACCAATTTATGACAATTTTGGAAGTTTTTTCTTAATTTTTTTGCCATTTTGAAGGCGTTTTGCATAATCAATTGCAAAAGAATTAATTGTTCCAGCCCCTAAAAATAAGATGATGTCATTTGGTTCCTTGATTTTGTCTAGTTTATCAAAAAGGGGGCGTGTGCTTTCATAATAATCAACATCGAGTCCTTTTTCTTTCAGTGCTAAAAATAGGTCAAAGCCAGTGCCACCTTCAATTGGCTTTTCTCGTGCGGCATAGGTTTTTAAAATGATTGTTTTGTCTGCTTCGTCAAAGGCATATAAAAATTCTTTAAATAGAGTGAGTGTTCTTGAATATGTGTGAGGCTCAAATATGCAAATAATTTTTCTATGTTTTAACTTTTTTGCTGCCATAATGCTTGCTTTAATTTCTGTTGGGTGGTGTGCATAATCAGAAATCACCAAAACATTTTTGTTGAATAAAACTTGAAATCTTCTGTCAACATTTTGAAAAGTTTTTAATTGTTTTGCAATTTCACTAATTGATAAACCAAACTCCAAACATATTGCAATTGCAGCCAAAGCGTTTTGAACATTGTGCAATCCAACAACATTTAATTTAATTTTTGCAAGGGGTGTTTGTCTTGTGTTCACAACAAAAGAATAGCAACCATTTTTTTCTTTTATGTTTGTGGCAAAATAGGTTGAATTATCATTTAATGAAAAAGTTATAATTTTGTCATTTGCAAAAAAATCATCATAAAATTGCAAAAAATTGTGATTAAATACCACTTTTTTTGATGTTTTGCATATAAATTTGTGAAAAACGCTTTTCAATTCATTAAAATCTTTATAACAATCCATATGGTCTGGTTCTATGTTTGTAACAATTGTGTAGGTTGGATTTATGTGCAAAAAACTTTTGTTATATTCACACGCTTCTGTTATAAAAAGTTCATTAGAACCAAAAAGCAAGTTGTCATCAAAGTCTTTCGAAATTCCTCCAATGTGAACAGTTGGATTTTTGTCTTTTAAGATGTGGGCAATCATTGCTGTTGTGGTTGTTTTTCCGTGAGTGCCACAAACAGCAATCACAGTTTTATACTCTTTGCACACAAGCCCCAAAAACTCTGCTCGTTCTAAAATTGGTTTTTTAAGTTTTTTTGCCAATACTAAATTTTTGTTGTTTTGTTGGATGGCATTTGTGTAAACAACAAGTTCACACTCTTTGAGTGCTTGCTCGCAAAAATTTAAATAAACAGGAATGCCAAAAGTTTCTAGTTTTTTTGTGATATCACTTAACACGTCATCACAGCCACAAACAAATTTCCCTTTTGATTTCATAAGTTTTGCCAAAGCAGACATTGATATTCCACCAACGCCAACAAAATAAATAGATTTATAATCGTTTAAATTACACATATAATTTATATATGATTTTTGTTATTTTATTGCTAAAATACAGTAGAAAAGCCAAAAAACATAATTTTAAAAATATATGTTAAATTATTTGATTTTTTTTTAAAAATAGGCTACAATAGTGGTAGGCTAAAAAGTGGTACTTTTGGGCTAAACTATAAAAGGAAGGTGAAGTGACTTGATGAATATTTCTGATATTCGTATCCGCATTGTAAAAAAGGATGAAAACAAGCTTAAAGCAGTTGCATCACTCACAATTGATGAATGCTTTGCTGTTCACGACATCAAAATCATTGAAGGAAACCAAGGACTTTTCATTGCTATGCCTAGCAGAAAAACTCCTGATGGAACATTCAAAGACATCGTTCATCCACTAAACACGGAAACAAGAGAAAAGATTCGCGACCTCATTCTTGCTGAATATGAAAAGGCTTTGAAAGAAGCTCCAGCAGATGACGAGGAAGAGGTTCAAGAATAATCTCTATTAGCAAACGTAATGGCACTTCACTTGATATAGACGGGAGTGCAGAAAGAGAGCCTTGTGCTCTCTTTTTATTTTAAAATATCAAAAATATGATTAAATTTTCATTATTTTTCACTTTTGTATTGTAATTTTTTTGCAAATATGTTATAATTATCATGTAAGATAAAGAGAGGAAGTAATTATGGAAACATTTGATTTTATCACACTAATTTAGCAAACAACCGTATTTGAAAGAACAAATATGGTGTTTTGCTATGCTGATAAAACAAATGTAAATATAACATTCAAGGTTTGAAATAAATCATAGTTTTAAAAGCAGGAGCAGGACGCTCTTGTTTTTTTGTTTAAATTTTACAAATCAATAAAATTAATAAATAAAAGAAGGGAAAAACTATGATAGAAATAAAAAACTTATCACATTCTTTTGGAGAGAATGTTTTATATAAAAATGTAAATTTGCGTATTAATGAAGGAGAGAAAATAGGTTTTGTTGGGCCTAATGGAACAGGTAAATCAACATTTATTAATATTTTAACTGGGGAAATAATTCAAGAAAGCGGTGATGTTATTTATTCAAAAAATATGAAAATTGGATATTTAGACCAGTTTGTGGAAGTGGACAAAACTTTAACGGTTCAAAGTTATTTAGAAAGTGCTTTTGCTTGGCTTTTTGATATTGAAAAAGAATATAATAAATTAACAAATGATATGCAAGAAAATGGGAATATTGATGAAAAAACTTTGAATAAAATGCAATCACTTTTTGATAAACTTTTAGAAAATGATTTTTATGAAATTCCAACAAAAATAAATCAAATCGCCTCTGGATTGGGGATTGTTGACTTTGGTATGGATTCCAAACTTGCGGATTTAAGTGGTGGGCAAAAAATGAAAGTTATTTTGGCAAAAATACTTTTGCAAAATCCTGATTTTTTAATACTAGATGAGCCAACAAACTATTTAGACACAAATCACATTGAGTGGTTTACAAAGTTTTTGAATAAGTTTGACGGGAATATTTTAGTTGTCTCTCACGACATCAATTTTTTAGATAATGTTATAAACACTGTGTGGTCTATTGAAAACCAAAAAATTGTGAGATATAACGGGAACTATACAAGTTTTGTTAAACAAAAACAACTAGGCGAAAAAACTGAAGAAAGACGAATTGAAAAGCTTAAAAAAGAAAGACAAAAATTAGAGGAATATATTGCCAAAAATAAAGTTCGTTCTGCAACTGCAAAACAGGCACAAAGTAGGGAAAAGAAACTTGCCAAAATGGAGGTTGTTGAAAACAAATTTGTGGCACCTGACCCAAACTTTGTTTTTAAATATGCTCACAATCCTTTTAACACATTGATTGTTTTAAGGCATATTGATGCGGGCTATAACAGTTCTCTTATAAAGAATTTTAATTTGAGTATGCAAAATGGAGAGAGAATAAGGCTTAAAGGTTTTAATGGAACAGGTAAATCAACTCTGTTAAAAACAATTCAACACATTATTCCAATGCTTTCAGGAACAATAAATTATTATGGCAAAATTGATATAGGCTATTTTGAACAAGAACTTAATTTTGATGATATGGAAAAAACTCCACTTCAAGAAATTTTGAGTGAGTTTCCATCACTAACAGAAAGAGAAGCAAGAAGTATGCTTTCGCAAGTTGGTTTAACATCAAAACACATAATGGAACAAATTAAAAATTTGAGTGGTGGAGAAATGTGTAAGTTAAAACTTTGTAAACTGATGAAAACGCCACACACTATGCTTGTGTTAGATGAGGTGACAAGTCATTTAGATGTGAACGCAAAAAGAGTTCTTGCAAATGCAATAAATAATTTTCCTGGTCTTGTTTTGTTTGTGAGCCATGAAGAAGATTTTGTTAGGCAATTGAAAAATGTTAAAGAAATTGAAGTGACGGATTATTGTGACTAATTTTAATTTGCAAAAAAATATATCAAAAATTAATAAAAAAAGTGAAAATTAATGTTAAAAATGCAAATTTTATTAAAAAATTAAGAAAAAATAAAAAAGAATAGGAAAAAATCTATTCTTTTTTTATAAATATTTTTTCAACATCTTTTAGCGTTGGCATTTCTTTTTTGTCTTTGCTTGTCATAACGCTTAAAAAGAATTTGTTAATTTTAAAGTTTTCTTTGTAGAATGAGTTAAGTTCATCAAGTGTTATGGAATAAAAAGATTTTTTGGTTTGTTTGTGATTTAAAAATTTCCCATAATTTTTATAGATGTTTTGCATGTTCACAATTTCTTTTCCTGGAATGCTGTATTCCATATCTTCGGTTAATTTATTTTTTGTAACAAAGTCATCAAAATCTTCTTTTGAAAAACCACTTTCATAAGTTTTTGTGAAAACATTATTAATTTCTTGCAGTGCTGGCAAAATGTTTTTGCTGTCTGTTTCAAATTTTATTCCCCAACATATTTCTTTTTTGTTAGAAAAATTGAAGTTGGAAATCGAATAAATAAAAGATTTTTCATCTCTCAATCTTTTGCTTAATTTCTTTGAAAGCAGTGTGTTCAAATATATTCTAAGTTGAACTTGTTTTAATATTTTTGGAACAGTGGTCTCTTTTGTGATTTTGTTTAAATTTAAGACAACGATGCTATTTTGCACATCTTTATTAATTATTTGAACAAAAGATTTTTCACAAAAGTTGACTTCATCTGAATTTGAGATTTTTTCGTTTTTGCTGTTTAGATTTGGCAAGATATATGTTTTAATTAACTTCTTCACATATTTCAAGCTTTTGTTTGTTACAATGGTTATGCTAAAATTTTCTTTAAAATAATATTTTTCTCTAAAATCAATGAGTGTTTTTGGAGTTATTTTTTTAACTGATTCCACTGTTCCCGCGGCAGACATTGCAAACTTTTTGTTATTAAATAATTTTTCTTCATGTTTGTAGGTAATTTCGTTTTGAGGATTTGTTAATTTTCTGTTTATTTCGGTTTTTATAATTTCACTTTCTTTGTCAACATATTCTTTTGTTATTTTTGAGTGAAAAAACATATCTGAACAAATTTCAAAACAGTGCTTAATAAGGCTTGAACTTTGATCAAAAGTTATTTGAATAGTGTTAAAAGTTGTGTAGGCATTAATTCTGTTTAAGAATTTTTCTTTTTCAATATCTTGGTGGCTCAATTTATCTGTTTCAGTGAAAAACATATGTTCCAAATAGTGGGCAGTTCCATCAATTTTCTCACAAAAAGCACCACAATTAATTCCAAATTCACAGTAGGTTGCTTTATTTGTATTATTTTTTTGATAAAGAATGGTAATTCCATCATATTTTACTATTTTTCTCATTATTTTATCCTTTACAAATTACTATAAAAATTATCACTTTTTTTGTTTTTAGAGATTGCGACCTCAATCCAAAGTTTGTCAAAATCAACACTTTCCACAAAGTCACTTTCTTTAAAAATTGTGTGATTAAAGTTTCGCATTTCCTTTATGTGTTTGTCTATAATGATTGGTCTTGGAATATCTAGCGAAAAACAAATGTCTGTTAAATATTCTAACAGTTTTTTAGGCTCGTAGGCACCTGGAACATCATACAAAACACTTGTTGTGATTTTTTCACCTTTAATTGTCTTTACCCATAATTTCATAACTTTCACCTCAAACTCATGCTTAAGTATAACATATTTTTGTGAAAAATAAAGAAAAACAAGCCAATTTGTTTGATTTTTTGTGAAAATTTTTATAAAATATAGGAAAAGATTTTTGGGAGAAATTATGGAAAATTTGGTTGCAATCAAGGCTTGTGACAATTATGAACAGGCAAATGTTGATAAAGCTGTGGCAGAAGGTTTTAAACTTTTGGGCGGTGTGGAAAAGTTTGTGAAGAAAGGGCAAATGGTTGCTTTGAAAGTTAACCTTGTTCACAAGGCAACACCTGAAGAGGTTACAACAACTCACCCAAGCGTTGTTTTGGCTGTTGCTAAACAAATTCAAAGTGTTGGGGCGGATTGTTTTATTGTTGATAGTGCTGGTGGGGCATATAACGCTTCTGCAATGGCGCCAATCTATAAGGCTTCTGGAATGCTTGAACTAAATGAGAAATATGGCATAAAAATTAATGATAACTACGAATCATTTAATGCACCAGTTAATGGAAGGGTTAGCAAAGAAGTTGAACTTTTGGATGCCTTAGAAAAGGCAGATGTGATTTTTAACCTTTGCAAATTGAAAACACATGGATTTACTGGAATCTCTAATGCTGTGAAAAATATGTATGGCGCAATTCCTGGGCTTGTTAAAGTTGAATATCACTCAAAGTTTCCAAGTTTAGACACATTTAATGATAATTTATACGACATTCATAACTACTATGGTAAAAAATTATGTCTTCACATAAGTGATGCAATTATTGGAATGGAAGGGGCAGGTCCAACTCATGGAACACCACGAAAGATTGGGCTTATCTTAATGGGCTCAAACCCAGCGTGTGTTGACACGATTGGGTGCCGACTTATGGATGTTGACCCAAAAACAATTCCAACAATTGAAGAAGGAATTAAATATGGTTATCTAACTGAAGATTTAGATGTCAAAACTATTGGTGATGATTACACAAAGTTTGTTATAAAAGATTACAAAAGCATAAAACCGAACAAATACACTCCTTTTGCGAGTGCTGTTCCAAAATGTCTGCAGAAAATTGTGACAGATTGGATGACGCAAAGACCAACCATTTCTTGCAAAAAGTGCAAAGGTTGTTCAAAGTGTTTTAATCACTGTCCAATGAAGGCGATTGAAATGAAAACCAACAAAAAAGGCAAAAGATATGCTGTTATAGACTATAATAAGTGTATAAGATGCTATTGCTGTCAAGAATTATGCCCATTTGGTGTTGTTAAAATTAAAACTGGTTGGATTTATAAAATAAGGCATAAAAACGATAACAAAAAGAATAAAAAAGCAAAAAGTGAAGTATAATAATGTTGCTTGTTGGTGAATTAATTTGAAAAAATTGTAGAAATTTTATTGACAAACATATCTCCACTTGTTATAATAGGTGGCGAGTAAATAAAGCACCCATAGTTCGCTATGGGTGCGTTGATGTTTTATTAAAGGAGTTTTAAATATATGGCTAAAAAAAGTGAACCAGAAAATATGGAAGGCGTTGTTTGGGTAACAGAAGATGGCTACAAACAAATGCAAGAAAGATTAGATTATTTGAAAAATGTTAAAAGAGCGGAAGTTGCTTCAAAAATTGCTGTGGCAAGAAGTTATGGGGATTTAAGTGAAAACAGTGAATATGCTGCTGCTAAAGATGAACAAAGTGCAACAGAAAACGAGATAACAGAACTTGATGAGAAAATTAAAAAAGCAAAGATTATTAGCAATAAAATAGACACAAGTCGTGTGTCTGTTGGTTGTTCTGTTCGCATTTATGACAAAACTTTTGATGAAGAGGTTGTTTATAAGATTGTTGGTTCAACAGAAAGTGACCCAATGAATGGTCTTTTAAGCAATGAATCTCCAGCTGGCAAAGCACTTTTGGGTGCAAAAGTTGGTGATGTTGTTTCATATCAATCAATTAATAGTGGAACAGTTTCTATGGAAGTTTTAGAGATAACAAATTAGAATAAAATTATGTGTAAAAAATAAAAATCTTACCGTTTTTTGGTAAGATTTTTTGTTATATGTGAGCTTCACTAACAACCATATTTCTTGTGCTTCTGTCTTCTTCTAGCAGTTCTGTTATGAGACTTCTAACTTTGTATGGGTCTTTGATTTTTATCACGCTATACTCAGGGGTTGACCTATCTTTTGAGTATATTGTTAGTGTGCCAACTCCCCAAAATTTATTTGCAAAAGATTGATAAACTTTTATGTCTTCAATACGGAAAAGATTGATTTCTTCAACTTCAGAATGAAGGAATCCAACATCACCAATAAGTTTAATCCATTTTCCCGGTTTTTTTATAATTCGATATCTAGTGAAAGAGAGTGGCATTCCCATAAATCTCTTTCTATCTTTCCACAATATTTCGGCATCTTTATACAAATTCTTTTTTGGCATCTTTATTTTTCCTTTATGATTATTGTTTATCACGCATATTGTAACAAAAAAATAAAATTATGTCAATAGAATATTAAAATAAATAAAAATTGATTAAAATTTGATGTGTTACTTACAAAAAAGTGTGGGATAGCGTGTATTTTTTTTTAATAAAGGCCAATTTTTGTTTGACTTTAAGGGGTCATATTATATAAAATATAATATGTGAAAATATTTGTTTTTTTGTAAATAAAAACATATATCATGCAAAAAATAGTTTTTAGGGGAAAAAATGGGAGCAGTAGTTAAGAAAAGTTTTGTATATGTTTGTCTTATGATGCTGGCACTTGTTCTGGGATTGTTTGGCTGTGGAGATATCTATAAAAATATGAAAATTTCAGTTGACACAACTGAAATGGTTTTATATTTGAATGGTGGTGAAGATGAACCATCATCAAAGCAGGTTAAGGCAACTATTTCTGGAGTTAAAGACAAGAGTGTGATAAAAGATGTTCAAGCGGTGTTTGATGATGAAAAAATTGCATCTGCGGGAGCAATTACATATGCTGGTGATGATGCTTATATCACAATTCATGCATCATCTCCAGGGACAACACAAATGTACATTAAGAGTTTGGACAACACAAAAAGGGTTTCAAGTGAGGCAATAACAATAACCGTTATTGAAAAACTGGAAAGCATTGATGTGTCGGGAGTTGTTGCATCTGTTGCAAGAGGAACAAGCATTGACTTGGCTTTACTTCCAAATATTGTGTTCTCCCCATCAGTAACTTATGAAACAGACCTTGAATTCTATTTCCCAACGGGCACTGGCGGTGGAACAAACTCAAGTGTCTTTGGACAAATTGTTGACAAACACATTTTTTATGCTTCCTCAACAGCTGATGAAGGCTTTTGTGAGATTTTGGTAAAAAGCACAAAACTTACTGACTTTGACGCAACCTCTCCTCTACAAAAAACGTTTAGTATTTTGGTTTACACAGACTATTCAAGTGATGATATTGTTTTGTCAATATATTCAGAAAAAGATGCGAGATATGAAGTGTTTGATGATGAAGAGCTAGTTTTGATGTCTAACTATGTTGACACAACGGGGTTACCTTCGGGAACTAGTGTTTCAATCGATAAAATGGTTTTGGTTGGACTTAAAAATGGGTTGAGCGAAAATTTGAAAAATTACTATAATTTCAGCATTCAAGAAAATAGTCAAACTCAAAAAAGTGTTGTTAAAGTTGATTCTGGTTTAACCGATGTGTTAAATGAATTTAAAATCACTCCAAACCAAACTGGAACCACTTCACTTTCTTTGGTTGTTAGTCTTGAAAGAGATGGAAAAACTTATGTGGTTAAGGAAAGACCTATAAACATTGTGGTTAAAACAATTGTCAAAACAGTGGAAATCACAACAGATGATCAAACAGTTGCTTATAACATTGATGTTGAACCAATCATATTTGCTGCTGTTGGCGTTTTTGAAAGAGCAAATTATAATGGTGTGTCTGGAACAAAAATAATTGCAAAAACATCTCCAGAACGAGTTGTTAATCCAAGATATAAAGTTCTTCTTGGCGATGGTTATGCAAATGATGGCTCTGTTATTTTGAGAAAAGATTTTGAAAACTTTATAAGTGTTTCAAATGGAAGTTCTCTTGTGGACTATGGAGAAGATGGCGTTGAGTTTGAAAATGGAAGCACATTTTATATTTCATATGAGCCTTCAATGCTTTTAGATGATGTGGCAAAAAATTTGTCTAGTTTTGAATTATATGTTGTTGCCAATTATGATGAGGGTTTAAAAAGGGTGCAGGCAGAAATTGTTTGCTCCGTGTTTAAGTCACTTAAAGAGCTAAGGTTTGTTGGAGATGAAACAGGGTTTATTTGTGAAAACAATGATGACTTAAATATTGAAGTAACTGCAAACGATAACATTGATTTAAATCTTTTAAATGTTGTGTATGACAAAGAGATGTTTGATTTTTTGGGAATAAGTTACAAAATTGAAGAGAGTGGATTGGGCGAGATTGTTGAAAACAAAAAATTTGCTGTTGCTTCATTTAAAAGCAAGAAACTAGGAGAGTCAACGATTGGATTTGTTGAAAAATACACATATCAAAGCATAATAGGAGATGTGTTTGTTGTTGTTCCAACAGATGATGTTTATTTAACCATTAACAGAACAGCCTATGAGGGAGTTGGGGAAGTTGATGGTGATGAAATTGATGATGGCGTGTTTTTGGCTGAAGTTGTTAAGGCGCAATCTGGTAGCACATTCTATTTGAATGTAAACACAACACAAGAGGGTGCAACACTAAAAGATGTTGTTGATTTTGAATTCGTTGATGATTCATATCTTTTGTTGCGTGAAAGTGTTGTTGCAAATTTGAGTAATGGAACAATTAGAATAGGCACAAATGCAAATAATTATGCTAGTAACATTTATGATGAAACCACTTATGCTGTTTTAAGTGTTACTATTGGTTATTATGCGTATGAAGAAGGTGTTCTTGTTGCTAAAACAAAAACACAACAAATAAAAATTGGAACATATAAAAAACTTGTTGAGTTTAGTTTTGGAAATAAATTAACAACAAAAACAGTTGGGATTTATAATCAAAATGAGTTGAGCATTGCTAATCAAGAAAAAGAAAATATTGGATATGTTCAAATTAACCCAATTTTTGAAAAGGCTGATGGCAGCAGTTATGACTATTATTTGGAAAGTTTGTATTTCCCAAATGGGAGTCCTTCTAGTGATTGGCGCGTGGAATATATTGATATTGATGTTGACGATGAACCAATTTTAATGAAAGACTTTAAAGGGCTTAAAATTTATTTTACTGGTGAGGACTTAATTAATGAACAAATTAAAATCCAGTTATCAGTAAAAGAGTTTGGGTCACTTTATAGTGTTGTTTGCACGATTAATGCAATTAGCCCATCACCAAAGATTGAAGATGTTTTCGTTAACGATGCGGAATTATATGTGGAAAATTGGGAAAGTGATTATAACACAGCACAAATCAAAACTTCAGTAACCCCAGTTTCTGTTTTTGATGAAAATTTAAGTTATGTTGTTTTTTATAAAAATATAGAAGAAAATGATGTTGTAACCATGGTTTATGATAATTATGGTGCAGATTTTATAGCTAGATTTACAAGTTCAAGTGATATAACGCTTGAAAAAACAGATGGGAAAATTTTTGTTAAATGCTCTAACAATAATGTTATCACACCATATTATGTTGCTGTTTTGCCAAGTTACTTATTGAATTTCACTGATGATGTTGATAATTATGAAACAAGAGTGTTAGAGATTATAAATGATAACAAAGCGGAAATTAACGAAGTTGGACTATGCAAAATTATAAGTATAAATGTTGCAAACGGAGACCAATATTCACCATACAAAATTGAAAAACTTTCAGACATGCAAAACATACATAATAGCACTGTAAATGAATCAGGTAAATATTTTGTTATAACAAATGACCTTGAATTTGATGAAAGTTGGACGGCATTTGAGTTGAAGGCAAACATTTCATCGCAAGATGACGCAATGTATTCAATTTATGATGTCACAACGCCATTATTTGACACTATTGATGTAAGTGCTGGCGTTAGCAACATAAGCATACGCTATCAAGAAATAAATGTAACAACAAATGAGTTTGGTCTTTTGGCAATAGAAAACAAAGGAACAGTTTCAAATGTTAGCATTTATCCAAGTTACACTACCACTGGAACAAGTCAAATTACTATCACACAACAAAATGACGCAGACATTGTTGTTGGTTCTCTTGTTGCAAAAAATAGTGGGAACATCACAAACTGCTATGGTCAAACAAATATTGTTGTTAACCTAATTTCAACAGAAAATAATGCAATTATTGGTGGATTTGTTGGGCAAAATGAAGGAAACATCAAAGTTGAACCAGTTTCTGAGATTCTATACGCTTCAACATTCACTTCCACAATAGAGGTAAAAGGTCCAACACAAGTTGGTGAATATGAAGTTGGGGATTGCTATTTTAATGGTGACAAGTATGTTGTGATTACTGATGACACATTTAATGCGGAAAATATAACTATCTACAAAAACACAGAAAATAGTTTTGTGGGTGGACTTGTGGGAATTAATAATAATGTTATAGACAGCACTCCAACCATGAGTGCAACAGTGGATAAACTCACAAATATTAATGTCATTAGCAATATTACGGCGCCAATTTGTGATAATGTTGGTGGAATTGCTGGTCAAAACAATGCAGTTATTAAAGGTGTTTTGGTTTCTCCAAAAATTGAGGCACGAAATAACATTGGTGGTGCTGTTGGGGTAAATAATTCAACTGCATCTCCTAGTTTGAGCTATGTTTTAACAGAGTTCTATAACAACAGAAATGATAAAACATCAATTTATGCAAATGAAAATGTTGGAGGTCTTGTTGGGACTGATGATGGTAGCCAAATTAATGCTTGTTATGTAACATCATACATCAAAAATGAACAGGTTGATATAACCAGAAATCAAGGTTTTCATGGAGACATCCACGCCAACAATAATATTGGTGGTCTTGTTGGAAAAGGCACGAAAACAAACATTTCTCAATGTTTTGCAGATATCAGTATTGGACTTAACGGCGAAGAGGATGCAGTTGCTGGTGGACTTGTTGGAACATTGAATGTTCAAAACATGAACGGTCAAATTTCAACAAGTTATGCAATAAACAATTTTGGCACCACTGATCGTGGATTGTTTAACAATAAAATGGGGCAACTTGTTGGAGTTATTGTCGTAAATGAAGCAACAAATGTTTTATCAAATTGCTATGCTGTAACAAATGGCGGCGTATTAAATGTGATAATTGATGATGTTTTAACTGGCTATTGCTATGAGGCACTTGCTAATGTTTTGATTAGTGGAACATATTCTTCTCTTATAACAGATGATGATGTGGAAGGGCTTTCAACACAATACAAAAATGTTTGCACCAATTGTTATTATGCCAATGTCACGGTTATTGCACCAACTGATATATATGATCATATAACAATCAGAACCATAGAAGAGATGCAATCACTTTCAAACTATAATAACTTTGCATCAAGTGCTTGGGCTATTATCTACACAGCAAATGGCGGCTTCCCAATACTAAAAGTTAATCTCAATGGTTATTCATTTGAATTATACAATTCTCAAATTGGTTCGATTGGGATTGAAGAATATAAGTCAGACGACTTTTTTGAAACAATATTGCCAAAGTTTGCCAAGTTTGCTAATGATCAATTTGTTGTTATTCTAGATATGCTTTATCAGGAAGGGAAACAAGGATTTACATTAACACTTGAAGATTTGCTTACTTTAAACCTTGAGGCTGGAGTTAAAATAGAGGACTTTGAAGTTGTTTCTCAAGATGAAAGCATTGTGCAAGTTGAAGAAAATAACAAGAATGATGAATCTAGGTTTGTTCTTAATTTCCAAAAAACTGGATTAGTGAAAATTTCAATTCAGGCAAAACAAAATAGTGCAATTTCAAAGACAATTCAAATTTGTGTTGTTGGTGGATTTGAAGATTACATTATTTCAAATGAAGAACTCTATATTGCAAAGGGTGGTTCAAACACCACTATCATAACATATGAACAACAAAGTAACACTTTTTATAATGATAAAAACCTTGTTAAGTTGGAAGTGGTTGAGTTGGAAGAGGGTGGAGAAATCCCAGATCCAAATGTAACAGCAAATGGAAGTGAGTTTTCATCTCAAGTGATTGATAAGCTCGATCTCACAACAAACAAAACAATAATGTTTACTGGAATTGGAAATGCTGGAACAACAAACCTAATAAAAATAACTCCATACATAACAGTTTACTTCTCTAATGAATTGGGAATTGTTCAAAGTTATGACCTTCTTTTGAAAACTTCAGCTGAAGCAAGTTATGTTATAACACCTCAAAGCATTAAATCTAATTTCACAGAATTTAAAACAATTACAACAAATGTTTTTGAAGGGGTTAACAGCATAAATCTTAATGAAGACAGTGCTTCTCTTCAAAATAGTGGAAGATTGGATGTTGAATTGGTTATTAGTTCAGATGCAATTAATGAAATAAAGGGTGCAATTCAAGACAATCTTAATGTTATTGTAACCAAAAATGTGTTTAATGAAGACACTCAACAATATGAAGAAATAGAATATGGTGTTGCCATAAATTGGGACGAAAATAAGTTTGAGCTATCTGACACAAGTGCTATTATGTTTAGTCAAAATATTGTTGATGGAAAAATGATTTTGAGTTTTTCTTTGGAACACGAGAAGAACAAGATGACATATGAAGAAACTGAAAACTGGTATTTCAGTTATCAAAACCAAGATGGAACTTTAAAAACGGCAGAATTGAACGTTGTGTGGTTACCTTCTAGTATTGAAAATATTGAAGTATTGCATTTTATAAACAAAACAGAATATGCTGATGGAATGTTTGCAACAGTTGGTGTGGACCAAGCAACAAGCAAAATTGCAAGTGGTTCCACGGGTGTTTTGAAAATTAGTATAACACAAGAATATTCTAATTATGATTACCTTATTGTTAAAGGCGTATCCAGTGCTGATGAGATAACTTTTGCAAGGCTTATGGAATATGTGGGAACTGATGGAAATAGAAAACTTGTTAGTGACTTTGGGTTATATTCTGAACCTCTTTTAGATGGTGGAATCAAACTTGAGAATCTCTTTGGAAAAGATGTGAATGATGGATATGTTAATGCTGGAAATGGAGTTTATTATGTTAGCACATTAACTAGGATTGGTTTGCCAGAAAACACGGAGTTTTTGATTGATGTTTATGCTTATAAAATAACAGAAAGCGGAGATCAACTTGTTTACTCAACAAATCAAAGGAATGAAACAACCAAACTCTTGTCTGCCTTTGCTCCTTATGTTTATTTGTCTGTTGCTGATGATGTTGCAAGAACAACAGATGGTGGTTTGCTTGCAAGAGGAACAAGTTTACAAATTAATATGGTTGGAGTTTTGGAACAATCGTCTGTGTCTGTTTCACTTTCTGGATTCTTGATACCAAGTGGTGGTGGAAATGTTTTAACAAATTGTATTCACACTTGGAAAAATATGGATGCAACAACGAGTCTAAACTTCCAGGCTTCTTTTGATGTTTATGCAGGTATAAACAGTTTGGCGGCAAACACTGATGGAAGATTAACGCTTAGTGCCACTGTGCAATCTCAAGGTTTTTCAACAACAACAGAAATATATTTATATCTGGTTGATTATCTTGTGACAGGTGTGGGTGTTGAAAAGGTTGATGACGACGGCATTTATGCCATCAAGATTCAAGATGGTTATAAACCTCTAAGATTAACGCTTGGCACAGCCTTTGGGGATTTTTCAATAACATCAAATAGTGATGACAACTTGTCAAATGCTTGGGATATGGTGAAAGAATTTTATACCATCTCAACAGATGATGCTTCTTATTACACTGACATTTATAATAGTTTTAAAAATAGTTATCAAATAATAACACAAAATGTTATAGACAAAGTTAAAGAATTTAACGCTTTGGGAACAAGGAATGCTGCAGAAGGTGCCACAATTTGGCAATATAGAAATTCTAATTTGAATGTTGCTGCGAATAGTTATGAATATTTCTATTTAATGGTTGACAACAAAGTTAATCACACCAATGTTGTTAGCATTTGGGGAAAACAAGCAGTTAACATAAATCTTTCTGTTAATTTGCATAGAGGGGCAAAACTTTCACAAAATGGAAACTACTATGATTTAATTTTGCAAGCCACAAGCATAACAGAAAGTTATCTAGATGTTTCTAGTGGCGATTATTATTATGAATTTACCATTCAGTTTATAGATGATAGTTCAAGTGATTTGCCAATTCCAATTTCCTCAGAACAAGAGTTAAAAACAATGGTTGCTGGTGGACACTATATACTAACAAAAGATATAGTTGTTACGAACTGGGTTCCTTTAACAACACAAATTGGAAGTTTGGATGGAAATGGTTATAAAATAATTGTTAAAAACTATAATATCACAACAACAGGTTCAACTGGGGCACCTTTAACTTCGTTGAATGCTGGTTTGTTTGCAAGTATTTCAAATTATTATGACACAAAAACAGAGAGCACAGAGCCAACAAGACTTACAAACATTGTTTTAGATGTTTCTCAAACCGTTGTTGTTAATCTTGGAAATGCAACTGGCGTAAACTTTGGTTTCCTTGTTGGATGTAATGATGGTGGAGTTATTTATAACTGTGAAGTTATTAGCGGAGTTAGTTCACGTAGGGCAAAACTTACAATAAATTCTGATGTTGATGTTGACATTATTGCAGAATCTACACAGCTATATGATTCTTCTTATACTGTTCAGAAAACAATAAGTGATTTTGAGGAATATCTTGAGTATTACCAAATACGTCAACAAACAAAAGATTTGGTTGGGACAAAAGAAAATGGAATGTATTCATTCATTTTAGAAGATGGAACACGAATTGAGAATGTTGATGCTGATAAGTATGATAATTTTGAAGAATTATTCTATAAATATGAGCAATATATTGAAATTGTTGGCAAACAAGGAAAATCCCTAGTGCTGGCAGATGGTGAAGTGGTAAATATTTTTGGCGATAGTGCAAAAAATCTTGGCTTTAATGAAGGAATAATATATAATTCCACTGATGGAACAGAAGTTGTTGGTGCAACACAAGAAAATGTTATGGCAGATGGCTCTGTTTATTTGCAGGGCGGATATTATGTTTTCAAAACAAGTTATGTTGAACTAACAGATGAAAGCCTTAGCGTCTTTAACTATGACGCTTGGAAAGGCGTGTATGATGAAGTTGTTGCAAACAATAATTTAGGACAATATGCAAAAGATGTTAGCGACAAGATTTTGGAATCACAAGACACAACTATCATATATGTTATCTCTGGAGCAACTGCCTCAAGTTCTTCTACTATAAATATTGGTGGACTTGTTGGAGAAAATGCTGGCTTCATTTCAAACTCCAGAATTGGTAGGCTTGATGATGTGGTTGTAACAACAGAAGAAAATCAAGGAAGAAGTGGTGTTGACGAAAATAATGATGGCATTGTTGATTCGTTGATGCAAGACTATGGCTTAAGCATTTTTGGGTGCGGTCGTCTTGGTGGATTTGCTGCAATTAACTCTGGAGTGATTAGTGCAAGTTATTTTGCAAATTCAAACCTTGTTAATATGCAAGAAATAACAAACAATCAATACATAACAACCGGTGGTTTTGTTGCTTTAAACAGTGGGGAAATTAACACCAGTTATGTGGAAGGCCGCAAGGACGAAAATGAAATAAGTTTTGTAACACAGACTAATATACTTGATGGTGTGAAAACTGAACGTGCAACATTTACCATCAAAGGAATCGAATACGATTATCAAAGTATTGAAAATACACAGCCAACAATTTTGCAAGGTGGTAAAATTGTGGCAATTGTTTCAAGTGACAACACATTTGTGTTAGATGGGGTTGAATACACAATTATTAACACAGAAGGCGACAACTACATGATAGATTATGTTAGAAGAACGCGTAACAACATCTATTTTAGTGGTGAAATTGGTGGTTTTGTTCACATAAATGATGGAGAAATTGAAAACTCATATTCAAACATAGGATTAAAGAGCACACTTTCTGTTGGTGGATTTGTTTATAACAATAGGCAAACTTTATCTTCAATTAAAGACTGTTATTCTGCATGTGCAATAGATAATGAAAACGCTATTAATGGTGCTTTTGTTGGTTCTAACAAGGCACACGATGTGTATAATAGTGGAATTGTGGAAAATTCATATTATCTAATTGATTCAGCCGTAACACAAAACAGCAAAGAATTAGCATCGGCAGTTGATGCCATAAACCTTTGTGTTTATAACAACTTGCTTTTGGGCTTCGTGTTTGAAACCGAAGGGCAAAATGGGATTTGGACTTTGGATAAAAACAATGAATTTGATGGTCCAAAACTTGTGGAAGCAAATAGATATGCTTATTCTTCTAGAGTAATTGTTATGAATCAAGGTATGAGAACCTGCATTTACACAACTTTTGGTAATAAAGAAAATCCAAGAATTGTGTATAGTAAAGCATCATTTAATAACATTGCCGTTAACGATAGTTTCAAGGTTGCTGAGAATGTTAGAGTTGTTGCAGACATAGATTTTGAACAACAAAATCCAACATTTAATGGAGAGCTTTCTTCAAAATTTAGTATTGATGGCACATCATTCATTGGAAATGGAATGACTTTAAAGAATGTAAACATTGTTGCAGATGAGAACACACAAACTGACTATTTGGGATTGTTTAAGACTATTGAAGGTAAAGGAGTTGTTTCTAACTTAAATCTTGTTTTGAGCGCTTTTGATGGAACTATGACAGAATATGTTGGTTCGCTTTCTGGTTGCGTGAATAACGCTTATGTAAACAACATTAAAGTTAGTGCAGAGGTAACAGATATATCAGTTAGAGGAAGAAATGTTGTTGGTGGTGCTATTGGACTTGTTGCTGGCGCAGACTCAAAAATAGCCAATGTGGAATGTTCTATTTCAGTTAATAGCACATATGATGCTATGAGTGCTTCAAACATTCAATTTATTGTGGAAAATCCATCATCAAATGCAAATAAAAAAATTACAAACATACAAAATGTATCTTATGCTGGTGGAGTTGTTGGTGCAGTGATTTCTTCAACAAGAAGATATAATGATCCAGTTTTGGTTAACTGTTCAGTTGTTGGGAACTTTATAATGAAAGCCGAAGTTGTTGGTGGAATTGCTGGTTTTGTTTCTGAGAAAGCAGCCATAACAGAATGTAAGTTAATTCTAAATAGTTCAGCAACTGGACAAGAAATTCAATCAGGCTCCATTGCTGGTGGACTTGTTGGAGAAAATAGGGGATTAATTTCATTCTCTTACATCTCTTTAGATGAAAAAACACAAGATGCAAGTGATAAGAAATTGCGAGAAGATGGACTTTATGATGAGCAAATTGGAACAAGCAGTTTATTCACTGGAGAAAATAATGTTATAGGTGGACTTGTTGGGCTTAATGTTGGAACAAACAAGACTAGTGAAACAGAATATAGTGGAGGAATTAGGTTTAGCTATTCAAGAGTTAGAGTTGTTAATGAAAATGCGCTAGCCGCTGGTGGACTTGTTGGAATGGCTGTTGCAAGCATTGATGAAATTTCTACTGTGGAAGGTGTTAATGTTGAAGGTATCGCAAACGTTGTTAATGGATCTTATATTAGAAGATATAGAAACATAATTGGTGATGAAGCAACATATAAAGAAAGAAGTGGTGACACAGAAGTTATGCGTCAATCGCTATTCTTATATGGTGTTTACACAACTGGTTCGGTGAAAGCAAGCAAAGTTGCTGGTGGATTGGTTGGAGTTGCAACAGCACTTGTTAGCACGATGGAAAATGATGTAATGAGTGCTTCTGTTGTTGTTCTGCCAGACACTGTTTCAGTAATGCAAGGAAACTATAATGGTTTTGTTATTGGAAAAGCAAACTTCATAGCTGAAAAAAGAGATACAGCAGGAGAAGTGAAAAATGTTTACTTCTCACAAAATGGTTGTGTGGATTCTTCAGGAGGTATTTCAACAATTGTTGGTTCATCTAAAAACTTAATTGGTAACATAGACAATGATTTATTGTTGGATGATAACTACTTTAAGAAAATGAATGAAACTGCAACCCCTATAAAATACTATAGTTTATTTGATGTTATTCATTATAGCCAAAACCATAAAATAGCATTTGAATTTATGTGGAATTTGGAATCTAACTATATGGTGGACAGCAAGTTTGAATCATATGTTTTTCCAAAACTTACAAAAGGCTTAAAAATCAAAACAGACGATATTTTAACTGTGGAAGATTATTTAACAATTGTTAAGGGTGGTGAAAGAGGAAATTATAGAATAATAGGCAACCTCGAATTTGACTTTAATGAAACGATAAATGAAAAAACAATTGCGGATTGGTTTAATTCATTGTATGGAGAAAAGGGCCCAAGTGGAACAATTTCTGGTGTGCCATTAGATTCTGCAACACGTGTGACAATAACTATAAAGAACAATAATTCTGGAATCCCATTTTTTGGTGGAAATATTGAAGGGCTAAAAGTTTCAAATATTGATTTTGTGTTCGAAAATGACCACAATATGGAACCAATACGTGATGAAAGTTCATCAATTAATAATAATTTGTATTGGGGTTTACTTGCAAATACTGCATCTTCTTGTGAGTTTATTAACATAAATGTGAAATACCCTCATGATAAGGAAATAAATGTTAACAAATTTAATGCGGTTGGAGGACTTGTGGGATATTCAAGCTCAAACAGTTTTAACAAGGTTGATGTGGAAGGAGTTTCACTAGTTCAAACAGAATATGAATTGTGGGATGAGAATGTGAAATCTTTATACTTTGGTGGCGTCACTGGGCTAAGTAATTCAGACCAGTTGGATGATGTTAGGGTAACAACATCTTCAATAATAATCACAACCACAAATGCTCCATCTGATGTAAAAGTGTTTGTTGGCGGAATTAGTGGTGCCGCTAGCACACAATATTGGATTAACAACAACAGAAGCAGTGCTTCAAGCAGTATTAATAACTTATGTATAGAAATGACTACTAAAGATGTGGAAGAAAATATTGTTGGAACTGTTTATGCTGGGGGAATTTGTGGACAAGTTGTAAGTTCTGGAATCATTAAAGCAACACATATTTATAATTCAACAATCACAGTAACAGCCAAAGATGCTTCTATTGGTGGACTTAGTGGGTATGTAAGTGGCACATTAATAACAAATTGTTCTGTTGAGAATGAGTCTTCAATAACAGCACATTTATGGGGAACGAACGCTTATGTTGGTGGAATGATTGGAAACAGTTCTTGTAAAATTGAACATCTAAACAATTCACTTCAAACAAATGGTGCAATTTCATCAAATGCGACAAACATAAACATTCAAGTTGATGCCCAAAATATGAATGGCATACTTTATGTTGGTGGTTTGGTTGCATATTTGGATTTAGATGATTTTAATATAACATATGATAACGTAACTCCAAATGAAGTTGGATTATTTAACCAAAATCAAACAAGTGGTTCTATTTATGTTAAAGGAAATCACAATAATACGGCATATATTGCTGGAATTTTTGGAACTGTTGTCACGAAAAAATCAGATTCAAAAGTTGCAATAAGTAAATCTGCGAGCAACACAACCCTACATGCAGAAGATATTCAAAAAGTTTATATGGGTGGTGTGTGTGCTGATTGTAGGGTTATTCTAAATGTTGTTGCCAACTATGCAAGTTTAACAAATGAATATAGCGGATCAATAGATAATAATTGTGTAAGTTATATGGGTGGAATTGCTGCATACACATCTGGACTGATTAACACATGTTTAAGTTTGGGAGCAATTTTTGAACCAAGTTTTGTTGATTATACTTATATTGATGGAAGTGGTGTCAAGGAAGAACAAAAATCATATGCTGAAGCAATTGTTGCGGGGATTTTAACTCCTGAGGAGTATGTGTTTAATAGCTCTTGCCTCTACTCAAGTGATTTCACTGGAATTCTTCAAACAATTGGCAATATTAAGGAAGATCAAAATGTTAGTGCTAGCGATGTTTTGACAAAAACATTGTTACCTGTGGCAGATTTTGCTCAAACAACTAGTGATACAACGGGTTATGATTTAATTCACATACAAGGACTAAACAGTGTTCGCGCAAACAGATTGTCAAGCTTTAATTCCCTAGAGAACAACAAGATTTATATTTTAACTAAAGATATATCCGAAGTTAATGAAAGTGTGACACTTGATGTTGAAAATGTTTCAATCGTTGGTTGTGGTGCAAAAGTTACAACAAATGGGTGTGCACTCTTTGAGGAAATTCCAGCAAGAGTGTTGGTATCTTCTTTGCAAGTTGTTTCTAGTGTTGAGATTGAAACAACCAGCAATTTTGGGCTTTTGACAATTGAAAACAATGGTCTGATTTCAAACTGTATGGCAGGAAGTTTGCCAACACAAAATCAGGTTGAAAGTTCTAACATAAATGTTAAATATTTGAGTAATGGCTTGGCAGGCGAAGACAAAAAACCAGGTTGCAGTGAAAGTGGCATTTTAACCATAAACATTGCAAGCACTGCAAATAATATAAGTGTTGGTGCTTTGGTTGGAATAAACAACAAAGTTATAGTAAACAGCTTAAGTTATGCGGATGTTAACATTAACACTGAAAGCACAAACATAGTTTATGCCTCTAACCTTGTTGGAGAAAACAAATTTAAAGTTAATTACTCCTATGCTCTTGGAAAATTGAATGTTAATGTTGCACTACATGCGAGCAGTTGTGTTGGAGAGGTTATTGGAAAAACAATAACAAACAAACAATCGTATGTTAATCAACTTATTGGTTATGTGGATGTTAACACTGTTTCTAGCGCGGTTGGTGGTGTTGTTGGTGGCTCAAATATGGGAAACACTGGAATGTTCTATGTTTACGATTTAAGCAGAACAACAGTTACTGGTTGGGGTGCGACAGGACTTACAATGAGTAAAATATATGAAAAACAAACAATTCAACCAGATTCAAACTTCTTTATTGGTGGATTTGATAAAGATGCAAACTATGAATATCTATATGGGCTTTACACTTTAAGAATTCATAAAGATATGTTTGGCTTGAAGACTTATAATTCTGAAAAATATGAAATTGAAAACTTTGCAGAATTTAATTTAATGAACCATCTAGGCAACAACACATCTTATGTGTTTGTTAGAGATTTGGTTGTAACCACAAAACTTAACAATACTAACATTGACACTAAAACAGGTTTAACCATTGATGGGGCAGGACATTATTTGTTTGCTAATCAATTGATAGATTCGGGAACGGGTGTTTACACAGTATTCAATATAAAAATGAATGGTGGAACAATTAAAAACATTATGTTTCAGTTTGGTGACACCACCATTAATACAAGTGGAAATGTTATAATTGCTCCAATAGTCAGACAAATTAGCGGTGGAACAATTTCAAACTGTGCTGTTGTTGGTGATGTTACACTTACAAGCACATATGAAAGCACAAATAAAGGTGTTTCATATGGTGGAATTTGTGAGGAACTTTCTGGTAACGCAACAATGGAAAGATGTTGGAGCGGTGTGAGCCTAACCATCACAAACTCAAATTCACAAGTTGTTGCTGGTGGATTGGTTAGCACAATGGCAAATGGTTCGTCACAAACACAAAAAACCACCTTGACCGAATGTTTTGTTGATTCAACAATTGAGTTAAAACGAGACGGAACTAATAACCTTTACGTTGGTGGGCTTGTTGGAGAAATTACAGGCAATAATGTTAGCGTAGAAAATTCATATTTAACAGAAAAGAGCAAACTTCTAACAAATGTGGTTAATGCTACTAACACCAATGTTTATATGGGTGAGTTTGTTGGAAAGATGGAATTTTCAATAACAAACACAAATCTTTTCAAATACTTAATTTTTGAAGGAACATTTGTGGATGAATATTACGGAGATTTTGAAGGAGAAAATTATTATACATATGACAGTGGCAGTATCAAAGTCGGACCAAAATTTATGACGTTTAATGTTGGAAAAATTTTCACAGCACTTGCTGTTGGAAAATTGAGTGACAATGCGGGAGTTTCTGTTGAAACCGAGGCTCTTTCTGATAATGTTGTGTTTGACTCTGTTTTGTCAACATATAAGGCAGGTGGTGTAGCGTTGTCTCTTGATGAAGGGGTGAACTCGTTAACAAAAATTACTGGCGGTTACCAGGGTCAATATGTTGATTATAATAACATTTTAGATACAGACGGAAATGATGTTTTTGCCACAAACAAAAATGATACGACCACAGAAATGTATCCATATTTAAGAAATGTAACTCCAAGTGATAAACATCCGTAAGATCAGCAAGATACGACTACTGGAAGTTAATAAAAAAATCTTATGATTTATTTCATAAGATTTTTTTATTGCAAATAAGCTAAATATTAAGTTTTTTTCGTAAACATTAAATAAAGAAGTTATGTTGTTAAAGTGTTTGTTTTATAGATTTTTATTTACTTAATCCAAAATTAAAAATGCTTCGTAGAAGTTTGTTCATCACGCTGCCGTCTTTTTCAAGTGTGTCCACAACTCCACAAACATATGAAAGCCTAAAAGGCCCAACTTCAGAACTGTCTAGACTTAATTCTCTGTTATCTCCAAGAGCAAAAAAGTAACCATCTAAAATTGTGATAGAGCCATCATCATTCAAAGTGTAGCCATCCCATTGATATGAATTATATTGCCCAGTAGAAGAACCAATTCCAAAAGTTTTAGCACAAGTGTTGCCATCTAATCGCCTAATACTTTGAGTGTAGGGTTCATCTAACAAAACAAGATTTTCTTCACCTTTTTTCTTTAAATAAACTTCAGATTTTTGTTTTTCGCTATTCCAAACAATTTTAATTGTGTCGCCAGCGGTGGCAATAACTCGTTTAATTATTAATTCATCTTTGTTGTATTCTGAAAAATCAATAATGGCAATATCTTGTCTGCTTATTTTGTGTGTTTTGTTTATGATAACAATATCAAATTTGTTTTCATATTCAGAATAAGTTGCATTTATGGTTGGCTGCATTGATTCTCCAGACACAACTTTTGCTTCGTGATAAAAACACCAAATCATCATTGTGATTAGCATAAGCAAAAGTAGTGTTCCAGAAATAATGTTGAGATAAGTTGTTATTTTCACAGATTTTTTCTCTATGAGCCTTGCACTTTCTTCATAATCAATTTTCATTCTATTTCCCTTTATATTAATATATATTAACACAACAAAAGAAAAAAAACAAACAAAAAAGGAGTGTTTTGCTCCTTTATTTGTTATTATTTGTGTTATAAGTTGTTATTTTATGCATCATATTCTGCTTTATAACTATTGATGCTTTGCTCAATAATCTTTTTAGCACTTTCAATGCCTTCAACACCCTTGATTTCTGTTACTTTGTTTTGAAGTTCTTTATATCTCTTGAAGAAGTGGCTCATTTCGTCATAAGTGTGTTGTGGAAGGTCATCCATTGTTTTAACATTCTTGTAGAATGGGTCATCTTTTGCAACGGCAATAATCTTTTCATCCATTTCTCCATCATCAACCATAACAATCATTCCAATAGGCTTACAATCCACCAAAATTCCTGGAATAAAAGCTTCTGATGATAGAACCAAAACATCAAGTGGGTCGCCATCTCCACCAAGAGTTCTTGGAATAAATCCATAGTTTGCAGGGTAAACCATACTTGTTGATAATAGTCTATCAAACTTGATTAAACCTGTTTCTTTGTCTAGTTCATATTTATTTTTGTCGCCTTTTCCAATTTCAATAAAGGCTGTGAATTCATCAACTCCAACTCTTTGTGGGTCGATATCATGCCAAATGTTCATAATTTTAACCTCTCTTATTGTTTATGTTTTAGATTATAACACAAATTTTGAGAGTTTGGCAATCAAAATTGGAAAATATTTGACTTTTTTGTAAAAATGTGGTAAAATTAAAACATAAGATAAGGGGGTTTTGTTATGATATTTCCGTTGTTAACATTAGTTTATGTGAGTGCTGTTGCAACTGGTGGTGTTCTTAAAAAAACAGGTGAGAGTGTTACAAAAGCATACTACACCAAGCCAAAGACAATAGAGGGAAGTCCACAGAATTTTTCATATGTGCAAGACCTTGATGTTGGTGAGGCAACGGGGCAGTTCTTAAGGATTTATAAAAAACCATATTACAATAGATATATGGCAAGAATTAAAAAATCGGGAATGGCAATGGCGGCAATTACTGATAGGCCAGCAAAAAATGTTTTGGAAGATATGACCAAAAACTCAACATATAGTGATAGCAAAATAATAGTTACCAATGGTGGTGCGTGTGTTTATGAACTTGTTGACCCAACTCAAACAGACACTTCTGCAAGATATGCTATGACAAGGGATTTGAAAATCAGTGAGGCTTCTGTTGAACAATTAAAAAAGGTTTTGGATGATGTTGCCTCGGTTGGTGGAACAAAGAATATGCCACTTGGAGCGTTTGTTGTTAACACAACAAAATTTAGCAACATTTATGTTCCAGAGAAAACATCAACCTTTGCTAGAATGAGAATCAGTTATGGCTTGAAACGAAGAAATGTTGTTGGAAATAATATTGAGAGCGATGTGATGGCAGATGCAAGGAACATAAGTTTTGAAATTTTTCCTAAATTTTCATCAAACGATTTTGTTTTGAAAAGAACTTCACTGGCAAGTGTTTTTGACAAAGCATTAGGTATTAAACCACCTAATAATCTTAATGACCCTAAAGATCCACCAAAAACATTTTTGGATAAGTGGCTTCAATCAAGATTTATTCCATATATTGGAAGATATGATGCTTCTTATCAGCCTGTTAACAATGAGGGAACAACACCAAAATATAAAAACCCCCCAAAGCTTCGAAACCTTATTTGGAGGCATAAAAACACATATGTTGACACATTAAATCAAATTGATGTTATTAGAGATTCACTAGAAAAACTTGTTGGCACTACATTTCTTGATAATAACACACGTCAACAAATTGCGCCAGATTATTTGAACGATACTTGTGTTACTCTTTCAACAAAGGGCTTGGAGTTTGTGCCAAAAGGGGCAAGCAAGGCAAATATTTCAGAATTAATGAAGAATAAAAGAAGTGGAACGCAACCAAATCGTGCAGACTATAGTTCAACAGCAGAGTATAATGCTGCCATGGAAGTGTGGAATAAACAATGCTTCATTAATGGAGATAATTTTAGTGACTTTTTTGTGCCTGTTTTATTGAAGGATTTAAAGGATAAATATGATCAAGAAAAAGCTGCAGCAGCAAACTCAAACGATGTTGATATTTTAGATATTTTCTATAGGCTTTCACAACCAGCACAAGATTTGTCTTTTGAAGATGTGAATGAAATGGCAATTAGATATAATGTGACGGGCAATTCATTGAGTTCTATTGCTATGGATATGAAGGGTGCGGAAGCACAACATATTACCAACGCGAACAACAAGGCTCAACAATTAATGTTGGAGGAAAGTAAACTAGATAACGATTTTGTTTTGGGTAGGATTAGCGGTTCAGACTACAATACCAAAAAAAGTGAGTTTGTTAAAAAGATTGACGAACTACGAACCGAATTGGATAAGCCAATTTCAACAAAAGATTATAAAGAAGTTGGACATAACGCGAAGAATGGACACGAAGTTTTGGAAAGAATTGGTGAAAGAACTGCTCCTTAAAATGAGATGGAATAACTATTTAATAAACAAAATTTTAAAAATTAGGCAAAATTGGTTGATATTTTGCCTATTTTTTTGTTAAAATATAGGTAGATAAAAAATAGGGGAACAAAATGTCTACAAAAAGGTTGAATAGGTATGAACTTGGGCGATTAACGAGTGCCGATGTGTTAGAAGCTGAAAAAGCTGATGTTGATGAAGTTGAAATTGAACAAACAAAACCAGTAGAATTGGGCAGAACTGTTAACTATAAGAAACAACATCAAGACTTTTTGAAGAAAGCAAAGTTTAATGACGAAAACTTTGATATTAACGAAGTTAAAAAAGTTCAAATGCAAGTTTATGCCTCAAATTCAAGTGAAGCATACAATTTGGTATCAAAAAGTTCACTTGCTCTAACAATTATGAGTATTGTTTTTGCAATACTTATGTTTGCTGTTGCACTTGTTGTTATTGTTTTTAACACTGTGAGTTATAGCCTTATTAAATATGATAGAGGGGATATGACTGGTGTTGTTGAAAAAGGTGATGTGTTAGTGGTTTCACGAACCATTTATTCACTTGAAGTTGATGATATTGTTGTGTATAAGACAGAATCAAATCTTGAAGTTGTTAGAGTGGTTAAGGAAGTTGGTGACAACATTATTCTAGACACTCCTAATGGAGATGGCTATATAAAAGTTTCGCTTGCACAGTTTGATGATAAAATCACAGGTGTTGTTAACTCTAAAATGAATGGGTTTGGAGACTTTTTGATTTTCTTATTAAAATATTGGTATTATTTTGTTGGCGGGTTGTTTGTTTTGTTGATTGCATGTTTTATTGCAAAATTGTTGGTTGATAGGCACTATAATATGCTGCTTATCAAAAAACTTGAAATTGAAAGAGAAAATATGGAGAAACGCCGTAAATATTTGTCTGACTCAATTTCAAAACTTGAACGAAGCAAGGGAATGCCATATGATAATGTTGGTGCTTTTGGAGATATGTTAAATGTTAACAAAACCCCAGACACAAAAAGAGAGAAGAAGATGCAAAAACTTCAAAATCAATTAAAAATGAGGCAACAGAGTCAAATTGAGAACATTAAGAATTCAAAAGATAAAAATGTGTTAGATGAGCAAAAAGAACAAGAAAAGCAAGTTGTTGAGTTCTTGCGTGAAGAAATTAACACAAATGAAAAGGCAAGTAAGGCAAAACTTAGCGAAGAAGAGATTGAACGCAGAAGAAAAATTGCGGAAGAAACAAACAAAAATATTGGGCACTAATCAAAAAAAATGTGAGTTTAAGGACTTGCATTTTTTTTTGTTGTGTGATATAATGTCTTCCAAGAATTGCAATTTAATTGCCGTTCCTTGCATTATTTTAATAATGCCGTATAGTCCAAAAGGAGGTTAAACCATGAACAAGTATGAACTTTTATACATCATTTCAAGCAATGCAGATGAAAAGAAAAGAGAAGAAATTATTCAAATGTTTGCTGATATGGTAACAAAGAGTGGTGGAACTGTTGATTCACTTGAAAAAATTGGAATGAAGAAGTATGCTTACAAGATTCAAGACAAAACAGAAGGATTTTATGTTTTGATGAAGTTTACATCAGCTCCAACTCTTCCAAAAGAAATGGAAGCAAAAATGCGTATCACAGAACACTTCGTGCGCAATATGTTTATTCGTTTAGATAAGTAATAAAAGAGAGAAAAGATTATGAACAAAGTAGTTTTAATAGGAAATTTAACACACGACCCAGAAATGGTTGTGACAAATAGTGGTATTCCAGTTTGCCACTTTTCACTAGCTATCACAAGAAGATACACAAATAGTGAGGGAGTTAGAGAAACTGATTTTATTCCAATTGTGGTTTGGAGAAATCAAGCAGAATCTTGCCATAAATATTTGAGAAAAGGCAGCAAAGCTGCTGTTTATGGTAGCCTGCAAATAAGAAACTATGAAACTAAAACAGGAGAAAAAAGATTGGTTGCAGAAGTTGTTGCCGAAGAAGTTGAATTTGTTGGAAGTAAAATTAGCGGAGAAGATGACGCTGTTGAACTTAAACAAGATGTTGACGATAAAATTGTAACACTTGAACCAGTTGATGATGGAGATTTACCATTCTAATATTATAAAAGGAGATAAAAAATGGCTGCAGAAAAACAAGCAAAAGAAGTTAAAGAAAAAGCTGTTGAACAACCTGTTGATGCTGAAAAGCCAGCAAAGAAAGTTGCTGAAAAGCCAGTTAAGGCTGCTGAAGGAACTGAAGTTAGAAAACCAAGAAGACCAGCACCAAGAAGAAAGGTTTGTCAATTTTGTGTTGATAAGGTTGAATATATCGACTACAAAGATGTTCCAAAAATTAGAAAGTATGTGACAGAAAACGGAAAGATTATTCCAAGCCGTCAAACAGGGACATGTGCAAAACACCAAAGAGATTTAACAACAGCAATTAAAAGAGCTAGATATATGGGATTGCTTCACTACAAAGGTGAATAATATATAAAGTAAGTTCTAAAAACTTGCTTTATTTTTTTTTTTATATTATAATCAAAGATAGAATGTTGGGTGGTGCATATGGAAACAGATTATGATGTTATAATAATTGGATGTGGTCCAGCTGGAATGACTGCTGCAATTTATGCCAAAAGAGCAGGAATGAAATGCTTAATATTAGAAAAAATGAATCCAGGTGGGCAAATGGCAATAACACCAATGGTGGAAAACTATACTGGAGTTGAAAAAATTGATGGCATTGGTTTGAGCCAAAAAATGTTTGAACAAGTTAAAAGTTTTGGTGTTGATGTGGAATTTTTGGAGGCTCACAGTGTTGAGGTTGATGGCAAAATAAAAAAAGTTCAAACAGCAACAAAAACTTTCACCGCCCCTGTGATTGTTCTTGCAATGGGGGCATCTTCTAGGGCTTTGGGGACACAAGAAGACAAACAGTTTGTTGGTCGTGGGTTAAGTTATTGCGCAGTTTGTGATGGTGCCTTTTTCAAGGATAAGAAAGTTGCAATTGTTGGGGGCGGAAACACAGCATTAGAAGATATAGAATATATATATAATATTGCAAAAGAGGTTGTGCACATCAACAGAAGAAGTGAGTTTAGGGCAGATGACACAAACATTCAAAACTATAAAAAGCTTGCGGAACAAGAAAATAGCAAAATTGTTAAGAAATATGGTTATGTGGTTGAAAAACTTTATGGAAACGCAAAACTGGAAAGTATTGATATAAGAAATCTTGAAACAAACAAGGTGGAGAATATCACGCTTGATGGATTGTTTGTTTCGATTGGGAGAGTGCCGCAAACAGAAATATTAAACAAAGAACTCACTCTTGACGATAATGGATATATTGTTGTTAATGAAAATATGCAAACCAGCATAGAGGGTGTTTATGCGTGTGGCGATATAACACATAAAAGTTTGAGGCAAATTGCAACAGCTGTTGGCGATGGAGCAATTGCTGGAACATATGCAAGTGTTTATGCAAAAAAAATAAAGGCGGAAAATAGATAGGAAATGGGTAAAATATTTGGAACTGATGGGGTTCGTGGAGTTGTTGGAGAAAAGATAACAGAAAAATTTGTTTACGACCTTGCTAAAAGCATTGGGGTTTATTTAAATAAGTATAACGAAAAAAGCAAAGTTTTCTTATGTCATGACACAAGAATTTCTGCTCCAATGATTGAAAAAACTGTTTGTAGGGGACTTAATGAATTTGGAATTGATGTTGTGTGTGGTGGAATTGTTCCAACACCAGCGGTTCACTATTTAACAAAACTTCACAATTTTAGTATGGCAATAATGATAACAGCAAGCCATAACACTTATGAATTTAATGGGCTTAAATTAATCACAAAAGAAGGATATAAATTTAGTGCCGAACAAGAAGATGAAATAACTGAAATATATGATGAAATTTCAAAATATTATTATGGCGAAACTCTTGGAAAAACTATTTATGATGAAAGTTTAAAATATGATTGGGCAGATAGTTTAATAAAACTTGTTGATGATGATTTCACTGGAATGAAGGTTGCTTTAGATTGTGCTAATGGGGCAAATTTCTATTTGGCACCTTATGTGTTTAAAAAATTGGGTGCACAAGTTGTTGCAATTAACGACACAAGCAATGGAGAACTTATTAACCAAGATTGTGGTAGCACGCATTTAGAGCCAATTTCAAAACTTACAAAAGAAAATAATTGTATTATGGGCTTTGCTTTTGATGGCGATGCTGACAGAATGAATGCTGTTTATGGTGATGGAAGGCAAATCAGTGGAGAAGAGTTATTGTTTTTGTGTGCAATGTATTTATATAAAAAACAAAAACTTACAAATAATAAAATAATCACACCATATGTAACAAACTGTGGAATTGATGAGAGTTTAAAAAAGTTTTCAATAGAAGTTGTTAGATGTGATGTTGGAGGGAAAAGTATACAAAGAAAGATGCTTGAACAAAACATTTCATTTGGCGCAGAAGATAATGGGCATATTGTTTGGGGAGATTATAACAAATGCTCCGATGGGCTTTTAACGGCACTATTCTTAACAAAACTCTATAAAGAAGATAACTTTGAAAACTTGTTAAAGGATTTAAAGCTATTTGAACAACTTAAAATCACGGTTCCAATAACAGAAGAACAGAGAGGAAGATATGTTAATGGTGCCATTAATCAAAAACTTGAAGAACTGAAATCAACTTTAAAAGAAAATGAAAGAATTATAACAAGATTGAGTGGAACTGAGCCAATTGTTAGAATTGTGGTTGAAGGTGAAAATATTGAAGGCATTACTGAAACTGGTAAAAAAGTGGAAAGTTTAATAAAGAGTTTATAGCATATATGAAAAAATCAAGAAAAAAATCTTGGTTTTTTTGTTTATATTTATTTTTGTTTGGCAATATTACGAGAGGAGGAAGTAATATGAATAAGAATGAAATAATAAAAAAAGTATCAAAACAATCCAATTTAACACAAAAAGAATGCCTTTTGTGTTTAACAGCACTAAAACAAGTGATGGTTAGTGCTTTTTCTCAAGGAGATGATATTTCTTTTTCAGGTTTTGGACGATTTTATGTGAAACACTACGATAAAAGGAATTCTTTTAACCCGCAAACAGGGCAAATAAACACTCTAAAAGCCCGAAAACTGCCTGTTTTTAAGGTGAGTTCTGTGTTAAAAGGCAAAATTTAGGTCAAAAAGTTGAAAAATTTTCATTTTTTTTCTTAAAATGCTTGATTTTGTTTGTCAGTATGTGGATTTTGTGCTATAATAGAGATAACTTTAAAAAAGGAGAAATAAAGTTATGAACAAACAAGAGTTTATAGTAGCAGTTGCTGCTGAAGCTGGATTTACACAAGCTGATGTTGCTAAAGTTGTTAACGCAGGTCTTGATGTAATCACAGAAGCATTAAAGAAAGGAGATGAAGTTGTTATTACAGGTTTTGGTAAATTTGAAGCTAGAACTCGTAAAGCAAGAAGTGGAATCAACCCAGCAACAAAGGCTCCAATCACAATTAAGGCTAGCAAAGTTCCTGCATTCAAAGCCGGCAAAGGTTTGAAAGACGCAGTTAATGCTTAATCATGACTAAAAAGGCTAACATTTATTGTTGGCCTTTTTTATTGGAAAAAATTATGAAAATCAGAAATATTAAATTAAAATCACCTTATATTTTATCGCCAATGGCTGGTTTTACCGATTGTGCTTTTCGTTCCCTTTGTTCTTCTTTTGATTGTGGACTAACAGTTACTGAAATGGTTAGTGCAAGAGGACTATTATATAAAGGAGAGGGCAGTAAAGCACTTTTGTATCACGAAGATAACGAAAGCCCAAAGTCTGTTCAACTGTTTTCAAATGAGCCAGAGGTTATTGCAGAGGTTGTTGCAAGTGGCGTTTTGGATGACTATGATATAATCGACATAAATATGGGGTGCCCAATGCCTAAAATAGTGAAAGAGGGCATGGGTTCAGCCTTATTGCTTAATCCAAAATTAGCCAGTGAAGTAATAACTTCTTGTGTGGAAAACACCCAAAAGCCAGTAACAGTTAAGTTTAGAATTGGTTACGATAAAAACAATATAATTGCCAAAGATTTTGCCAAAATGTGTGAAGACAGTGGGGCAAGTGCTATTTGTGTTCATGGGAGAACCAAAACTCAACTTTATTCTGGAAAAGCTGACTGGGATGTTATTGGAGATGTGGCAAACTCAGTTTCAATTCCTGTTATTGGGAATGGTGATATTGAAAGCCTTGAACAAGCTGATGAAATGATGAAAATATATGGCGTTTCTGGGGTTGCAATTGGAAGGGCGGCTTTGGGGAAACCTTGGATTTTTTCAACGGACAAGAATCTTTGTGTTGATATTCCAACAGTGATTAAAACTCACTTTGAAATATTGCAAAAATACTACTCACAAAGGCTTGTTTTGTTGCATATGAGAAAACATCTTGCTTGCTATATAAAAGATGTGAAAAAGGCAAAACAATATAGACACAAAATTGTAACTTCAGAAAATATGGAAGAAATATATAATCTTATTGATGAAGTTTTTTCTAAGTGAGCAAAATTGCTTGCTTGTTTTCCTTTTATTTAGTATGATTATAATATAAAAATAGGTGCGAAATGAATATTGAAATTTTATATCAAGTTATTTTGATGTTTGCTGGAATTGGTGCTATTATATATGGTATAAAAGTAATGAATGGTGGAGTGGAGAGTATTCTTGGCTTCAAGTTCAAAAAAGTTCTAGCAAAACAAAGCAAAAAACATTTCCAAAATTATATGATTGGTTCGGGAATGGGCTTTGTTGTTCAAACATCAACAGTTCCAAATATGATGGCAGTAGGGTTAGTTAATATTGGAACAATTAATTTAACACAAGCCATTGCAATATGTTTGGGTGCAGGTTTTGGAGGAGCACTCGCTCTTGTGCTTTTGATGTTTGAAAGCATTAGTGTGATTAAAATTTTGTGTTTATTTGTGTTTATTGGTGCTATAATGCTTGTTTTTACAAAATCAAATAAGGGCCAATTAATCAGCAAAATATTCTTAGGTTTTGGACTCTTGTGCTTTGGAATTACTGTGCTTAGTAATAGCGTTGACCAAATTGTTTCTGAAGTTAATTTAACAAACTTCTTTGCTTCAATCAAAAGCCCAATTTTGTTTTTGCTTATATGTTTTGCTTTAACAGTTTTGATGCAAAGTGGTTATCCAGTGTTCGTGATTTTAATATCTCTTGTATCTCTTGGCTTAATTGATTTTGAAACCGCTTGTTTTGGAATTTTGGGCGTCAATGTTGGGTCGGCTTGTGTTACATCACTCCTTTTGGCTGCACTTGATGAGGGAAACAACGGGAAAAGGTTAATTGTGTTTAACATACTTCAAAAACTTTTGTTTAGCATTATTGTTGGACTTTTGATGCTTATTCCAAATTGGGTTAATTATTTCCACAACACGATTTGTGGTGGAGAGGCAAGTGTATCTGTGGTTGCATTTAACATTTTGTTGTGTTTTATTCCAATTGTTTTGCTTCCATTCTGCTCACAACTATCAAATATGATGAAATATGTGATAAAAGATAAAACAACAGTTAAACAAGGTGAATATTCATCTTTTGAATTAGATGAAAAAACAGCGAATAGTCCTGTTGTTGCCTATGAAAAAATTAAACAAAATATTGAACGTATTTATGTGTTGATTTGGGATTTATCCAAAAATAGTCATGATTCATTATTTAATGAAGAAAAATATGTATCTCAAAAAAATAAAGTTAAATCAATTGAAAAAGCGATAAAATTAACAAATAATAGTTTAATTGCTTTGGCGGGGAAATTGAGTGGCAAAGAGTTAACAAAAATTAATATTTTAATTGATGTTGTTGCAAATTTGCAAAGATTGTTAAAAGAAAATGCTAATATAATTGAATTTTGTGAGAAAAAATCAACAATTCAAAAAGAAATTAATAAATCACAGTTGAAATATGTGTCAACATATTATGTTCAAGTTTTGGATTTTGGGGCGCATATTAAAACACTTTTTGATGAGAATTTGCCAGACAAACAAAGAAGTGAAGAATTTAAAATAATATTTAAAACGAATGATATTATGATTTTGAATAGAAACAAAGCGAAGAAAAAAATTATTAAAAACGATAATTTTGCTGAGCAAGATAACACTTATTATTTTGGACTTTTATATTCTCTTGAAAACATTCAACAAGATTATTTTGATATAACTATAAAACTTGCTTTATTGGAGGATTAAGATTATGTTTAATAAACAAACAATAAAAGATTTAGATGTTAAGGGTAAGAGAGTTTTACTTCGTGTGGACTTTAATGTTCCACTTAATGAAAAAGGAAAAATCACAAGTGATAAAAGAATTGTTGCAGAATTGCCAACAATCAAACTTTTAATGAAGAAAGGAGCAAAAATTATTATTTGTTCTCATCTTGGAAGACCGGAAGGGAAGGTGGATTCAAAGTTTTCACTAAAACCAGTTGCTGAAAAACTTTCAAAACTTCTCAAAAAATCTGTTTTATTTACTGGAAAACTGGTTGAGCCAGAAACTAAAAAAATCATCAAAGCAATGGAAGAGGGCGACATTTTTATGCTTGAGAATTTGCGTTTTGACCCAGGTGAAGAGGCCAATAGTCCAGCGTTTGCAAAGAAGCTTGCAAGTGTTGCAGATATTTATTGTGATGATGCTTTTGGAGTTATGCATAGAAGTCATGCAAGTGTTGTTGGTGTTCCAGCACTATTGCCTAGTTGTATTGGACTTTTGGTTGAAAAAGAAGTTGATAGTTTTAACAAATTAACAACAACACCTAAAAAACCAGTTTTAGCAATTTTGGGTGGGTCAAAAATTAAAGATAAAATTAATATGATTAACAATATTTTCAACTTTGCAGACAAGGTTATTATTGGTGGGGCAATGGCCTACACTTTTTTGGCAGCACAAGGATATGATGTTGGGAAATCTCGTGTTGAACAAGACAAGATTGCAATAGCAAAAATGCTATTGGATATTGCAGAAGAGAAAAATGTTAAAGTTCTTTTGCCAGTTGACCATGTTGTTGCACAAGAGTTTACTTTTTTGGCAGATAGCATCATTATTCAAACCAAAGGGTTCGCGTCAAGTGATATTGGAATGGATATTGGTCCTAGAACAATCAAACAATTCAAGACAGAAATTAATAAAGCAAGAACAATTTTTTGGAATGGACCTATGGGAGTTTTTGAATTTCAGAAGTTTTCAAATGGAACAAGAGCAGTGGCGGAAGCTGTTGCAAAATCTAAAGCCACAACAATTGTTGGTGGAGGAGATAGTGTTGCTGCAATATCTCAATTTGGGCTTGAATCACAAATTACTCATATTTCAACAGGTGGTGGAGCGTCACTAAAATATTTGGAAGGGAATGGGCTAGTTGGATTGAATGTTATAACAGATAAAGTTGAGGTTGAATAATGAAATACATTTTTGGGAACTGGAAAGAAAATCACACAATGAATGATGTTCTTTCATATATTAAAGAATTTAAAAAGCAAAAATTGCCACTAGATGTTTGTTATGGCTTGGCTGTTCCATATTTATATTTGCAAAAAATGAACCAAAAATTATCAAAAAAATGTAAAATTGGTGTTCAAAATGTGAGTTTTTCTGAGAAAGGAGAGTTCACGGGAGAAATAAGTGCCAAAATGCTTACTGATTTTTCTTGCGATTTTTCTTTAGTTGGGCATAGTGAAAGAAGACAAAAATTTAAAGAAACAAATGAAGAAATAAACAAAAAAATTGAAATGTGTTTCAATAATGGAATTATGCCAATTTTGTGCGTTGGAGAAACTAAAGAAGAAAAAGAAGAGGGCAAAACTAAAAAAGTTTTGAAAACTCAATTAACGAAATGTTTAAAAGATATTAATTTGTCTAAACAATTTATGGTTGCATATGAACCTGTTTGGGCAATTGGAACAGGGTTAACACCAACACCAAAAGAAATTGAAGACAATATTGCTTACATCAAGAAAGTGTTGGAAGAAAATATTAAAAAAGTGGGAGTTTGTGTTTTGTATGGTGGAAGTGTGAATCCACAAAATGCAAAAGAACTTTTAAATGGCAAGAGTGTGGACGGTGCTCTTGTTGGTGGCGCAAGTTTAAACGCTAAAAAATTTATTGACATCGGGAAAAATTTGGCAAATGTGAGGAGATAAAAATGAAATCAAACAAAAAAGTTGTGGCAATAGTTTTAGATGGATTTGGAATTAATGAAAGCAAAGAGGACAATCCGCTTTTTGTTGCAAAAATGCCATTTTATAAAAATCTGTTAAAAACATATCCACACACAGAGCTTAATGCAAGTGGAAGTTATGTTGGACTTCCAGACGGGCAAATGGGCGGCAGTGAAGTGGGGCACCTAAACTTGGGTGCTGGCACATGCGTTTTGCAATCTTATATGCTCATCAACAAAGCAATCAAAGATAAAACATTTTTTGAAAATAAAGTTTTGGTTGATCAAATGAAAAGAGTCAACAAAAAAGGTTCAACATTGCATCTTGTTGGAATGGTTTCTGATGGTGGCATTCATAGTTCACTTTATCATCTTATTGCAACTTTGGAACTTGCAAAACAGCAAGGTGTTAAAAATGTTGTTGTTCACTGCATAACTGATGGAAGAGATACATCACCAGATTCAGGAAGAGAGTTTATTGAAAAACTTGAAGAAGAAATGAATAGAATTGGTGTTGGAAAAATTGTGACTTTGTGTGGAAGATTTTATGCAATGGATAGGGAAAACAGGTGGAACAGAACACAAGAAGCATATAATTTATTTGCTTTTGGAAAAGGAACAAAAGTTGAAAGTTATGAAAACGCTTTCAATGAGGAATATGCAAAGAAAACAAGTGATGAGTTCATTCCACCATATGTTTTTGGGGATTATTCTGGAATGGCAAATAATGATGAAATATTCTTCTTCAATTTTAGACCAGACAGAATGAGACAAATAACAAAAGCATTTTCAGCCAAAAAATTTGATGAATTTGATAGAAAGTTTGGACCAGTTACTTGCACATCAATGTGTGTGTTTGATGCTCGATTTAAAAATGTTTTGCCAGCATTCCCACCTCTTGTTATGGATTTAACGTTGTCAAAATATTTAAGTAAACTTGGTTTAAAACAATTAAAGATTTCAGAAACGACAAAGTATGCTCACGTTACTTATTATTTTAATGGCGGAATTGAAAAGGCACCTAAAGGCGAAGATAGAATATTGATTGAAAGTGAAAATGTTGAAAACTTTGCAAATTTTCCACAAATGAAAGCTCCAGAAATTGCAAGTGCAGCAGAAAAAGCTATTGTTAGTGAAAAATATAACTTCATATTAATTAACCTTTCAAATGCTGATATGGTTGGGCATACTGGAAACTTTAATGCGGCTGTTAAGGCTTTGGAATATATTGATAAAGCGTTGGAAAAGATTATCACTGCGGGTCTTGATATGGGATACACTTGTGTGCTTACTGCCGACCACGGGAATGTGGAAGATATGAGAGAAAAGGCAGGAGTTGCAACAACTCACACCAAAAATCCAGTTCCATTTTTGGTTACAGACAAAGGTGTGAAACTTAAAAAAGGTCAGTTTGGACTTTCGTCTTTTGCTCCAACAATTTGCGAGATTATGAATATCAAAACACCAGAAGAAATGGACTCGCCATCACTTATTAAATAGAAGGAATGATTTGTTATGTTAAATGTTATGTTATTAGATTTTTTCAATGATATGGTTAACACACTTTTTAGGAATATTTCTCCAGCACTTCGTTTTTGTTTGATTTTGGGATTTTTGGCTATTGGAACTTTGTTTTTGGCAAAATCGCTAAACAAGAAAAAAGATGCAGCAGATAAAGAGCCAATAAAATATGGAAAACTTGTTTTGGCTATTATATGCTATATTTTTGCTGTGTTATATGCAACTATTATATAACACCTTGATATAATTTGAAGATTTTGCTTGAAATTGTTTAAATATTGTGTTATAATTCACATTATAAAACATTTGTTGATGGAGGAATTATGATTAATTCACTAAATTTAATGCTAGGAGCAGACCCAACTCTATATCACACACTTGCAGTTATTAAGCTTGTTATAGTTGCTCTTATGGGAGTTTGTGCTCTTGCTATTATTGTTTTGGTTTTGTGCCAAAAAGGAAATAGTGGTGGTGGCTCAAATGCTATAACTGGAATGCAAGAAACTTACTATTCTCAAAACAAAGGCAAAACTGTGGAAGGAAGGCTTAAAGCTTGGACCGCAGGAATTGCTATTGCAATGGCTGTTATGACAATTGTTTACTTCATTTTAGCATCAATTGTTTCAGGTAATGTGTAATAAAAGCAAGGGGACAAAATTGTCCTCTTTTGCGTTTTAAATAAAGAGAAGCTGTTTAGGAGAAAAAATGAACGAAATTTTAGATTACATCAAGAATAACAACTTGGATTATATGGTTCAAGGTGAACTATCAAAAGCTGTTAGTGAAGGTTTGGGAATAGATAATGCTCAGGCTTTTTCTGCAATCACACAACTCTTAAAAGATGGAGACCTTGTTTTGTCGGGCGGGCAAAAAATTGTTAGCATAGATAAACTCAACTTGCATAAAGGTAAACTTACTGGTCATGCAAGAGGTTTTGCGTTTTGTAAGATACTTGATGAAGAAATTGATGATGTTTTCATTCCACACACAAAACTTAAAAATGCATTAAACAAAGACGTTGTGCTAGTTAAAATAAATGCTTTGCCAGATGGAAGATCGGAAGGCGAAGTTTTTAAAGTTGTTAAAAGAAATGATGAAAACATTGTTGGAACACTTCTTATAAACAATAAAAACAACAAGTTTGCTTTTGTTAGACCAGATGATAGCAAAAACTTTTCAGATATTTTTGTGAAACTAGACAAAAATATTAAAGCAAAACACTTGGATAAAGTTGTTGTTAGAATCACAAACTCTGAAGGCGGTGGCAAAAGTCCTGAAGGTAAAATTATGGAAGTTTTGGGAGATGCCAACCAAAAGGGTGTTGACATTTTGTCTATTATTCGTGAATATAACCTCTATGAAGAATTTGGCTATGATGTGATGGAAGAAGCAAGAAGCATATCTCAGGAAGTTAGTGAAAAAGACAAACAAGGAAGAGTTGATTTCACAAATGAGCAAATTGTTACCATTGATGGTGTGGATTCAAAAGATTTTGATGACGCTATTGGAATTGAGAAAACAAAAGATGGATATAGGCTTGGTGTTCACATTGCTGATGTGAGTTATTATGTTAAACCAAACTCCGCTTTGGATAGGGAGGCCTACAGAAGAGCAACAAGTGTTTATTTTGTTGACAGAGTGTTGCCAATGATTCCAAAAGAGCTTTCAAACGGAATATGTTCACTAAACCCAGGTGTTGAAAGGCTTACAATGTCTGTTATAGTGGACCTTGATGACCACGCCAACATAAAATCTTATAAAATTTGTGAAGGTGTGATAAAATCTTCTGCCAGAATGACTTATGACGATGTTTATGCTATTTTGTGTGGAGATAGTGAGGTTAGTGCTAGATATGAGTCTTTGGTTCCAAAGTTTAAATTAATGGAAGAACTTCATGCACTTTTAATGAAGAAAAGAGAGAGAAGAGGTGCGTTAGAACTTGATGTTCCAGAGGCTAAAATTATCTTAAACGAAGCAGGGGCTGTTGTGGACATTCAAAAATATGAGAGAAACACTGCTCATATGTTAATTGAGAGTTTTATGCTTTTAGCAAACGAAATCGTTGCAAAAGAAACAGTTGCAAAACATGTTCCATCAATGTATCGTGTTCACGAACAACCAGATGGACTTAAAATGAGTGCATTTTTTAAGTTTTGTTCTGGTTTGGGACTTCACATCAACGGGCAGCCAGAAACAGTCACTCCAAAAGATTTGCAAAAACTTTTGTATGAAATTAAAGATAGGCCATATGAAGAAGTTGTTAATAAAGTTATGCTTCGTTCACTTCAAAAAGCAAGATATTCTAGTAAAAACTTAGGGCACTTTGGGCTTGCGGCGGAATTTTATTGTCACTTCACTTCACCTATTAGGCGTTACCCAGATTTGGTTGTGCACAGAGTTTTGAAGGAACTTGTTTTGAAGAAACCAGACGAAAACACTTTGGAGAAGTTTAGCGACTTTATTGGTGATGCCGCTCTTATTTCTAGTGAAAGAGAAAAACTTGCTGAAAATGCAGAAAGGGCGGTTGATGACCTTAAGAAAGCGGAATATATGCAAGACAAAATTGGGCAACAATTTGATGCTATTGTTAGTGGTGTTAACACTTTTGGAGTATTTGTGGAACTAGACAACACAGTTGAGGGCTTGTGCGGTGAAGAAGATTTGCCAAGAGATACATATGCTTATATTGAAGACCAATATCTTCTAAAAGGGCATGATAACAGTTTTCAGTTGGGACAAAAAGTTCGTGTTGAGTGCACTGCAACAAACTTGCAAAAAAGGCAAGTTAGCTTTAAAATTGTAAAAAAATAACACAAAAAAACAAAAATAAAGTTAAAAAAGTGTTAAAATATAACTTTTTTGATAAAAGGTATTGAAAAATTATTAAATAAGTGATATAATAAGAGAGGTAGAAATGGAGAGCATAGCTACTAATAAAAAGGCTTACTATAATTACTTTATTTTGAAGAAATATAGTGCTGGAATTTGCTTGATTGGGAGTGAAGTTAAATCAGTTCGAGCAAAAAATGTAAGTATTAACGAAAGTTTTGTAACATTTCGTGATGGTGAGGCGTTTTTGCATAATATGTTCATAAAAACATATGACAAAAGCAAACATTTCACTTTGGATGAAAGAAGAACAAGAAAACTTCTTCTTCACAAAAAAGAAATAAACGAATTATCACAAAAAGTTGCAGAAAAAGGGCTTACAGTTATTCCACTTGCTGTATTTTTTGAAAATAATTATGCAAAGCTAGAGATTGCGCTTGCAAAAGGAAAACTTTTGCATGATAAAAGAGACACAATAAAAAAACGAGATGTGCAAAAAAGTGTTATGCGTGAGCTAAAGAATAGCAAATAAACCAGCGCGGGGGCGTGTTGGTTTCGACAGGTGATGGACTTTACATTATGCATGTCGCAGGCTCGTCTGCGTTGTTAACGGAAAAATAAAATAAATGCAGAAAATAATGCAAACTCTTACAATTATGCAAATAGCACAAGTGCTTGTGTTGCATATGCGTAATCAATCTTGGTTAGATTTAAAATAAACTGGTTTAAACAATGTGTGATTGGTTGCAAGTGTTTAGGCCTCAAAAAAATCAATCTGCCACATAGTAGTGCCCAATGCTGTGTGTAAGAACCCTTGGGCTGGTTTCAAAAAGTTTGTTATTTTAGATTTTTGCAAATAACTATTGAAAAATAACTAAACATGTAGTATAATGTAGATGAAGTCGTTTGGACATGGGTTCAAATCCCATCGCTTCCACCACGAAAAATAATTTAAGGAGTATATAAAATGGTTTGGGAAATTTTATTAAACATTTTGGCAATTATTGGAATTATTGCAGTTAGTGTTGTTTTAATTTTCTTGATTGCAAAACTTGTGATTGTTAGCACAGATAAAAACAAAACTAGAGTTGAATTTTCAGAAAAAGATGACAATGGTGTTACAAATTTTGAAGATGAAAATAGGGTTGAAGAAAGAGAACCAGAAAGAAATTTTGAAGAAGTTAAATCTTGGGATGAGGCTCAAGCAGAAATGGAAAGAACATCTTTATCTCAAAACGATGCCAGCAACAATCTAATTTTTGAAGAAGATCAAAACATTTCAAGAATGGAAAAAGAATTTAATGATATGGATGAGGCATTTGATGATGAGGAAGTTGACTATGAAGTTTCAGATGAAGAAATTGAGAGATTAATTAACAAGATTAATGATGAAAGTTTGGCTGAATATAACGCAAGTCTAAAAGAAAAAGCTTATGCTGAAGAAATGGCTGAAGCAAAAATTGAAGAAGAAACAGTTGTTGAAGTTGAGGAAGACGAAGAAGAGGAAGACGCAGCAGACGAAGAAGGAGAAGAAGATTACTCAATTGAAAAGGCAAATTTAGAGAAAGAAAGAAAAGAACTTGAAAGAGCACAAGCACAAATTGAAGAAGAAAGAGCAAACCTTGCTGAACAAAAGAAACAACTTGAAGAAGACCTAAAGAGATTGGAAGAACTTAAAAACGAACAAGCAAACGCAGTTATCGTTAGTGATGTTACATCTCTATATTCAGGCGAAACTTTGGAACAACTTGAAGCAAGACTTGAAGTTTTGAATGAAAGACTTAAAGAAAACAAGAAAGATTTGCGTGACAACAAGAAAGAATATAACCCACTTGCAAAAGTTAAGAAAACTCTTGAAAAAGATAAAGCTAAATTAACAAGAAAAGAAGCAATTGTTGCAAGACAAAAAGTTATTTTATATGGTGTTAACAACTATGTTGACATTGATGAAGAAAAAGCTAAAAAGTTAAATGAAGAATTAGACCTATTAGACGGATTAAGACTATCTGTTCAACACTGTGAAGATGTTATGAACGCTAACAAAGATAGATTCCCAATCTTAGAGAAAACAAACAAAATTTTAAAGAAAGTTAATGCAGAAATTTTGGCTGACATTGCTGAAGTTGAAAAAGCTATTGAAGAAAAGAAAAATCAAATTGCTTAACTTATGAAAAAGAAACAAGAAATTGTTTCTTTTTTTATTTTGATTTTTGAGTATTTTGTGATATTATTTATTTATGGGTATAAAGAATTTTTTTAGTAAATTATTTAAAAAGAACCAAAAAGAACCAAAATCCCAATTAAAAACTGGAATTGTTTTTAGTGGCGGCGGAGTTAGAGGCCTTGCTTATATTGGAGTTATGAAAGCTTTAAAAGAAGCGGGAATAGAGTTTGATATGGCGGCTGGGACATCGATTGGTTCTTTTATTGCTGCAATGTATGCGGCAGATATTCCAATTGAAGAAATGGAACAAAAAGCGCTTACAATCAGGCAAAAAGATTTTCATAATTCAAAGTTTTTTATTCTTCCAAGCAAAACCGATGCTTTTGAGCGTATTATTGCAGATACGCTAAAAGGTTATAATTTTGAAAACCTAAAAAAGCCATTATGTGTTGTTGCTGTTGATGTGAAAACTGGTAAGGAAGAACACATTAGAGAAGGTGATTTGGTTAAGGCAATAGCGGGTTCTTGTGCTGTTCCTGGATATTTTGACCCAGTGGATTTTGGAGAAAAACGTTTGGTTGATGGAGGACTTGTAAACAACATTCCTGCTGATGCATTGAGAGAAATGGGGGCAGATATTGTTGTTTCTCTAGACATAAATCCAAATAGAGGTTTTGGAACAGATAGCACCAGAATAACCGATCTTTTAAAGGCATCTCTTAGAATTATGATGACATCAAATGCTGTTAATGGTTATATTCATTCGGACTATATCATAAAAATAGACTTAGATGAATTTAGTCAACTTAAAATAACAAACACACAAGAGTTAATAAATAGAGGTTATGAAGCAACAAAAAAAGTGTTGCCAAATATCTTTGAGGTTTTAAACAAAGAAGAAGCAGACAGAAACATAAAAAGGGCAAGCAAAAAGTTGGCTGCAATAAAAAAACAAAGTGACAAGTTAGACAAAATGACAAAAAGTTTGTCAAGAAAAGAAAAATGGGAGTACGCTCAAATTGGGGAAAAAACAAGAAAAGAAAAAGAAGATAATTAAATATAAAGTAATAATATTTTTTATTATTTGCATTGCTGTGTTGGCAACTCTTCCTTTTAGTGCTTTGATTGAAAGCAAAATAAATGCCAAGCAAACACAAAACATAGGCGACTTTGCAACGCTCATTGAAAAAGATTGCGTTGTTCATGTTATTGATGTTGGGTGTGCTGATTGCATAGCATTAGAATTGCCAGATGGCAAAAAGGGACTTGTTGACTTTGGAACCGACACAAACTCAAAGGTCACAAAAAGTTATAGGGAAAATGCGGTAAACTATATTAAGGAATATGTGTTTGATGGTGCAACAACTGGAACTTTGGATTTTGTTGTTATGACCCACCCAGATGCAGACCATTATAACAACTATGAATTAATTTTTGATACTTTTCAAATAAACAAAGTGTATAGACCACCAGTTTTTTATAGTAAAGATAATGACACTCAAACCCAAAATGAAATTAATAGGGCAAAAGAATTGGGCGTTTTAGATAGCGACAAAACTTCATTCAATTCAAACGAGTTCTACACAATTAGCACAAACTTATATTCAAAGTGTTTAGACAAAATTTATGCTGAACCAGATTGTGAGGTTGTTTTAACAATGGGGGCTGCTGATATTGTTTCTTCAGATTCAACAAAACCATACACAATAAGTTTTTATGGACCACGATACACTCGTTATGCATCGAACAATAACAATAACTCTTTTTCTGCTGTGATGAGCCTTGAATATAAAGGGCATTCCATAATGCTCACGGGAGATGCAACAAAAGAAGAGGAAAAAGATTTGTTAGATAATTGCACGCTGCCCGAAGTTGATGTGTTAAAGGTTGCACATCATGGAAGTAACACAAGTTCTTCAGTCAATTTTTTGAATCAAATTAAACCAAAATATGCATTAATTAGCACAAGAACAGATACAAATAACTATGGTTTGCCAAAGGATGAAATTTTGCAAAGATTGGTGTCTTGTGGTATTAGTGAAGACAAGATTCTACAAACGCAAAAAAGTGGTAATTTGGTTTTTGCTATTGATAGTGAAAATATGTATATTGGTGCAACAACAGAGGTTGTGATTGCCAAAATTAAATGGTGGTATGTGTGTGCTGGAATTATTGTTTTGAGTGGTTCTATTATATTTGGTATTAATGTAAATTCAAATAAACGCAAAAAATAATCAAATTAAATTAATTTTATTGAAAAAAAATAAAAGAAGTGATATTATTATACTGTAGGTGAGGTGAAAATGAAAACAAACATAACATTTTATTGTTTGCTTGAGGGGTTTAGCAAGGACATTGGAAAAATGCTTTGCGACAAACTTGATATGTTTTTTGTTGATGTTGAAGATATGATTGACTTTGAGCTTGGCGACACTAATCACATCTTGAAAGTTCTTGGCGACAAGGAAGGCAAAAAATATATGAAAGAAACAGAAGCCAAGGTTGTGAAAAGAGTTGCAAGTTTTGAAAACACACTGGTTTGCGTTAAGCCAACCACTCTTTTTAGTAATCGAAATTATGATAGATTAAAGAAAACAAGTTATTTAGTTTATCTCCAAATTTCACCAAAATATTTGTCTAAAATTGCAGAGGAATCAAAAGATATTGTAGATGAAAAAATGCTCACTATTGCATTTACAGAAAAAGACAAAATGTATGTTGACAGTGCTGATATGGTTGTTAATTGCAGTGCACTAAAAGAAAAGAGAGCGGTTAAAAAAGTTATGTCCACAATAAACAAATTTTTTAAGAAAAGCAAAAAAGAAGAGAAATAATCTTCTTTTTTATTTTTATTTTTATTTATTATTTGTTATAATACTTTAAAAGAGGTGGAAAATGATTGAAGAAAAAGTTGTTAACACAATAAGGAAACTTGCTCTTGATGAAATTGCAGAAGCAAATTCTGGGCATCCAGGAATAGCCTTGGGGATTGCTCCAATGCTTTTTGCAACATATAAGAATGCAAAAATCAATCCAAAGGATTCTAATTGGTTTAATAGAGATAGAATTGTTATGTCTTGTGGGCACGGAAGCAGTGTTTTATATTCCACACTTTTTGCTTTTGGTTATAAAATTGAATTAGAAGATTTGAAAAGTTTTAGAAAACTTGGGTCTTTAACTCCAGGGCACCCCGAACATGATGTGACCGATGGTGTTGATGCGTCAACTGGAGCGTTGGGTCAAGGTTTTGCAACAGCGGTTGGAATGGCTTTGGCAGAAAGTCACATTTCAGCGAAGTTTAATAAAGATGGTTTGCCACTTTGTGATCACTTTACTTTTGTTTTGTGTGGTGACGGCGATTTAATGGAGGGCATAAGTTATGAGGCGATGAATATTGCTGGAAAGTTTAAACTTAACAAACTTATTGCACTTTATGATAATAATGGCATAACTATGACAGATGAAATGAATTTGATTTCTTGTGAAGACACGGCAAAAAGGTTTGAAAGTGCTGGTTGGAATGTTCTAAAAGTTTTGGATGGAGAAAATTATTTAGAAATAGAAAAAGCAATCAAAGAAGCAAAGAAAAGCAAAACGAAACCAACAATAATTATTTGTAACACCATAATTGGTTACAAAAGCAAATTAGCAGGTTTGTCAAAATGCCACGGCAAACCATTCACAAAAGAGGAAACAGCAGAAATATGTCAAAACTTGGGCGTTAGCACCATTCCTTTTGAAATAGAAGGCGATGTGAAAAAATATATGGAAAAATTGCCAAAAATGAATGAAAAAGCATATTCAAAATGGCAAGAAATTGAAAAGGAATATAAACAAAAGTATAAAAAAGAATATAAAACCCTTTTTAACTCTTGGCAAGAAAAAATTAATATTGTTGATAAATTAAAATTTAAAAATGATGTGTCAACAAGAGAGGCAAGTGGAATTATTCTAAACAAACTTGCAGAGAAGGAAAACAACTTGTTTGGAGGTGGGGCAGATGTTGCACAGTCCACAATGGCATATATTAATGCTGGAAATAACTTCTCTGCAAACAATAGAGCAGCACAAAACATTCCATATGGAATAAGAGAGCACGCAATGTCTGCTATTGTCAATGGAATTGCTCTTCACACTGGTCTTCAAACATTTGCATCAACATTTTTAATTTTTTCAGATTATATGAAATATGGCATAAGGCAAAGTGCTTTAATGAACTTGCCCGTTTGGTATATATTGTCACACGATAGTATATATATTGGTGAAGATGGTCCAAGCCATCAGCCAATTGAACAAACAGCTGGTTTAAGGCTTGTTCCAAACCTTAATGTAATAAGACCAGCTGACGCAAATGAAACAAAACAAGCCTACATTATGGCAATAAAGTCATCAAAGCCAACAGCATTTATTTTAAGTAGGCAAAAACTTCCACTAATTAATGCTGAAAATATTGAAGATGCGCAAAAAGGTGGATATATTGTTTCCAAAGAAAGCAAAAAACTTGATGCAATTTTAATTGCTTCTGGAAGTGAAGTTAGCCTTTGCTTGGAAGCAAAAGAAAAATTAAAGGCATCTGGTGTTGATGTTAGAGTTGTTAGTATGCCTTGCATAGAAGAGTTTTTAAGGCAAGACAAAGCATATCAAAACAAAGTTCTTCCAAAAAGTTGCAATAAAAGAGTTTGTGTTGATGTTGGTGTTTGCGAACCTTGGTTTAAGTTTGTTCAACATGGTGGAAACGTTATGGGAATTAACTTTTTTGGAGAAAGTGGCAACGGGAATGAAGTGGCATCACTTTTTGGAATCACTTGTGATATGATTGTTAAAAATGTTAAAAAATTAATAAAATAAGTTATATTTTTTTGTAAAAAAGCACTAAAAATAAATAGTGCTTTTTTTGTTTAAAAAAAATATAAAAGTTAATAATTTAATAAATGTGAGGTGAAAAATGAAAGAACCACAGACAAGCCTTGAAGATGTTAAAAGCCAAATTTTAATGCTAAAAGGCAAAGGGGTTGAAATGCAAATCAATCACGGCAGAAAGAAAATAAGAAAGTATAGCGGGGTTATTGAAGATGTTTATCACTCCGTTTTTGTAGTTAAACTTGACAACGCACTTGCAAATGAAAAAGTGTCTTATTCATATAGTGATATTTTGTGCGGAGATGTAAAAATCGCGGCTAAACATTAAAATTTTTGCATTATAGTTATATTTTTTTTGCACCTTTAATATAAATAATGTAGTTTATTTTTGGAGGGAGCAAAATGGCGTTAGAACCACAAATTAAAGAAATTGAGATAAAAACAAACAAAAAACTAGAAAGTGTGAAAACAACAGTTCAAGTGCAATTAAACACAAATGGAGAAAAAATAGATAAAGTTTTGTTTGCAAAAAGTTTGGCAAATATTGAAAAAGTGGTGGTTAGCCACAACAACATTCAAATTGATGGAATTGTTAATTCTTATTCTTTGGTAAGAGTTGATGGAGGAGAAATTGTTGAACTTAGAAAACAAACAAATTTTTCTTGTAATCAAGTTTGCGCAAATGTTGAAGATGGTGCAAAGGTTTTAGTTATTCCAAATGTGTTGGGTGCAGAAAACTTAAATGCACAGGAAATAACACTTTCTTTTTCACAAGAAATTTGTTTAGCTATTTTTGTTTGTGAAAAACAAAAAATTCAATATGTTGAAGAAATCAACCATGCCAATCAAAAAATTGGAACAATTAAATATCAAAACATAAATGGATTTTCAACGGAGAATTTTGAAATAACCACTGAAATTGATTTACCATCTTCAATTTCAAAAATTCTCACTTGTGAATGTGAAACAAACATAAAAGATTCTGTTTGCTCAAAAGATATTTTAACAGTTAACGGAGATGTTCAAACAAACTTAATTTATCTAACAAATGATGATGTGCCAAAAGTAAAAAATCAAACTTATTCTTCTGAATTTCATCAAGAGATTCTTTTGAATGGAGTTGATGAGCAAGATGTGGCAACTGTTATGTTAAACACAGCAGAAAGCAATTATGATGTTGATGGCGAAATGAGTGGCAAAGGCGTTTTGGAAATAAAAAACAAAATCAATGCTTGTGTTGTGACAAGAAGGCCTTATGAGATTAAGTGTATGTTTGATGCTTTTTGTCCACGAAAAGAATTAAATATGGAATATTCAAGTTTTCAAACTGAAAATGTTGTTTTAAACAAAAATTTTAATGATAAAGTTGATGGAAATTTTGTGCTTGATGGAGATAATCAAATTGATAGAATTATTTTTTGCACAAAAGGAGAAGCCAAAGTGTTGGGCGTTCAAAAATCTCAAGATGACATTGTTGTTAAAGGGGAGGTTGGAGTTTTTGTTGTTTATGCTTTAGACGATGAACAAAACACTTTGCAATCTGTGAATATTATGGTTCCGTTTGAATGTAAGTGTGGGTGTGATGTTGATGTTTGTGCAGACAAAATTTTTGCAAGCGTTAAAATAAAAGACATTGATGCCAGAAACAAAAGGGCAAAAGAGATTGATGTGTTAACAGAACTTAATATCTGCGTTATTGCACTAAATAAATGTGATGAGGTTGTTGTTTGTGGCATTAGTGTTGGGGAAGATAGGAAACAAGACTTATGTTCTATGGGAATTTATGTTATAGACAAAGCCACAGATTGTTGGGAGGTTGCAAAGAAACTTTTGGTAAATCCAGATGTTTTAATGAGCCAAAACAAAGATTTAACTTTTCCAATTGAAAAGCCAACTCAAATAATTGTCTATAGACAAAGAGTTATAAATAATTGATTTTGCAAAAAATTCATATTAAAAAACACTAAAAAGTTTAATTTTTTGGTGTTTTTTTATTTATTTTATGTTTAGATGCTGTGTTTTTTGCCAATTATTTGAGTGTTGGAGAAGAAATATGAAGGTAAAAAATTTTTTTATTATTTGTGCAATGTGTTTTGTTTTTGTTTCAATGTTTGCATTTTTGCCACAAAAAAGTGGCGAAGCACTTTCAAGTGATTATTTAAGAATACATATAAGAGCAAACAGCAACACACAAATAGACCAAGAGGTTAAATATAAAGTTAAAGATGAAATTGTTAAAGTGTTAACACCACTTTTATGTTCTGTTGGCTCAAAAGAAGAGGCTATAAAAGTTGTTGATGAAAACATAGACCTAATCACAAGAACGGCAGATTGTGTTTTGGAAGAAAACAATTTTTCTTATAAATCAAAAGCGGGAATTAGAAGTGAGTTTTTTCCAACTAGAAGTTATGGCGAACTAACACTAAACAGTGATGTTTATGATGCACTTATTATAGAACTTGGAAATGGAACGGGAGATAACTGGTGGTGCGTGGTGTATCCGCCAATGTGTTTTGTTCCAAGCGAAGGAGATGGGGAAGAGGTTATTTATAAATCAAAAATTTTGGAAGTGATTAAAAACTTTTTCAATAAATAGTAAATATTATTTTGCGTTTTGAACAAAATAAACAAAAATCAAAAAGGAGTTCAAGATGGCAAAAAACAAGTTATTAAAAAGTTTTAATATTTTGCTCGCGTTTTTTTGTTTGACACTTGTTGTTGGATTTTGTTTTGTTGGAATAAATGAAAATTATTCTATGGAAACAAATATATCTGTTGAAGCAGCATTAACAAACCAACAAGTTAAAACGGTTCAAACAAAACTAAAAAATTGGGGATATTACACAGGCGCTGTTGATGGGATTTATGGTCCAAAAACAAAAACAGCAGTGAAAAATTTTCAAAAGAAAAATGGTTTAACAGTTGATGGAATTGTTGGTCCAAAAACTGCTGCTGCTTTGGGTATGAGTTTAGGTTCAACCACAAAAAGCACCAGTAGTTCTAATAATAATGATGTATATCTTTTGGCGAAGTGCATTTATGCAGAGGCTAGAGGAGAGCCATATGCTGGTCAGGTGGCAATTGGGGCTGTTGTGTTAAATAGGGTGGCAAGTTCAAAATTCCCAAACACAATTTCAGGGGTGATTTATCAACCATATGCTTTCACGGCGGTTAGCGATGGTCAAATTAACTTGGAGCCAAACCAGTCTGCCTATAATGCTGCACGAGATGCTTTAAATGGTTGGGACCCAACATATGGGGCACTTTATTATTATAATCCAAAAACAGCCACAAGTTCTTGGATATGGTCTAGAACAGTTTTGGTAACAATTGGAAACCACAAATTTGCAATCTAAAAGGGGGGTAATAGAAAATGACACGAACTGGCAAAATTACAACCATTTTTTTGGCAATAACAATTGCTTTGTTGGTTGCGTTGATGGCAACTTATATTGCAATCACAAACAACAAAATTGATAATTATAAAGAGCAACTTAATAACACATATCAAAGTAATGTTTATAGCCTTGGTGATGAGATGGACAATATTGAAGTAACACTTTCAAAAATAAATGTGTCTAACTCAAAAACGGAGCAAGAAAAATATTTAACTGAATTAGTTTCTCTTTGCAAAATGGCACAAAATAGTTTATCTTCACTGCCAATTGAGCATAACTTAATCACAAACACATATAAATTTGTAAATCAACTTAGTGGATATGCTTATGCTCTTAACGAGAATATGAGCAAAGGGGGAAGTCTTTCCACTCAAGATAAACAACAACTACAAGATTTACACGCAAGTTCACAAGAAATAAAAAATGAAATTAATAATTTGATTGTGGAAATGAGTTTAGACTATTCCATTGTGGATAACATTTCTCCAAACGCACAAGCAAATGGATTTAGTCAAAACTTTTCTGGCATTTTTGATGAAACAATAAAGTATCCATCACTTATTTATGATGGACCATTTAGCGATGCCATACAAAACAAAGAAGTGAAAGGTCTTATGCCAAAAGTATTCACACAAACAGAGGCAGAAGACAAGGTTAAAAAGTTGTTTGGTGAGTTTGAAGTGACTTTTGATGATGAAACCAACTCAAAAGATTTTGAAACATATAACTTTTCTCTAAAAAAAGATAGCGTTAGTGGATATGTTCAAATAACTAAAAAAGGTGGTTTTGTTTTAAGTTACAACATAGAAAATAATGGCACAAAGGTTACAAAAAGCATTATTGAGTGCGAATTTATTGCACAAGAGTTTGCTAAAAAAATGGGTATTGAAAACGCAGAAATTGTTTGGAGCCAAGATGCCAATAGTTGTGTTTATTGCAACATCTGTTATGTTCAACAAGGAATTATCATTTATCCAGATATGGTTAAAGTGAAAGTTTGCAGACAAACTGGAGATGTTATTGGCTTTGAGGCACAATCTTGGGCATATAACCACACAGAACGTAAGATAGAAAGCCCACAACTATCACAAGAACAAGCGAGAGCAAAACTTAACGCAAATATGGAAGAAATTAGTGCAAGATTGTGCGTTATTCCAACTGAATACAGCGGAGAAAAACTTGCTTGGGAGTTTAAGTGCTATTGTGATGGCGCTATATATTATGTTTATATTAATGCAAACACGGGCGAAGAACTTGATGTGCAAAAAGTTATTCACACGGAGAATGGAAATCTTTTAATGTGATAAAAACGCAATAAAGCAAAGTAAAATTCAATATTTCTTTGCTTTGTGTTTTTGTTATAAAGAGTTTACAAAAACAAATTTTTATGTTAAAATAATTCTATGAGGTTATTGATGGACGATAAAAAATTTACAAAAGATACTTTGAATGTTCTTGGCATTTTTCAACTTCGTGATTTGGCTAGAAGTGTTGGAGTTCATTTGCCAACAACATACAAGAAAGATGATTTAATTGAAAAAATATTGCAAGTGGCAAACGGGGAAACAATGCCGTTTGTTCCTAAAAACAAAAAAGGGAGGCCACCAAAAAATTTGGTGGATGTGAATAGGGATTTTTCACAATTTGCACAACAAAGTCAAAATAAGACCGCAAAGTTTTCGTGGCTTTTAGGAGAACTCGTTCCCGTTGCAAATGGGCTTAATTTTGTTGATGAATTAAAAGTTTGTATGCCTGATGCTGTGTTTTATTACAAAGAAGAAAACAAACCAAAAGAGGAAATTGGAATTGTGTTTGTTGAGCCTAGTGGGGCAGGGGCGTTTCATATTGGTGGACTGAACAAACTATCTTTAAATGATATTGCATATATTGCATGTGATGTTATTCGCGCCTACAACATTAAAACTGGCGATGAACTTAAATGCAATGTTTATGTTAATTTGGAAAACGAAAAAGTTGTTAATGAAATTTTTGAAATTAATGGCAAAAAGTTAAATGAGTTTAAAAGATCTTATGATGCAGAAAGCTCCTTTGATTCAATTAATCCAGTAGAACAAATAATTTTTGATGATGCTTCGCTTGATTTTCTAAATAAAGCAGCACCAATAGGAAAAGGTCAAAGAGTTTGTGTGCGTGCTGAAAAAATGCAAATATGTTCACAGTTTTTGAGCAAGGTGGCAAGTAATGCATGCAAAAAAAATATAAAAACTATTGTTATTGCAATTGATAAAAGACCAGAAGAAAAATCTCTTTATAGTGGAGATGGCATTGAATATTTGTTCTGTAACTTTGATGTTATGCCGTTTAGACAAATGTATATGGTTAATCTTGGAATTGAAAGAGCAAAAAGGCTTTGTGAAATGGGTTTTGATGTTGTGCTTTGTGTTGATAATATGTTGTCTGCTCTTCGTGCATATGATTGTTTTTATGAAAAGAGTGATAACAGTGGTTATAGCATGGAAGCACAAATTGCTGTGAAGAAGATTTTTGCAACTGGCGGGAATGTGTTGAATGCTGGAACAATCACATTATTTGCTGGAGTTTGTGAGGGTGATATGGATGCTAACAAGTTTTTTGATAGTGTTGAAATTTTCTGTAATAGTCACATATATTTATCAAAAGATGAAAATAATGATTTCTCTATCTTGCAAAAAAGTTACACTGAAAATGACAAAAAATTGTTAAAATAACATTAAAAAATATAAAAACACTTAAATATTTAAGTGTTTTTTTTAATATTTGCTTGTCATTTTAACATCAATTGTGATTAACAGATTTTGCATATAATCATCAGGATTTTCCAAAGACATAAGATAATTTTTCCAGCTTTTGTTTAGTTTGTTATTGAATATATTAAACACTCCAATAATATCAAAATTATTTTCTTTTGAAATGGTTAAGGCTTGTTGTATTTCATCATAAATTTTTTCTTGAACTTTTTGTTTGAAATCGTCTGTTAACATATTATTATGAATTGACCGTATGTTATCATTTTCATTTATGATGTTGTCCACAAAACACTCAAAACTAATTGATGTTTTTAAAACTAAACTATTATTAATAATGCTCGCATCGAATGTGGATTTTTCATTTTTTAATTTTAGTGTTATGTTTGCGTTTTGTAAATTTTGGTTGGAATAGTTTTCAATACTTAAGTAACCACTTTGTGATTTTGTGTCTAGCCAAGCAAAATATCCAATTTCTTCATTGGTAAGCTTTGCAATTTTTCTCCCGTTTTTAAGAATGATGGCATCGCCTTTGTTGGAAAGTGTTTTTTTGCTTTGTGAATTATCTTGTTTATTTTGTGAGGAGCCACTTTCACTAGGCGATGAGGTGTTATTTCCCTCATTTTGAGAACTGTTTTGAGAATTGCTAATTTCTTCTAAACTTATGCTTCCCATAACAGAACAATGTGTTTCGCTTAAATAATCATTAAATAATCCAATTAAAGTTGTGTTGGAAGAGTTGTAATGCTCTTGATTGAATTTTGCAATATTTTGCAAATTGTTTATGTTATTCTCGCTTAATGAAGAATTGACTTCCAATATTTCTTTTGCCTTTTTATCTGTGTGCAAAATTGCAGAGTTGTTGCCCATAATGTTAGAACGCATTAAGTAATCTAAGTCTTTTGTCACATCTGTTTGCGTGAATTCATCACCTAAAATGATAATATAACAATGTGCAAGCCCTAACTCTTGCCCAATCTTTATTTCAATTGCATTAATGGCTTTTGCTATGTTTTCGCCTTTGGCTGAACTTATTGTTTGCTTTGGGGCATAACTTGAACTTGGTTCTGGAACCAAAACAGAAACAGAAACTTCAAGTTGTTCACCAACTTTATCTATTCCAATTCCCGACACAATGGCAATTTGTTGTATTTGACTTTGTTTATATATTCCTTGCGGAAGTAAAAAAGCCAAGAATAGAGCAACAAGCCATGCCACAATTTTATATTTTAATGCTTTGTTCATTTTTTCTCCTAATAATTATTAATAGAATGGTGAGAAACAAAAATAATGCCATAAGTGAGCCAATTAAATATGACCAAGTGTTAGTAATTTGTTGTTCCATAACAATTATACTGAACTCATTAATTCCCGCAATGGCAACAATTAATGCAATGGATATGCTTGTTGAAACAAGTGAGCGTTTGAATCCAAAGATCCAACGAAGGCACAAACTTAAAGCATACAATAAAACGCTTGTTGTTAAAATTAAGGCAATAACGCAAACAACAACAGCAAGCCAGTTTAGTCTACCCAAATCGGAAACAAAGGGGTTATATTGTGGTAAATCGGCAAGAGCAAACTCAACATAAATTGTGCTTGGTCCATACACAAGATAGAAAATGAATGTTATACTTAAAAGAAGTAGTGATGCAAATAGTGTTGCAGATGTAAATTTTAGGACAAAGTGATTTGAAAATTTTATTTTGCCCATAAAGAGTAACAAAATTAATCCGTTACCTCTATAAAAGAGTTGTGCCCAAAGCCCATCAAGTGTTTGTGAAAATCCATTTTCAAAAATTGGCAAGATGTTGTTGAAGTCCACTCCATCAATAGAAGTTAGTGCACATATAAAAATTCCAAGTAAAACAAAAATGTAAAATATCTCAATAGTTCTTGAAATGGTTGTTATTCCTTTCACTGAAAAGTAGCCGCAAACAAATGCTATTGGAATGATATAAATCCAAACATTAAGTTCATCATACAAAAATTTAACAAAGAAAGTGAAAGTTTCTTCAGCAAGATAAACAACTTTAAAAAGAATAAACACAAACATAAGGCTTAAAAGAAGTTTTGACACAAATTTTCCAAAAGTTTTGTTTAGTAATTCAAAAAATGTGATATCCTGGTGTTTTTTGAGCAGTATAATAACTAAAAATAGGATTATAAAGTCAAAAATTGCACCAAATAATATGCTCCAAAAAGCATCTTTTTTTGCAAATTCATAAACAATTGGTGGAAAAGTTAAAATTTTTGTGCTTAAAAGCAGAAATATTGATATAAGAATGAACTGATGTGAAGATATTTCTTTCATTTTTTCAACCTCTTCTTATTTGTGTTTGGAAAGCTGTTGGGCCTATAAACAAAGTCGGTTACCGGTTTTTTAAACAAAGCGTCTTTTTGGTCACTTTTAACATATGGTCCAAATGGGGCAAGGTATGGGGCAGAATAATTTTCCATTCCGCACAAATATCCAACCAAAAACAGTGAGCCCAAAATAATTCCATAAAACCCTAGAACACCACCCAGCACTGTGAAAATAATTCGAAGTATTGAAATTTGCACATTTTGGTTTGGAACGGTGTAACTCATAACGCCAGTGAGTGCAACAATCAAGACAGCAGGTGGACTAATAAGTCCCGCCTTCACCGCTGTGTCTCCCAAAATGAGTGCACCAACAACAGATAGTGCAAGTCCTAAATATCGTGGCATTCTAAGGCTCGCTTCATACAATATTTCAAACAAAAAAATGATAAACAAAACTTCCAAAAATGGAGAAAGCGGGATTCCCTCAATGCTGTTTGCAATGCTTATTAAAAGTTTTAGTGGAATGAGTTTATAGTGATATAGCATCATAGAAACATAAAGCCCAGGTAAAATTATGGCAAGCATTGCTCCAAAAACTCTTAACCACCTAAGAAATGTTGCTGATGTTGAAGTGGAGTAATAGTCATTTGAGTTTTGAAAGTCTTCCAACAAAATGTATGGAAGAGTTAGCACAATTGGGGAACCATCACAAATTATTGCAACTCTTCCCTCCAAAAGTTTTGCGGCGATTATATCAGGCTTTTCAGCATTTCCAATTTGCCTAAAAACGGAGTGGCGTCGGTCTTCTAGAAAAGCGGTTAAATAACTTGAATCAATAATGCCATCAATCTCAATTTTGTTCAGTTTATCTCTAATTTTCTTCACAATTTGTTCATCGGCAATGCTAGAAATATAACATAGCCTTATTTGTGTTTTTGTGTATTTGCCAATTTCAAGTTTTTCAAACAAAACATCTGGGTTTTTTAGCCTTTTTCGAATGAGTGACACGTTTGTTGTGATGTCTTCCACAAATCCCTCTCGTGGGCCGTGTATCACAGCACTTGTTGGGGGTTCGGAAACGGCCCTAATTGGCCATTTTGTGCTCCCAACGCAAGTTGCTTCTTTGGCTCCATTAAATAAAATGATGCAAAATCCGTTGTTTATGTTTGTTATGATTGTTTCGAGTTCGCTTTCTATGGAAACTTGTGCAAAAGAAACAATTTTGTCCATAGCCACTTTTGCAACTTTATCGTTCTTTTTTAGTTTTGTTTCTTGCAAAGGCTTCAAAACTCCAGAGATTAAGAATTGTTTGTCAACACTTCCATCTAAAAAAACAAGTGCAGATTGTGTGTTTTGAAAAGATAAAAATTCACGCACAATAAGGTCTTGTGAGTTGTGGAATTTTTTTTGAATTGTTTGGATATTCTTTTGAAGAGAAGAACTTAGCATAAAAACCCCTCAAACAAATTATTGAACACAAGAAAAGTTTTTATACTAAAAAAGTGATATTTTAAACCAATAACTTGACATATTAAGTTTTTTGCAATAAAATTATTAGATAGAAAAGCTTAAAGGGAAGGAATATGAAAAAACTTTTAAAAACAGATATTGAAAACATTGAAACTGAAAATTTTATTGAAGCTGAAGTTAAAAAAGATTTGTTAAATGGCACATATGACCATGTTTTAACTCGTTGTCCACCAGAACCAAGTGGTTATTGGCACATAGGGCACTGCAAGGCGTGGTTTATAGACTTTGAAACTGCCAAAAAGTTTGGGGGAAAAACAAATCTTAGAATGGATGACACAAATCCAACAAAAGAAGACGGAGATTTTGCTTCGAACTATGTTGATGAACTTAAGTGGCTTGGATATGTTCCAGAAAAAGTTATTTATTCAAGTGAAGCATATTTTGATATTATGTATGACTTGGCAAAAAAACTTATTGAAAAAGGGAAGGCTTATGTTTGTCAACTTTCAGCGGAAGAAATGAAAACAATGCGTGGTGACCTTAAAAATGCTGGTAAGGAAAGTCCATATAGAAACAGACCAATAGAGGAAAGTTTAAAACTTTTTGAAGATATGAAAAATGGTAGGGTTAAAGATGGAGAAATGACTCTCAGGGCAAAAATTGATATGGCACACCCAAACATGAATATGCGTGACCCAGTTATATATCGTGTTATGCACGAAAATCACTATAAAACAGGGGATAAGTGGTGTATTTATCCAATGTATGACTTTGCTCACCCAATTGAAGATGTTTTAGAAGGGGTGACTCATAGCCTTTGCACAATTGAATTTGAAGACCACAGACCACTATATAATTGGTTTGTTGATAATTGTTTTGAAAACCTTCCATACAAGCCAAGACAAATTGAGTTTGCTGCCCTTAAGTTTGAAAATGTTTTGATTGGAAAGCGTTATATGAAAAAGCTTGTAAATAGCAAGAAAGTTATGGGGTGGGACGACCCAAGGTTTTACACTATTGCGGGAATGAGAAAAAGAGGCATAACAGCACAAGCAATAAAAAACTTTATTAACTCAGCAGGAGTTACAAAAGCGGAATCAATCATTCCAATTTCTGCGCTAGATTATTACATTCGCGATGACTTAAACAAAATAGCAACAAGAGTTATGGCAGTTTTCAATCCTTTAAAAGTTGTTATAACCAACTATGAAGGCTCTGGCGAAGATATTGAAGTTGAAAATAATCCAAACGAAGAAATAAAAACATTCCATAAATCAAGATTTGGAAAAGAAATATTTATTGAACAAGAAGATTTTAGTTTAACTCCACCGCCTAAATATAATAGATTAACCCTTGGTGGATATGTTAGACTTAAAAATGCTTACATAATTAAGTGTAATAATGTTATTTATGATGAAAATGGAAACATTGATCATCTTGAATGCGAATATTTTAAGGATAGCAAAAGTGGTCAAGACACAAGTGGCATAAAGGTTAAGGGAACCATTCAATTTGTTGAAAATAATAATTTTGTGGAAACCACTGTAAGGCAATTTAAAAACCTTACAAAAATGGACATATTAGAGCCAAGTAAAGCACTTGAAAATGGGGCGGAACTTGATGATATAATAGAACCAAATTCAATGACAGAAACAAAAGTTCTGGTTGAGAAATATGTTTTGTCTTGTGAGGAAGAAACAAGTTTTCAGTTTATTAGAAAAGGTTATTATTATCTTGTGAAGAAAGATGACAAAAATCTAATTTTTAATGAAACGGTTGGTTTAAAAGATAATTTTAAAGTAGGTAAATAATAATGGAAAAATTAACAAGTAAGAAACTTATGAATATGTGGGCAGAATATTGGACGCAAAATGGCCACCAAAAAATTGATGGGGCATCTTTGATTCCAAACGATAACTCTGTTTTATTCACAACTGCAGGAATGCAACCATTAATTCCGTATTTAATGGGAGAGCCTCATCCAAAAGGGAAGAGAGTTTTTTCAATTCAACCTTGCCTTAGGACCAACGACATTGAAGATGTGGGAGATAATCGTCATCACACAATGTTCTTTATGCTCGGAAACTGGAGTATTGGAGATTACTTTAAAGATGATGCAATTAAGTGGAGTTACAACTTTTTAACAAACGAAAAGTGGCTTGCAATTCCAAAAGAAAAATTGGCTGTAACGGTTTTTGAGGGCGATGAGCGGGTTCCAAGAGATGAAAAAAGTGCTAATCTATGGAAAGAATGCGGAATTCCTGAAAATAGAATTTTTTATTTCCCTAAAAAAGACAATTGGTGGGAAATTGGGGGCGGAGTTGGACCTTGTGGCCCAGACACTGAAATCTTTTATGACACAGGCAAACCAGCGTGTGGCCCAAATTGTGATCCATCTTGTGATTGTGGAAAATGGGTTGAAATTTGGAACAATGTGTTTATGGAATTTGTTGTTGAAAAGGCGGGAGACCCACTTAAAAAACTTCCACAACAAAATGTGGACACTGGAATGGGAATGGAAAGAGTTGTTTCTGTTTTGAATGGCTTTAAATCAACATATCAAAATGATTGTTTTGAAGATGCAATTTCTGTTTTGGAAGAACTTTCTGGCAAAAAATTTGACTTTGAACAACAAGATGGCAAGCCTTTTGCTGTTATTTGTGACCACATTAGGGCTTCTGTGTTCCTTTTGGGCGACCAAAAACCAACTGTTCCATCAAATGTTGGGCAAGGCTATATTTTAAGAAGACTGATTCGCCGTGCTGTTAACTGCACAAGAAGACTTGGAATTAATGCGCAAGACCTTACAAAAGTTGCAGAATGTTTCATTGAGTTCTATAAAGACGAGTTTCCAAACTTTGTTACGAAGCGTGATTTTATTTTGAGTGAACTAGAAAAAGAAATTGAAAAGTTTAACAAAGCATTAGATGGTGGGCTTAAAGAGTTTTCTCACATTACAAAAGATATGAAAGAGGGAGACACTATTGATGGTAAAACAGCATTTAGGCTTTTTGACACATTTGGTTTTCCAAAAGAACTCACTGTGGAACTTGCTGGCGAAAAGGGATTAAAGGTTGATATTTGTGGTTTTGATGCTGCATTTAAGGAACATCAACAGAAATCTAGAGATAACAGTGGAGCAATGTTTAAGGGGGGAGTTGGGCAAACAAATAGCGAAGAAGAGCAAATTTTGGTTGCAAGACTTCACAGTGCCACACACCTTTTGCACGCGGCTCTTCGCAAAGTTATTGGGCCAACAGCAGAACAAAGAGGAAGTAACATCACACCAGAGCGTTTGAGATTCGATTTTGTTTGTGACCACAAAATGACTGATGAAGAAATTAAAAAAGTTGAAGAGATTGTTAACGACTCCATCAAGGCAAATGTTCCAATCACTTGTGAAGAAATGAGTGTGGAAGAGGCTAAAAATAGTGGTGCTATTGGAATATTTGAGTCTAAATATGGCGATAAAGTAAAAGTTTACACAATGGGGCAGTTTAGTAAAGAAATTTGTGGAGGACCTCACGCAAACAGCACCGGGGAGTTGGGAACTTTTAAAATAACAAAAGAAGAAAGTAGTTCATCTGGAATTAGAAGAATTAAAGCAATTTTGGTTAAATAATAAATTAACAAGTTGGCAATTTTTTGTTGACTTGTTTTTGTTTTAATTATATACTTATTCTAAGAGGTGAAAAATGGGAGTTTTTGGTCATATAATGAAATTTATTATGATAACCTTGGTTGTTGTTTTGGTTATTTTTATTGTGGCTTTTGCAGCAATGTTCTTTTTCCCTAGCTTCAAACTTTTTGGTTATCATTACATTGATTCTGGTGACAATGGCGGAATATATGAATATTTGAGGGGAGATGAAGCAAAGGCTCAAGAAGAGTGGGATAAAGCAGACATCATAAGAATTGAAACTGCTGGATATGATCTTGATTTTGAATATGCAAATAGCAAGATGTTGATGAACAGTGGTGATATTCGAGTTGAAATTTATGGGATATATCGAGGTTTTGTGAAGGGCAGTGTGGAGAAACCAACATACACAAGTTCCAACTCAACTTATGATGTTACAAGTGAGAATAAAGATAATTCATTCTATATTGACGAAACAAGACCAGATAAAAAGATTTATTTCATTAGGATGCAAGAACCTGAAAAAGGATTCTTAATGCATTCTAGAAATGAAATCCATTTTATAATCACACAAGATGCTTTCAAAGACAAAGATGTTGAAATTTTTACGCAAGGTGGAAATATAAGTTTTGGTGCTGACAAAATGATGAGCGTAAATAATCTTAAAATTGTTAGTGACAGTGGTTCTGTGTATTTAAATAATATGAAAATTAACACATATATTGAAGATGGTGTTGAAAAAGTTGGCAATTTGGAAATCATAAAAAGCCAAAAAGGTGCTGTTAAAGTAGACACAAACCTTAAAGCAAATGTTGCTATCACGGTTAATGGTGGAACAGATGCCATTCAACTGAAAAATATTGAAAGCACAGAAGGAGATGTTAGCAAACTAACAATCAATAGTTATAAGGGTGCTGTTTATATTGGTGATGTTGATGGAGACTTTTCTTGTAATTGTGGTGGGGCAAAACTTGAGGCAGGAAACATAACAGGTGCCGCCAAAGTGACAGTTAAGGAAACAAGTTGCCACTTTAAAACAATTGGGCAAACACCAAATGTTGACACTTTGGAACTTGAAGTAACTGGAAAAACAAACCTAGATTTTGAAAAGGTTATGAGCAATATTGATGTTAAAGCAAATGTGAACTCTACTATAAATGTTTGGGAATCTTTTGGTGATGTTGTGTATAGACAAGAAAAAGGAAATGGAACATTTAACCTTAAAAATGCACATGCATCAAACATAAACATTGTTCAAGCAACAGGAAGGGTTAATCTTGACTGCAACAAAGATGAAATTGTGAACATCACATCAACAGCAACAAGTGGAACCATTGCATTTTCTGGAGTGGAACAAGGGCGTGTTGAAATAAATACAGCAAATGAACAAAGCGGTTGCAGCATAATTGGTGTCTTTGAAGTTATTAATGATAAACACACAATCAAAACAACCAGTGGAACAATTAATATAACAGCACCCCAAAATGATTCATATTCAATTTTTTGGTTGGCAAAAAGTGCTTCCATAGATATCTTTGGAAATCTTAAAACAAACGCATTTTCTAGCGAAGAATATTGTAAACAAAATGATAGTTCTTATCGCCACACCACAGCATATGGAGAGCCTTGTGCGGAAAAGTTGAATGGATTGGATTTGTATGCAAGTGCGGGAAAAGTTGTTATTTCAAAAATATAAAAATAAAAAATAGTTTATGTTTGTTCATAAACTATTTTTTGTGTTAGTGGCAGTTTTTGTTATTAAAAAGAAAACAAAAGCATATATTTTACTATGTTTTTAGTTATTAACAAGAAGTTTTTGAGATATATATTTTTGTTTTGTGCCATCGTTTTAAGTTCTGTGATGATTTATTCTGTTTCCACCATTGTGTCGGCCGTTCCATCAAGCCTATATACTGTTGTTTTAGATGCTGGTCACGGCGGAATTGACGGCGGAAGTATGGGCAAAAGTGGAGTTTATGAGAGAGATATCAACCTATCTGTCACAAAAAAGATAAAAACACTTCTAAACACCTTAAATATCGCCGTTGTGGAAACAAGAACAACGGAGGAGGGGCTTTATGGTGTGTTTGCAAGTGGCTTTAAACAAAAAGATATGAAAGAACGACAAAAAATTATTAAAAATTCTGGTGCTGATTTGGTGGTGAGTGTGCATATGAACTATTTTTCAGATCCTTCTGCCAAAGGGGCTCAAGTGTTCTATAAACCAAACAGTGCTATAAGTCAAACTCTTGCAAAAAAGATGCAAACCTTGTTCCAAAAGAATTTGTTTTATGCTCGCAAAGAGCCTGCAAAAGGGGATTTTTATATTCTCACATGTTCTGATAAACCGGGAGTTTTGGTGGAATGTGGCTATTTATCTAACCCACAAGAAGAAGCTCTTTTGATAACAGAGGAATATCAAAACAAGGTGGCTTATCAAATTTTTTGTGGCATTGTTTCATTTTTTGATCTAAAAATAACTGACTAGCAATTAAAACTTTCTAGTTGTTTTTATTTTTTTGTTGTGATATAATGGCTATATGAAATTTGATTTTGAAGAGTTTGATTATGATGAAGAAGATGTTTTTTTAATGCCATCAACAAGCCTTGCGTTTGTTGGAGATGCCTTGTTTTCTTTGTTTGCAAGAGTGAAGGTTATGAACACGCAAGCAAAGTCTGGCAAATTTCACGCCTTAGCAACCAAAATGGTTAAAGCAAGTGCTCAAGCAAAGATTTTGGATAGCCTTTTGCCAACCCTAACGGAAAGAGAAGAAAATGTTGTTCGCAGAGCAAAAAATGCTCACACAACCAGCAAAAGCAAAAACGCTGGGCTTGCAGACTATAAAAAAGCAACAGCATTTGAGGCACTTTTGGGTTATTTGTATTTAACAAAAAACACAAAAAGATTAAATGAGGTGTTAACAGCATCACTTGAGGTGGAATTATGATTGTTTGTGGAAAGAATGGGGTTATGGAAGCCCTTAGGTCTAATGAAAAAATCTATAACATTTGGGTAAACAAATCTTTTGCTGGCGATTTGGATAAAGAAATTGTGTCACTAGCAAAAAAGAAAAATGTTAGGATTGAATTTGTTGACAAAATGTTTTTAGATAAAAAAACAAATGGGGAACATCATCAAGGTTACGCCCTAAATGTGGAAGATTATAAATATTGTGAAGTTGAAGATATTTTGGCATATGCAGACCAAAAAGGTGAACAACCTTTTGTTGTGATACTCGACAAAGTGGAAGACCCACACAACCTTGGAAGTGTTGTTCGTGTTTGTGAGTGCGCTGGTGTTCATGGAATAATCATTCCAAAACATAATGCTTGTGAAGTTAACCAAACTGTTTCTAAAACAAGTGCTGGCGCGATTAGTTATATGAAGATTGCAAAAGTTAGCAACTTAAATAATGCAATCGAAAAACTAAAAAAACAAGGATTGTGGGTTTATGGAGTTGAACTTGGGGGAGATGATTTCTATAAGGAAGACTTGCGTGGACCTATTGCCCTTGTTATTGGAAGTGAGGGCTATGGAACATCTAGCCTTGTGAAGAAAAATTGTGACAAAATTCTAACTCTTCCAATGTTTGGAAAAGTTAATTCCTTAAATGCGAGTGTTGCTTGTGGCGTGGCTGTTTTTGAGGCTTTAAGACAAAGGAGAAAGTAAACTTATGTTAAATCAAACAGAAATTATTTGTTTGCTTCAAAAAGCAAAAAATGGTGATGACAAAAGTTTGGAAATTTTGCTTGATAACTTTAAACCAATGGTTTCTAGCATTGTTCGTGGATATTTTTTGGTTGGTGGAGACGAAGAAGACTTAATGCAAGAGGGAATGATTGGGCTATATAAAGCAATTGAGGGATATAACGAAAATTGTAAAACAACTTTTTCAACTTTTGCCTATCTTTGCATAAAAAGGCAAGTTCAAAACACAATAAGGGCAAGCCTTAGAAAAGAAAGAGGAAAACTGAACAACTATTTGCCCATCACAAATCAAGGAATGATTGCTGTTGGGGACGAAAATATTGGAATCTTTCTGCTCAGTGATGAATTAAATCCAGAAGAAAGTTACATTGAGCAAGAAGAAAAGAAAGAACTTAGTGATGTTATTAAAAAAGAGTTAAGTGAATTTGAATTTAATGTGTTGTTTCTATATTTAAAGGGATTTAATCACACAGACATATCAAACAAACTTTCAAAAGATGTGAAAAGCATTTCAAATGCAATAGCAAGAATTAAACAAAAACTACAAAATGTTTTAGGGGGAGAAAATGTATCTAGCACTGTATCGTAAGTTTAGACCAAACACTTTTGATGAAGTTGTTGGGCAGGAACACATCATACGCACACTTAAAAATCAAATTGAGATGGGGCAAATTGGGCACGCCTATTTGTTTTGTGGAAGCCGTGGAACAGGAAAAACTAGTGTGGCAAAAATCTTTGCAAAAGCGGTTAACTGCCAAAATCCACAAAATGGTTCTCCTTGCAACAATTGTGAAGTGTGCAGAAATCTTAATAACTCAAACAACATAGATATCATTGAAATTGATGCGGCCAGCAACAACCGTGTTGATGAAATTAGAGATATTCGTGACAAAGTGAAATATCCACCAATCTATGGGAAATATAAAGTTTACATAATTGATGAAGTGCATATGCTCACAGATAGTGCATTTAATGCCCTTCTAAAAACTCTTGAAGAGCCACCAGCACATATTATATTCATTTTGGCAACAACAGAACCACAAAAACTTCCAGCAACAATTTTGTCTAGGGTGTTAAGGTTTGACTTTAAGTTAATTGGACAAAAAACTTTGGAAGAACATATTAAAAATGTGTTCACAAAAGCTGGGGTTGGTTATGAAGATGACGCCATTTCAGCAATCGCAAAAGCAGGAAATGGAAGTGTTAGAGATGCTTTGTCTATTGCGGATATGTGTTCAAGTTTTTCTCGTGGCAACATAAAATATATTGATGTTATAAACGTTTTGGGAACAAGCACACAAGAAAAAATATTGTCTATTAATGAAGCGTTATTGAGTAGTGATGTGTTAAAGTTTATGCAAGAGTTTTCAGAAGAAGTTAATTCTGGCAAAAATGCAATAACACTGTTCCAAGACCTAACTCGTGGACTTAGAAATATGCTTGTTTTGAAAACGGCAGGAGTGAACAAAGAACTTGTGGACCTTCCACAAAATGAACAACAAAAACTTTATGAAGTTGCCAACAAGTTTAGTGTTCAAAGAATAAACAAATGTTTTGTGGAGTTTAGCCAAACTTTGGGAGAACTTAAATATGCCATAGACCCACAACTATTAATTGAAACAGCGTGCCTAAAACTAGCAGAAAAGATTGAAGAAAAAAAAGAAGAACCACTAACAGAACATAAAATTTGGGGGCAAGTGTTAATTGAATTATCAAAAAGTAACATTATTGTTCATTCAGCACTTGTTAATATAACAAACATCAAAATGGAAGACCAAAACTTTGTGATTAACATAGACAACTCAAGTGTTTGTGAAATGGTGAAAAAACCAGAAAACTACAACGATTTGGTTGCTTGTTTTAGAAAAGTTGGTTATAATTATAATGTTTTAATCATAAACAATCAAGAAGACGAAGAAGATAAAGCAAAGTTAATTAGCAAAAAACTTGGTCTTGATGTTAACATAACAAATTAAGGAGAATAAGATTATGGCAGGATTTAATGGATTTAACGGCGGAATGCAAATGCAACAACTAATGAAACAAGCGCAAGCAATGCAAGAAAAAATGCAAAAGCAAAAAGAAGAATTGGAGGCAAGCGTTTTTGATGCTTCTAGTGGCGGTGGAATGGTTGAACTTAAAATGAATGGAAAACGCGAAGTTGTGGCTTTAAAGATTAAGCCAGAAGTTGTGGACCCAGATGATATTGAAATGCTTGAAGACTTAATTAAAGCAGCAGTGAATGACGCAAACTCACAAGTTGATGCAAAAATGCAAGAAATGATGCCAGGTGTTCCAGGGGGATTCTTTTAATTGAAAAATTATATAGAGCCAATTGAAAAACTTGTTGATGAGTTTTCTTGTCTGCCAGGGGTTGGGAAGAAAACAGCAATGCGTTATGCCTACAAAATTATTAATATGAGTGAAGAAAGTGTTGCAGAGTTTGCAAATGCAATGCTTCAAGCAAAACAAAAAGTGAGGTTTTGCGAAATATGTGGGAACTGGACAGACACAAAAGTTTGTTCAGTGTGTTCTCATGGAAATCAACAAATTGTTTGTGTTGTTGCAGAGCCAAAAGACATCTTATCGCTAGAAAAAGTTAAAGACTTTGATGGAACATATCATGTTTTGCATGGGCTTTTGGACCCTCTTAATGGTAAAGGTCCAGATGATATTAACATCAAAGGGCTTTTGAAAAGAATTAATGACTATAAGGTGCAAGAAGTTATTATGGCAACAAGCCCAACAGTGGAGGGAGAGGCAACAGCCATGTATATTGCAAGTCTTCTAAAACCACTTAATGTGAAAGTGACAAGAATTGCACAAGGGGTGTCACTTGGAACTGATCTTGAGTATGTTGATGAAGTCACACTTTCACGAGCAATGGAAGATAGAAAAGAATTATAAAACAAAAATCAGTAATTTATGTTTGCTGATTTTTTTATTTTAAAACTTTCAATTTTTTTGATTTTTGATATATTTTTTACTCTTTTTCACAATTTTTATTAAAAAAACATATAAAAATAAAAATTGGGGGTAAAAAATTTGAACTTTGATGATGAACAAATTGCGGATGAAAAAAGCATCGCAAATATGAAAGCATCTTATGCAGATGCTAACAAAATGTTGAAGGTTAGAACGCTTGCAGATGAGAAGGTTGAAAACAAAAATGTTCTATCTCTTGGAAGAATCATCAAAAAGGCGGACAAGTTTTTTTCTTATCTAAAAGAAATGGTAAGTGATGGTCTAAAAGATTTTGTTGAAGAGATGCGTGGCGTTAATTTTTTTGAACTAGAAAAACTTAAAAAAGAATATAAAGAACTTGAAAAATTGGAAGGGGAGAATCCTGAACTTGTGGAAAGACCTAGTTCAATGATGGAATTAAACAAGGTGATGGCAGAAACGGAAATTGATGCACTAAAGAAAATGCTTTTGCTTTATCAAAATGAAAAACAAGAAAAATTGAAAGAGATGTTGTTTGAAATGATGGAAAGGCGACTTGATGCATTTGAAAAAATCTTTTTATACTAAAAAATCTATTTAAAAATATTGTTTAAAAACAATACTTTTTTTATTTTTATATGCTATAATGGTTGTATGAAAAAAATAGAAATACCAAATTCACTTAAAGAGTTAAGTGACATATTTAAACAAAATGGAAAAAAACTTTATATTGTTGGGGGATACATTCGCAATGCTCTTTTAGGATTTTGCGAAACAGACATTGATATTTGTGGCGAAGCACGTTATGAAGAAATTAAGAAGTTCTTAAAGAACTCTATTTTCACTGTTAAACTCATAAATGAAAAACTAAACACCATTCACATAAAAAGCAAAGTGAGTGAAGAAGAGTTTGAATATAGCACATTTAGAGAAGAGATTTATGATGAGGGTGGAACACACACGCCAACAAAAATCAATTTTATTGATGATATTAAAAAGGATTCCATTAGACGAGATTTCACTTGTAACAGCATATATTATGATTTGCAAGAAGACAAAATTTTGGATTTTTATGATGGAGTTCGTGATGTTTTGGAACACAGAATAAAAACTGTTGATGTGCCACAAAACACTTTTGATAATGATGGATTGAGAATCCTTAGAATGGTTAGATTTGCTTGCGAACTTGATTTTGATATTGATGAAAACACTTTTATGGTTGCAAAGGAAAAGATTTCATATCTAAAAGATATTTCTCAAGAAAGGTTTAACAAAGAAATTATTGCAATCTTGTTTTCAGACTTCAAATACGACAGTATAAAGAACCCAAACAGTCCACGCGAAGGGCTAAACCTTTTGTGTGAGTTGGGTGCGTTTGGTTATATTTTCCGTGAACTTAGTTATAACCTTGGCGTTGAAGAAGTGAATAATCGCCTAAAAGAGCCTTGGGCGATTGTGTTTAAATCATCTCCAAGTAGCCATAGGCTTTCTGTTTTTGTGTATGAAATTTTGAAAGGGTTGGGGCTTGAAATAAACAAACAAAACATTGAGTTAATCTTGGGAAAAAATGGGCTTATGGTTGGCAAACAAGAGATTGAACTTCAAACAAACCTTTTGGTTGCATTAGAAAAAAGTTTTTGTCTTCAAAACCAAGACATTCCACCTTTTCTTCAAAAATATGGCGACAATATTTCTAGGATTTTGGATTTAATGCGTGTTTTTAATGTTGGAGATAACATTAGAGCAGTTTACAAGATTATGAAAGAAGATAATGTTCCAATAAGTGTTAAGGATTTGGCGATTGATGGCTTTGACATCATGAGGAACTTTCCTGTGATTGAAAGAAAGGAATATGCAAAAATACTAAACGATTTATTAAAAGAATGTTGCTATATTCCAGAAATGAACACAAAAGAGAATTTGCTAAAAATGATAAGGAGTAAGTATATATGATAGAGGTTATTTTAGGGGCTGTTTGTGCGGTTTTGCTGGTTGTTGTTATCTCTCTTTTGGTTGTTTTGATAAAAAGAAAAAATGACAACAAAGAGATTGATGCGGTTGGACTATTAAATGCTGTTAAACAAGATAATGAAAAAACTGTTATGCAAGTTAAACTTGATAACGAAAGCGTGATTAAACTATTAAGTGAGAGCAATTCAAGTTTTCAAAAATATATAAAAGACTATAATGAAGCAATCACAAAAGGGCTTGCAGAAACATACAATATGCAACGCTCACTATTAAAAGATGTTGAACAAAGAATTAATGATGTGCTAAGAAATAATGACACGCATCAAGAAAAACTGCAAAAAAGTTTGCAAGAGAGCATTGAAAAACTTCAAAACAGCAACGAGAAGAAGTTGGAAGAAATGAGAACAACTGTTGATGAAAAGCTTCAAAGCACGCTAGAAAAACGACTTAACACAAGTTTTACGCAAGTTAGTGAAAGGCTTGAACAAGTTTATAAAGGTCTTGGAGAAATGAAGACTTTGGCTGGCGATGTTGGAGACCTTAAAAAAGTTTTGAGCAATGTGAAAACAAGAGGAACTTGGGGCGAAGTGCAACTTGGAAATCTGTTGGAACAAATGCTTTCTCCAGAACAATTTGCTGCCCAAGTTATGCTGGATAAAAACAGCACAGAAAGGGTGGATTTTGTTATTGTTATGCCAGGAAAAGATGACAAAACTGTTTTGCTTCCAATAGACTCAAAATATCCAATCGAAAGTTATCAAAGAATTGTTGAGAGCAGTGAAAACAACAATACTGTTGCATTGGAGGCAAACTTAAAAGAACTAGAAAAAACAGTGAAAGCCTATGCAAAAGATATAAGCCAAAAATATATCAAAGTTCCAACAACAACAGATTTTGCAATTATGTATCTTCCCATAGAAGGGCTTTATGCTGAAGTGATTAAAAACACAAATTTGGTTCAAACTCTTCAACGAGATTACCGCATTATGGTTTGTGGACCAACAACTTTGGCAGCTCTTTTAAACAGCCTTCAAATGGGATTTAGAACACTTGCCATTGAAAAGCGTTCAAGTGAAGTTTGGGCTCTTTTATCGCTGTTTAAAACTGAGTTTGCAAAGTTCTCTGAACTTTTGTTAAAAACTCAAAAGAAATTGGTTGAGGCAAGCAACACAATTGATGACGCAACCAAGAAAACTAGAACTATTGAAAGAAAGTTAAAATCAATAGACTCGATAGAGCCAGCAGGGCAAGTGGACAGCATCGATTTTGATGTTGATGATTAATAATAACTGGGACGATTGTGCTCGCACCTAATGTCCAAACAGCACTTATATTCATATTTTTTGCAAGGGCATTGATTCACTGGTGTTTGCCCTCCGCATTGTTGATAATAGTTGTTATTATACATGTTGTTACATAAATTACACATAATATTCTCCTTTACATAACCAAAAAAACTGGTTATGTAAGGAAGTGCTTCATGGATAGTTTACGCAAGTTTGCAAAAAAATGTTAAACAAAATTATAAAAAAGTGTTATTTTGTTTGCCAAAAATGAACAAAACATATATAATAAATATTGATAGGAGTTTTTATGGGGTATTTCGACAATATTGACAACACGATGGAAAAGATCCAAGAATCTGGCGATATTGAACGCTATGCTGGGAATGCTTTTTGGTTCAGTATTGGCTCTTTGGGTGTTTTTGTTCACGCTTTGATTTTTTCGCTTGTTTTTTGGACTCAGTTTGGCTCTTTGAGTGAATTGATGTCGGGCGGTTCGTCAAGTGCAACAAATTTAAGTGGTTCTCTTGGACTTGCACTTGTTGTGATTATTTGTTTTGTTTTTGCTTTTAGTGTGTTTTTGAGTGTTGTGGGGCTTGTTTTTAATATGAAATCACACCAAGCAGCAGCAGTTATTCGTGAGAAGAATGAACTAAATGCTATGTCAACCTCATTCAATTTCTTGTGGATTCTTTTGGATATTATTTGTGTTACAATGAACATTATTTTCTTGTCATTGTTTATTGCACCAAACTTATAGGAGGATTTGTTATGGAACAATTTGTTTTCCCCGCAGTTTTATATAAGGATGCTGAAAATAGGGGCTATACAATTATTTTAAACGATGTGAATATTTGCACGGAAGGAGTTAGCGTGGAGGATGCTTTCTTGCGTGCCAAGGAATTTTTGGAAGTGTATGTTCGTTGTGCTATGGAATATAATGGTGAAATTGAGCCCGCAACAAAATATGAAGAAGTTGATGCTGGGAAAAATAATATTGTTTTGCTTATTGATGCTTTGTATGATGGCGACGAATCAGTGGCAGAGCCAAGATTTTCAATCGACTTAAATTAATAGAGGTGTTTTTATGATATCAAAAACATTTACAAATGAGCAGGCAAACGATCACCTTGCATATGCGCTCACTTGTGGATATGCTTTTGAAAAGTTTATATATGGAAAAGGTGTTTATGGGAACCGAGTTTCATTAATGAGAGACAAAAGAGCGGCATATTTGTTTGGGGGAGAGAATGCGTTTAAATTTAGTTCTTTTCATATAATTGAAGGAATTAAGGCTTTGGAAATTCCACAAACAATTTTGATGACAAGGCAAAAGCTTGAAGAATTTTATACTAAAAAAGAAGATATGTTAGACTTTTTAGAGAACTACAAGTCGGAATTTATTTCCGTTGAAGATATGGAAAAAGTTGTGGATAATTGGTATGAAAATGTGAGCAAAAAACTTTTGGTTAGCAAAGTGACAGACTTTGCAAGGCTTAACAATTTCTTAATTTCAAGTATTATTTTATATCTTCCAATTAGTGCACAAATTGATATTGCCGAATTTAGGAAAAAACAAATATTAATTTTGTTAACGCAATCAATAATAACGGAAGATTTTGCAAGAAAACAAATTGAACTTATGCCAACATCACAAGACAAACTAATTTTGTTAAAACAAAAAATATTAATGCAAAAAAATAGCAAATAAAAAATCCAGTTTAACTGGGTTTTTTTATCGTATAATTGAAGCAAAAACGCAAAAACTAACATAATGGAAAAGTTTTTTAATGTGAAAAAGTTGTTTTTGATTTTTGAATTATTTTTGTGCTTTGGATTTGTTATAATATTTTCTGGAAGTTTTCAAAAAGAAAGCGTAGAAATTGTTATTCACTGCAATAATGAAGTGGTTTGTTGGAGTGAAACAAAGTGTTTGGAAACAGAAGCTATTGATGATTTGTTCAAAATGCAAAAAAGGGGTTTTGGAACAACACATAATGAGAGAAAAGATTTGGTGGAAACAATTATTTCAATGGGATTTTCAACCGAAGATGCATTAAACTATGTGTTTCCAGGATTAAAACAGCAAATTAATGATCTGGCGAAAAGAATTTATGTGTCTCCAGTTGATGCAAAAGCAAAGTTCGCGCCAAACAATAACCAAAAATTTTCCTACACAAATGAGAGGAATGGAGCCTTTATTGATAAAGATGAATTATATAACGGTATTTTAATTAATTTAGAAAAAACCAATAAAATCGAACTTAATATATCACCAAAAACAATTTTGCCAAAAACAACCAAAAAAGAGTTAAAAGAACAAACCAAACTTGTGTCATTTTTTGAAACAGATTATAGCCATAGTTCAGCAAGCAGAAAGAATAACATTCATCTTGCTCTAAACGCAATTAATGGACTAAAATTGGAACCCAACAAAGAATATTCATTCAATGAAATAACGGGCAGAAGGACAAAAGAAAAAGGGTATAAGGAGGCAAACATAATTGTTAACAATGAATATGTTGAGGGCTTTGGGGGCGGAGTGTGCCAAGTTAGCACAACACTATATAATGCTTTGCTGTTAGCAGATGTTTGCGTGCTGGAGAGTCACCCACACAGTTTGGAAAGCAGTTATGTTATGGCGGGATTTGATGCAATGGTTAACTATGGTTCCAGTGATTTAAGATTTGTGAACAAAAAACCATATCCACAATATGTGAGAGCATATCACACAAATAATAAAATTGGTGTTGAAATTTATTCATCGCCACTTCCATACAAAATTACAAGAAAGCAAATAATTTTAAGTGAAAGGTCCTTACCAGATGTTGTGGTGGAAGATAAAACCCTTTTGGTAGGGGAAAGAAGATACACAACTATTCCAAAGGTTGGAAGAAAGATAAAGAGTTGTTTGGAGTATTCACAAAATGGCAAAGTGATTTTCACAAAAACGCTTCGCACTCAAACCTACAAGCCAGTTCAAGGCATTTTGATTGTTGGAACAAAACAAACTGGTGAAGATGTGAATAACAACACTTTTTCTTCTTTTATAAATGGGGATTGATTATGTAAGAAATATTTTGAATTTTTTAGAAAAATCTGCTAAAAAATAGGACAAAATCCAAACAAATATGATATACTAAAGAATATTATATAAAGAAAGGGAGGAGGTTTTTGATGATTTTAAATGAGCACTACACCGAAGTTGATGGCGCTTTGATGCCGCAAGAGTTCTATCAAACATTGAAGAAATTTCCAAAGACTGCTGTAACTTTCTTTTCAAAAAAACTTCTAAAAATTTTTGTAAAAAAATATGAATGTGAAAAAATTGCAGAGCTTGAAAATGAAACCATGGCTTTCCCAATTTACAAAACAAAAGTGAAAAACTGCAATCTTATTGTTTATCAATCTCCTGTTGGTGCTCCCGCTGCTGCAAGTTTGATGGAAGATGTGATAGCGCTTGGGGCAAGGCATATTTTGGCTGTTGGTTGTTGTGGTTGTTTGGATGAAAACATTGATGCAACCGACCTCATTGTTCCAAATGTGGCAATTCGCGATGAGGGGCTTTCATATCACTATTTAAAAACTCAAGACGAAATTGTTTTAAATAAAAAAATGGTTGACCTTGTGGTGGAATCGTTGAAAAAACAAAAACAACACTATGTTGTTGGAAAAACTTGGACAAATGATGGACTATATCGTGAAACACAAGAGAAGATTGCCAAGAGGAAAAAACAGGGAGCAATTGTTGTTGAAATGGAAACTTCGGCTTTAGCATCTGTTGCTGAATTTAGGAAGGTTCATTTTGCTCAAATCTTGTATGGAGCAGACAGCCTTGCAAATGGTGGCTATGACAAAAGAACTTTTAGGGGAGAAAAAGTTCCAAAACGTGTTGAGGGAATTGTTGATGTGGCTCTTGTGTGTGGTGCGCATATTGATAGGTGCATGAGCAAGCAAGAAGATAATCAAGATGATGACCCTAAGCCTCCAAAGTTTTTTAAACTTTTGTGGATTCTTAACAAAGAAATAAAAAGAGAGCTAAATGCAAGCAGAGAAAGGCGAGAGAGGCGAAAACAAAAAAGGCTTGCTCAAAAACAAAAGGAAAAATAAGAGTTAGAAAGTTGTTTTGAACGATGGAGAAATTGATTGGACGATGTGAATACTGTATTTTTATAAAACAAATTTGTCTATCTCTAATTGTTTTGGTGTTTGATGTATTTAATCTAAAATGGGTTGTTGGTGGAATTAATATTCATATTTTAACATTTATTTGTATTATTTTTTATGTGGCTGTTGTTATGCTTTCCAGAAAGAAAGACGACAAAAAGAAGAAATTATAAGTTCACAAATAGGTCTTGGCCATACATTGTTTTTGGGTGGTGTTATTTCAGCTAGTTATTTTGTGTGCATGTTTTTGTTCTAAAAATGTTGAAAAAATGAAAATTTTGCCACATAGCCTGTGGATAACTTGATAAAAATGTGGATAAGTCCCACATTTTTTGTTTATTTATTCTCGTTTTTGCATAAATATAACATAATTTTATAAAAATTCTACAAAATTTATAAATATTCAATGTGGATAAGTTGATGGAAAATTGTGGAAAAGTGCGATTTTTCGGGTGTGCTGTTTGTATGTTCTAAATGTATATTGCATAATTATAAATGAATAAAAAAATATATGAAAAACCACACAATTTTTGTTTGACTTTTTTGAAATTTCATATTATAATTTTTGCCCAATTTATTGTGGCTTCGTTTTGATGAAAGTGTGGTTGAAATGAAAACCCCATTTTATTAAAAACCTAAATTAAGAATTTCAAGGTTGAATTGAATTTTAACATTTTTTAAGACACTGGGGATTAGTTAATATTATAAATATTATAAAAACTCTAATAAAAATAAACTTTTTTGCAATAAAATTGTTGACAATAGCCGTTTTTTTTGATACAATCTCCTTACTACAATTTGAATTTGTAGCCATTTTATTTTAAATCGACGATTTAGAATAAGCCCATTTTGGTTTGCTTTAAAGTGTGTGTAACAAACCAAAGTGGAAGGCTAAATATAAAAACTAGTTTTGTTAAATATTTGGCAAGTGGAATTTTTATAGGGTTGAACAAAAATTCCAATCAAATTTGTATAGGAGGATAAAATGCCAACAATCAATCAATTGATAAAACATGGTCGTAAGGACAAAGTGAAGAAAACAAAGTCACCACTCCTTAATGGTTGTCCACAAAAACGTGGAGTTTGTTTTGTTGTAACAACAACCACACCTAAAAAGCCTAACTCAGCTTTGCGTAAGATTGCCAAAGTTAGACTATCAAATGGACAAGAAAGCACTATGTATATCCCTGGAATTGGTCACAACCTTCAAGAACACTCTGTTGTTTTGGTTCGTGGTGGTCGTGTTCCTGACCTAATCGGTGTGCGTTATCATGTTGTCCGTGGTGTGCTCGACACAGCCGGAGTTGCAAAACGTAATCAGGGTAGAAGTAAATACGGCGCTAAGAAAGAAAAGAAAGCGTAATATTTATATAATGAATAATCATTTGGTTTGGAATCAAACCCTAAATCTATAAGGAGGAAAAATTACACTATGTCAAGAAGAAATGCTGCACCAGTTCGTAAGATACTTGCTGACCCAAAGTATAATTCATTAGTTGTTGCAAAACTTATCAATCAAGTTATGCTTGATGGAAAGAAAGGAATTGCGCAAAGAATTGTTTATGACGCTTTGGATATTTTGGCTGAAAAGACTGGAGTTGGTGCAATGGAAGCGCTTGAAAAAGCTATGGAAAATGTTATGCCACTTGTTGAAACAAAACCTAGAAAAGTTGGTGGTGCAAGCTATCAAGTTCCTGTTGAAGTTAGACCAGCTAGAAGACAAACACTTGCAATTCGTTGGATTGTTTTGTTTGCTAAAAAGCGTGGTGAAAGAGGAATGGAACAAAGACTTGCTGGCGAACTATTTGATGCCTTCAACTCAACGGGCGGAGCATTCAAGAGAAAAGAAGAAGTTCACCGTCAAGCAGAAGCAAATAAAGCATTTGCACACTTTAAATATTAATAAAAAACAAGGAGAAATAATATGGCAAGAGAATATTCTCTAGATAAGATAAGAAACATCGGAATTATGGCGCACATTGATGCTGGAAAAACAACAACAACCGAGCGTATTCTTTATTATACTGGAAAAACTCACAAAATTGGTGAAGTGCACGAGGGTGCTGCCACAATGGACTGGATGGTTCAAGAACAAGAAAGAGGAATCACCATCACATCAGCTGCAACCACAACAAAATGGAGAGATTGTCAGATTAACATTATCGACACCCCAGGACACGTTGACTTCACAATCGAAGTTGAAAGAAGTTTAAAAGTTTTGGATGGTGCTGTTGCTGTTTTCTGTGCTAGAGGTGGAGTTCAACCTCAAAGTGAAACAGTTTGGCGTCAGGCAAACAAATATGGTGTTCCAAGAATTGCCTATGTTAACAAAATGGACAGAGATGGAGCCGACTTCTTTAGAGTTGTTCAAATGATGAAAGATCGTTTGCACGCAAACGCTGTTCCAATTCAAATTCCAATCGGAGCGGCAAACACTTTTGAGGGTATTGTGGACTTAATTGAAATGAAAGCAATTATCTACAAAGATGACCTTGGAAAGGAAATGGAAGTAATAGAAATTCCAGCAAATCTAAAGGCAGATGCAGAAAAATGGCGTGCAGCCATGATTGAAGCTGTTGCTGAAACTGATGATGCACTTTTGGAAAAATATTTTGCTGGTGAGGAATTCACTGAGGAAGAAATCAAACGCGGACTTAGAAAAGGAACAATTGAACTTAAACTTAACCCAGTTGTTTGTGGTTCAAGTTACAAAAACAAGGGTGTTCAAAAACTTTTGGATGCAATTGTTGACTATATGCCAAGTCCAATTGATATTCCTGCAATTAAAGGAGAACTTCCAAACGGACAAGAAGCAGAAAGAAAGGCAAGTGATGACGAACCATTCTCAGCTCTTGCATTTAAGGTTGTAACAGACCCATATGGAAAATTAACATATTTCCGTGTTTATAGTGGACACCTAGAAAGTGGAAGCTATGTTTACAACTCAACAAAGGGTAAGAAAGAAAGAATTGCGAGATTAATAAGGATGCACAGTAATGAGCGTCAAGAAATAAATGAAGTTAGAACAGGTGATATCGCCGCTATTGTTGGACTTAAAGACACAACAACTGGTGACACACTTTGTGATGAAAAAGCTCCAATTGTTTTGGAAAGCATCAATTTCCCTGACCCTGTTATTAAAATTGCTATAGAGCCTAAGAACAAGCAGGCTCAAGAAAAGATGGTTGCTGCCCTCATCAGATTCGTTGAGGAAGATCCATCATTTAAAACCTACACTGACCAAGAAACTGGTCAGACTATCATTGCCGGTATGGGTGAACTTCACCTTGATATATATCGTGACCGCCTTGTGCGTGAATTTGGAGTGGATGTTAATGTGGGCAAGCCACAGGTTGCTTACAAAGAAACAATTCGCTCAAAAACACGCCAAGAAGGCAAGTACATCAAACAATCTGGTGGAAAAGGTCAATACGGACACTGTATTATTGAGATGGAGCCACTTGAGCCGGGTAAAGGATACGAGTTTGTTGACAAAATCGTTGGTGGAGCAATTCCTAAAGAATATATAGCTCCTATTAATGATGGAATTAACGAAGCTCGACAGAACGGAGTTGTTGCCGGATATGAAATGGTGGACTTCAGAGTAACTTTGGTCGATGGTTCATACCATGAAGTGGACTCTAGTGAAATGGCATTTAAAATCGCAGGAAGTATGGCTTTCAAGGAAGCCGCAAAAAATGCGAACCCAGTTTTACTAGAACCAATGATGAAAGTTCAAGTTGAAGTTCCTGAAGAGTATCTTGGAGATGTTATGGGTGACATAAACCGTCGCCGTGGACAACTTCGTGATATGGAGCTTAAAAACGGTCAACAGACAATTAATGCCGTTGTACCTCTTGCCGAGATGTTTGGTTACGCAACAGACTTGCGTAGCTTAACACAAGGTCGAGGCATCTTCATTATGGAGCTTTCGCACTATGATGAAGTTCCAAAATTTATTGCTGACAAAATTGTTGGGCAACGCACTAAGGCCGAGTAATTGGCAAAAAAATTAAAATAAGGAGATTAGAAGAATTATGGCAAAAGCTAAATTCGAAAGAACTAAACCACATTTTAACCTTGGTACAATCGGACACGTTGACCACGGTAAAACAACATTGACAGCTGCTATTACCTCAACACTAGCTGTGAAAGGTTTAGCTGAAGCAAGAGACTATGCTTCAATTGACAACACAAAAGAGGAAAGAGAAAGAGGAATTACAATCAACACAAGTCACGTTGAGTATGAAACTGCAAAGCGTCACTACGCACACGTTGACTGTCCAGGACACGCAGACTACGTAAAGAACATGATTACTGGTGCTGCTCAAATGGACGGAGCAATCTTGGTTGTTGCTGCAACCGATGGTGTTATGCCACAAACCCGTGAGCACATTTTGCTTGCTCGTCAAGTTGGTGTTCCATCAATCGTTGTATTCGTAAACAAGGTTGACCAACTTCCACCTGCTGACAAAGATGAACTTCTTGAGTTAGTAGAAATGGAACTTCGTGACCTTCTTTCAGAATATGGATTCGATGGAGATAACACTCCAATCATCTTTGGTTCAGCTGTTAAAGCATTAGAAGCTGCAACAAAAGGTGATGTTGATGGGGAAGACAGTAAGTGCATCTTTGAACTTATGGATGCTATTGACAACTACTTCAAAGACCCTATTCGTGCAACAGATAAACCATTCTTGATGCCTGTTGAAGACGTTTTCACAATCACTGGTCGTGGAACAGTTGCAACTGGTAGAGTAGAACGTGGTGTTGTTAAGAATGGAGACACAGTTGAAATCGTTGGAATGGGTCCAACAAAGACCACAGTTATCACTGGAGTTGAAATGTTTAGAAAACTTCTAGACAAAGCAGAAGCTGGAGATAACATTGGTGTTCTTCTTCGTGGAATTGAAAGAAAGGACATTCAAAGAGGACAAGTTATTTGTGCTCCTAAATCAATCACACCTCACACCCAATTCACTGCAAGCGTATATGTATTGAAGAAGGAAGAAGGTGGAAGATCAACTCCTTTCGTTTCAGGATACCGTCCACAATTCTACTTTAGAACAACAGATGTTACAGGAACAATTTCACTCCCTGCAGGTGTTGAAATCGTTATGCCTGGTGACAACGTTGAAATGAATGTAGAACTTATCACACCAATCGCTATTGAAGAAGGACTTCGTTTTGCCATCCGTGAAGGTGGAAGAACAGTTGGTTCTGGTGTTGTTTCAAAAATTGTTAAATAATTTAGAAACATGGTTTTTGAGTAAAAATCTCACAATTTTTGTGGGGTTTTTATTTTTTGAAAAATATTGCTTATTTTATTTTTTAATTTTCAAAATTTATGTTATACTAAAAATATGGAAAAAAGTGTATTTAAGAAAAGCCTATTAAATATTTTAGGTCTATGTGCGGTGGCACTATGTTCAATGTTGTTATTTTCAGCGTGTATTTTCACGCTAGACACCCCAAAAGTAACACTTAAAGGGGGAGTGTTGAGTTGGGAAGAAGTTGCTTCGGCAAGTGGTTATAATTTGTCTATTGAAAAGGAAGGCGAAGAGGCAAGGATTATTCCAATAAAAGGGACTTCCGTCAATATTTCAGGTTATATTGATGTTGGAAAATATAAAATTAAGGTTCAAGCCACAACAAACTCAATTATTAGAAACAATTCTGAATATTCAACAGCAAAAACAATTGTGTCTGATGGAAATATTGGGGCGCCAGATAACTTTAAATTAAACATAAAATCTAATCAAGTTGTTGTTAGTTTCCAAAACACTTTGTTTGCAGATAGTTACACAATAAAAATTGTGGACCCAGGAGATGTTGAATTAGACCCAGTTATTGTTGCAAGTGATGCTTTGGTGGAAACCTATAATATAGACATAACAAAATATTTAAATGATGCTGGAGATTATAAGATTTCTGTTAGAGCAAATAAAGTAAATGATGACGAAAGCATTTCAAGTTCAGCATACACAGATGAAAAGACATACACAAAAACAATAGCTCTTTTTGCTCCAAGTGTTGAAAGAGAAATTGATGGAGATGGGGTCTATGCAGAAACAATAGAAAGTGAAACAATCAGGTATAATGATAATATTCACTATGTTGGCGACAATTTAGTTATAACTCTTAGTGAAGTTGGAAATGCAAGCAAGTATATTGTTAGTTTGTATGGTTCAGACCAAGTTTTTGAAAGTAACAGCAATGTTGTAACTATTCCTAAATCTAGTTTGCCAAAAATCACAACAGGTGAAACTGATAAAACTGCAATACAAATTATTCACGCACAAGTTAAATCAAATAGTTTATATTATAATTCATCTGAATATTCTGACGGATACATTTTCTTTGGCGTTGATGTTAACAAAGAGAATTTGGGAGAACTAAAAATTAGTAACCCATATTCAAATTTTGTTGGAGATGAAGAGTTTGACTTTTGTGTGGATAGCCAAAGCGAACTAAACACATTGGCTTATTTCACAATCGCAAACAGAATTTCAAAAGTGCAATTTTATCAATCTTATTACACTCAAGGAGATTGGGAGCATCCAACAACTTTGTTTATGTATCAAGACTATATGTCTATTGCCACAGAATCATATTATGAAACTAAAAATGTAAGTTCTTCAACATCAGAAGATTCAACTGGAAGGCTTGTGTTATATGTTGACAACAGAGTAACAGGTGCTCCAACAGAAACTGCAACAGTTGGCAAAAATGGTTATAACTTAAACAAAACTCAAATTGAATTTAATGAAATGTTAAATTATTCTAATTTGCCAGCAGATGACGCAAACCGTTACACAACTAATGAAGATGAAATAACAAACGAAACAAAACTTCCGTTGCCAATCTTAAAGCAATTAGATGATAACAAAACAGTCAATGTTTACACAAGTGACCAATTATATTTGGCAGTTCAAGCAGGGTATTACCCAATATTTGTGGGAGAAAGCCAAGCAAAGGAAATTTGGAATAAAGCCATTGATGTTTTGGTTGGAACAGAAAGCACTTTGGGTATTATTGATGGAACAATGACTGATGTTCAAAAAGCACTAGCAATTTTTGATTGGGTGTGCTATAACAACAACTATGACTATAATTTATCATCTCGTTCTAATGAGGATTTGGTTCAAAGATTTAGGGGCTTCTATCTTGAAGGAATCTTCCTAGATGATGGTCAGGCTGTTTGTGATGGAATTGCAAAAGCATACACACTTCTTTGCAATATGGCGGGAGTTAATTGCTATAAAGTCAGTGGTGAAGGCATAACAGGCAGTGGAACAGAAGGGCATGCTTGGAACAAGGTTGGAATATATAATGAAGAAACAGAACAATACAACTATTATATGGTTGATTGCACTTGGAATGATATTTCACTAACACTTCAAGATAACACAGAATTAGGCTACTTCTTAACACATAAAAACTTTTTAACAAAAGATGATGGCAGACACATAGAGAAAAATCCAACAAAACTAAACTCACAAAGGGTTTTGAATGATGCTTCATATGATTATTTTGCAAATAAAACAATCACACTTAACGACACAACATATAGTATGTTAATTAAAAATAACACATTCACCGGTGATGCTGGAACATATATGGCCAAACTAAAAACAGATCTTAATGCAGAATATGCAAAAAATGGTGGAACAGGTCTAAATTATTTGGAAATAAAAATATTAAATGAATTTTCTGGGAACTTTGAATCTGCTCTTGGTGGTGATTGGTATATATTTAGTGCTCCAGTTAGTCAAGAAAACAAAAAAACAAATTATGTTACAACAGGCTACACAACATATTTAGTTTTGCATAAATAATAAAAAAGATAGCAAAGGGCTATCTTTTTTTATTTGACATTATAAAAAATGAGCAAAAATTTGTGTTTGGAAAACTTAATTTTCTATTATATATATAATAAAGAATATAAAAAAGGGTAAAAAATACCTCAAAAAAGTGTGACACACACGGCAGAGTGTCGTAAAATAGGGCTTTTTTGGGTATTTTTTGTTAAATTTTTTAAATTTTTTTTAAAAACTTGTTGACTTGATATATATATTTCTGTATAATGACACTGTATCCTCTAGTTATGGGATACCACAACCGTTGGTTGTGAGTAGAACATTGACAACTGCATAGTATATTAAGAAACTGATGAAATCTTATATACAAATATTCTATAATAAATGATAGTGTAATATGCAATTTCACAAAGATTACAATTTATGCTAAGTTTTATTAACAATAAACTTTTAAATTTAACATGCTAATTAATTCAATCAAATTTATTTGAGTGAATTATTCAGTAAGCAAAAATATATGTAAACATACATATAGCCAAATCGACGTATACGATCAAGCTACAAAGAGCGTATGGTGGATGACTTGGCACTAGGCGCCGATGAAGGACGTGACAAGCTGCGATAAGCTACGGGGAACCGCAAATAGGTCTTGATCCGTAGATTTCCGAATGCGGGAACGCACCACCTTTAACAGGGTGGTATCTTTACAGGAATCAAATACTGTACTGAGGGGAACCCAGGGAACTGAACCATCTAAGTACCTGGAGGAAGAGAAAGAAATATCGATTTTCTGAGTAGTGGTGAGCGAAAGGGAAAGAGCCTAAACCAGCGGTGGTAACACTGCTGGGGTTCGGACTGACATCACGTACAAGATAAGGTAGTTGAAGATGGCTGGAAAGCCGCACAGAATAGAGTAATAGTCTCGTAAGCGAAACCGAAGTCTTGGCAGTCAGTATCCAAAGTAACACAGGGCACGTGAAATCCAGTGTGAAGACAGGAGGACCATCTCCTAAGGCTAAATACGACCTAGTGACCGATAGCGTATAGTACCGTGAGGGAAAGGTGAAAAGTACCCCGGGAGGGGAGTGAAATAGTACCTGAAACCATATGTTTACAATCAGTAGAAGCACTACTTTAATGTGCGACTGCGTAATTTTTGCACACTGGCCGGCGAGTTACGGTATGTTGCGAGGTTAAGTGATTAAGTCATGGAGCCGAAGCGAAAGCGAGTCTGAAATGGGCGAGTTAGTAGCATGCCGTAGACCCGAAACCTGTTGACCTACCCATGGTCAGAGTGAAGCGAAGGTAACACTTCGTGGAGGCTCGAACTAGTGTCCCCTTAAACGGACTTGGATGAACTGTGGGTAGCGGAGAAATTCCAATCGAAACAGGATATAGCTGGTTCTCTTCGAAATAGCTTTAGGGCTAGCCTCAATTTTAGATTATCGGGGGTAGAGCACTGAATGAGTGAGGGGGTTTCGCGATCTACCAATCTTTATCAAACTCCGAATACCGAATAATTATATAATTGGGAGTCAGACTACGAGCGATAACGTCCGTGGTCGAAAGGGAAACAACCCAGACCTACGTCTAAGGTCCCCAAGTTAAAGTTAAGTGTAAAAGGATGTCTCATTGCTTAAACAACCAGGATGTTGGCTTAGAAGCAGCCATTCATTCAAAGAGTGCGTAATAGCTCACTGGTCAAGCGACGGGGCGCCGAAGATACACGGGGCTAAAACTTTACACCGAAGACTAGGATTACAAGTAATTGTAATGGTAGGAGAGCATTGTATGTGCGCTGAAGCCATATCGAAAGGGGTGGTGGAGCGCATACAAGAGAGAATGCCGGCATGAGTAGCGAGAGCGGAGCGAGAATCTCCGCCGTCGAATGCCCAAGGTTTCCTGGGGAAGGGTCGTCCTCCCAGGGTAAGTCGGGGCCTAAGCCGAGAGCGAACGCTGTAGGCGATGGATAACGGGTAGATATTCCCGTACCACCGTATATCGACAAAGAATCGATGCAGGGACGCAGGAGGATAGTCAGACCACAGGGATGGAGATCTGTGGCTAAATCATTAGACTTGTAGGCAGTGAAGTACACCTACTTTAAGGTTGAGTGATGATGGGGAGTGAAATTTAGTAACGAAGCTGATGAATCCACACTGACTAGAAAATCTGCTAGATAGATATAAGGTGCCCGTACCGCAAACCGACACAGGTGGGCGATGAGAGAATCATAAGACGGTCGAGTTAACCATTGTTAAGGAACTAGGCAAAATTACCCCGTAACTTCGGGAGAAGGGGAGCCTACAGAAATGTAGGCCGCAGTGAAAAGGCCCAAGCGACTGTTTACCAAAAACACAGCTCTCTGCAAAATCGTAAGATGATGTATAGGGGGTGACGCCTGCCCGGTGCTGGAAGGTTAAGAGGAGGGGTTAGCGCAAGCGAAGCTCTGATTTTAAGCCCCAGTGAACGGCGGCCGTAACTATAACGGTCCTAAGGTAGCGAAATTCCTTGTCGGGTAAGTTCCGACGCGCATGAATGGCGTAACGACTTGGGCGCTGTCTCAACATTGGACTCGGCGAAATTGGAGTATACGTGAAGATGCGTATTACCTGCAACAGGACAAAAAGACCCCGTAGAGCTTTACTATAGCTTGATATTGTGTTCCGGATGTAGATGTACAGGATAGGTGGGAGGCTTTGAAGCAGTGGCGTTAGCCGCTGTGGAGCCACCCTTGGGATACCACCCTTCTGCATTTGGAATTCTAACCCCACGCAGTTATCCTGGTGGAGGACAGTGTCTGGCGGGTAGTTTGACTGGGGCAGTCGCCTCCTAAAGTGTAATGGAGGCGCCCAAAGGTTCCCTCAAAACGGTTGGAAACCGTTTGTTGAGTGTAAAGGCATAAGGGAGCTTAACTGTAAGACTTACAAGTCGAGCAGATACGAAAGTAGGGCTTAGTGATCCGGCGGTAGAAAGTGGAATTGCCGTCGCTTATCGGATAAAAGTTACCTCGGGGATAACAGGCTGATACCCCCCAAGAGTTCACATCGACGGGGGTGTTTGGCACCTCGATGTCGGCTCATCGCATCCTGGGGCTGTAGTCGGTCCCAAGGGTTGGGCTGTTCGCCCATTAAAGCGGTACGCTAGCTGGGTTCAAAACGCCGTGAGGCAGTTTGGTCCATATCCGTTGCAGGCGTAGGATATTTGAGAGGATTTGCTCCTAGTACGAGAGGACCAGAGTGAACGTACCTATGGTGTATCTGTTGTCGCGCCAGCGGCACTGCAGAGTAGCTATGTACGGAAGGGATAAACGCTGAAAGCATATAAGCGTGAAACCCACCTTAAGATAAGATATCCCACAGGGTTAACCTGGTAAGACCCCTTGAAGATGACGAGGTTGATAGGCTGGAGGTGTAAGTGCAGTAATGCATTCAGCTGACCAGTACTAATAGGTCGAGGGCTTGATCAAATAGAGCATAAACAAGTTTATAGGCTCTAGCGTCAAGTTAATGTAATAAAAGTTTAAAAAAGTATTGACAGATTTCATTTTGTTTGATATATTTACTATGCAGTTGTGAGTGTGTTTACGCGCACTGTACCATTTCTGGTGATTATAGCGAAGAGGTCCACCTGTTCTCATTCCGAACACAGAAGTTAAGCTCTTCAGCGCCGAAGATACTTGCGGGGCAGCCCGCTGGGAGAATAGGTCGTTGCCAGATTCCATTGAAAAAGCCCAACTCTTACGAGGGGCTTTTTCTTCATTTATACCATAAATTATATATATTATGTGCCACTAATTTAGCACTATGTGCCAAATTATGAGATATTGACATTTCCTGTTTTGTGTGTTATAATGCAAAATAAAAGGAGAAAATGCATGATCAATAAACAAAGAGTATTATCAAATGATTTTCATGTTTTGGTATATATCTACGAGCAAACTGAGATATATAAAAACAATGTTTACTTTAAAAAAATTATTGAAGAAACAGGAATGGAGCAAAATGTTGTTAGCAAATCAATAGATAGGCTTTATGATAAAATGATGATTGATGCAGATTGGGCAAGAAGAGAGGATGGATGCTGGGCATATTGCTACACTGTTAGTGATTCTTTTATGGGCTTTACAAAGGGATTATATAATAATATGGAAGATCTCATAAACTATGAAGAGAGCAAAAATGTTGTTGAAACAATCAAAACAAGAAAAGATAGTTCAGTAAAATCCGAAACTAAAAAAGATGTGGCATCTATGAAACAGGAAAAAGAAAAAGAGTTTATTTAAACTCTTTTTTTATAATTTTTTAACATAACAACGTCTTCGTTTGTGTTGTCTGCAATTTTCAAAGTTTTTCCATGTGAGAATAATTTTTTGATTTGTTTCTAAGCTATGATTTGTTTCACAATATTCTAAATCATATTTGCTCATTTGCTGAACCATTTGCTCTATAATAATTGCAGTTAAACCCTTTCCTTGGTATTCTGGTCTAACGGCAATAAGGCCAAAGTCAAACACTTTTATATGTTTTGCAGCGTGCAATATGCGAATTATGCCAGTTAAGTTTAGTCTTCCTTTTGATTTCTGAACAGCTTTAGCAAGAGATGGAAGACCGAAACCAAATGCAACTACTTTATCGTTTTGGTCAAGTATGGTTACCATACAATCAAGCGAAATCATTAGTTTAAATTGGCTAACAATTTGCTGTTGCAATTTGTCAGTGTAGGGGATAACGCCATATAATTCGCCATATGCTGCATCAATAGTTTCAAAAATTCCAGCCATATATTTATTAATATAGTCTTTTTTGTTTTTGGCTGTTGCAATCTTTAGGTGATAGCGTTGCTTAACCGCCTTTGAAAGTCTTTTAATTCTATCGTCAACATCTTTTATTGCTTTAATTTGAAATTCAACCCAGTCAACCTCTTTGGTGTAGCCAAGTTTTTCCAAAAACTCTGCATAATAAGGGTAACTATAATCTGATTCATATGTTGATAATTCATCAAAACCTTCAACCAAGAGTCCTTCACGGTCTAAGTCATTAAAACCAAGTGGTCCGTGAACTGTGTCCATTTCTTGTTCCTTTGCCCATTTTTCAACTGTTTCTAAAAGTGCTTTTGCAACTTCAAAGTCTTCAATAACATCAAAACGAGTAAATCTAACTCTTTTAACATTTTGCATTTTGTTATACACTTTTTGAACGATGCCACAAATTCTTCCGGCAGGTTTGCCGTCTTTGTAAGCAACATAAAACACTATATCACAATCATCATAGGATACATTCTTTTTTGGATTAAAAAGGGCAAATTCATCTGTTCTTAAATTGGGAACATAATAAGGACAATTGGCATATAATTTGATTGGAAAATCAACAAAATCTTTTTTTTCTTTTCTTGTTTTAACTTCTTTAATTTCTATCATACGGTAATTATACAACATTTTAATTTGTTTTTGCAACAAAATTTATAATTTTATTAAATTTAGTTAAAATAAAATACTGAATTTAAAAAAAATTTCTTAAAATTGTTGACTTTTGCACCAAAATAATGTATCATAAATAATGTCATACACATAGCGGGGTGTAGCGCAGTTGGATTAGCGCACATGATTTGGGATCATGGGGTCGGGGGTTCGAGTCCCTCCACCCCGACCACTGTATGACAATGAAAAGTATTGGTTGTGACAAATATAAAAATACTTTTTTGTATGGCTCAGTAGCTCAGCTTGGTTAGAGCGTCGCCCTGTCACGGCGAAGGTCGAGGGTTCGAGCCCCTTCTGAGTCGCCATTCCAAGACTTGTTCTTGGGTTTATTATAATCATACAGCTGTATGATGACTTCTGGGACTTTAGCTCAGTTGGTTAGAGCATCCGGCTCATAACCGGACGGTCCAAGGTTCGAGTCCTTGAAGTCCCACCATTTACTTTTCTTGCTCCGGTAGCTCAGCTGGTAGAGCATTGGACTGAAAATCCATGTGTCGGCGGTTCGAGTCCGCCCTGGAGCACCACTTTTGGAGAAGTAAAACATTTGTATATCACTCTGGATTATATGCTGGCGTGGCTCAACGGTAGAGCAGCTGACTTGTAATCAGCAGGTTGGAGGTTCGATTCCTCTCGCCAGCTCCATATGGGAGGTTTCCAGAGTGGCCAAATGGAGCAGACTGTAAATCTGTTGTCGGAAGACTTCTGGGGTTCGAATCCCTGACCTCCCACCAATAAAAATAAGAGCTTTTATAGCTCTTTTTTGTTTTTGGTTTATATTTGTCGAACCCCAGTAAAACGCTGTGCGTTTTTGCTTGCTAAATGCAAGCAGTCTTCCTAATGTTGTGTCGCTAACGCTCACAAAACGGAAGACTAGGCAAGAGGTAATGAATCCCTGACCTCCCACCAATAGAAATAAGAGCTTTTATAGCTCTTTTTTGTTTTTGGTCTATATTTGCCGAACCCCAGTAAAACGCTGTGCGTTTTTGCTTGCTAAATGCAAGCAGTCTTCCTAAGGTTGTGTCGCTTATTGGTCCAAAACACAAAAAAGGTCATGTGGTTAAAAATAAAAAAGGTAGAAAATCAAAATATAAGCCATATGTGGAAATAAAAAATCATTTAAAACAACCTATTAAAGTGGGTGAATTTTTTATAGCAAACAGTTCTGATAATGATATTGCTAGCTATAAAGTTAACAAAATCTTATATCAATGTGAACTTAATGTTATTAATAAACAAAAATTTGATGAATTTAGTCAAAAAAAAGAAGAACAATAGATGTTCTTCTCTACCAAGAACAATAAGTTCAAGGTCCTTAGCAGGGCTTTCTACCCAGACACAATACTCTGAAGGTATTGTGAAGACTGTCATTACCAGCTACAAATATTATATACAATTTTTATAAAAAAGTCAATAGTAAAATACAAAAATGTTAAATTGTGGTTGAACAAACGGAAAAAGGCAAATAGAAAAAACTATTTTAAAACAAAAAAATGGAATGAATTTAAAAAAAAATGCTTGTATGACAAAGATACAAGCCCCAGAACTGAAAAATAGTTCATAAGAATTGAATAATCAATTCGCAAAGAACCACAAAAATGATTCTGTGAATATTATACCACAAAAAAACAAAAAGTCAATGGTAAAATACAAAAATGTTAAATTGTGGTTGAACAAACGAAAAACGACAAATAGAAAAAACTTTTGTTAAAAAATAAAAAAAGAGTGAAATGACACTAGGAACATTCATTACGGATTGGGAGCCAAACTCTCCTTTTCACCCAACACTCTTAACAAGAAATATTATACATTCCAATAATTTGGGCAAGAACATATAACTATTTCTATGCTACTATTTTAACATAAAAAACAAAAAAAGTCAATAGGGGAAATCTAAAATGAACGAATAAAAAAGAATTACAATTCCGGCATTTCGCTCTTTTTTTGTTTTTTATTAAAAAGTTGATAAAAGTTCTATAAAGTGATATAATCAATATATGAATGAAAAAATTGAGAAAAAACTTAGGGAGTTGCCATCAAAAAGTGGTGTTTACATAATGCACAATAGTGATGGCGAGGTTATTTATGTTGGTAAGGCAAAAAACCTCAAAAACCGTGTTAGTTCATATTTTAATCAAACAGCAAAAGGGCCAAAAGTTTGGGCAATGGTTGAAAAAGTTGATTGGTTTGAATATATCATAACACCAACAGAAGTTGATGCCTTCACGCTTGAAAATAACTTAATAAAAAAGGAACAGCCATTTTATAATATTTTGCTAAAAGATAGCAAAACTTTCCCTTATATTAAAATTAATTTAGCGGAGAAATTCCCACGCTTTTGTGTGACAAGGAGAGTGGAAAAAGATGGTGCAAAATATTTTGGTCCATTTTTGGCTGGTGTTAGTGCAAACTATATTCTAGACTTTTTGAACAAGTTTTTTGGTTTGAGAACATGCAAACACAATTTACAAAAATCACTAAAACGCGAGTGCCTAAATTATGAAATGGGGCTATGTTCTGCACCTTGCACAAATAGAATTAGCGAAGAAGAATATGCAAAAAGAGTGGAAAGTGCGATCAACTTTCTAAAAGGCGAAGACCAATTTGTTATTGAAAAACTAAAAGAAAAAATGAATAGTCTTGCAGAAACGGAAAACTTTGAAAAAGCCATTGAAGTTAGGCACACTTTGGGTATGATTTCAAAGCTTAAAAACCAAAGCATTGCAAATCTTCCAAGGAACTCCAATAAAGACGTCATTGCATATTCCACAAACGATTTAACAAGTGCTATTGCAATTATAACTTTAAGGAACGGAAGAATAATGGGTATGCAAAGTTTTTCTATTGTGGACCCAAGCATAACAAAAGCAGAAGTGATTGAAAACTTTATTTTATCTTATTATGAAAATTCGCTTTTGCCTGATGAGATTATCACAAACGCTCAACTGGAAGATGTTGAGTTTTTGCAAACTGTTTTAAACAAAAAAATAAAATTTATTTCTTCGCCAAAGGGAATAAACCTAAAACTACTAAAAATGGCAGAAGAAAACGCGCAAGAGCATATTGACAAAAATATTACTCGTGATAAGCAAAAATATGACAACACTTTGGGAGCGTTGAAAACTTTGAAAGAAAAGTTAAATTTGCAAAACTTCCCAAAGAGAATGGAGTGTTATGATATTTCACATATTTCTGGAACAAATAGGGTGGCATCAATGGTTGTGTTTGTGAATGGAGAGGCAAAGAAAAGTGATTATCGCAAAATGAAAATCAAAACTTTTGAGGGCAATGATGATTATCGCAGTTTGCAAGAAGTGTTGGTTAGAAGACTAACTCGCCTCAAAAACCGCGATGGAGAAAGTTTTAAGGAAAGACCAGACCTGTTGGTTATTGATGGTGGAAAAGGTCAACTCAGTGCTTGTTTGGAAGTTTTGAATGGTATGGGCGTTGATGGGATTGATATCATAAGCCTTGCCAAGCAAATTGAAGAAGTTTATGTGCCAAACAACAGTGAGCCTGTGATTTTGAGTAAACAAGAAGCTCCACTAAAACTTTTGCAAAGAATTCGTGATGAAGCACACCGCTTTGCAATAACCTTTCACAAAAACACAAGAAATAAAAATATGTTTCACTCTGAACTTGATGAGATATATGGAATTGGAAAGAATAAGAAAAAACTTTTGCTAGATGCGTTTGGCGACACAGAAACAATTAAAAAAGTAACATATGATGATCTTTGTGCTGTTCGTGGAATAAGTTCACGAGATGCACGAAATATTTATAACTATTTTCACAAAAATAAAAAATAATTCTTTGGCAATAAATTATAAAAGGAGACAAAAATGGAATTTAAACTTGTTAGCGACAAAAAGCCTGCTGGTGACCAACCAAAAGCCATTGATGCTTTGGTTGATGGCATTAACAAAGGTTATAATAACCAAGTTTTGTTGGGTGTGACTGGAAGCGGAAAAACTTTCACTATGGCTAATATTATCGAAAAAGTGCAAAAGCCAACTTTGGTTATTGCTCCAAACAAGATTTTGGCGGCACAACTTTGCAATGAATTTAAAGAGTTGTTTCCACACAATAGGGTAGAATTTTTTGTTTCTTATTATGATTATTATCAACCAGAAAGTTATATTGCCTCCACCGACACATACATTGAAAAAGATATGTCGGTTAATGATGATATCGACAAACTTAGGGCATCTGCCACAAACTCACTTCTATCTAGAAATGATGTTATTGTGGTTGCATCTGTTTCTTGCATCTATGGTTTGGGCGACCCAACAGAATATAGCAATTTAATGCTTGCTTTAAGAAAGGGCGACAATATCAAAAAAGAAGATGTTATGAAAAAACTTATTGCCATTCACTATGAGCGAAATGATGTTGATTTCAAACGCTCAACTTTTCGAAGTAAGGGCGACATTTTGGATATTTTTCCATCTTCGCAATCTGAAATTGCAACAAGAGTGGAATTTTGGGGAGATGAGATTGATAGAATTTGTGAGTTTGAGGCAATAAGTGGTCACATTATTAGAGATTTAGATTTTGCTGTTATTTACCCAGCAAGCCACTATGCTGTTGGAATGGATAAGATGCAAGGGGCATTGGAGCAAATTGAGAAAGATAGGCTGGAACGAGTTCAGTTTTTTGAAGATGAACACAAACCACTAGAAGCCGAAAGAATTGGGCAAAGAGTTGCCTATGATATTGAAATGATGAGAGAAATTGGCTATTGCAGTGGCGTGGAAAACTACAGCCGTTATTTTGATGGCAGAAAACCTGGTGAAGCACCTTACACACTGATAGACTACTTTCCACAAGGATTTTTAACTTTGATTGATGAAAGCCACATAACGGTTCCACAAATTAGAGCAATGTATAATGGAGATAAGGCAAGAAAAACAAGTTTGGTGGACTATGGATTTAGGCTTCCAGCGGCATTTGACAATAGACCATTAAAGTTTGATGAGTTTAAGAAAAAGATTGGTCAAACAGTGTTTATTTCAGCAACGCCATCAAATTATGAATTGGATTCAGCCGACCAAGTTGTTGAACAAATTATAAGGCCAACAGGGCTCTTAGACCCAATTGTGGAAGTTAGAAAGATTGATGGGCAGGTGGAGCAACTTATAAAAGAAGCAAAAACTGTTATTTCTCACAACGCAAGAGTGTTGGTAACAACCTTAACCAAAAAAATGGCAGAGAGCCTAACAAACTATTTGCTAGAAAATGGAATAAAGGCAAAATATATGCACTCCGACATCGACACATTAGAGCGTATTGAGATTATTAATGGTTTAAGACTTGGGGAATTTGATGTTTTGGTTGGAATTAACCTTTTGCGCGAGGGACTTGATATGCCAGAAGTTGAACTTGTGTGCATACTTGATGCCGACAAAGAGGGCTTTTTAAGGTCGGAGGGCTCACTTATTCAAACAATTGGAAGAGCTGCAAGGAATAAAGATGGTCGTGTTATTATGTTTGCAGACACAATCACAAAATCAATGAAAAATGCAATTGATATCACCCAAAAGAGACGAAAACTTCAAATGGAGTTTAATGAGAAAAATGGCATCACGCCAAAAACAATTGTCAAAGAAATTAAAAATGGTTTGGAAATTAGTAAAAAAGTTAGTGATGTGGCAATAAGTGAGGAAGATATTCCACAAGAAATTGAAAAACTAACTTCACTTATGAAAATTGCATCAAATAACCTTGATTTTGAACGAGCCATAGATTTACGTGATAAAATTCAAGAACTTAAAAAAAGAGTAAAAAAAGGGGCAAAAAATGGAAAATAATATAGTTATTAAAGGAGCAAAGGAAAATAACTTAAAAGATATTTCTGTCACAATTCCAAGAAATAAGTTGTTTTTACTGGAGTTTCTGGGAGCGGAAAATCTTCTCTTGCGTTTGGCACAATTTTTGCAGAAGGCCAGAGAAGATATGTTGAAAGCCTTTCAAGTTATGCCAGAATGTTTTTGGGTCAAACTCAAAAGCCAAATGTTGAAAGCGTTGACGGACTTTCGCCAGCAATTTGTATTGATCAAAAAACAACTAACCATAACCCAAGGTCAACGGTTGGAACTGTTACTGAAATCTATGACTATTTAAGACTTTTGTATGCAAGAATTGGAACGCCATATTGCCCAAACTGCAAAAAGCCAATCGAAAAGCAACCAATAGATTTAATTGTGCAAAAGGTTATGGAATATGAAAAAGGCACAAAGATTCAAATTCTTGCACCAGTTGTTAGAGGAGAAAAGGGAACTTGGGCAAAACTTTTTGAAAGCCTTAAGAAAGATGGCTTTTCAAGAGTTATTGTTAATGGCGAACAACGCACATTAGATGAAGATATTGTTTTGGGAAAAACTTATAAGCACACTATTTCTGTTGTTGTGGATAGGCTTGTTGTTCAAGAGGATATTTTATCTAGATTAACCGAAAGTTTGGAAACAGCGCTAAAACTTGCAAAAGGTTTGGTTGTTGTGAAGAGTGATGAAAAAGAAGAGTTGTTTTCAACCAATTTTGCATGTCCAACTTGTGGCTATGTGTTGGAAGAAATCACACCAAGACTATTTTCTTTTAACTCTCCTTTTGGTGCATGCCCAAAATGTTTGGGAATTGGTTACACTGAAGAAGTGGACCTAGAACTAGCAATTCCAAATCAAGAACTTTCTGTTAGGGAAGGAGCACTTGCTGTTAGTGGTTGGAAAGGCGATGAATATAGTTTTGTTTACAAGTTTTTGGAAGCAGTTTGCAATAAAAATAACATCGACATAAATTGCCCATTTAATAAACTTCCAAAAGAGCATAAAGATATTTTATTATATGGAACGGGCGATGAAAAATATGAAGTCACTTCTTTTAGAGGGAACAAGTTTGTTATGCGTTTTGAGGGAGTTTTAAATAACCTTAAAAAGAGATATTTAGAAAGTGAAAGCGAAACTGTTAAACGCGATATTGGAAAACTGATTCGTGAAAAGCAATGTGATGAATGTAAGGGAAAGAGATTAAATAGCAAAGCATTATCTGTTAAAATTGATGGCAAAAATATTATTGAAATCACAAATATGTCTGTTGACAAACTTTTGGATTATTTCCAAAATCTCAAACTTTCTAAAACAAAAGAAATCATTGCAGCCCCAATCTTGAAAGAAATTAACAATAGGCTTTCATTTTTGAAAAATGTTGGGCTTCAATATTTAACACTTTCTCGTTCTGCTGAAACTTTGAGTGGAGGAGAATCGCAAAGAATTAGGCTTGCCACTCAAATTGGGAGTGGACTTGTTGGAGTTCTTTATATATTGGATGAACCTTCAATTGGTCTACATCAAAGAGATAATGATATGCTCTTAAAAACGCTTTTAAATCTCCGTGATTTAGGCAATAGCGTTATTGTTGTTGAACACGATGAAGACACCATAAGGTCAGCCGACTTTATTGTTGATGTTGGTCCTCTTGCTGGCGTTCATGGTGGAGAAATTGTTGCCACAGGAACACCTGAAGAGATTATGAAATGTGAAAGGTCAGTAACTGGAAAATTCTTGAGTGGTAAGGAAAAAATTGAAGTTCCAAAAAGTCGTAGAGCGCCAAAAGACTTTATTGAAATTGTTGGTGCAAAAGAAAACAATCTAAAAGATATTAATGTCAAAATTCCAACTGGTGTTTTTACTGCGGTGACGGGTGTTTCTGGGAGCGGAAAATCTAGTTTAATTAATAGAATTTTATATCCATATTCATCAAATTTATTGAATAAATCAAAACTGCAAGTTGGAAAGGTTGAAAAAATTAAAAACTTAGAAGTATTCGACAAAGTGATAGATATAGACCAATCGCCAATAGGGAAAACCCCAAGAAGTAATCCAGCCACCTACACGGGTTTGTTCACAATGATAAGAGAACTTTTTGCTGCCACGCAAGATGCAAAAGTTAGGGGCTATACATCAAGCCGTTTTAGTTTCAACCTCAAAGGCGGAAGATGTGATGCTTGTGACGGTGCGGGCGTGAAAGAAATTCAAATGTATTTCTTGCCAGATATAACCGTTCCTTGTGAAGTTTGTAAGGGAAAAAGATATAACCACGAAACTTTAGAGGTTAAATATAAAGGAAAATCCATTGCCGATGTTTTGGATATGACTGTTGAAGAGGGAGTTGAATTTTTTGCTAACATTCCATCAATTCATAATAAACTTAAGTCAATAAAAGATGTTGGACTTGGATATATTAAACTTGGGCAGTCTGCCACTGAACTTAGTGGAGGAGAGGCACAAAGAGTGAAACTTGCAACAGAACTAAGTAGGCGTTCAACTGGAAAAACTCTTTACATTTTGGATGAGCCAACAACAGGACTAAGTGCATATGATGTTAAAAAACTTTTGGAGGTTTTGAATGGCTTAGTGGACCAAGGAAACACCGTTGTTGTTATTGAACATAACCTTGATGTTATTAAGTCTGCCGACTATATTATAGACCTTGGGCCAGAAGGTGGAACTGGGGGCGGAACAGTTGTTGCAGAAGGAACACCAGAAGAGGTTGCAAAAGTTAAGAAAAGTTTTACTGGGCAATATCTTAAAAAGTATTTACAATAATTTAAGTAAAAGTTAATTTTAGCAAAAAAAGCAATAAAAATATATAATACTTTTAAAAAAGTAAAGGCAAAAAACAATTTTAAACATAAAAAAAGTGCAAATATCAGTAACCGTTCCACTTTCTCATTTCAATGTTGTTAGAGAAGCAATTTGGTCAATTGGGGTTGGAGTTATTGGATATTATAGTCATTGCTCCTTGGCATCAAAAGTTGTTGGAACATTTAAGCCAAATGATGAGGCAAAACCGTTTATTGGAAAAAATGGGGCAGTTGAGCATGTTGAAGAAGTGCAAGTTGAAATTGGTTGCAAAATAGAAGAGGTTAAAAAAGTTGTTGAAGCAATAAAAAAAGTTCACCCATACGAACAACCCGCAATCAACATTGTGCCTCTTTTAGATGAACAAGATTTTAAATAAAAAAAAGAGCCACAAGGGCTAACCATTTTGAAACTAGCGGAATAATTAAAAAAAGAACCTAAAATTTTTAAATGAGGTTCTTTTTTGTTGGTTTTAAAAAATGTAGACTAAATCAAACTTTTTCAATTTGTTTTGTGTAATTACTGACGAAGAACTATCGATTAAAAACGACTAAATTCTATCTCCATAAAGATTTTGAAAAAATTTAAAAAAACATCTTGCAAAATGGCTGAAAATATGTTATAATTATCGTATAGAAAAAAAGCCGGATTAAAAAGATAATTTAACAAAAACAAAAGGAGTTAAAAGTATGGGAGAAATAAGTGGCGGTTATTTTAGTTCTAACACAAGATTACCAAAAGAAAGCGAAGAAGCAAAAAAAGACAAAGAAAGACACGAGATTCTTGAAAGATTCACACAAATAAGACAAGAAAGCAAACAAGCAAGAGAAATAATTGCAGAGTGCAACAAAAAAAGAAAAGAACAATGCGAAAAAGCAGACAAACGCATTGTTCCATGTTGGGGTGCAATACTAGCAGGAACTGTTGCGGGATCAGGTTATGGCCTTGCCCTTGGTTACATTAGAAGAGGCGGAAATTTTAGACGAATTGACAACATAAAAGAATATTTTTTAAATCACCCAGACAGTTTAGAGCATGCAAAACAAGTTACCGGAAGCAATGACCTAAATTATATTGCAGGTTTTGTGTCTGGCGACGACAGCGCAGCACACGCACTTTTCACTTCAAGCGGACTTGAACAATTTTTCTGGGACGCAAACAACTCGGCTCTTGTTGACGGCTTGATTGCAACCGCTGTTTTGGGCGGAATTCCTGCCGCAACAACAATTTTGGGAATGGTTTCATTAAAACACTCAATCAAAAAACTTGAAAAAAAACAAGAAAATGCAGAGAAAAAACGCAGTAAACTTGAATGGGAAATATGTAAACTTTCAGAAAAATACTATTCACTTGAAGCACAAGCAGGCCAACAACGCCGTGAAGAAGTAAGCGAGCTTAACAACTAAAAACAAAAAAGACGGAAAGGCCTTTTTTTTTATTATAAACTTTTTTGTTTGTATGTTGCAACAGGCATTTTTTCTGTTGTAACATAACCAGGTTTTGCTGCCACAACATCAGGAATACGGTTCACAATTGTTGCACAGGTTAATTCAACTGTTGCAGGGCGATTGATAACAACTGTTGTGTCTGGTTCACCCTCAATTGTCCATTCATTGCTGTCGAATTCATCTGGAGCATAAACTTTTCCAATACATTCAGTGATGATTTCAACACCCTCATTTGTTTTTGTTGTAACAACAGCACTCATTCCAGTTGCATCTCCAGCTTTAATCTTCATTCCAAGTGTTGAAGAAGAAAGTGCTTTTTTGTATGTTTGAGGAACACATTTTTGTGTTTGAGATTTAACAGTAAGTCCAAGAGCATCTGCAAGCCATCCGTTAACATTCCACATATATGATGGAAGATAATTACCAGAGTTTATGAGTTCTTCTCTCTTCTTTGCTGAAATTTTGTCAACTGATGCAACTTCTTTGTCAAATTCTTCTAGTGTAAGTCCAGCACCATGTGCTTTTGCAAGAGCAATTCCGTAGTCTTCAACATTATAACTTGTTTTACCACGAATTCTTTTGATGCTTTGTGTGGCACCAGCGAGAGTGGTGATTAGGTTACCCCAGAACACATCTTGATATCCACTTCCAGTGATTGTGCACTTATTCTTCTTGCAAAGTTTGTCTAATTTGTTTGCAAGTGTTGGGTTAGAGTTGTAGGCAAAGAATGCCTCCTCACAAGTTGTGATTGCATTGATTCCAAGTTTTGCACAAATGAGCAAAATGTCTTCAAGGTCTTTAAACAAGCTCATTGTTGTAACAATCACGATGTCTGGCTTGATTTGTGCAAGCCTTTTTTCAACTTTTTTAGCGTCTTCAATTTTAACACCAATTTTTTTGCATCCCGCATAAGTTCCAGCATCAACGCCGAACTTTGATTTGTCGATATCGAAAGCACCAACGATTTTTGAGCCTTTTTCCAAAACATATCTGATTGTGTATTTGGCCATTTTTCCACAACCATACTGAACAACTTTGTATTGTGCCATTTGTAAATCTCTCCTTTTTTTATATGCTTAAATTATAACAAATAAAAGAAAAATAAGTCAAACAAAAAATATTTATAAATTGATTTTTCCTAAAAAGATAATTAATATACAAAATTACATTAAATTAATTGTTATTTTTTGCGTTTAGTTGTATAATAAGATGAAATGTTGGAGGCAAATAATGAAAACTCGATTTTATAACGCATATGTTATAACTTGTGATGACGACTTCACAATTTATGAAAATGGCGAAGTTTGGGTTGACGACGACAAAATTGTTTATGTTGGAGAGGCAAAAGATGGCTTTATGGCAGATAAACAAATTAACTGCTTTGGCGATATTATTATGCCGGGTTTTGTTAACACGCACGCTCATCTTCCAATGCAAATATTTAGAAGTTTGGCAGAGAACACCTCATTTAACAACTGTTGGTATGACCAGATTAGACCACTTGAAGAATTTTTAAAGCCAGAGCACTCTTTTTGGGCAACAATGCTTTCAATTGCTGAAATGGTTAGGGGTGGAACAACATGTGTTTTGAATAATTATTTCCACCAACAAGCACCACTTCTTGCATTTGAGGTTTCAAAAATGAGAGGAGCAATTCACATTGATGTTAGATATAAACTAAACAAAGAAGAGCGTAGGCACGATTGGGAAAATAGATATGCTTCTCTTATGAAAAACAATCCATTAGTCACATTTTTTGTTTCAACTCACAGTATAATTTCGCTTGATGAGGCGGGGCTAATAGATTGCACATATTTAGCAAAGAAATATAATCTCCCACAAACAATTCATCTATGTGAAACGCTTGATGAAGTTGGAACTTGTGAGAAAAACACTGGGAAAACTCCAGTTAAGTATTTGGAAGAACTTGGGTTTTTTGATTATCCAGTAACAATTGCTCACGGGGTTCATGTTGACAAAGATGATATGCAAATTTTCAAGGACCACAATGTGAATGTTAGCATTAATATGTCTTCAAATCTAAAACTTGCAAGTGGTATTGCACCAATCTATACATATATGCAAAAGGGCATTAATGTTAGCCTTGGAACAGATAGTGTTACATCTAACAACAGCCTAAATATGTTTAAAGAAATGTTCTTGGCTTCCACTTCGCAAAAAGTTTTGTTTGGTGATGCCTCAATAATGCCAGCAAAAGATGTTATTTTGATGGCAACAAGGGGCGGTGCAAAAGCAATGTTTTTGGAAGATAAAATAGGGCAATTAAAAGAAGGTTATCAAGCTGATATCATAAGAATATCAATTTCAGAACCTAATTGGCAACCACACACCGATCTTGTTTCACACCTTGTGTATGCTGGTTCAGTAAATGATGTTGTGATGACAATGGTTGCGGGGAATATATTATATGAAAAGGGTTCATATTATATTGGCAGACCGATTGAAAAAATTTATAGTGAATGCCAAAACGCAATTGATGAAATTCTTGAAAAAGCAAATAGAAAATAATTAATGGAGGCACAATTATGTATCAAAACAACGGTTACACTCAAATGGTTAAGTTTGCGCTTCAAAACGCAGGAGAACTTGCTGCTCAAAGTGGACAAACAGAACTTGGAACTGAGCATCTTTTGTTTGGCATTATTTCAATGGATGAATGTTTGTCTTCAAAATTGTTGGAGCGCTATGGTGTTAATCAACACACCTTTTTGCAAGTGTTTGATGAAAAGTTTAAAAAAACATTGAGCACAAATGCAAAACAAATTGAATTTTCTCCAAGTGTGAACGAAGTGTTAAGAAATGCAAAAAGCATTGCAAACACTTTGGGGCACGATTTTATTGGAACGGAACACATAACATACGCTCTTTTGTCTAGTTCTGATAATAATGCCGTCAAACTCTTGGTTGATGGATTTAAAATTAATATTGTTAGCCTTCGTGATGACTTGTTGCAAGTTCTTAAAGAAGGTGTTTCAGCAACAATTCCAGAAGATGATGATGGAGTTATTAGTTTGGAACGCGATGACCAACAAAACTCAAACCTTCCCAAAAAACTCTTATCTCTTGGTGTGGATTTAACGCAAAAGGCACGAGAAAACAAAATAGATCCAGTTATTGGAAGAGAAGAAGAGATTGAGCGTGTTATTGAAATTTTGTGTCGTAAAACAAAGAATAACCCAGTGTTAATTGGAGAGGCTGGAGTTGGTAAGTCTGCCGTTGTTGAGGGCCTTGCTCACGCTATTGTTAACAACACAGTTCCAGACTTTTTGAAAGATAAAATCATATTTTCTCTTGATATTGGCTCACTTATGGCTGGCACAAAATATCGTGGAAGTATGGAAGAAAAACTTAAGGACACAATTGAAACAATAATAAAACAAAAGAATATTATTGTGTTTATTGATGAACTTCACACTTTGGCACAAGCTGGAGCGGAAAAAGGTGAGGTTAATCCATCAGATATGTTAAAGCCTTATCTTGCAAGAGGGGAACTTCAAACGATTGGTGCCACAACAACAGATGAATATAGAAAGTTTATTGAGCAAGATAAAGCATTAGAAAGAAGATTTCAACCTGTTATTGTGAACCCTCCAACAGTTAGTCAAACAATAGAAATTCTAAAAGGTTTGAAAGAGTCGTATGAGGCATTCCACAAAGTTAAAATAACTGATGAAGCAATTGAAGCAGCAGCCACTCTTAGTGACCGTTATGTTATGGACAGAAGTTTGCCAGACAAAGCAATTGATTTAATTGATGAAGCAAGTTCAAGGGCAAAAGTAAAAAAGATGACAACGCCAGCACCATTAAAAGAAAAACAAGAAGAACTTGCAATGCTTGAACAAGACAAAAAAGAGGCTATAATGGCTCAAAACTTTGAAAAAGCGGCGTCTATTAGAGATAAAATCAATATTGTTACGAACCAAATTGAACAAATGAAAAAACAAATTGAAGAAGATAAACAAAACAAAACGGTTTCAATTGGGTTTGATGATATCGCAGCGGTTGTTAGTGCGTGGACAAGAATTCCTGTTTCAAAATTAACAACAAGTGAAAAACAAAAGTTGTTAGATTTGGAAAATGTTTTGCACAAGCGTGTTGTTGGACAAGATGAAGCGGTTGTTGCTGTGTCTAAAGCAATTCGAAGAGCAAGGGCTGGGCTTAAGGACCCAAATAGGCCAATTGGAACATTTTTATTTATTGGTCCAACTGGTGTTGGAAAAACAGAACTATCAAAAGCTTTGGCTGAGGCTTTATTTGACGATGAAAACCACATTATAAGGCTTGATATGAGTGAATATATGGAATCTCATTCAGTGAGCAAAATTATTGGCTCACCTCCGGGATATGTGGGGCATGAAGATGCTGGGCAGTTAACAGAGCAAGTGAGAAGAAAACCATATTCAGTTATTTTGTTTGATGAGATTGAAAAAGCACACCCAGATGTTTTTAACATTTTGCTTCAAATTTTGGACGATGGAAGACTAACTGATAGTCACGGAAGAACAGTAAACTTTAAGAACACAATAATCATTATGACAAGTAATGCTGGTGTTAATGAAGAAAGTTACAAAAAGAATAGACAAGCATATTGCAAAGCAACTTCACAAGAAGAAAAAGAGCAGTTAGATGAGCAAGCCAAGAATATTTTAATGTCGGCTATCAAGCTTAAGTTTAGACCAGAGTTTTTAAACAGAATAGACAGCATTGTTGCATTTAAAGAACTATCTGAAGTTGAACTTGCAATGGTTGCAAAATTGTTAATAACAAAACTTGCGAACAAACTTTCAAATCAAAATATAAAGTTAAAACTCACAGAAGATGCTTTAAAATATCTTGTTCAAAAAGGCTTTAATAGCGAGTGGGGAGCAAGACCACTTCGAAGAGTTATTGAACAAGAAATTGAAGATAAACTTGCAGATGAAATTCTTTTGGGTAAGATTCAAGATGGTTCAAGAGTTGTTGTGGACTGCGTGAACAATAAACTTGTGATTAAGGCTCAAAAAAGTTGACATCTTTGAAATAAAAAATATATAATACCATGTGGAGGTGGTGTAAATGAAAATTCAAATTTCTTCAAAAAACTATACCGTAAGTAAAAAATTAGAAGACATAATTCAAAAGAAGGTTGGCAAATTAGATCGTTATTTTAGTGATGATGCAGAGGCTAAAGTTCAATGTAAAAAAGAAAATGACTTATTAAAACTTGAACTCACAATTCAAGACAAAGGACTTTTGTTTAGAAGTGAAGTTCAGAGTGATAATATGTATCAAAACATTGATATGGCACTTCCAAAAATTGAGAAGCAAATTATTAAATATAGTTCAAAACTCAAAGACAAAATGAAAAAGGTAGCAATTCAAGACCGTAACTGGTTATATTTTGAGGAAGATGACACATACTTTATTCCTCAAACAAAAAATTCTGTTACCAAACATAAAAGTTTTGATATTGTTCCACTATCAGTTGAGGATGCGCAAATGTATTTGGAAAACTCTGATCACGCATTCTACATTTACCTAAATGAAGAAACTAACAAAGTTAACATTATCTACAAGAGAACTTTTGGTGGTTATGGAATTATTGAGCCTAGATATTAATTTGCAAAAAAAGATATTATAAAAATGTAATAAATGTGTAAAAAGATATAAAAAAAGCACAATTTTAATGAATTTGTGCTTTTTTTATTTTAAGTTACATCTTTTATCTTGAATATTTTGCTTGGTGTGTGTTGCTCTGCAACATAAACTTTTAAGTTAAAATCATCTTTTGTAACACCAGCGGACACAAGAGTTTGATTGAGTGTTTCAATTGCTTTTTCTTTGGTGTTGTTTTGTTCACTCAAATGCCCCAAAATAACTCCACGCGTGTTAAAGCCCAAAAGTGATAAAATCGTTTTTGAACATTCCTCATTGCTTATGTGGCCATGCTGGGAAAGTATTCTTTGTTTAAGTGAGTAGGGGTAGTGTGGATTATTCAAAAGAGTTTGAATGTCGTGGTTTGATTCAATGGTTATCAAATCGCTTTGTTTGAGCCTTTGTTCAATATCTAATGTCATATGTCCAAGGTCGGTGGCAGTGCTAAATTTTTTATTGCCCTCAATAATTGTGAAACCAACGCAGTGGTTAGAGTCGTGGTCTAAATCAAAAGACTGTATGCTCATATCCAAAATGTTGAAATCTTTTCCATTAAATTCAATTTGGTTATCAACTGGAATGCCGTTTGCTTTTTCTTCAATCAAATTCCAACTATCTCTGTGTGCAAACACTTTTGTATTGTAGGCTTTTGCAAATTGTGCAAGGCCTTTAATGTGGTCGCTGTGTTCGTGCGTTACCAAAATGGCATTAATGGAAGATGGGCTAACACCAATAAGTGTTAGTCTGTTTTCAAGTTCTTTTTTACTTAAACCAGCATCAATCAAAATTCTTGCATTGTCAGTTTCAACAAAAGTTGAATTTCCCTTACTGCCACTTGCCAAAACACAAATACGCATCTTTTTCTCCTAGCAATAATTTTAACTTAAAACAAGAAAAAAAGCAAGTAGAAAACAAAATCTCCATTTTTTAACAAAATAATCTTAAATTAAATTATTTCTTACATTTTATTTATAAAAAAATAATCTATAATCAATGTAGGTGATCAAATGGGGAAGAAAATTGTTTTATATAGAACCTTTAAATATTTTTTATTCTTTTTGCTTTTTTTGATTTTAAGTTATGCTGAGATTGACGGAATAAGGCCGTTTGCGTTTGGAATGCTGTTTGCTCTTGTGTGGTGTAATCAAAAAATATACATAATAACTCCACTATATTTGCTTGCAGGAATTATTGCAGACTTTTCAATAAACAACTTAATTGCGTTAAGTGCAACATGCTTTGTTTTTGTTATGGCTTATTTTTTGCATCAAAAATTTAAAAAGCCATTAAACAAAATGTTAATAGGGCTTTATGCTTTTTTATCGCAAGGGGCATATTTGTTTTTAAATAGCTATGGTGGAGAAGAATTCTTTAAGGCAGTTTGTGCCACAATTATTGGAATAGTTTGTTTGTATGCCTATCTATTTTTTATGCAAGGGCTATTTGTGCGAGGCTTAAGGCGAAAATTATTGCTAGATGAGGGTGTGTGTGGTGGCGTTTTAATGCTTGCGATTGGGGTGGGACTTGCTTCAATTCCAGATTATTGTGGCATTGTTTCCAAGTTTTTGCTATTACTTTTTGTTTGCGTTTTGTTTCTATGTTTGGAAAAACAAATTAGCATTTCTTTTTCATTATTGTTAGGTGTTGGAACACTTTTGCACAGCAAAGATTTTGTTATGTTTTTGTTGATTTGTGTGGTGGTGCTAACATTTTTGGTGACATCAAATTCAAAAAAGATTTTTCTTTGTTTAAGTTTGCTATTGGCTGATATGTTTGTCAATTTATATTTCTTTAGTTACTATAACATCTATTTGTTTTTGCCAACAATAATGGCTTGTTTATGCATTATGTTAATTCCTCAAAAAACCATACAAAAAATCAAAAATTATTTTATTGCAGAAACAGAACAATATGCTTGGCGTGAGATGATTAACCGTTCTCGTGAGCAAATGGTTAAAAAGATTTTTGAAACAAGTGTTGTGTTTAAGGAGATGCAAAAAATATATTTGGCAATGAGCAAAAAAAGTTTAAACCCAGATGATGCAATTTCTTACATTTTGGAACAATTAAATTTTGATGTTTGTGGTAAATGTTCCAACAAAAATTGCCCATATGCTCAAATTATGCAAACAGATGAAGAAATAAAAACGCTCATATCTCTTGCTATATCTCGTGGTTTTGTTAGCGTTGTGGATTTGTCGCCTGCCCTTATGAAAAAGTGTCAAAAAATAACAATTTTAATAAACGAAATAAACAAACTTGTTAAAGAATATAACGAGTATGCTGTGATAAACTGCGGAGTTAATAGTTCACGCCTTTTGCTTGCTGACCAACTTGGAGGAGTGCAAGAGGTTTTAGACACACTTTCGCAAAATGTTAGAAAAACAATAAGTTTTAATCAAAGTCTTGAAAATCAAATTATGGAAGAATTAATTTATGAATATATTCTTTGCAGTGAAGCTTTGGTTTATTATAAAGATGATGATATTGAAAGTGTTACTTTAAACATAAAGACAAAAAGTGTAAATAATAATAAAATAGAAAAAATTGTTTCAAACAGATTAAAAACAAAAATGAAAATAACAAATGTAAATGTTTCAGAAAAGCCAGGTTATAGCATTGTGATATTAAACAAGGCATATGGTTATGATGTTGTGTTTGGTTCAGCTCAGCAAACAAAATGGGGGAGCCCAGTGAGTGGCGACACTTTTTCAGTTACTCGAATTGGAAACAGCAAAGTGTTTATGTCTGTTTGTGATGGAATGGGAAGTGGGAATGATGCAAACAATATTAGCACCCTTTCACTTAACTTGATTGAAAAATTTTATGAGGCAGGCTTTGGCAGTAACTTAATTATTAAGAATGTGAACAAACTACTTTCGCTTCGAGAAGAGGATAGTTTTAGTGCTATTGATATTTGTGTTTTTGATTTAACAAATGCTAGTTGTCGGCTCATAAAAATTGGAGCAAGTCTTGGCTTTATTAAGCAAAAAGAACAAACCCTTTTAGTGAAAACTTCCGCTCTTCCTTTGGGGATTCTTGAAGATGTTAAACCATGTGTGAAAAGTTATGCTCTAAATGATGGAGATATGGTTATTTTATTAAGTGATGGAGTGGTTGATGCTTGGGAGGATGTTATGAAACTTAAAAACTTAATCAACAACTTGGGAACGGAAAATCCGCAAACGATTGCTGATATAATTTTGGAAGAAACCCTCAAACTATCTCAAAATTATGCTGAAGATGATATGACTGTTTTGGTTGGGAAAATATGGAAAAATATTTAACTTTGCAAAAATTTAATCAAAAAAACGCAAAATTTTAGTAATTTTATATAAAATTTTTGCGTTTTTTTATTTCCCTCTTGTGTTTTTTTTGTTTTTATTATATAATGAACATACAAAAATTTATACTGGAGCAGAAAAGATGGAAAAAGTTTTAGAATTAATTAAGAGACAAAATTTATTCACACCAGGCAGTGTTGTTGGAGTGGCAGTTAGTGGTGGTTCAGACTCTATGGCTCTTCTTCACTTTTTGGTTGAGAACAAAGAGAATTTGGATATTGAAGTTATGGCAATTCATGTTGACCACAACACAAGAGTAAATGACCAAAGAGATGCGATCTTTGTTGAAGACTATTGCAAGCAAAATAGAATTAGATTTCACAAGTTTAGAGTTGAAGCATTAACCCTTATGAAACAAAAAAGTTTATCACTAGAAGAAGCGTGTCGTGAAGCAAGATATGCTGTTTTTGAAAACTTAAGGCAAAAGGGAATTATTGACAAAATTGCAATCGCACATCATTTAAATGATCAAGCAGAAACTGTTCTTTTGCATATTTTAAGAGGCTCTGGGCTTTCTGGTGCTGGTGGAATGCAGTATGTTAGAGATGATTTTTATGTTAGACCATTTTTGGATATCACAAAAGAAGAAATTTTGGCATATGATTATGAGAATCAAATTCCTTTTGTTGAAGATGAAACAAATGTTGACACAAAGATTTCAAGAAATTTGTTAAGGCAAAAAATATTACCAGAACTTAGAAAAGTTTGGTCAAATGTTGATGAAAATCTTTGCAATTTTGCCAAGATTTGCAGGGAAGATGATGCAACAATTCGTAGTCTTATGAACTTTGATGCTGTTTTGTTTGAAAAAAATATGGCAAAAATCCCACTTACATATTTTTCATATGCACCAAGTTTTGTGAATAGATTATTATTAGATTGTTTTGCAAAACTTGGGAAAACACAAGGGATTGAAAGAAAACATCTTGAAATGATTTGTGACTTTGCTAAAAATGGAATTAATGGGGCAAAAATTAGTTTGCCAGACAATATTTCGGCTTATAAGGAGTATGAATATGTTACTCTTGCAATCAAAAAACCAAAACTAGAAGTTGCTACTGAATGGCCTTTTAAAAAGGGTGTTACCCAAATTGAAGATTATGGAACAATCCAAGTGAAAAAGGTTGACACATCAAAGAAAAAAGTTGTTGGTGGACTTATGGTTGATGCTGACAAAATTCCTCAAAATGCTGTTTGGCGTTTTAGAAAGGAAGGAGATTTTATTGAGAAGTTTGGTGGTGGATTTGTTAAACTAAAAAAATATTTATCAGATAAAAAAATTCCACTTCGCGTTCGTGATTGTCTTCCAGTGCTTGCCAATGGTTCAGAAATTTTGATGGTTGCCAATGTTGATATTTCAGAAAGTTTAAAAATTGACGAGAACACAAAAAATGTTTATGTTATTAATTTTAACATAAAAAATTGGGTATAATACCCAATTTTTTGGTTATTTCTTTGACAAAATTAAAATAGTTTGTTAAACTTAAAAAAATATATTTGGGGGAGATTGCGGTGGATAAACAAAAAAATAAAGCAATTTTGAGTTTACCCAATAAAAGAAGCTTTAAAGCAATTAAAGAAGCTGTAGTTTTTAAGAAAGCAAGTCTTTCTCCTTTTCATCTTTATGAAATTTTGAATTCTAAAACATACCATGGCGTGAAATATTATGCGCAAGTTGTGGCAATGCCAGAACCAAAGCAAGAAGAGATGACCGAAAAATTCGTTGAAGAATCCAATCAAAAGGTCAATGAACACAAAGGCAAAAAGAAAAAATGGGTTAGTGCTCTTTTTATGCTTTTAAACCTTGGTATTGTTGTTGGAATTTTGTTATGGAACTTTTTAGGAACAGAAGAGCCACTAAGTTTTGGAGACCTTTTGTCTTCAAAAATAAATTGGCTGTGGGTGCTATTTTGCGTTTTGTTGTTTTTTGCGGTGTTTATTGCAGATTCATCAGGTGTTTATATACTTGTGTATTATATAACAAAACGGTCAAGGCCATTTTTAAGTTATAAATCGCACGCAATGTGTAGGTTCTATGATTGTGCCACACCTCTTTCAACTGGAGGACAACCATTCCAAATTTATTATTTAACAAAAAGGGGAGTATCTCCAGGTGCGGCAACAAGTGTTCCAATTGCTAAATATTTGTATGCTCAATTCTTTAATGTTATTTTTATTGCACTTGTTTTGATTTTGCAACATAGTTTCATCATAACCCTTTCACCATTTATGTTAACACTTTGTTACATTGGGTTTGCTATATTGTTGGTTATATTTGGTTCAATTGTGTTTTTGTCTTTTTCAAAAAAGGTTGCGCCTGCTTGCACGATTGGAGTCTTAAAATTTTTGCACAAAATTAAGATTGTGAAAGACTATCGAAAATCATTCGTTAAAGTTATGCGCACAGTTCGAGAATATAATGTGACGATGAGGCAATTTATTTCCAGTGGCTGGATTGGGCTTGGTATGTTTATTTCTAGATTGCTTACATTTATTTTTTCTAACTCAATTCCATTTTTTGTTTATGCAGCATTTATGCCACTTGGTCCAGATTGGTTTAATATTTATATTCAGCTTTTCACTATTGCTGTTGTCACCGATTTGGCTTGTAGTTTTATGCCTTTGCCAGGTGGAACAGGTATGGCAGAAATTTCATTTGCCGTTTTGTTCTCAGCATATTTTGTTGTGGGAGAATCCAATTCTTTGGTTGCTTGGGCACTTCTTTTATGGAGAATTCTCACATTCTATGGAATTTTGTTGCAAGGACTTATTATTATGTTCTACGACTACATCATTGGAAACAGAAAGGTTAAACCACTTTTAGAAAGATTTGAACGAGAAGATGAAAATAAAAAATTATTAGAAAATAAAAAGCAACCAATAAAGGTTGTTAACAATAAAACACGAAAAGGAGAAAGAAAATGAAAGAAAGACTCTACACAGCAGCAAAGCCAACAGGCAGATTAACTCTTGGGAACTATGTTGGAGCTGTTGACAATTGGCTTAAAATGCAAGAAGAATATGATTCAATTTTTTGTGTTGCAGACCTACATTCATTAACGGTTAACATTGACCCAAAAGAATTAAGAGATAACAGTTATGCTGTTATGGCAAACTATCTTGCTTGTGGTTTAGACCCTAATAAATGCACATTATATTATCAATCGCAAGTTCCAGCACACACAGCATTATGTTGGCTTTTGGATTGTGTGACCAGCATGGGTGAGGCAAGCAGAATGACTGCTTATAAAGAAAAAGCACAAAGTAACAAAAATGTTTCAGTTGGACTATTTAATTATCCAATGCTTATGGCGGCAGACATACTTTTGTATGATGCAAAATATGTTCCAATTGGAGAAGATCAAAGGCAGCACCTAGAACTTGCAAGAAACTTGGCAATAAGGTTTAATAACAAATATGGTGAAACTTTTGTTGTGCCACAAGGAGTATATCAAAAAGTTGGGGCAAAAATTTATAACTTGCAAAATCCAACCAAAAAGATGAGCAAGAGCGATTTTGATAACTCTGGAAACATTTTGCTGGAAGACCCAATTGATGTGATAAAACAAAAAATCAAAAGAGCAGTGACCGACAGTGATTCAAAAATTATTTACGACCCAGAAAACAAACCTGGTGTTAGCAATCTTTTGTCTATTTATTCTGTTTTAGCAAAAAAGAGTATGAAAGAGTGTGAAGCATTTTTTGATGGCAAAAACTATGGAGCACTTAAAAATGAAGTTAGCGATATTGTTATTGCAACCATTGAACCAATACAACAAAAATTTATGTATTATATGAACAACAAAGATGAAATTGAAAAAATTGCAACACAAGGTGCAGAAAGAATTGAAGCCGAAGCAGATAAAAAAGTGAAACTGGTTAAAGAAAGAATGGGATTAATATTTTAGTGGTTTCTCTTTTTTCCTTAAATAAACATAAGGATAAAACAATATATTATTTTTCTTAAAAAAGTGTATCAAAATGAATGATACACTTTTTTTAAAAATGCAAATGATTTGGTTAGCAAATTTGAAAAGTAATGTATGTTTGATGGATATTTTTTATCTTTATGTTATTCTAAATTAAAAAGTCGTTAAAAAAGAAGTTGTCATTATTTAGTGATGATGACTGAAAATTGTTCCAACATCTTCTTCTGTTAGAGGTTGTTGCATAAGAAAGTGCTATAAGGGCAATTAACAAAACGAGCAAAATTGTTGTGTTGTTGGCAAGGCTTATGCTGTTGCCAGTGGCATATAAACCAATTAAAAGAACCAAAACAACAGATGATGAAATAGACATAAATTTTTTCTCCTTATAAATTTGTTTAAAATTAGATATGATTTAACTTGAAAAAGTGTGCAAATAAACGCACTTTTTTCTTTTTAAATAACCATTTGCATATATTACCTAAAAAGGAGAATTTATGGAAGATTTTAAGACAATTTTTATAAAGAAATATAAAGAAATAACGCAAGAGAATAAGAGGTTTAAAGATATAACAACAATAAAAATTGGTGGAAAAATTAAGTTTTTGGTTTATCCACGAACAATAAAAGAACTAATTAAAATAATAAAACTATGCCAAAAATATGGTGAAAAATATGTTATTATTGGCAATGGCTCAAATGTGCTGGCAAGTGATGATTTTTTTGATGGGGTTGTGATTAACTCAAAACAACTAAAAAAATTAAAAATCACAAAAAACAATCTATATGCTGAATGTGGTGCAATGCTAACATCGTGTGTTTTGTATGCAAAAGATAGTGGGCTTTCTAGTCTTGAATGGGCTATTGGAATTCCTGGAACGGTTGGTGGGGCATGTGTTATGAACGCTGGAGCTTTTGGGTGCGAATTATTTGACTATATAAGTTATGTTTTGGTATTTGATGGAAAAAGGATTAAAAAATTATATAAAAAAGACATAAAGTATTCTTATAGAACAACAGATTTTCAAAAAAATGGCAATGTTGTTTTGCTAGTAAAATTTTCGCTTTTGCAAAAATCTAATATTGAAATTGCAAAAAATATTGATTATTTTATGCAAAAACGAGCAAATTTGCAAAAAATATCTTATCCAAATGCTGGAAGTGTGTTTAAAAAGCCATCAAAAGAAGTGTCTGCCTCGCAACTTATTGATATGGCTGGATTAAAAGGAAAAAGTTTTGGAGGTGCTGAAGTTTCGGTTTTTCACGCTGGTTTTATTGTGAATTATAATAACGCAAGTTGTAAAGATGTGTTAAAACTGATTGATTTTATTTCAGAGAAAGTATATAATATATTTAATATAAAATTAGAACTAGAGATAGTTTATATAGGCTAACGAAAGGAGGAAGAAGTGGAACATAAGTTAACAGCCGATTATCACATGCACACATATAGAAGTGATGGAAGACAAACAGTTGAAGAAAACATTAAAGAAGCCATTGATAAGGGGTTGAAAACTTTGGCAATCACAGATCATGGACCTTTTCATAACAAGGGTGCGAGATGCACTTTTGATTATCAACTAGTCAACAAATATGAACTAAAAAGATTGCAAAAGAAATATCCGCAAATAAAACTCATGGCTGGGATTGAAACGAACCTTGTTTCACTTCGTGGAGATATTGACATCACACCCGAGCAAGAGGAGGCTTTTGACATTATTGTTATGGGGCAACACAGAACGCCACATGGCATAAAATTTTGGGATAATATTTCTTGGAGGCTTAGAAACTTTTTTCCAAGTTCAAAAAGAAGAAGAGAAAAAGTTACAAATGCCTACTTGCTTGCAATGAAAAATCATAAAATCAACATTTTGGCACACCTTAATCGCTACATTAAAGTTAACATAAAACCAATAGCGGAACTTGCGGCAGAAAAGGGAATATTAATTGAACTAAATGGCAAAGGGGTTGATTTTACTGATGAAGAAATTAAAATCATTTTGGATTCAGGGGCAAATTTTGTTATAGATAGTGATGCTCACAGAAAAGAGCATGTTGGGAACCCTCAAAAAGTTTGGGAGTTTTTGGAAAAACACAATATTCCAAAAGAAAGAATTGTAAACATAGAGTAAAGGAGAAAAAATGTCTTTTTCATCAGATGCTAAAAATGAAGTTGTTAAATCAGAATTACCACAAGATGTGTGTTGTGCAAAAGCAGAACTTTCTGCTCTTTTTCGCACGTGTGGTTGTTTGAGTTTGGAAAATGGCAAATATTCTATTGAACTCATAACTGAAATTGCTGATTTATATAAAAGAGTTTTTGCTCTAACGAAAATGATTTATAGTGAATTTGATGGTTTGGGGCTCATCAAAGAAGAAAGGTCAAATAACGCAATTAGATATCACATAACATTCGACCCAGACTACACGCAAAAACTATTAGTGGATTGTTATGTTATGCGAGAGAATGGAGAGTTCTTTTCTGGAATTGCACGAGGAGCAGTTGAGAAAGATTGTTGCAAAAATAGTTTTGTTAAGGGTGTTTTTCTTGGATGTGCAAGCGCTAACATTGTGATAAAAGATATGAATGACCTTAAAAAACACACTGGTGGCTATCACTTGGAGTTTGTTTTTTCTTCAATGACTTTAGCTGGGGATTTTGCGCATATTTTGTCTGAATATCAAATTCACGCAAAAGTTATGCAAAGGAAAAAACTGTTTGTAACATACATCAAAGAGGCAGAACTTGTTAGTGATGTTTTGGCACTTGTTGGAGCAAATAATGCTGTTTTAATACTTCAAAATGAGTTTGCAGTGCGTGAAGTTAGAAACAAATTAAATAGGCAACTTAACTGTATGAACTCAAATCTAGAAAAAATGGTGGAGGCTTCACTTAAACAAATTGAGGCAATTGAATATATTAGAGATACAATTGGGCTTGAAAGTTTGCCACCATCACTATATGAACTTTGTTTATTGAGGCTAGCCAACCCAGAAGAAAACTATGAAAATCTTTCAAAACTGATGACGGAGCCACTAACAAAGAGTGGAGTTAATCATAGGCTCAGAAAAATATTAAAGATTGCAGAAAAGTTACAAAAAGAACAAGAGATGGAAAAGCAAGAGGAGAAAACAGATGAGTAATTTTGTTCATTTACATTTACACACAGAATATAGCCTTTTAGATGGGGCATCAAGAATTGAAAAACTTGTGAAAGTTTTGAAAGAGAGAAATGCTCCTGCTTGTGCAATAACAGACCATGGAAATATGTATGGAACAGTTAAGTTTTATGAGGCGTGCAAAAAGAATGGTATAAAACCACTTATTGGAACAGAGTTCTATATCACAAATAATCACAAGGACAAAACGGGTAAGTTCGACTATGCTCACATCACAATCATTGCAAAGAATGAACAAGGTTATAAAAATTTATGTAAACTTAATTCTATTGCGTGGATTGATGGATATTATTATAAACCAAGGATTGATTACGACCTATTGTCACAATATTCCGAGGGGCTTATTTGCTTGAGTGGTTGCCTTCGTGGAGATGTTCAACAACTTCTATTAAAAGGCTTCAAGGAAGAGGCTGAAGAGTTTGCACTAAAACTTAAAAATATGTTTGCACCAGGCGATTTTTATATTGAAGTTATGGACCACGGGCTTGTTGAACAAAAGCAAATTTTGCCGCTTCAATATGAACTTGCTGAAAAGATTGGTGTTAAAGTTGTTGCAACAAATGATGTGCACTACATAAACAAAGATGATGCCGAACTTCAAGACATTATGATGTGTGTTGCAATGCAAAAAACTTTTGATGACCCCGACCGTATGAGAATGCAATGTGATGAGTTCTATTTAAAAACAGAAGAAGAAATGCGAGAAGTGTTTGCTTCTCACCCAGAAGCAATAGACAACACATATGAAATTGCTGAAAAATGTGACTTTGATTTTGACTTCAAAAGTTATTGGTATCCAAAATTTACCGCACCCGATGGAATGACAAACGAAGAATATTTAAGAAAAATAACCTTGGAAGGGCTGAAGAAGAAATATAAAGAACTCACTCCACAAGTTCTAGACCGAATGGAATATGAGATGGGAATCCTTGAAAAGAGTGGTTTTATTGACTATTATTTGGTTGTTTGGGACTTTATTAACTATGCTAGAAAAACTGGTGTTCCTGTTGGGCCTGGAAGAGGTAGTGGTGCAGCAAGTATTATTGCTTATGCGATTGGAATAACTCTCGTTGACCCACTTAAATATGATTTGTGGTTTGAAAGATTTTTAAACCCAGAAAGAGTTAGCCCGCCTGATTTTGATATTGACTTCTGCCCGCAGAGAAGAGGGGAAGTTATTGACTATGTTGTGGAAAAATATGGTGAGCCAAATGTTTCGCAGATTATAACATTTGGAACAATGGCAGCCAAGGCTGCTATCAAAGATGTTGCAAGAGTTTTAAAAATGCCTTTTTCTGAAGTTAACAAAATAACAAAACTATTTCCACCACTTCCTAAAATGCCAAAGCCACCAGCAATCAAAAAATTGTTTGGTGTTGGACTTGATGAAAACGATGATAAATCTTATGTTGTTAAAGAACTTAATGATATGTATAACAGTGATGTTCTAACTCAAAAGATTATTGATGTGGCAATAAAACTTGAGGGTATGCCAAGAAACACATCAATTCACGCAGCGGGAGTTATTATTTGTTGTGACCCAATTTCAGACCATGTTCCAATGGCAAAAAATGGTGATATGGTGACAACTCAATATGACAAAAACGAGAGTGAACACTTGGGACTTCTAAAAATGGACTTTTTGGGGCTGATTACTTTAACAGATATAGATTTGGCTTGCCGTATGATTAAAAAGAATTATGGGATTGATTTAGACCTTTATTCAATGCCTTATGATGACCCAGAAGTATTTAAATTAATTGGTTCTGGTGATAATGATGGGGTGTTCCAACTTGAAAGTCAGGGGATTTCTGGTGTTGCAAAAGAGATGAAACCAACCAACCTAGAAGAGCTTACTGTTATTCTTGCCATGTATCGCCCAGGACCTATGGATGAAATTCCAACTTACATAAAAAATAGAAAAGATCCAGACAAAATTCACTATCCAGATGAGAGAATGAAACAAGTTTTGGGTGTTACATATGGTGTTATGGTTTATCAAGAGCAGGTTATGCAGATGTGTCAGGTTATTGCTGGATACACAATGGGACAGGCTGATGGCGTTCGAAAAATTATGGGTAAGAAACTTCACGACAAACTTCCAGCTGAGAAAGAGAAATTCTTGAATGGTTGGGTGGACCCAGAAGGCAAAAAGAGCATTGAGGGGGCATTAAAGCGTGGAATGAAGAAAGAAGATGCGGAGCACCTTTGGAGCCAAATGGAAAAGTTTGGTTCATATGCCTTTAATAAGGCTCACGCCGTTGCATACGCTCACGTTACATATCACACAGCATTCCTAAAAAGATATTATATTAAAGAATTTTATGCATCAATCATCAACAACAGAATAACAAAGATTGATGAAGTTAAACGCTATGTTGAATATGCAAGGCAACATAACATCAAGGTTTTGCCACCAGATATTAACAAGAGTGAAGCATTCTTTTCTGTTGAGGGAGATAACCTCCGTTTTGGTTTGGGTGGAATGAAAAATGTTGGTGTTGGTCTTGTGGAAGAAATTGTGAAAGAAAGAGAGAAGAATGGGCCATTTACCGACCTTACAAACTTTTTATATCGTATGGGCAGTCAAGCGCATAACAAAAGATTTTTGGAATCAATGATTTGGGGAGGTGCATTTGACTGCTTTGGTGTTCCTAGATCACAACTTCACGAGAGTTATGAATCTATTGTTGATATGGTTGCATCAGATAGGAAAAATCAAGCAGAAGGGCAAATGACGCTTTTTGACTCAATGATTCAAAAGGACAACTCAATAAACAAGATTGAATATCCAAACATTCCAGAATATAACAACCAGCAAAAACTTAAATTAGAAAAAGATGTTTTGGGAGTTTATATAAGTGGTCATCCACTAGAACCATTTCGAGAACAACTTGAAGGATTTAGTTTTAATAGTTCTATGCTGGTGGGAGAAGAAATTAGAAATGAGGCAGGCGAAGTTGAAGAAATATTTTATGAGAATGTTAAAGATGGGCAAAATATCACAGCGGGTGGAATTATCACAAATGTGAAGAAAATAATCACAAAAGCGGGCAAAGATATGGCAATTATAACAATTGAAGATTTGTTTGGACCTTTTGAAGTTATGGCTTTTGCAAATGCTTATGAACAACATAAACACAAGTTTATTGAAAACAATATTGTAAACCTAAAAGGAAGAATTAGCATTCGAGAGAATGACAAGCCAACAATTATTTTGGAAGATATTGAAGAGTGGAATGCGAATGAAGAAAACCCAAAATTTGAAACAACCAGCCAAAAACTTTTCTTAAAGTTTGATTTAACAAACACAGAATTAACAAAGAAAGTTCAACAAATACTTCGTAGATATGAGGGAAAAATTCCAGTTAAGGCAAGATGTTCAAGCACTGGAGAAGCAAAATTATTCCCTGAAAGGGTTGATGGCAGTGATGCTTTAATTAATGAACTTTTGGGGCTTATTGATGAAGATTCAATAAAACTATTATAAAAGGAGAAAATGTATGAAAAAAATAGGGATTTTAACAAGTGGTGGCGATTCTCAGGGTATGAATGCTTGTCTTAAAACAATAATAAAAATGGCAGAAAGATATAACTATGAAGTGATTGCGTTTGTTGGTGGATATAAAGGGCTGGCAATGGATGAATGTAGAATGGTTACTTCAAAAGATGCTGATATGTATTTCAGTGTTGGTGGAAGTTTTATTCTATCTGGAAGGTATGCTCCATTTATTGAAAAAAAAGAGTGGGATAGAGCAAAAGCCACTTATAAAAAGCACAATTTAGAGGCTTTAATTGTTCTTGGCGGTGATGGTTCCATTAAGGCAGCAAGAGATTTGAGTGGAGTTGGAATGAATGTTATTGTTGTTCCATGCACAATAGATAATGATGTGTTCTGCACCTATAGGTCTATTGGATTCGACACAGCTGTTAATAATGCGGTTAATTCCATTGATAATATCAAACAAACAATGAGAACAAACGGTAGAGTTTTGATTGCTGAAACAATGGGTAGGCATTGTGGAGAAATTGCAATGCACGCTGGACTTTGCTCTGAGGCTGATATCATAATGATTCCAGAGAAGAAACAAAGCGTTGAAAAGATTATTAGAGAGGTTGGCAAGCAACTAAAAGTTGGAAATAATTCTCCAACAGTTGTTTTGTCTGAACTTCAAATTGATATTAATGAACTTGCAAAACAAATATCAGAGACATATAACAAAGAGTGTAAAGCAATCGTTATAGGCTATGTTCAACGCGGGGGAAATCCAACAGTTCAAGACAAACTTTTGGCTATAAGAATGGGCGTTGGTGCAATGGACTGTGTTTTGAATCAAAATTATGGGAATGTTGTTTCATTGGTTAAAGAGGAAATAAAGTTTATTCCTTTTGAAAAAGCAATTAACACAAAATATAAGTTTAATGAAGAACTTTGGCAAACCTTCTTGGAACTTAAAAGGTTTAAAACAGAAAAGAAAGTTGCAAAAAAATAAGAAAAAGAACTCTAAATTAGAGTTCTTTTTGTTTTTCTTCATTAACTTTTTCTTGTTCAAGTTTTTGCTGTTCATCTCTTTTTTGTTTTTTGTTTTTTGTTCCAAAACTAAATATTTTTTCTTTAATGTCTGCTTTTAAGAAGAACCACAAGATGAGCATAATTTCCAAAACTGTTGGGATAAAAAATATCATCCACAAGTTGGTTGAATTAAAACTTAAAAATAACGAAAGAGTGACAAACCACAATATTCCAGAAATGGAAAAGAAATTTAGCAATTTTAAATGCCACACGCTAGACAAAACTGTTAACACGATGGCTGCAACTGGTAGGGCATAAATAAAGCATAAATATGCTTTTTGTGGAATGGGGTGGGCAAATATCATAATACCCACAAAACATAAAATAGCCACCAAGAAAACCAATCCCACAGAAAGTATAGGAACAATTATATGTCTTTTTTTGAATTTACGTTTTTGTTTTACCTTTTTAATATCGCCACTTTCATTCAAGAAATCATTTATTGTGATGCCATAAAAATCGGCTAGTTGTTTCAAAATAGCAAGATCTGGGATACATTCACCACGTTCCCATTTTGAAATAGACTTATCAGAGTAACTAATCATTTCCGCAAGTTCTGCTTGCGTTAGACCTCTTTGTTTTCTATATGCAATTAAATTCTTTGCAACAACTTCATTTATTTCCATAGCTCTATTTTAACATACGCAAAATTATTTAGCAAGCAAAAAAGGCTACCTAACGGTAGAATTTATTTTTCTACTAATTGGAGAGTTGGTTAAAATATTCTACAAAAACACTGAAAAAATTTAGAATATTATTTGCATAATTTCTATTGCAAAGCACATAGTAAAATCATAAAATAATTGCAAAAGGGGGGCAAAGATATGAATTATGTTTTTGGGAAAGAAGTAACTATTTTTGGTGACTCAATCACAAAAGGAATGTATTTTGATGGCTTAAAACCACAAAAAATTCAAAATTCTTTTGTTGAAATTCTTCAAAAAGAAGGAAATTTGAGCATAACAAACAATTCTGTTTTTGGTCAAACATTAAAAAGAGTTTATGAAAAAGGGATTATACAAACTTATGCATTGCAAAATGATGTAGATAACAGGGTGTGTGTGATTGCTCTTGGCGGAAATGATTCAGATTATAATTGGCTGGAGGTTCAAAATGGCTCTGCCATAACATATGCACCAAAAACTAGTTTGGAAGAATTTTCCTTTATGCTGGAAAATCTGGTGGAGATTCTAAAAGAAAAAAATATTATCCCAATTTTGTGTTCACTTTGCCCAGTTGATTCTAATAGATATTTTGATAATGTGCTGGCTAAAAAGTTTGATGGAACAAAAATATTGGAGTTTTTGCATGGCGATAAACAAAATATCTATCGCTACCAAGAATTATATAACAATGAAATCATAAAATTGGCAATGAAAACGAACACAATATTTTTTGATTATCGCAAAGAGTTCTTAAAGAGAGCAGATTATACCCAACTTATGTGCTTGGATGGGATACACCCAAACGAGCAAGGGCATAAACTTATTGCTGAATTTGCACAAAAGTTTATGGAGGAAAAACAAAGCAGTGCACTTTTTAGCATATTTGCACATAATAATATAAAAATTCAACAAAACACTCAAAAAAATGGGTAAATAAAGCGTGGTTTCACGCTTTTTTCTTTTATTTAAAAAATTTGTATATTAACATATTTGCCTATGATAAGTGGCGGAATTAAAAAAACTTGAGCACAGAACTCAAGTTTTTAATTTGGTGCGATCGAGAAGACTCGAACTTCCACGACTGTTACATCACAAGATCCTTAGTCTTGCGCGTCTACCAATTCCGCCACGACCGCATACCATTATTATATTACATTCAATGAAAAAAAGCAAGAACTTTTTATAAATTTTTTAAAATATAAACATATTGACTTTTTTTGCTTTTTTTGCTATAATTGTGTCAAAATAGGGTTTGTGTAAATACAACACTTATATAGCAATTTTTTGCTATAATGTGATAAAAAATGTGCACTTTATGAATTAATTTTAAAAAATTGGTCAAATTATGTAAGTTTTTTTTAAAATAAGTATTGACAATAGTAAAAGTTCGTGTTATAGTGCAGAAAAAGAAGGAGGAAATTATGGTAGATAAAGAGAAATGTATTGGTTGTGGTGCTTGTGTTGCTTCTTGTCCAGTTAATGCAATTAAGCTTGGTAAAGATGGTCAAGCCGAAATTGATAAGGAAAAATGTATTAAGTGTCACACATGCGAATCTATTTGTCCTATGGGAGCAATAAAAATTGAAGATTAACAAGGGAAGTTGGTAATATGGAAGAACAAGAAATGAATGTTACTAAACAAGAAAAGGAGAAAATCGCTCTTGTGGAGATTACTCCTTATCAGGTGAAGCTTGACCTTGCATGGTTTGCGCAAGACTCATTTGAAGTTTATGATGAATATAAAGAAGATTTAATGCTTCACGAAGATATAGAACGAGATGGTTTTATTAAACCAACTCAAGTTGCACATTGCAAAGAGGTTATAAAGATGTTCCGTCGCTTATGTGACTGCCAAGGCATCAAAAAGAGCATAGCGTATGCCACATGTGATTTAAGAGCGGCAAAAAACCATTATGGGTTTTTGGATGAAATGGAACTATCCTCTGGTTTTAAGTTTAGATTATTAGGTGAAGATGAGGAAATTTCATTAATTCACACCGCCACAGTGAACACGCTAGATATCTCTAAGGGACTTGTTTTGTTTGTTGAAGAAGAGCAAACAAGAATTGTTGGTTACATTAGAAGACAAATTGTTGGAAGCCAAACTATTCCTTTTGGATATGAAAATCTATGCAAACTTTTTGTTCAAGGTGGAAACTATAAAGAACAGGCTAGTGTTATTAGTGAATTTATGCTAAAACAACTCCAATCAGCAAATTGGTTTGGCGATTTGGAATTAACTGAAATTCAAGTTATTGGTGCTGGCGCAATATTTGAGGTTATGGGTAAAGTTAGCCGAAAGGGTAAGAAATATTCTTTGGATATGCCACATAACTATCGAATGGAACTTGCTGATATGAACAATGTGTTTAATGCAATAACTGATTTAAAACTAGACAAAGATGCAAGAATTAAAGGTATATCAAAACTATCTGTTGGTTCAATCGTTAGTGGGTTAGCCATTGTTCAAGCATTAATTAAGAAATATGGCATAACAAGCGTGTGTGTTTCAACATCTGGAATTGCAACTGGAACATTGTTTAGCCACTGCGTTCCAATCACGCAAGAAAAGCCACTCCAAGACCTTTTGGGGTATAGTTTGGAAACAAACCAGAGATTTTATCAAGAAAATCAAAATAATGGATTCCATGTGTTTGAACTTTCAATGCTTTTGTTTAAGCAATTAAGGGTTATGCACAGACTTCCAAGAATGTATATAAAGCCACTTAAAATTGCAAGTTATATGTGTAATAGTGGTGCAAGAGTTAGATTCACAAACACTAAAAAAGATGCTTTGAGTGTGATTTTGCATTCACAAATTTATGGAGCATCTCATAAGGATCTGGTTATTGCAGCATTTGTTGCTGGAACACAATATGTCGAGGAGTTCTCACTTGCAGAGTGGGTTAAATATAAAGACATTGTGAATGATGAAGATTTGCAAGCAGTGAAATTTTTGGCAATACTTGTTCGAATTGCATCATGTTTTGATATTGCTGGGCAAGGTGCTGTGAAAGATATTGTTTGTGATGTTTTGGGTGATTCTGTTATTATGAAAACAATCACAGAAGAAGACATTTCGTTTGAACTTAAACTTGCAAGTGAAGTTGGCACTGAATTTAAACACATCTTTGGCAAAAATTTGGAATTGTTATAAATGAAAAAATGCAGCAGTTTAGTCTTTGACTTTTAAAAAATTGCTAAATACTTAACGCTTTAACTTGAAAAAGTTGGAGTGTTATTTTTTTATTTTCGTTTAACCATTAAAAGTTACAAGTAAATTAACAATTTTTTAATTTTTGTGATAAATTCTATATAAATAATCTAGACAAAATAAATTTTTCTATGCTATAATAAAAATATAAATAGTGTGGAGGTGGACTATGGAAACTAAAATAAGTTTAAAAAACATTTTAAGTGTTATGCTTGCTTTTGTTTGCATAATCTCTTGTGGATTATACTTAACCGCTTGTGGGAACAAGGGAGATGTTGACGGCACAATGAATATCCAACAAAATT
>CAJOLU010000002.1 GCA_905235475.1 uncultured Clostridia bacterium
TCACCCTCGCTGTCATTATGAGGAACGCAGTGACGTGATAATCTCGCACCCTCGCTGTCATTATGAGGAACGCAGTGACGTGATAATCTCGCACCCTCGCTGTCATTATGAGGAACGCAGTGACGTGATAATCTCGAGGGTGCATTGGCTTAGATCCTCACGTCGCCACAAAGTGGCTCCTCAGGATGACATAGGGGGTGTGTCATCCTGAGCCTTTCTTCGCAGCCCTGCCCTCTTGTCATCCTGAGCCTTGCTTCGCAGCCCTTTAACGAAGGATCTCGAGATTCTTCAGTAGAATACGCAAGAGGTCGGCGTTCAGTGTGACAATGTGTGGTGCAAAAACTTTTTTGAAAAAATTTGTTTTTATTTTTGCTTTTTTCATTATTATATATTATAATATTGAATATCATAAAATTTTTGGAGGAAAAAATGTCGGCATTTATAAAATATGTTATACTAATTGTTTTAGCACTTCTTGGATGCATGATTGTTGGTGGAATTATTGGTTCATACATAGATGTGCAAACAATCGACCTTAGCTACATGTTCACAGGAACATATTCATTACTTATTGGTGGCGTTCTTTTCTTGTTGTTTTTTGTTTGGCTATTACTTCGTGCAACCAACCAAGAAAAAGGCCCCCTATTTAAAAGCACTGGAAAAAAGAAAAAAGTTGAAACAAAACAATTCTTTGATTCAGTTTGGCTAACAGAAAAAGAAATGGACAAAAAATATAGCGGAACAACCTTTAAACACCTTGGCGAAATGAAATCTGGAATGCCATTAAAAGCAGAACTTCGTGGTGGAGATGTTCACATTAACTTTAAATATGAAGACTGGCACGCACTAATTATTGGTACAACTGGTGTTGGTAAAACTCAATGTTTAATTAACCCAATGCTTCAAATTTTGGGAAAATGTAAGGATAAGCCAGGTCTTGTTGTTAACGATATGAAAGGTGAACTTTTTAACTACAACAGTGAATATTTAAAGAAAATGGGCTATAATGTTATTTCTCTAGACTTGCGTGATGCCTATAAATCCACAAGATGGAACCCAATGGAAAAACCATTTGTGGCATATCAAAGAAGTTTGCACCTATATAGTGAAGTTAAGGTTCACCATGGTGGAAAACCTGAAGATTACAAACTTAAAAAGATTGACAATGTTTACAACAATGAATGGTATGAATTTGATGGAAGAGCATACCCAACAAAAGAAATGTTGGATAACGACTTAACCGCTCTAAAAAAGCAACTTCAAGACTCTGCCTACGAGGATTTAAACGACATTGCATTCACCCTTTGCCCACAAACTTCAACTGGTGATGGAGCCACTTGGGAAAGAGGAGCTAAAGACTTTGTTTTGGGTGTTATGCTTGCAATGCTTGAAGACAGTGCAATACCTGAACTGGGTATGACAAAAGAGAAGTTTAATTTATTTAATGTATACAAAATTTGTAACCTACGTGATGATGACCCAGACAACCAATTTGCAAGTCTTCAAAAGTATTTCCAAGGCCGACACTCACTTTCAAACGCAGCGCAACTTGCAAACCCAATCATCAACAACGCCCAAACAACCATTCGTGGGTATATGGGTATTGTTTCAAGTAACTTAAGTTCTTTTGCAGATGAGGGAATTTGTTTTGCAACAAGCGGAAACGAAATGGACTTTGAACACTTCACAGACAAGCCAACTGCCCTATTTGTTAAGGTTCCAGATGAAAAAGACACCCGTCATGCAATTGCAACAATGTGTATTGTGCAACTTTATAAAATACTTATTGAAACAGCCAACAAAACAGAAAAACTTCAACTTCCAAGAAAAGTGTTCTTCGTGCTTGATGAGTTTGGTAACCTTCCAAAAATTCCAAAGTTTGATTCAATTATAACCGTTGGTCGTTCTCGTCGAATTTCAGTGTTTATGGCAGTTCAAAGTTATAACCAACTTAATGTTAAATATGGTGATGCAGTTGCAGACACAATTAAATCAAACTGTAACATTCACTACTATCTAGGAACAACAGACGCAAAAACAAAAGAAGACTTCTCTCTTCGCTGTGGTTCAACATCTGTTGACACAACATCAACAACCAAAAACAAAGGAAAAGATGGCAAGCAAGACAGCACCTCTGTTTCAACAAACAAAACAAGTGTTAGACTTATCACTGTTGATGAATTGGGCCTTTTGAAAAATGGAGAAATTATTATTTCAATGTTTAAAGAAAGTGCCATTAGAACAACCTTCACCCCATCTTGGAAAGCTGCACAAGCCGGAGTTTATGATTTAACTCCACCTCCAGAAACATACATTCCAGCAAGATATTTGGATACAGAAAAAGTTTACTACGATATAAGAATTCGAAATAGAAAAGTTTTTAGATAGTTATTTCAAAATCATAGCAAAAAATGGCTATGATTTTTTGTTTTTGCAACCATAAAAACATAACACAACTCTTTTATGTTTTTGAACACAAAAATTGGAGAAATTTTTATATTTTTTAAATCAAGTTTTCAATGTTAATTTTTTGTTATATTTTTACAAAATATAAAATTTTGGTAAAATTTGCATATATCTTTGAAAAAAAATCAAAATATTTTTAAGGTTTTTCAAAGTTTTTTGTCTTTTTAGTTGTGAAAAAAAGCATAATATGCTAAAATTTTAACAATAAAGACAAATGTAACTTTGCAATTTGGTCGGGAAAACAAAAGTCAAAGGAGAAATTATGCAAAAAAAGAGCGTTAGAGTTTCAATTTTAAGCAGTATAGCACTAATTTTGATGGCTATGCTATGTGTTTTTGGTTTTGGAAAATTTCAAAGCGTGAAAGCAGCAAACAATATGGGGGCAATGACCGCAGTGGTTATCACGGTTGATAATGAAACGAACGGTTATATTTCAGAACGACCACTTGAGAACTTGGATGAAGAAGACATTCCAATAATGCTCAATAGCTACACCGAACTTGTTGGGGCTGAAATTAGAGATGGCTATCTATTTTTGAAAGGGGCAAGCGACGGAATAGCACCCACAGTAGAAAGTGGCATAAATAAATATTACACAAAGGTTACAAACGCTCAAGGAGTTGAGGTTGATGCAGTTGTTATGTATAGTGGCTATCTCAAAAAATGTATTTGGTTCAAAACTCAATATCTCAGCATCCCAATCACAAACATCAGAACTAATGAATTTACCTACACATATAACGGCATTGCACGAACAATAACAACAGAAGAGAACATCACAGATGGTTCAACATATAACATAACTTTAGGCTTTTTGGGAGAACAATCTGGAACATTATCAATTGCAGAGGATGAAATTTCTGGAACATGGACTTCAACAAACTTTTTTGAAACTCACGAAGCTCTTTTAATTAGAATTGGTTCTAGCACAAGCTCAATTCGTTACGACATTGATGCTCAAACATTGACTTTAAATGGTGAAAGTATTGATGGTTATGGAAAAATTGAGGAAGCTGTGGGTTCTTACTACTACAAAGAATATCACGGTATTCCTGCTGAAATTGTAGACGAATGTGGCATTAATGTTGCAGCAAAAACAAGAAGAGTTCGTGGAAACACCGACCCATCAAACTATTTAAACACTTTGGAAGGGTATTACAAACTCAACATAACATACAGAACACAAGTTGGTGCACCACAAATTTCAAACTTCAATTTCTACTTAATCACATCAAACACCTACGCAAACACAGATGAAATTTTAACTTTCTATAACACAAACTCTCAAACAGCAGCCGAAGATGATGAAGAATACACAAAGTTACACTACTTTAATCACAACAACTTAGACAACAATCAACTTTTGGATATTGCAACGCCAATTGAATTAGACCAAAGTCTTATTGCAATAGATAGTTCTGGACTGACCTACAATGGAACAACCTACCCTAATGACTTACCAAACATCAATATTTATAATGCCATGAACGAAAATACTTTTGATGGGAAAAGAGGAATTATCTACAACAATAATCTCACACAAAAATGGATGTTTGCTGATAGGCTGTTATATCCAACACTAACGTTCAACCCAGAAAAATATGATTTACAATATCAAAAAGTTTGGTATAACACAGAGGAAAACGGCGAATTTGATTTTGAAACACTTGATGCCTTATATGGAGTTATGAGCGTTTACACTGTTAGCACTTCTGGCACAAGAACATTAAAAACAAGTTTTGATGTTGCAAGAAAAACTGATGAGTTGGAAGGCGTTGACTACTCCACTCTCAACGTGAACAATAGTGATGTTTTAGTTAGAGTTACTGTTAATGGAACACCTTACCAAGCAACAAATGGACTTATCACAATTGATGGCACTAACTATTATTACAACAAAGTTGAAAAGAAAGTTTGCAAATATGATTTAGATGCTCCATTTATTGCAAAATACACCATGGAAGAACTGGGCGAATATGTGTTCTTGCAACAATATAAACTCAAAATTAGCAACAATGAATATTATGTAACAAAAAACATTAACGATAGTTCAAACATTTCAGACAAAAATGAAAAACTTGTTATTAACGGCTATCAAGCAACCTATCGAAACAACGGCACAACCACAAGTTATTTGCGTAATGAAAATTTTGTTAGTGATTTTTCTTACTTGCTAACAGAACCAGTTTATACAAGTTTAGATAGTGAATCAAAAGCAGTTGTTCAACCAAATGAAAACATTTCGTATGCGGAAAATAATAATGACTACATCATCACAATTGAAGGAATAAATTATTATATTGATGCAACTAAAATAACCACAACAAATCAAGCACCAGTTTCTTTAAGATATTTTGCAACACCAAACAATAAAACAGCAAATGGCAAAAGTCTTTTGTGGTATGTTCACATAGATAACAATAAGAACATAACAAGAGGCGACTACTCTAACTCAAAATCATTTTCCACCGCTGGGCTTTATGTTGTCTTCCTATCGTTTGTTGACTCTTCAGATTCAAGCAAATGTTGCGAACAAATGATTGCCTTCAAAATAACAAACTCTCAACCTGAAGTTTCAATTCAAACAACAGACTATGATAACATAACCATTCTAGACCACAAAGGAAGTGCTGAAACCGCAATTACCTCTAACAGTTACACAAACAAAAATGTTTACATTCAATGGCTAAACAACGATGTGTTTAATGCAAATATTTATGCAACCTACACACAATATGATTTTAGTGGAAATATTGTTAGAAGAAATGCACCTTTAACAGGGCTTATCTACTACAAAGATGAAAGCGTTCTCAATAATAATACCACCCTATTCACTGAAAACGGGCGATATGTTGTTAATATTTATTACACGAACTCAGGTTCATCAATTAACAGAAGTTTTATTATAGACAAAACAAGCATTTCTGGAATTAAGGCAGTTCAAGTTAATGTTACAGATAGAAGAATTTTTGGATACGACTCCAGTGACTCAACTCTTACTAATGCAACTCTATCAGACCAAACAAACTTTAATCTTGTTGTAAAAGATGCTTTTGCTTGGACTTGGAACAGTAAATCAAGTGGCGCCAAGATTTCTGCTAGATATTACTATTCAAACATTGCAGGAAAATCTTCTTTTGCATTAGACAATATTGAAAAAGATGGAGAAAATTGGGTTCTTGCAAATGGAGAATTTGGAGAAATTTTAACTGGAACAAACTATGCTCACACCGAACTTTCCACAACTATTAGCACAACATCAGAAGCAATATATTGGAAAGATGCTATGTTTGATAGTTCTCAAATCATTTCAACCAACTGTATGGCAATTCTAGTTTTGAAAGATGAAGCAGGCAACACTGCAAGTTTTGTGACAATTTATGAATCAATAACACCACAAACAATTCAAAAGAAAGTTGATAGTTCAGAAAGAACAACAAGCACACTAATCTCCGCAACCACTGAATTTATTTTTGGTTCACACAAGGCACTAAGTGTTGCAAAGGGTTCTGCTAGAGCAGAAACAATTAACACAGTATTTGCTGGCATTTTAGATGGAACATCCACAACATTTAGCATCAATTCTTCAGAAGAATATGCACTTCCATCAAACATTTGTTCATCTCTTCAAAACACATTTAAAAGTTATTCAAATGAATTGTATTACACTCTTCCAATAAAAAGAGCAGAATCAAGACTTATTTGTGATGAAACATATGAAGTCACAATTGCTCCAACAAAAATAGGTTCAAACTACACAAGAACATCTTTGTTTGTTGTTCTGCAACAAAGTGGTAACTCAATGTTCACATATATATCAACTTCAGCAACTGGTTCACCACTTTCAGCAAGACTTTCACTAGATGTGTATGGTCAAATTCAGTTCACTTTAACAACTGTCGACAATCTAGAAAATAAAATCACACTCAACAAAAACATTTCTTTAGACCAATCAGATGGAAGAATTTTTAGTCATTCTGGCAAAAACCCTGACACAAGTGCAATAACAGACACAACAACATTTGATAACAAAAGAAATGCAAATAGGCAACAAGTTTTTGTGGGATATTCAACAAATAGAGATTTATTAACATTTAGTTTCTTGCAACAACCTTCTGGAAACTTTAGAGTTGAATCTATAAAACTTGAGTATTACGAACTAAATCTTAACTTAAAAAACATATCTGAAAATGATGTAGATCCACTGTATCCATATAACACAACTCCAATCAAATACACACTCTATAGCATTAACTCAAGTGACCCAACTGTTGGCCTCAATTGGAATGCAACTGAAGGAGATGGTGGTGAAATTGGAAGTGGAACTTATTTGCAATCTGATGCAATCAATCTAACTTCAAACGGAGTCACAGCACCTGGAAAATATGTGTTCATAAGAAAATATGAAACAGACATTTCAAGTCTATCACCAGAAGAAAACAAAAATGATAAAACCACTTTTGAATATACTGTGTATGTTGATAGAAATGGAGTTATTTCTAATGATATGACAATTAATATTGGTGTTAAAGGCGTTTTCTCAAACTATGAAGAAAGTGAAACATACAAAGAATTCAATTCTTTTGGAAGTCAAAAAAATGCACAACCCGAATTTAGAAACAACTTTATATATAATGGAAACACTGCCAGCAGAATTAATTTTAACCAAACAAAAACCAATCTTTCAACTGATATGCTCCCTGCAAAAATTGCATTAGAAATTATTAATGGCATTGCATACAAATATTATTACAATTATGATAACAAGCAATATTACAGCACACAAAAAAATTCACAACTAATAGTGATTGTTCAAAAATTTGGTGATAGCAACATAATAAGTTCTCAAACGCTCTACTCCTCTGCAATAACACAAAGCCATAACACAAATGTTCTTGCAAAAAGTGAGCCAATTCAAAACCTTAATGCACAAAGTTTTTCTGATGCTGGAATTTATAGAGTGTTTGTGATGGATTTAGCAAACATTAACATACCTCTAACAGATTCATACTTCACAACAGATTGGGCAAGTGGGGTTTTGGGAATATGGGACTCCACCATTTATAATAGCAACTTCACGCCAAATGTTGGAACATTTAGTTTTAAACTTAGAAAAGAAGATATCGCAACATCTGTTCTAATCAAAAACGCAGGTGTTGACACCTACACAAACGTAGGACTTGGTTCAATTAATGGACAAAATTATTACTACACTCAAAACAACAATGTCATCTTCTCATTTAGCGACACAATCGATGAATATAAAGCAAAAGTTCAATATAAAAACTGGACTCTTACTAGAACTGTTCACACACTTGTGAATGGAACAATGCAAGAAAGAGTTGAATCACCAGTTTCTCCAAACAATGTTGAAATTAGAACCTATGACCCAAACAATGAAGAGGCAAATATTCTTGTGTTTAGTGAAAATGAACTAAATCGCATAAAGGGAGTTGCAACAACAACACCTTCAACAATGACATTTAGCACAAAGGATAATGAAGGTGGAATATTGTATTATAGAACAAAATTTGCTGGCCTTAATGATGACAGATACACCTACTATATTCTCCTTCCATCTAATGTTGTGGGTGAAACCAAAACAGACTGTAGTTATAGCCTAACATTAAGTTATTTGGGAAACCCAAACAGTTATATGAGTGCAGACAATCAAACAAATTACTTCTCAAAAACAACACAAGCCTATATAGACAACACTGCACCATATAAACACCTTTTAAGTCTCATTAATCAAGACACATATCTCACAAGTGCACAAAAGAGTGATATGATTGCAAATCTTAATAACCCTAATTACGAATTTTTAACATATTATGCATTTGCAGTTGGTCCAACATTTAGTCTTGAAGCAATTGATGATAGTGAGAACATAGATTGTTTCTACTACAAAAAGGTTTCTGGACAAAAATATGATGGTTCACAAAATCCTAAACAAACCGTTATTCCAGAAAGCGAAAACTTCGATAAATATGCAGACTATCGTTTTAACGAAACATTCTACAAAAAATATTATCTCTCTTCAACCTCAGCAGAAAGTGGCTACAACAATTCCATAACATCAAGTGCTGAAGGAAGTGGTTACTACGACATTATTGAAGTTGATAAAGCTGGAAACCACAGAGTTTACACAATTTACCTAAACGGTGATGGTGTTAGCATAAATACAACAGCAACTGACGAAAATAATTCAATTTATGAATATAACTTTATCAGTTCTTTTGCCGGCACTACCCCAACATATGAAATAACATCAAATGGAGTAACAATATACTCAAAAACAGGAATAATAAATTATGATGTTTTAAGTGATATTCCATCTATTTCAAATTCAAGTTTTGTTATTGAGGGATTAAGCATTCAAGATGAATGGTATACCATTAATTATAGATTGATGAATGGAGTAGATAATGCGCCTTGGCAAACACTTGTGGCTGCACCTCAAATTTATTCAAACATTACGGGAATAACCTATAACACAAAAGCTCAAAACATTGCAATCTTAAATGATTTTATTTCACAAAACATTGAAAATGGAAAACTATCAAGTGGAACAAGAATGGAATTTATGATTGTTAACCGCGGTGGAAATAACTTAAGATTCTATTTGTTAACCCCTGGAGTGGGACTTGTTATAAACAACATTTCTCCAACTCTTGTTGGAAACAGATATTTCACTGTAACAATTCCTGCCGACACATATTCAACAAAATTTAGCGACTTTAGAGTAACGCAAAATAGTGTTTTGTTGTCAACAGACCACAATTCTCCTCCAACATATATTTCAAACATAAAATCAACAAGAGAAACACCTGTTATGTTAAGATTCCTTTTGGGGAACTACCGCTACTCTATTTCATTTAAAGATAATTTTGGAAGAAGTTATGAATTTATCTATCCAACAACAGAAGGAATTGTTAATGAACTTGTGTTTGAAGATGGAACCACACCAAAATATGTTGATGGAGTGCTCTACACCTCTAACACATCAACGTTTAACTACACAACTGGAACAAGAGATAGAATTAGCATAAAAATTGTTGATAAAGACACAAATATTGTTATTGCAGACCTAAACAACTTGCCTTATAGTTCAGCGATTGAAACAGATGTAACTTTGAAAACCGAACTTCAAAAAGAAGAAATTATGCCATATATGACTGAAAAGTTAAATATGAATAACTCTGTTGTTTCAATCACATTTAATGCAATTAAAAACAGACATCTTGTTTATGAAATCACGCTTTTAGATATTGATAACAACCTTCACACAAGAGTTTTTGCAATATACACAAAAGCACAAACAATCACTTTAACAGATACAGTTGGAATCGAGATATTTAACGATGACTTAAGCGATAAAATCACTTCCAAAACAGTTGTCGTTAGATATTCCACCCCACAAAATGTTTTGTTTAACCCACAAGTGAAATTATTTGATGGAACAAACACAACAAATCTATCTTCAAGTGCACAAATTAGAAACGCTGGAGAATATAGAATATTTATTGCAAACGACCTTGGAATAATGAATGTCTTCACAATTGAATTCACAATCAAACCAGCCACAACAGATATATACAGTGTTTACTTTGCTGATGAACTGTTGTCAGCTCACTCGGTGAAATATAATTTTGAAATTGATTCCACAACAAAACTTATAGATAGTTACTTCTTCTTGTCTAGCTCTAATAACGCTTGGAATGATATTCAAATTCTCCCAAGTGAAGATAAAGACCTCACAACAGAACTTATCACAACTTCTGGAAACACAAAAATATATAAGATTTTTGGCAATGTTTATGAAGATTATTTTGCAGTAACGCAAATATTCCCTGTTGCAAACAACCACTTAACAAATTTTGAAGTTTACATAACAACAGACCTTACAAATTATATTAGTTCATCTGTTGGAAGTGGTGATCACCAATACTTAATTGAACCAACAACAGGCAAAGCAACATATGCAAAACTTCATTGGGACACATCAGAAGCAGGATTTAAAAACTTTGTGTTTGCAAACATTTGGTATAACAATGTTTATATGGGTAAATACACAGATGATGTTGTTCTAACAAAATCTGGTGAATACACAATTCAAATTATGGATATTGTTGGTCAACAACATAGGTTTGGAACACAAAATCGAGATGCTTTCACCTTAACAATTTTAAATAATGTTAACTACAAAATTAACAATGCAAATCCAATTGAAAATCAAACATTTAACGATCAAGTAACTTTAACACTTATGAATGAAGATAGATATTCTTGGAACAGTGGTGGATTCATAAAAGTTTTGAGGAACAACCAAGAAGAAACAAACTACATCACTCAAGGAAGAAGCTGGACATTCACTTTGGCTGGATATTATAGTGTTTATATTGAAACCCCAATTTCATCCAACACAACAACTCCAATAAAGATTTCAGCAACAGCACACTTCACAATTTTGGACAAAAATGAAAGCAAAACTGTTTACGACTTTGCAAAAATATCTGGCTACTCCGTTACAAAAGTGGAAAAAATAGAATATAACAGCGACTTGGCGGAACTTATTAATTTAATTGTTACCAACGCAACAACAATTGATGCCGATTCCTCATATAGTGCGCAAGTTTTAAATTCATTTAAGCAATATAATGAAAATGTTATAACACAAAACAACATAACAACAGTAACACAGCTTGCTGAATATCTAAACTCAATTGATAGCAACAGCCTTCTATATACCTATATTGATGTAACACCAACAATAAAATCAATTTATGAAACAGAAGTTATTCAAAGCTTTAAAATAACTCCAGACAATTTGGGGGTTGGAAGATATAGAATTTATGTGAAAGTTGAAGGTAGTGAACTAACAGCTGCTCAATCCTATTCTTACGACATTTGGATTAATAATGAAGAACCTACCTTAACATCTTCAAGAGCATTTGGCAGTTCTTCAACATCAAGTTTTATTATATCATTTAACCCAAGCATCATTTATAGTCAAATTGGTAACTCTTACATTAAGATTAATAACACCATTATTGAAACAATTAATGACTCTAATCAGGCAAATGTGGTCAGAAGTTATCGAGTTTCAGCACCTGGAACATATTTAGTTCAAGTTTATTCAAATAGTGGAAGTTTGATTTCCAGTCAAAGAATAACAATAGATGTTCCACTCAACACTGCTGCAATTATATTGATTGTTGTAGCCGTTATTGTGGTTGTTGGAGTTATTGTTATCTTCATATTGTTTAGAACTAGAATGAAAGTTAAATAACACAAAAAAACACATTTCAAAACTGAAATGTGTTTTTTTATTATCGTAATATTAACGCTTACTAAATTGAACAGCACGACGTGCTTTGTGAAGACCATATTTCTTTCTTTCTTTCATTCTTGGGTCACGAGTGAGAAGTCCTGCAGTTTTTAGAACAGCCTTATTCTCTTCATTAATTTTAACAAGTGCTCTTGCAATTCCGTGACGGATTGCGCCAGCTTGACCAGTTGTTCCACCACCATTAACATTAACAAAAACATCATATTTATTTAATGAATCGGTTAATTCAAGTGGTTGACGAACGATTTGTTTTAGTGTTTCCAATCCAAAGTATTCATCTAAACTTCTTTTATTGATTGTAATCTTACCTGTTCCCTCAACAAGACGAACACGTGCAACAGAACTTTTTCTTCTTCCTGTTGCTGGAGTTTGAACAACATTTGAACTCTTCTTTGCTGCCATTATCTTCTTCCTCCTTTAACTTCTAAAACTTGTGGATTTTGTGCTTGGTGGTTGTGTTCAGCACCTTTATATGTTCTAATCTTCTTTTGCATTTGTCTTCCAAGTTTGTTCTTAGGAAGCATTCCTTTAATTGCACGAGCAACCACAAAATCACTCTTTTCTCTCATAAGTTTATCATATCCAATTTCTTTATCTCCACCTGGATATAGTGTGTGGTATTTATATACCTTTTGATTTAATTTGTTACCAGTAAGCAACACTTTGTCACAGTTAATAACAATAACATAGTCACCCATATCAACATTTGGTGTGTAGGTTGGTTTATTCTTTCCGCGGATAACTGCAGCAACTTGGCTTGCAAGTCTTCCAAGAGGAACATCTGTTGCATCAACAACCCACCATTTAGCTTGAACATCTGCTGGTTTTTGCATTAATGTTTTCATTTTTTTCTCCTAAAATAAAAATTTTCCGCCTAATTTCTATCTTATGAGGGCTAATTCACAAAATTTTTCATAGACTTTTCGTATTATACATCTTTTTAATAATGTTGTCAATAGATTTAAAAAAGTTTACTTAAAAGATTATACTTAAAAATTTTTAAAATTTTCATAAAATTTCTGCAATTTTTTGTTGACAAATAAAGTCAAAATACATAAAATATTAAGGCTAAAAAACGACACGATAGAATAGATTTAACATTAAATAATTTATTCCAATAAAAAATGTGTGATTATACATATTTTTTGTTTGATACGGCAGGGCAATTATTATTTGCACTGTTACGGCAGGGCAATTATTATTTGCACTGTTACGGCAGGGCAATTATTATTTGCACTGTCTTTGTTTTTTGCAAAATTAAAAATAAAGGAGAAAAAAATGCTATCTAAACAAAAGTCTATTATGGCTTTTACCATTGCAGCGTTTGCTACATTCTTGGCAACATTCAACGAAACATTTATGAACGTTGCACTAGCCCCTATGAGTGTGAGTTTGGGCGTTGATGGCTCAGTTATTCAATGGGTTGTAACTGCTTATTTGTTGGGAGCAGCCATTATGGTTCCAATTTCTGCCTTTTTATATAGAAAGGTGCCAACAAAAGTTTTGTTTTTAATCACAATGGGCTTCTTTATTGCAGGAAGTTTGATGGGTGCTCTATCGCAAACTTCATTCACCCTTGTTCTGTTTGCAAGAATTTTGCAAGCAATTGGTTCTGGTATGCTTATTCCAGTTTCAATGAACATCGTTCTTGATGTTGCTCCAAGAGAAAAAATTGGTTTATATATGGGAACAATGGGAGCAATGACAACTTTGGGACCATCTATTTCTGTTATCTTGGGAGGAGTTTTGTTAAGTGCCACTGGAAACAACTTCCACGTTTTATTCTGGGTTTTTGGTGGGCTTTGCTTACTATGTTTCATTCTTGCAATATTCTTCATTGGAAATGTTGCAAAACTAACAAAACCAAAACTTGACACAGTTTCTGTTATCTACGTTTCACTTGGTCTAGTTGGAATTATGTTTGCGATTTCATTTGTATTCCAAATTTGGTGGATTGCACTTATTTCACTTGCTATTGGAATATGTGCCCTTATTCTGTTTGTTCAAAGACAAAAACGAATTGAAATGCCACTCATTAATTTGGAGCCATTAAAAGTTAAACAGTTTTCACTTTCAATAATTTTGAATATGATTGGACTTATTATTGTTTTTGCCTTTAACGTTTTGCTTCCATTATACTTACAAAGCGTTTGTGGATTTAGTGCTCTCATTTCTTCTCTTGCTCTCTTCCCAGCCATTTTCCTATGTTGCATTATGTCACCAATTGCTGGAAAAATCTACGACAAGCACGGCCCAAAATGGCTGTTAATCATTGGATTTTCTTTAATGGCAGTATTTAGTGCTATGCTTGCAATCTTCATTAAATATCCAAGCGTTTACCTAATTGCTGGACTATATGTGCCACTAATCCTTGGTTCATCATTAATAATTGGACCTTCTCAAAGTTATGGACTTTCATCACTAAAACCAGAACAAAACCCACACGGAGTTACCCTCTTTTCAATGGGTATTCAAATTGCAGGTTGTGTTGGTGCCTCATTATTCCTAGGAATTTATGAACTTATTGCCAAAAACTCAGTTCCATCAACAGCATTTTTGGTTGTTGGAATGATTGTTGCTTGTATTGCATTAATTGGACTTGCAATTGCTATTGCTGTCACACTTAAAAACGCCAAAAAAACAGCCCAAATTTCAACGCAAACACCAGCGGCAACTATTGCTTCAGTTATGAAAACAAATGTTTATAAAATACAAGAAAACAACAGCATCTTAGATGCTATGCAGATGATGGTGGAGAAAAAGATTTCTGGAATGCCTGTTGTGAATGAAAAAGATGAACTTGTTGCTTATTTGAGCGATGGTGACATCATGAGATATCTTGCCAAAAATCAAACAAGTATGAAAACTATTTATAGTTTTGCTGTTACCGAAGGAAATGAAGGTGCTATTGAAACAAAAATTCAAAATCTAAAAGATTTAAAAGTTTGTGATGTTGCAACAACTGGACCATTCTTTGTTGACATTAACGATGACCTTGGCGAAGTTTGTAAGAAACTTTCTGTTAGCCACAAGAAAAAAGTTCCTGTGCTCGACAATGGAAAAATGGTTGGTGTTATTAACAGAAGCGAAATCACAAAATATGTGTTTAATGAATGTTTAAAAGAACATCAAAATTAATGGAAAAAACTTAACATTTTGTTAAGTTTTTTTCTTATATTGTTCTATCTAATAGTTTATAACATCATTATTTTATTCATAAAAAATTATGAAATAAAAATCAAGATGACAAATTGTGACAATGAATAAATTAAATTTTTTTAATAAAAAATAATATTTTAAAAAAAATTGAATATAATATCACTTAGGAGGTATTATATGAACTACACAATTCCTAACTGGATTGCCTTTATTATATTGGTCATTGGTGGCTTAAATTGGGGACTTGTTGGCATTTTCAGATTTAACCTTGTTGAATGGATTTTTGGAGGCTATAACGCAGGTTCAATCATTATTTATATTTTAGTTCTTCTTTCAACAATTTGGCTTCTCATGGTCGCAATCTTAAAAGGCGCAATCAATTTTAAAAATAGAGAATTATAAAAAATAGCAATCAAAATGATTGCTATTTTTTACATTTCAAGAATTGTTCATTGGGTTATTTTCTTTTGACTGATTAAAACCCACATAACAAAATTATGGTAATTTGTTTATCTTTGTGGTAATTTTGGGGCCAACCCAGTTGCTTTTCTTTCTTTCAACAAAGTTGGCTTTTCCAATATCTAATGCACCCAACACCTTATTATATTTCTTTGACCATTTTTTTATGATTTCAATAACTTCTTGTGCATTTGTAACACCCCAAACCTTGTCTTCCTTAAAGTCATATCTGTGATTGTTATCTAGTGGAACACCTGCAACTGTTGCGCTCCACCCTTCAACATTTGTATATGCAATAACCAGCCTACAATGTTTCCAGGCAAAACTAATTTCATTTAAAGTTCCACTTCCACCCCCAATTGCAACAACAACTGAGCAGTTTGCAACCATGCAATCACGATATTCATTTAGTCCTGTTGGAATAACAATATCTGCAAAATCATTTGAGTCGTTTTCATCATAACTTGGTGAAATTGCAATGGTATCGCCCTCACGATATTTTTTGCTTGCATGAGCACCTGCCATCACGGCACGCATAACACCTCTGCCTCCACCGGTCAAAACACGATAACCATTATCCACCAAAGTCTTTCCAAGATCATAGGCAAGGTCCCATTTTTTTCTATCATTAGAATTGCTGCTTCCATACCAACACGCAGCATTGCCAACAACCCCAACAATTAATCTTCTTTCCATCTGGCCCCCTCCATACTTTTAATTTCCATTTATAGATTATATTTTAACAAAAAAAAGATAATTAATCAAACAATTTAATTATCTTTTTTGCTCTATTTGATTCTATATGATGTTGTTCCATCTTTATTATCTGTTATCTCCACGCCCAAGTCAATTATTTGCTTTTTAATTTCATCTGCTTTTTGATAGTTTTTCTCTTGCCTAAACTTGTTTCTTTCTTCAATTAATTTGTTAATTTTTTCTTCATCAACATCATCTTTTTCATCTTCTTTTTCATACAAAAAGTCAAAAACTTTAAAAACTGAGTCAATTTTTAAGAAAAATTCCAAAATTTCTTGCACATTTTTTGCATCATATGAATTTTTTGATATTTCTTCATTTGCCTTTTTAACAAAAGTGTGGATTTCTGTTAACGCGTTTGGACAATTAAAATCATCATCCATTTGTTCTTCAAATTTTGTTTTAAATTCATTAAGCAAATCATCTAATGCTTGATTGTGAGTGTTGCCCACACCAATTTTTAAGTTGCTAATAAAGTTTTCTAATTTTTTGTTTTCAGCATCAATTGATGCAAAAAGTTGCCTTGAAAATGCTAGCGGACTTCTGTAGTGCGAAAAAGCACATAACCATCTCAATTTTTGTGGGCCATAAGTTTTTAGCGCATCTTCAACAGTTACATAGTTTCCCTTGCTCTTGCTCATCTTTGTTCCATCTTCTGCATTAAGCATTCCAGTGTGAACCCAAAACTTTGCAGGAGTGTTGCACCCAAGTGCATAACTTTGTGCAATTTCATTTTCGTGATGTGGGAACTGAAGTTCTCTTCCACCGCCATGAATATCAAATGTTTCGCCTAAATATTTTTGGCTCATAATAGAACACTCTATGTGCCAACCTGGATATCCAACACCCCATGGGCTATTCCATTTCAAAACACTTGTTTTTTGTGCCTTCTTCCAAACAGCAAAGTCATATGGTGTGTGTTTCCTCTCATCATATTCAATCCTTGCACCAGCAGACAGTTTGTCTAGCGTGTTTCCACTCAAAATTCCATAGTTAGGAATTTTTGAAACATCTAAATAAACATTTCCATCAAGAACATATGCATAGCCATTTTCAATCATTTTTGAAACAGCCTCAATAATTTCCACAATGTGACCAGTGGCTCTTGGGCTAATATTAGGGCGGCGGCATCTAACAGCGTCAAGCCCCTCCCACATTCCTTTAATGTTATAGTCCACAAGTTCTAGTGGGTGAACTTTTTCTTCTTTTGCCTTGAGTTCAATTTTGTCATCTCCCTCATCAGCATCTCCAACAACAGAACCAACATCGGTTATGTTTCTAACATAGAAAACTTTTTTATTCTTAAATTTTTCAAAATATTCCGCCATCACATCATAAGCAATATATGTTCGAATGTGCCCTAAATGAAGTGGAGCATAAACAGTAACACCACAAACATACATTCTTACTTCATCTTTGTGTATTGGAACAAATTCCTCTTTTTGGTTTGTTAATGTGTTATAAATTTTCATTTTTTTACCTCAATAATTTATATTATAGTAAAACAAATAAGGTTAACTCGTTTTCTCCAAATATGTTTCATAATCACACATATAGTCGATTATTTTCCCATCTTTTATTACAAAAATTCTGTTTGCAACACTTTGCAAAAGTTGGTGGTCATGAGATGAAAACAATAAAACGCCCTTAAAGTCTATCATACCATCATTAAGTGCGGTGATGCTTTCTAGGTCTAAGTGGTTTGTTGGTTGATCCAAAAGCAAAACATTTCCCGCTTCAACCATAAGTTTTGCCATCATACATCTAACTTTTTCTCCACCACTTAACACATTCACTGGTTTGTTGGCATCATCTCCGCTAAATAGCATACGTCCCAAAAATCCACGCAAATAAGTGTTGTCTTTTTCTTTTGAAAATTCACGAAGCCAATCCACAATTTTTGTGTTTGTGTTAAAAAACTTTGCTTGGTCTTTTGGAAGATAACTCACATTAGTGGACTTGCCCCACTTAATCTCTCCATCGTCTGGCATAATTTCTCCAGCCATTAAGTTAAAAAGAGATGTCACAGCGTTTTCGTTATCACTCAAAATAGCAATTTTGTCGCCTTGGTTAACTCTAAATGAAACATTATCTAAAAGTTTTTTACCATCAAAGTTAAAACTAACTCTATCAAACTCCAAAACATCTTTTCCAAGTTCTTTTTCGAACTTAAAATTAATGTAAGGATATTTTCTATTTGATGCTGGCATATCTTCTATTTCAATTTTTTCCAGCATTTTCTTTCGACTTGTTGCTTGCCGTGCCATTGATTTATTTGCACCAAATCGCCTAATAAACGCTTTTAACTCTTCAATTTTCTTTTCTTTTTGCATATTTTGTTGTTTTGTTAATTGAAGCATAAGTTGGCTAGATTGATACCAAAAGTCATAGTTGCCCATCCACATTTTGATTTTTCCATAATCAACATCAACTGTGTGTGTGCAAACAACATTCAAAAAGTGACGGTCATGCGACACAACAATAACTGTTCCTGGATAATCCAGCAAGAAGTCTTCAAGCCAATGAATGCTTTTCTCGTCCATATGGTTTGTTGGCTCGTCCAAAAGCAATATATCTGGATTTCCAAAAAGTGCTTGTGCAAGCAAAACTTTAACTTTTATCGAACCATTTAGCGTTCCCATAATTTCATAGTGATATTGTTCTTTTATGTCTAGGGCGTTTAGAAGTTTGGCTGCATCACTTTCAGCATCCCAACCACCCATTTCAGCAAATTCTGCTTCCAAAGTGGCTGCAAGGTTTCCATCTTCTTCAGAAAAGTCTGGTTTTAAATATAATGCTTCTTTTTGCTTCATTATGTCATAAAGTTTTTTGTTGCCCATAATAACTGTGTCCATAACGGTGAACTCATCAAATTGGAAGTGGTCTTGCTTTAACACAGACATTCTTTCTTTTTCTGGAATTTCAATAGTTCCCTTGCTGGCTTCCAAATCGCCAGAAAGCAATTTTAGAAAAGTTGATTTTCCCGCACCATTAGCACCAATAACACCATAACAGTTGCCTGGTGTGAACTTTAGGTTAACATCTTTAAATAGTGGGTCTCCCCCAAAAGATAGTTCCAAATCGGTTACGGTAATCATATCTTCTCCTTTTTATTCTTTTATGTCAACTTTGATATGAACTTCATCAAGTTGTTTTTTGGTTACTGTGCTTGGTGCGTTCGTTAGTGGGTCGAATGCAGATTTGTTTAGTGGGAATGGAATAACATCACGAATGGTGTTTTGGTCAAGAAGAAGCATAAGTGTTCTATCAATTCCAGGTGCCATTCCAGCGTGTGGTGGGGCTCCATACTTAAATGCATCATAAAGGGCTCCAAACTTTGCTCTAACAACATCTGCCCCATATCCAACAACTTCAAACATTTTTTCCATAACGGCGCAGTCGTGGTTTCGAACCGCTCCACTTGCAAGTTCATATCCATTACAAACCATATCCCATTGGTCTGCTTGAATTGTGAGTGGGTCTTGCTCGAATGCTTTCATTCCACCCTTTGGTTGTGAGAATGGGTTGTGTGCAAAATCAAGTTTTCCTTCATCATCAAGTTCATAAAGTGGAAAATCTGTAATCCAACAGAACTCATATCTATTAGGGTCACAAAGGTTAAGTCTTTCTCCAAGTTCTTTTCTAAGGATTCCAGCAAGTTTTATTGTTGCTGCCTTTTTGCCAGCAAGAAGGAATATGCTTGAACCAACTGTGGCATCAAGTTCTTTGATTAATCCTTGTTTTTCATCTTCACTCAAAAACTTTGCAATAGGGCTGTTAAATTCCATATTTTCTTCAACCTTAATCCAAGCAAGTCCTTTTGAACCATTGTTAATCATAAAGGTTGTTAAAGTGTCATAAAAAGACCTTGGCTGTCCTGCCAAGTTTGGCACGCAAATTGCTTTAACTGTGCTCCCCTTAAATGCGTTAAAATTGGTGTTTGCAAAAACAGAGGTCACATCGTGAATAATGAGCGGATTTCTAAGGTCTGGTTTATCTGTTCCATATAATTCCAAACTTTCGTTATATGGGATTCTTCTAAATGGCGCTTCAGACATTTCTTTTGTTGAAAAGTGCTTAAAAATGCTTGTGTAGAGTTTTTCTCCAACTTCAAACCAATCTTCTTGAGTTGAGAAAGCCATTTCCATATCTAATTGATAGAACTCCCCAGCGGCACGGTCTGCTCTGGCATCTTCATCTCTAAAACAAGGTGCAATCTGGAAATATTTTTCAAAACCACCAACCATCAAAAGTTGTTTGAAAACTTGTGGTGACTGAGGAAGAGCATAGAATTTGCCTGGGTGTTGTCTGGCTGGAATAATGAAATCTCTTGCTCCCTCTGGGCTTGATGCTGTGATTATTGGAGTGTTAATCTCCAAAAAGCCCATTTTCTTCATTTCACTTCTCATATAGTCAATAACTTGGCTTCTAAAGATTATGTTGTTATAAAGTTGTGGGTCACGCATATCCAAATAGCGATATTTCAGTCTAACATCTTCTCTAACATTCTTGCTGTCGCCAACCTCAAAAGGAAGTGGTGCATAAACAGCGCCCAACACAACAAGTGATGAAGCCACAATTTCCACTTCACCAGTTTTAAGTTTTAGGTTAATATTGTCATCGCCTCTTGCCCTAACAACGCCCTCAACAGAAATAACCGCTTCTCTTGAAACTTTTTCCATCATTTTGTCGTCATTAACCACAATTTGAACAATTCCGCTTTGCTCTCTAAGGTCAATAAAAGTGATTCCACCGTGGTCACGAATTGAGTGAACCCAACCAGCAACTTTCACTGTTTTTCCAATAAAATCTTTTGTGATTTCGCCACAAACGTTTGTGCGATAAGTGTTTGTCATTTTCTTAATCTCCTAAAATATTTCATTTATAGTTCATTATACCTTAATTGAATAAATATTTCAAGTGATTTACAAAAAATTAATAATATAGTGCCAATTTCCCTATTTTTTAGCCTTTTCTTTTAATAAAAGAAACTATTGACAAATCTGGTTAAAAGTGATATAATCTTTACAATAAAAAAGTAAGGAGTGTTAGTCTTATGGAAAGAAAAGAACAAGAAGAAAAACAAAAAACACCAATTTTGGTGCACCCAGTTCAGTTTGCCATGGCTGAAATTAAACGCCAAAGTTTGTTACATCAATTCAAAAATATGAGAAAAGATGCAGACAAAATTCAACAAAAAAGAAAAGATATTGCTGAATTTGCCGAAAAAACATCAAATGGTGCTGTTAAAGCAGAAACACTTGTAAGCGATTTTGCAAAACTAGACAAAATTTACAGCCAAGGAAGCAATGAAGCAAAATCTATTCAAGCAAAACTTAAAACAGTTCTTGGCAAGAAAACACTAAAAGAAGCACAAGCAGATGAAGAACTATCAAAAGAAGTGACACCACTTGTAAATCAACTTGCAAACATTCACAGAACAAACAGTGCGCAAGCCCTTATGGCAACAAGCATGGCTGCAGTTAAACTTTATGACCAACAAGGAAACATCACACAAAACAAAAAAGGTGGAATTTCTGCCAAAGGTGCTGCCATTATTGCTGTTGCACTTGCTGGCGTTGGTGTTGGAGTTTATGTTGCAACTCAATCTGGGAAAAACGGTGGAACAACACACTACAATTCTGTTGACTACGCAGGTTCATTGGTTAACAACATGTTAATCAATGTGGATGGAAATTCTCCTTACGCATCAAATGTTGATGCTTCCTCACAAGAATTCTTGAATTTGATTAATTCAAATGATTATAAAATTGCTGTTATTGACATAAAAAATCAGGGTCAAGCAGAAATAAAATCTTTGCAAGAAAGCATTAATGACCAAATTGTTGCAGAATATCAACGCATAGAGGAACTAAACACCGCTTCTGGCTATAGAGAACAAAGTACTTTTATGGGTCGTAATAACTTTTCAAGACTTGTTGACTCAGATTATCGCCCACTTGAAAGTTATGTTGCATACTTAACAAGATATAAAAACTATTTGGAAGCGCAAGAACCAGAAAAAATGTATGAAAAATTTGAAGCAGATTATTATAATCAAATTCCACAAAATATCAAAGATCTCTATTCTTCTTACAATATTGATTTAACAATGGAAAAAGATCAAGAAATTTTGAGTTGGTTAGGTGCAAGTGTTAGAACAATTGACCACTATGACATAAACACGGGTGAAATAACAAAAACATTGGTGTTTGATGAACACGTTCCAGATGGAACAACACTAGATTTCTTAAAAGAGTATTATAATATTCCAGCAGAAATTCGCAACAACTCTTATGACATATATGGCAGACTTACAGTGTCAGAAGAATATTCAGATTATATAAATATATTGGCTGATACAAAATATGCTAACAACGGTCTAGAACGATATTATAACAGCATTAACCCAAGTTACGCAAATCAAATTAGGCAATGTGTTGAAAACATTGATGCACTTCAAGCAGACTACATAACAAAAACAGCGCAAATTCAACAAAACACCAACTTGGAAATTGCGAACCTTCAACAAACTTCTTTAGGGCTTGACACAAACAATCAAATTCTTGGAAGTTCAATGGATGCAATGGGTTTGCCTATTAACAACGTTCCACAAACAGGTGAGAAGACTGGAATTATTCAAAACTTTGTGGACTCAGTGCTTGGTGGCATTAATGATGCACAAGATGCAATCATTAATGTTGTTGACGACATAACAAGAAATCTTTAACAAAAAAAGAAGCAAAAATTTGCTTCTTTTTTTGTTGTAATGCTATTTTGATGAACTCTCTATTTTAGTATTCTTGAACTCTCTTCATAAACTCCATTTTTTGCCTTAATTGTGTCGTTAAAATCGTTATTTATTTTTAAGCTTATAGAAGTTATCCAGCCCCTTGTGCCACACTCTACATCTCTTGCAAGCAAATCGAGCCCTGGAACCCCATCTTGAGTCCATTTATCATCGTCGACGATTGTTGATGTTTGGTCGATTTTCACATCTTTGCTCAGCTGAGCAGTCTTTTCATCTTCCCCCAACCAGCCCGCATCCAATATACAACTATAACCAGCTTCAAAGGTTGCTGTTGCTGAAAAAACAAGTGGATAATCATACAGGATTTTTACACTGCTAAACTTTAAAGTATAATACATTACCAGGGCATCTCCCAAATCCAATAAACCCCCTTTCTGTTCCTTCTTTGCTTTTGCTACAGCAGAAATTACACATGTCACAACGTTAACTTGTCTCCATATATAAAAAGTGTTGGTTTTAACTTTAGCAACTTTCTTCAATTGATCATCATATGGCATATCCTTCGATTCAAGCGCGATTTCCGTTGCCACGTTTAGGTTTCTGTCTAAAGTTTTTGATACTATACCATAACTTTTATAACTATCCCCAAATAGTGGCGTTAGGGTGAGCGTTGCGTTATTAATTTTGTTTACTTTCTTACCACTTGCTTTTAAAGTTAAGTAAACTTTATCTCCAGAGTATTGTGTGTTATCTTTAAATTCAAAGTTTGAATCTGAAAAACTTGCAATATAATTATATCTATTTGCAACATTATATTGCAATTGTCGTATGTAGAATTCATATGAAACAAGAATATTTGCATAAATCATTCCTATTACAGAATCGCTACTATTACTATTATAAACATCCTGATAATGATCAAAAGTTTCTGGCTCTAACTCTGATTCAAATGGATTTGAATAATCCCCAGTCTTTATTGGTCCCAACAAACCACGTTGAAAACGACAATTTTGTTGAACATCCCAACTAGAATAATATGCTCCAGTTCCATCCTCTCCAACAATTTGTTCAGCTGAATTATTCTTATCAAGATTTATTTGAGCCGATGATGGAAGAGAGATAGAAACATCACCACCATACAGATAATTATAGCCTAAGTTATATGAATTTCCAGAAATTTTAAGTTGAATTTTGTTTTTCCCTAACTGCAAATAACCAGCATTTGAATTATTATAAGTAACATCACCATATGTGCCTTCTTTAATATATCCATATCTAGTAGTCAATGCAGTAGCAACTTTTTGTGTGGCATAATCTTTTGCATTGAATGTCAAGGCATCCAACTGGCTTGGGTCAACAGAATAAGTTCTACTCGCGTTTGAATAAGTCCATGAACTACCCAAGTCAGATTTTGTCCAATTAGAAGAAACAGTTGGGGTGTTGGAACCTGTTTTTGGTGTGACTTCATGTTGCCAAATATTTGCAGTGACTTTTAGTGTGTCTGAGTTAGGATAATTTGTATATGATGTTGTATTAGGTGTTGTACTATTACTAATGTTCACCTTCATATCGGTGCCACCACTAATTGAAATATCATCATAATCACTATATACTTTCCTATATATAAATGGATATCTGCCAGATTCTCCACTAGCTATTTCATTATTTCCTGCCGTCAGTTCATAACTAATATAATAGGAGCCTCCATCTTTGCTTTGCATAATCCAGTTTAATGCCTCAACAACCCCTTCGGCGTTAAAAAAGTATTTGTGTAGATTTGTTGCTGTCTTCCTATCATATGTTGCAGTAGGATTACGAGCAATTGAAGAAGTATAAACATATAACTTCCAGTTGCGATCGTCCTCGATTAAGGAGCCATAGTTAATGCCCTCATCTGCTGGACTAGTGAATGCATGGCTGGTTCGACTGTGTGAATTAAAAACACTTGTGTTGGTCCTAAAGGCTTGCTCATACCACAAACCTCTCAATCCATACACTCCAACGGCAAAGCCTTCTTTTTTCTCTGCATTTGGTTGCTGTCGTGCTTTTGTTAACAGATCACTACTGGAAATATCATCTAAATCGGTCCAATCATTATAAAAGTCTTTGTCATAATAATATTCAACTGCTAAATTACGGAGGTTGGAAAGTTTTAGTTGAAGCGTGTGGGTTGCAGACTTTTCACTTCCATAAATTTTGTAGTTTATATTGTGGTTTGTATCATTCACATTGTAGTAAGGAGTGATGGATGTTATTATATCATTCCCTTTCTCCCAAGCCTGCTTGGTAATATCAAATCCACTTTCGTTCCTATTCTTCTTAAATAGTTGGTTTAACACATTATAACTATTTGCTGTTGCCTCTGCCTCCATTTCGAAAATGTCTTTCTCATTACCATAATACTCGCCACTAACCGTATAATCAACCCTAATCTGATAACCATCAGTTGGTTGGTCTTTCTCAGCTTTTTGGAAGTTAATGGTTAACTCTTTTGGAACCAAATATCCAATTTTATAGTAATTGCCATATCTGTCTGTCTTTTGAATTTCTCTCTGTGTGTCAAACACCATGTTGCTATATTCAGGGGTTTTCACTTCCACACTGTGATAGAAATAGAAGGCAAAAGTTCGTGTAAGACTAGCAATCCAATAACCAAAGTTGTTATCATCAGTTGTTTCATATTTAAGTTGGAAAGTAACATATATTAGCTTAGCATCTGTAACTTTGCTACTTAACAAATTGTAGATATTAGCATTGCTATTGATGTCATCAACAGAAATAATTGGCGACGCATTAGACGAAGTGTTCATTACAAATTTTTGTGTGACTAAATCATTGCCTTCTTCGTCTTTAAAGTTTGCATAAACACTAACCACCTTGTCTTCTAATCCTTCACCCGCATGAAATTGCTCTTTAAAATGTAACATAAATTCTGTTACAACTTTAAATATCGTGTTGTCACTTTCAATCGCCTCAAGGTTTGCACCTAAATATTCCTCAAAATCATCAACATCATCACCAACAGACAAGAGATCTTTGAAAACATCCTTTCCATTTACATCAAGAAGTTCCACATCATCCGCCCCTACAATATTAAGTTGCTTCTTGACTGTGATTGAATCCTCATACTCGAATATGCTTTGTGAGTTTATATAGTTTGCAGTTTGTGATTTCATTTCGCTGGTTACTTTGGTGAACACATCAAGTGGGTAATTAAAATCATTTGGCACTAATGACAAACCATCTTTAGCATAATATGGTTCTTTATTATTGGCAACATAACCAATTGCTTGAAGCTTGAAGGAAACATCTCCAGGTAAATATTGTTTAAAGGTTGAAAATGCATCACCATCATAAATTAATATTTGATATATCTTGTCCTCATTTTCATCACTATCATATGAAACTCGAATGCCATTGTTGCTGCGTATTAGATTAATAGTAATTAGATTTCTTGCTACAAGCGTTTTTGATTCACCTTCACCTCTCGTTATTTCATAAATAAGGTTAACAGCTTGCGCTTTATTGATGTTTGAAACCTCCAACAACAAGCACACTCTGTCATTATTGTCAAACAATACAGTGTCGGTTTCTTCAGCAAACTCCTTAACCCCACCATTTTCTGTATATAAGCCAAATTTAACACTCGAAATCTGTGCCTCATCAACTTCAATAAAGTGGTTAACATTTGGGCTCTTGCGTGATGCCGAGTTACTGGTCATTGTGTAACTTGTTTCATTAAAGATTTTTGCCCTAAATTCAAAGTTTGAAACATTTTTCTTGAAATTGTTTCCATCAACAAGAAATTTTAGTGGCATTCCAAAGTTTTCAATAACCACTTGTTTCTCTATCTCGTATGTGTTTGCGTTAAGTGAAGTTTGGTAATAACCAACATTTTCTGTTGTTTTATATGGAATAACTGTTTGTTTTGCATAGATTGGTTCATCTTTAATAAGTATGCCGTTTTCATCAATCTTTCCATTTAGTTGCAGAGATTCATAGATACCCGGCGTTGAAAGGGCAATATAGTTACCATCACGCAAAATATAACGATTTTCATATTTAGCCGCACCCTCTGCACCAACAATTTCTCTTTGATCATCATCTAACTCAATATATTCTTTAAGCATATATTTTCTAGCTGCATCGGTTGAATATATGTAGAGTTTGCGACTATTGTTTATAATTTGTTGGGCTTCTTCAATTGTGGCACACTTTGTGTAGGCTTCCGTTTCTGTGTTGAAGTAATAATATTCAACATTTGCGTCTAACTCACCATTATATGGAACGAAAGAGCCACTCACATTGCTATCAACAAATTCTTGAAATTCAACTCGTCTAATATAAACATTTGATTCTTGTTCTGAACCTGTTACTCCATTCACATTAGTTGCAGCAGTTTGAGTGTTATACCAAACAATGAAATAATAATCTGTGTAAACATCAATAGTGTTGTCATTTGAATCTCTTTTTGTCACACACACAATAAAGTAATGGAAATTGTTTTTATTGCTGTCATTAACACCGTCTAGATTATAGTAAATATAAGCATCTTCATAGCAAATTTCATCCTCATCATTGAGGTATGCAACCTTACTAGATGCATCTAATGTTGCAACCCCTCTTCCAGCCTCACCCTCATCAACAGTAAGTGACATACTATAATATTTTGTTAAATCTCGAACATCGAACCATTCATCACTTTCTTTGACAAAGTTTTTGTAATAGCCGTCATCACTTTGTGTCATTTCATATGCAAACTCTTTTGGTGCATTATAACTGTCAACAATAATATGGTTATCAACTTTGTGAGATGAGTTGATGAGGAATGGACTAACTCCATTAACATCAACAAAAGATTCATATGTTATTGGCCTATTCTTCTTTATATTTTGTAATGCCTCAATATTGTTGTTATTCAGTTCCACAACCCAACTTACTTCATATCTAAGTGAATCTGAAAGCGAAATTGAACATTTTGTATACTCTAATGCATCAATATAAGCCTGTTGCTCCGCTGTTTCTATGTTTTCGTAAGCTCTTAAGTTGACCATAAATTGCTTGCCATCTTTGTTAGACAACCAGTTTGTGAAATTAAATCTAACATATATTGTAAATCTACCACTATTTTCACCATTTCCACCTTTTTGATATTCATATGCATAAGTTGGAGTGTCTAGTTTCACATAATTTACATAAGCTTCCGTGTCTGCCATTGCTTCTGTTCCAGCGTTAGATTTATATGCCTGACCTTGCGCAAGTTTAACAACAACTCTAAATTTATGTAAACCAAATTGGCTCTTATTGTTATTAATTATATTTGTTACATTAACAACATAAACATGATAGTTATCTTCGTCAGTTCCTTGCCAGTCGTTTGCATCAACCGCAAAACTATCTTCATTGCCAATTGTCCAATCTGGATTTCCATTCAAGAATGTGTTTGCATAATAATGAATTATTGACAATCCAGAAGTATGTGGAAGAGTTGCGCCAGTGCTTTTAACTCTAAATGTAAGATATACATCTTGTTCATTGTTCACCCAAGCAAGTTGTTCACTTTCTGTTATATAGTTAGGGTCGTTTTCATCTGTTATGGCACTTTCTGTTGTGAATTTAATAAGATTTGTGTTTGCTTTTCCTGCAACTTGAACACAATCTTTGCCATCAATTTGCACAACATCTTTATTTGTGGCGCTAGCATTTCTTAACACAACATTAAAATCATCTGTTACAAATTGAACATCAGTTACAAACCAGTGTTCCAAAATGTGAGTGCCTGCCTCATAAATAAGTCCATCAACATAACCACTATTGGTGCCGTCCACAAGTTTGATTTTAAGGAAATATTGACCTGGCAAAATTTCGTTTTGGTTAAGAGGTGTCCAAACATTTTTTATCCACTTGTTTTGTTTTATGAAAATATCATCATTATTATCTCTTGCTGTTTCAAAATCTGAGTAGTTTGAAAGCAAAACATAATTATCTTCAGTCTGCAAGTAGTATTGCAAAGCAAAGTTATCTTCAGTTATTGCAGTTATTTCTGCACTAGAAAGTTCTGTGTATGTGTTTCCAACATACCACAAAAGTTCTTTAAGATTAAACGAATATGGGCGCAAACCATCTGAATAAACCATTCCTTCCTTCACCGCAAGATTAAAGCCTGGTTTAATTATTTCTCCCTCAACTCCCACAGCTTCTTGGAAGAGTTCACTTTCCATCCAATCTTTTTGTGAATATTTTTCATACTCAATTGTAATAGGATTACTTAAACCTTCATTAATTGCAACAATTTCATCAATAGATTTTTCTGGTTGATCCCTATCATAAAAGTCATATTCTGGTGCAGTGTATTCTGCGTAATTCATTCTCCAAATTTCAACTGTGAAGTATGGAGTGTTTTCTTCTTGAAGTCTTGTGTCTTTTGCATATTGTTCATTGAATTGCAAGTTAAAACTTATGTTATTTGGATTTTCTCCAGCAGACCAACTTTGTCCTGAAACTCTGCCGCCATCAAGCAAGTTAGGCTCCCAAACAAATGCACTATCCGCCATAGTTATTTCCACTCCATTTTGAACAACTTTAATGTCTGCATTTGTTAGTGGACTTGGAACTTTCCAATATAAATTCGCCTCTCTTAACACAATATAGATTTCAATGTTATTAAAGTTTTCAACATCACTATTATCAGCAAGCAAAATTGTGCTTAAATCGTAGGAACTGTTTTCTGAAACATTTTTTGTGTCATTAAACAACATATTTCCGTCTTTGTCATTAACAACAATCAAAATTTTTGAAACCATTCTAAATCTTAGGTTGTCAGCAAACTCCCAAGTGAGAACACCATTATTCATGTTAAGTTCCAGATTTCTTAGATATAAGTTTTGATATTCAACACCCTTGTGGTGAGTTATGGCATTCATTTCATCTGTTTCATTATTAGTAATTTTGTCAAGTTGTGTTGCATAAACATCTTCATAAATAGCGTTTATGCTCCTTTCTTGGTTGTTTGGTTGAAGACTTATTATGTTTGCAACATCTTTAACTTCCAATGTAGCTCTATATTCATATTTGCCAACAACTTGGTCCACGCCATAAACATAAGGAAGTAAATCAAATTTCAAAACATTGTCTACAATAGTAAACTCTGTGGATGAAGTGTTTAGTAGCTCATATCCATAAGTTATAATCCAAGCATCACCAACTTTTTCAAAACTTTGAATTGTTGTTTTAACATATGCTCTGTAGGTTATAACTCTGTTAGTAAATATGTCTTTTGCATAAACATAGTAAACTAGTGTTGAGTTAATTTGTGGCATAGCTAATTCAATATTTAAAGTGTAGGATTCAACATAAACGCCATCTGCAAATGTTTCAAATCTATAATATGATGTTTCTGTATCCAAAACAATGTTTTTGTTTGAACCAAAACTTAATGCCACAAATTGTTCAACATCATATCTAATTTGAACACCTGCTGTTTCAGCTGTGTCACTATTCAAAATGTTGTTATTCAAATCTGCTTGCGATGAAATCCACTTGAATTTAACTGTGTAGGTATCATAAGTTAGAACTTCATTGCTTGCAAGCATAAATTCATAAACTGAAACTTTACTATTTCTTGAAGTTTGTTTTAGTGCTCTACCAACGGCTGATGTCCACAAAACATTTCCATCTTTATCATAAGTTCTAATAAATTTATTTATGCCCGCAACATAATTTGCAGCTTTAAATGCCAAATTGCCATTTGAATCATAGAAGTAAATCTCATATGTTGCATTTGCTTCATTAATTCCAGTTGTTACCAAAATATCTTCAAATTGCCCATCATTTTTAATCTCTGTTTTGATGTTTTCACCAATCATATGCCTTCTATACACATCAAACTCATGATAAATTTCAACTTCCTCTGTCACAACACAGCCGTTATCATCTGCAATTTGTTTAAAGTATGCACCATTGTCGAAATTTGTTTTGATTCTTGCAAAAATGTTATATGTTCCAGGCTCCAAATCTCTTGCTAATATTGTTGCATTGGCTCCTAATAAGATATCTAATGAATTCCAATTATTGCCACCAATAGGAACATATGAACCGTTGTGTGTGAATGCAATTTCCAAAAATGCCCCAACTGGTCCAGTTGCAGAAGTTAATCCAGAAACCCAGTTTTCAACACAATCAACATCATTCAAATCAAATGTATCAAGTGTTATAATTTGTTTATCATTAAAGTATTTTCTAATTGGGTTGTTTGTTGATAAATAGTTTTCAGCTTCTGTAAATATGCTATATACATAAATTTCACTGATTGCAATCTCATTATAATAGTATGTTCCACCTTGATAAATCACATTGCTTGTTGTGAGTTGAATGAAATCATTGCCATCTCTATAATAATAGTTGTTGTTTGACAAATCTTCATAAACGCTTGAGTCGAACAAAACTTCATTATAATATAATGGTTCACCATTCAAAATTTCAGAAACATATCCGTCAACCAGCATTGTTATATACTTATTAGATTTTAACACAAGTTTTCTATTATTCTTTACTACATCACTCTCCACATCATCACTTAACAACAAGTCGCCAGAAATAGGCACAACTGTGATAATTGCCACATAATCTCCGGCAGGAAAATTAATCATTTCTGTGGTTATATTTAATGTCACAGTGTATGTGTTGGTTGCAGAGTCATATGTGTAATAATATTTATTGTCTGGATTTCCATCAGCCACATTTAGGATTCTAACTTCTCCATCTGAAAAACCAACGCTAGAAAGCTTTGTGAAATAACACCTATCAAACTCATTTAGTGAGCCATCTATAAATATAACATTATTTCCATTACGATCCTTAATTTGCACTTTATAGACGCTGTTATCAAATTCATTTTGGCCTGTGGTGAATGTTAAATATTTTCCAGATTCTCCATTTGGACCAGTTATTATGTCATCATTGAAGTTAGCAACAAGATTTTCAACATTTGTTGCTTTTTTGTATGGAATAAAGTTCTCTCTTGAAATTTTGTATACCCTACCGGTTCCATCTGTGAAATCATCTGTTTCTTCATTATCTAACACACTTAATGTTGAATCTATGTCTTTTTCACTATCAACATCAACATAAATCCAAAAATAATATTCATCATCATCAAAATTATCTGACAAACTTTCTATAAAGTCAGTTAAATCATATTCATAATATTTATAAGAATTTCCGCTAATAACCACTTCTGTTAAATTATCAACGTTTGCCCTAATTGAATATGAACCAATCACTTCATAATCATTGAAATAAATCTTTTCTTCATCTTGTGACGCAACTGCTGTTTTTGTTTTGGAGGTTATAGAAACTTTATAAAGAGTTGCAAAATCAATTTGCTTAAAGCGAATTGAATATTCCACCATTCCCTCTCCCAAATAATACTGTTTGTCAAGGCTTAGGCTAACATTTTCGTTGATAATAATTGGAATATCAAGATTGTGAGAAATATCTATTGCAGGAATAACAACAAACTCTTTACCTTCAATATTAAACATTAAGTCATTAGTTTTTATGTTGATTTTATATTGCTTGTCAGAGTTTCTAATATTTGAGTCAAGCGTAACAACAACATTTCCATTATTTAATGACACATTGCTCAAGTAATCCCATTCATTTTCACTAATGGCATTATCCAGCAATTTGATATTAATAGTTTTATATAATGCTCTTCTAACTTCTGGTGTTATTAAAGCTTGATTTAACACAACACCATTATAATAACTAAATGGCATTAAATCAAAATCATCAAACACTAAATATCTTGTCACATTGTTGCCAGATTTTGTGGCTGTGAAGTTCATATTTGAAATTCTATAAGTAAATTGTGGCACAAAGTTTTGATACAAAACCTTTGATGCTGTGCACCCATTTTTCATAGCATAAATAAATGTTCCATAAATATAGTTTTCACGCCCTAGGTATGAGTCAATGTTGAACATTGTTTTAGCATTGGCTCCTTTTCCAGAAACCTTAAGCCATTTGTTTTGCCAATCTATGTTGGTTTCTGTGATTGTTCGAAGAACTTTGTTCTCTGCTTCATCAATGTCCAAATTCTCCGCCTTAACATACATCACATCCGCATATGAACTCAATTTTGCCTCTTCAATTTTCACAAGTGTGTTATTTACGTCGTAATATACTTCAAGAGCATCAAATAAAATATCTAAAGTTCTTTGTAGGTAAAGTGCTTGTTCAAACAACATTTCTTCATAAACCTGTGCTCCCGTTAATGCATAACTAGCTGCGGTGCCTTCTGGTTCTAAATATCGTTCATCTTCTCCTCCGTTAATATTTGAACCGTCTAGTCTTATTCTTTCATTAAATGCTGTAACATAATAATAATTTGCACCATTTAAAACATTTTCATAAACATCTTCACTAAATTCAACCTTTCTATATACAAGCGAATTTGATAAACAAATGTAGTTTTCGCTAACTTCTGCATTTAAGAAATTGCATGTAAACACGCCATCACTAAATGAAATAACATCATTTGATAAATCTAATTCATAATAATTGACGCCACCAACACCATTATAGAATAGTTTTGCTGTGTTTGTTGCTATGTCCCAAGCATAATATATATAGTAGTATGTTGTTTGAGTGTTTCCATCCCAATTAACATTTCCATCTTTATCAATATTAACTCGAACAAGTGCTGGTGTTTTGTCTGATGTTGTTAAAGTGTTTGAAGACTGAGGAGACCTTGTTGTGAATTGATATTCGTCCCAACTCAAACTCTTTTGACCTGGTTGACCCAAAACCACCAAACTATCCATTTTGGTGTTTTCTCTATCGAACACACCAAGTCCAGTGATCTGACCAAGCCCGTTTCGCTCTTCTTCCACACTATAAATCTTTTTATAGCCACCGATCCCTGAATCATAGAAATATTTGCCAACATAAGTGTTGTTTAACACACTTTCATATGTTGCATAAGTTTCAGCAAAGTTTAAATCATACACATTATCGGTATCTTGAAGTGTGTAATCATTTACCACAATAGTTGATTCTGTTGCATTAATATATTGGCTCAAAATCTTTATATATTCATTTAAAGTTTCATCATAATAATATTTGCCAACAACCAAATTTAAATCTATCAAATATTTTGACAATTTTGTTTTACTAACAACTTCTGGAACATACACTGGAGTTATGTCATTAACAATAGCATTAAGATTTGTTGCCTTTGTGTAGTTAATTGAAGCATTAATCACATAGTTCCAATCCAACTTAGCCCAAGTGTTACCAAATCCACAAATTGTGCTAATTGGAATTGCAAAGTTATATATTGTTGTGTTTGCGTTGGTGGTTTTTGAAGTTAAATATTTACCTTCAGATCTGCCTTTAAGTGATTCAATCACACACTTATTATCTTCTGTGAGTGTTAAATATGTTGGGCCTAATGTGCTATTATCTATATATTCGCCATCTTCAATTGGAAGCAATTCAACAGAAAAACTTTCAAAGGTTGATTTATCAACATTTGAATATATACTATTATTAACTGTTATTTGAAGGTTTAATGGAAGGTTTGAGATATTTGTTTCAACACTAACCGATTCCACTCCTTCTCCCTGATATGCGTAGTAAACATAGACTGCATTACTTTGTCCACTTGATTGAATATAACCAAATTCGTTATATTGAACATAAATTTCATATATTCCTAACTTATTATAAAAGAAACTATATGGATTAAATGAATAAACAAAGAAGCCGCCAACAGTTTCTAACCTTTGATTTTCAACAACTATTTCATTTAAGTCTGTGTTTAAAATGTTTCTAATTGTGATATTTGCTGTTCTAACCCCATCTAATGGTCTCATCAAAATTTTAACATTATTTGTTGAAACATCGGCTGAAGCATAGAACACATTTTCTTCTTCAACATAAATGATTGGGTTGGCGAACTGTCCATCAAAACAGTTAATGCTTGCCATCGCATTTGTGCCAAGATAGAATTGTGTTCCAATAATACGAACATAAACATTATAATTCTTTGTGGCTGTGAAAATATCTGAATCAGCACTATATTTAACTGTAAAGACTCCCATTTGTGTATCTTCATCATAAGCATAATCCAAAGTTATGCTAACACCATCTGGGAAAGTGGATTGTCTGTCTTGCCATTCGCCATTAATGTTAGTTATTAATTGAACCATAAATGTGCCATCACTATTCTTTACAACACAAATTTTATAGCCTAAAACTCTAACACTATTATTAGATATGTCTGAACCTTGTTTTTGGAAATAAATTTCAAAACCTTCAAGTTTTTCCTCGTCATTAAAGTTCTTAAATTCCACCTGAACATCTCGTCTTGTTGCGTAACTTTGTGCTTTGCCACCATCTTTAACAACAATGTCAACTGGATTCAAACTTTCTGTTATGTCATAATAAACTTCTGGGCTGCTGTGAGGAGATTCAACATTCCACTCTGTGTGTTTGGAAATTGCATACAAATAATATCTTCCAGCACCAAGTCCATTTTCTGTGATCAAAATGTTTTTAATATCTATTTTAATATCAGATGAATCACCAGCATCTTGATGATATACTAACACATTTCCATCAGATAGATATAGTTCATATTCTAAGCCCAAAATATAAGCTTGTTCTTTCTTAATAATAAGCAAGTCAGGATTTTTTGAATCGAAGTAAACTGTTGGAGCGATTAAACTAGGCGTGTATGCAAACACATTGCTCACCGACCATTCACTGGCTCTATATTGTGGATAATATGCTTGAGTGATTGTTGTGACAATAAAACCATCATTATTTACATTACTTGATGTAACCAAAACATAGTCATCATCCACTTTCACATAGTGGCCAATATAATCTTGCTTTGCACTAAAAGTTCCTGGATATTCTTCAAGGCCTTCAACAAGTGCATATTTATATGCATTGGCTTGAACTTTTGCAAAAATATCGTGTTTTCCATTCTTTAACTCTGGTTTAGTTTCAAAAATATTTATTGCTGTTCCATCCCAATCATATTCAGCATAAACAATGGCATCTTCATCATTTATATCTTGATCAACATAAATTTGAACAGTGTATGGGTGAACTTTGTTGTCACTTGTGTAAACTGAAGCATTTTCAACTTCACTCCAAGAAACAACACCACCTTCAATGCTTAAGTTTTGTGGAGCCATAAGTGTTTGAGATGTGTAGTAAATTTTATAATCAACATCTCGCATAACAATGGCAACAGCATTCGCTGGAACAACTTTAATAAAGAGTTTTCCAACTTGATTAAAGTTTAGAGGGAATCTAAACACATAATAATCAAAACTAGAAATAGTTTCTATTTCACCATTATTATATCGGTTCAAGCAATCATCTTTACTTACTGGAATGCTTTTAATAAGGCCATCATCATCAAACTTATAATATATAACAAATGTTTGAATTGTTGAAGTTTGAGAAATCTTATATTTAAAAGTTAATTCATTTGTGAGCACATCATAGTCAAAATATTCCACTTCTTCCATATGGAATGCATCATTATAGTTAATGATTTTGTTATTAAGTCCTATAATATAGCCCGCTCTTTCTGCTGTTATATAGTTGTTTTTATTATCTTTGGTTATATCAAAAGAAACATCTAAGTGAATGTTTGTCATTCCGTTAAATTTAAAATAGCTTTCATCAATATCTATCTTTGTTTCTTTGTTTGTGAAACCACTCAAATAAACATTTAAAGTGTTTGCAAAAGCATTTGAATCAGCTTCTGCCTCTTCATAAGAGTAACCACTATCATCGTTGTTTTTGCTAAACCAGAACCTAAAATTGTTTGCGTATTTTTCTGAATAGAACTTTATGTAATATGAAACCCCACTTTCCGTTCTTGTTCCACCAACACTAACATTCTTTGTGAAATCATATGCATATTCAATCTTGTATCGATATGCCTCATTAACCGAAATTCCATCAATAATTGCGTCTTTAAACTCTTTTTCACTTGAACTTGCAAGATAGTTGTTGCAGTTGTTTGCCTGAACTCGAACAATGTTATTTCCTGGAAGAGCATATTCACTTATTTCAAGTCCATAATATTTTTGACCATCAAATGTATATAAATTAGCAACAGAAAATGATATATTTGTTACCGCTTTCCTGCCATTAACAAACACATCAAAAGTTTGACTTTCATCAAACATTGTTCTATTTGATAAATCTGTGTATCGCCAGAAAACATAATATTCATTTGAATCTTGGCCCGCAGCATTTAATTGGCTGGTGTGTGACAAAATTGGAGTGTTAACATATTTTATAAGGTTAAAGGAAGCATTATTTGAACTTACACTCCTAGTGTATCTACTGTCTGCACCCTCTGCAACAGCATAAAATGTGTAGGTGCCCGGATTTTTATCATCAAAATAGTGTTTAACATTAGTAATTTTTATGTATTGGTCACCCTCATCATAACCCAAAGTTAAACCATCAACTCTTGTAAAGAGATATCCACCAGTAATGGTGTTATCATCAACATTAACTGTGATTATTGCATTTTGAACATCTGTGGAATAGATTTGATATTTGCTTGCATATTCAACTTCTTTAAATGTTATCACAACATCATCACTTTCTTCTTTAATAGAAAAGTTTTTAGGTGATTCAAGTTTTATGGTATGGTCAACAATCGTGCCAACAACATCTGAATCTTCAAATAGTAAATAACCACCCAAAGATTTTAATGTTACATAATATTTGCCAGCACCATAAATGTTAAAGAAGTTTGTAAGAGAATATCTATATGTGGAAAGTTCAAGAGCAACTTTTGGAATAATTTGTTCTCGCAAAAGCGTTCCTGAAGCACTTTCGCCCTCATATATTTTTATTTCAAAACCATTGTTATCAGTGGCTCTTGGAGCCATAAAAATGGTTCTTATTATGTTTCCATCGCCCCCAATAGGTGCTTGAACTATTTGGCTATTTGCTCCATACACAATATTTTGAGATGCATCTTCATAACTTAATTTTGGTGTTGCCAGTTTTGTTCCAACAGTATCATCAAATCTTATGATAACCCTAACAAAACCAATGCTTGGGTCAAAGTATTCTTGTTGTCGAAGTGATTTAACACTAATTTTATAATATCCTGTTGGACTTAAATTCAAATCAAAATATAAAGTATTTGTGCTGTCAACTATTTCATAATACTTTTCTGTTGAACCAGGTTTTGTGATATAGCCACCATCATACACACCATTGCCATTTGCATCAACAAATGATTCGCCAATATCGTAAAAACCATTATTGTTTAAATCCTCAAAAATTTCTTCATTTTCATTTTGAATATAAACATAATAATATGTCCTTTCGCTTTCCAAGTTCCAAGAAACTCTAATTTGTTCATTCACGCGTTCAGCATATAGGTTTGAAATTGGTGCTGTTGTGGCGCGAAAATCAGGCAAATAGGCAACATCACTGATTTCAGAATCATCAATATATTTTGAAGTATTAAATGCTCGCACACTAACATTATATTTACCATATCCCTCAGGTTCAAACTCATAAGAAGTTTCTTGAGGGTTTGTTAGTGTGGCCGCCAAGTTTCCATTGATGTAAACATAATAACCCTCAGCATATTCTTGTTCATTCCACTCAAAGAAATATTTGTTGCCTATAAAACTATAGTTCGTTATTTGTGGCTTTTCAATATACTTGTATGTGAATATATCCGCCTCTCCAAAATTATCGCCATTTTTCACAAACTTGTTTTCTGATGTTGCCCTAACTTGCACAACAAATTCGTTTCCAGCATAACCTCTCATTGTGTTTAAAACATCTTGTGGCACAATATATGAGTTACCTGAAATAATTTGAGGAGTTTCAAAAAGTGTTTCATCTGTTTCTTTATACTTTATGTTTAATTCATATTTAACATTATATTTTGTTGCATTTGAAACACTTCTCCAGCTTACACTAATTCCTTCTCTTGTGGACTGTGCCACAACTGATGGAGTTTGAAGAGTGTAACGATTTATAACCATTGCTTGATATGGATCACTTAAAAGAGAACTATAAGATTCAACTTTTCGATATATTGCTTGAACTGAAAAATAATAATCTCCAATTGCCGCAATGGTGTTTGTTACATCAACTGATGTTCTTGTGGTATTAATATATGGTATTACATTAGCAAATTTTTCTTCAATGGCATTTTTAACTTCATCTTCGCCCTCAAACATATAAATTGAATAGTAGTCTGCATATTTAACGGGCTCAAAGAGTAATTCATATTTGCTATTGTCAAACTCAATCGTTTCCTCAATTCTAACATTTTGAGGTGTTTCAAGTTGGCTTGCAATAACACTTTTTTTGTTTTGATTGAAAACCACGACAAAAGTTACAACAAAAGCAAGCAAAATGATAAATACCGATAATATTATTATCAGTTGTTTCATATTCCTTTTTTGAGAATTTTTTAAAACATTCTGCCCCATCATTTCTGTTGCGTGAGTATTTGCTCTATTTTTATTTTCTTTTGACATAGTTTTCACCTTTTCTTTTTAAACTTAAATTACAAAACTGTGTAAGTTTTTAATATTGGATAATTTGTTCCATCAAAGTAGAATAAATTCAATTCTTTAATCATGCTATCATATAACAAGTTTGTGTTCAACGTGCCAAGAGGATCAGTAGCATTTGGATAGTAAACACTTGTTGGCATATATTGAAGCGTATTATTTACATCATTAATTGTTCCAAAACTTACAAAAGCCCCTTCACCAATGCCAGCCTTGAGGTCTACCTCAGAAACTCCAAAGCTCCTCTCACTACCATTAAGTCCACCAACATAGTTTGTGCCATCACTCAAGTAGTAACAATAATCGGCTATAACTGAATTTGCCGCAGAAAGACCATAGAAAGTTGAGTCATTAGTTGATACATAATTATCATTATAATCAACTCTGTTTGCCACGTTTATGCAGTTCATTAATATTATGTCACCAGACCTTGAGCCAACAATTCCAGAAATCACCGCTTGAACTTTTGTTGTGCCACCATTATTAGCATATCGAATTCCATTCACAACTTCCAAACCTCCTGCCTGCAAGCAGTTAACAACAAATGTTCTTGCACCACCAAATCCCAAAATTCCGCCTGATTGTGATTTTGTTCCTTCAACAGTTCCCACTTGTTGTGTGGCATATGAGGTTAATTTTCCTTCATTTGTTGAACCACTAATCACATTTACCCATCCGTTTTCATTATCCAAACTTGGGGCAAATGTTGAATAAACAATTCCACCAATTTGTGATGCACCTAGGTTACCTGTGTTCTTACAGTTAATCACACTTGCACCATAAATAGCACCAGCAATTCCTCCCATACGAATAGTTGAGTTTAACAAGTTTGAGCCACGCGTTAGAGTGATGTTCACATCGGTCACACAATTAATAATTTTTGCTTTCCTATCAACATCTTCCCCATCTTCCAAAGGCAAATATGAGTTTGATGAATCAAGTCTTGCAACAATTCCACCATATAAGATTTCCGATGCAGCATTTGTCACACTAAAATTAATTCCATGGTTTTCATTATTCTTTAATTCATCAGACATCTCAAGTTTACAGTTCACAAACCATGCCCCATAACCATAAGTCGCAAAGAACCCAATGTCTGAGAATAGTTGACCATAATCAAATTCAGCAATTTCAAGTGTTACATCATTAATAATACCACGTCTTCCAAAGAAGTTATTGTTTGCTGAGCCAGCACCCTCAACTGGTTTTCCATAAACAGCGTAGAATAAACCAGCATTAATAGCACCCTCATACACTTGATAATTATGAATGGTATGTCCATTTCCATATAGCCCACCTGCAAAGAAAGTGAATTCATTGTCATCAAACATAAAGTTAGAGCAAAGACGGGTTGAGTCTATTCCTCCAGACGCAACATAGAGGTCGTCTCCATCATATAATGTAACATCTTCATCTAAACTGAAGTAAAGTGTTTGCAATTTTTTAATGTTATAGAATTGTTCGGTTGCAGAAATGCTTTTACTAAAGAAACCATCTTGAGTTGGAGTTATTGATTGAATAACAAATGGATTCTCCATTGTTCCTTGTCCACCAGCAAACTTATCAAACTTAAGCTCTTCGGAACTTACAATTTCACTTGGAATAACGTTGGCACTTGTTGATGAAACTTGAATGTCAACCAAAAATGTTCCAACATTCCAAAATGGCACACTTGCATTTACTGTTCCGTCCATATTATAGGTTAACATAAGTTCATCTTCTGTGAATATTTTAGGTTCACTTGCAGTGATTGAGCTCATACTCAACGCATTATCTTCTGGGCTTCTAAACTTATATGATACAATAAATTTATCATTTGAAGCACCTTGTGATTGTTGAGTGTAGTTCCACTCAAGTTTTAACCCATCATCTGAAATACCAACCTGATTTATTTTTGAGAATCTATATGCGCTCATATATTTCTCTTCACTATTCAAATAGTATGAACCATCATTAGCTCTTTGAGTGAAGTAAGAAATTCTAACAGAGAAGTTTGAATTTTCAAATGAACTTTTACTAAAATTCAACGTTCCAACAAAAGTGTCGTTTGTTAAATTATAATTAGGCTCTTCTTCGCCATCTCCAGTTATTTTTCTAAATTCCACACCATCAATCATTACAAAAAGTTCTTCATCGGCGTTTTGTTGTTTCCATTCAAATAATCCATCTTCATTTATTTTAACTTGAGAAACATCTGCCAACTTTTTAACGTTTATGCATTCATTAGAATATTGTGAGTTAACATAGTTGCCATATTGAGAAACAGTGCTGAGTGCCACACCTTTATGCCTTACTTTAATGCTTGAAATATTTGTCATTGCAACAATTGCTTCAATTTGAGCCAAGTTGTCAGCACTGTAAGCAGACAAATCACCAAAAGTATTTAGTGTTAACAGAGTTTGATTTGTTGTGATTTGCGCTGAAGTTACATCATCAATTAAAATCTCATAGTCATTGTAGTTAAATGAATCTTGATTTTCTCTCCATTTCAAAATTCCATCTTCAATTTCTAGTATTGGCTTTCCAGCAATAGTTACTGAAAATGCAGAAGTGTAGTCACTGTTAATCCAAGCCCCATCTTTATTTGAGTTTGGAGTTCCAACACAACAAACTTTAATGTCTAGAGTTTGCCTTTCTGTAATTCTTGAACTTAAATCAAAATAAGCTTCATTCAAACTTGATTGTGCTTCTTGGTCACCATATAAAACATTATAATAACTAAACGTTGGCAATCCAAGTTGTGTTGTTTCACTCGCACTAATTTTGTCCCAAGTGATTTCTCCATCAACAATTCTAACTCCTGTTGGAATTGCCCATTTATTCACATTATGAACAGCTGTTGGCTGTGAATTGATATATGCCCATTCTGTTTCATTTGAAAGCATATTGGTTCCCATAGATTGCAATGTGAATCTAATTTCACCCGTCTTTCCTTGCAATGGTGCAAGTGGCATTTGATATTTAACTACGCCATTTTGTTCTTGGCAGTCCACAATGTCAGTTTGAATAAATTTATTACTTTCATTACCTCTTTCATAAACAACCGCGGTGTAAGAAGTTGCATTATTTATTGCATTCCATTTAATAATTCCATTTTCAACATAGAATGTTGGAGCACTTAATTGCGTAACTGGATTTTCAAAACCCGTGTAAACACTTGAATCAATATAATTTTCACCATTTCCCAAAACTTTCATTTGAACTGTAAACACTCCAGCACGACTATTTAGGCTCATATCATAAGATGTTTGTGATGCATCTAACTGAATTATTTCTGGGCTAGATAGAAGATTGTTTTCATAGAATATAAGTTCATAACCGAACTTTGTGTTATTTGAATCAACCCACCTAATAAGCCCATCAGAAACACTTAAAACTGGTTCAGCAAGTTTAACAGCAAAATAATCTTTAGACTCAGGAGAACTTAATGTAAGAGCACCATTTGATTGTGCTAAATTAGAAGCGTTAGAAGCGTCAATAATAGCCCTAACAGTTAATCTGTTTGAACCCGCATTAAGAATACTTAAATCAAAATAATCATCAACAACATCATTTTGAATACTTGAACCATTTGAAGAAATTGAATATAACCCAACTCCAGCACTATCTATCCAAGAAAGCCTATATTCACCATCTTGTTCCGAAACATCCAAATTTGTTGGTTTTGCAAGTCTATTGATCACAAAGTTATTTGTTCTAACATTGCTCTTAACATAACCAGCTTTCACTGCTTGAATGCTTATCTCACATCTTTCCAAAGTGTGGGAATTTCCAAATTCAAATTCTGGATTTATGTCAATCCCCAAATCTTCAACCAATGTTGAAGAAATTAGTTTTGTTCCACCCGTTGAAAGAGTTTGATAAACTCTAACTATGTAATCAACCTTATTTTCATCACCTGGATAAATTCTGCTCCAAGTGATTTTGTTATATGGATATTCATTCTTAACTTCAAGAGTTGAATAATCAACTTCTTTTAGTTTCACAAATGAAAACTCGTTTGAATAAGCACTTGAAATAACCTCTGGTCTATCGCTTAAGGCTTGTATTCTAACCTTATATCTTCCATAATCCAAAGCACTTGTGTTCCAAGTTGTTCCATTAATAATAATAGGTTCTCCCCAGTTATCCAATTCATTGATTTTGAACTGAAGTTGATATCTGCTAGCATAAGTTATGTTTGAATTAACTGTTGCACTAACACTATTCCAACACACTTCATATTGTTCTTCATCAACAAACAATGTTGGTGCCGACATTCTGTATAATTCCAATGATGTTCTTGAGTAGTTTGAATTAACATAATATTCATCATCTCCGTATGCCATAGCTGCAACAGTTAACTTCCCTTCTCTTGCGTCCTGTGCCATCAAATCAGCATAACCCACTTGCCAATATCCATTCAATTCACTATCTGTTGTTCTATATGAAGTGGAACCAGATGAGTTTGTTAAAGCAATTCCATAAACGCTACTACCTTGAACCATAGAGCCACGAATAAAATCGCCATAAACTTCTGGAACACTTGGTGTGGCCAATTTCGCAAAAGTTAATGAAGAGCCATACCCTGAACTCAAAAGGTAAATTCTTTGCCCATCAATCTCAATAACATTACCATCTTCTCCGCCCAAAATTTCCGCTCTCATTGCAACACTATTTCTGCCCTCATAGCAATCACTTGGTGCCAAACTATAGGTCGTGTTATATTGCTCAATTCCATTAATTATTGTTGTTTGATTAACATAAATTGGGATATTTCCACCAATTTGCAAAACATATCTAAACTTATTTTTAATTTGTTCATTAATTTCGCTAATACCAGTGTTTAGCGTATCCCACGCAAATCCACCATTGGAAATTCTAATACCAGTTGGAGCATTTAGACGATAAAAGCCAATCTTTTCAGACTCTTCAGAGTTGAGATATCTCACATCAGATTTATTGTTAATAACTTTAACACTAAACACATATTCTCCAAAACCAGAATTTGTTAAATATGATGTTAGGCTTTCTCCATTTTTATTTGAAGAAACTTTTATTTGAATATCTCCACTTGTGTTATTTCCGTTTGCTTTATTGTGCACAGTAATAACAATATCACACTCGCTAGAAATAAAGGTTGAACTATTATTCCAACTTAAATATCCATCTCCATTGATTTTAAGGCTTGTTGGGGCCTCTTGTTTTATGAATGGAAGCATATTATTTATGTCTTCAGTTGTGTATTCTTTAGCAGACCTCACAAACAAATCGTCCCCAATCGCTCTAACACAAACCTTATAATCTCCTGCCGGATAAGAAACAACTTCAGTGTTTGCAAGTGAATATGAAGTTTGTGCTGCACCCAAAGCAATTACATCATGTTTCTGTTTTGTTTCAAGTTCACCATTTTGTGAATTTAATTCCTGAACACTGTAAATAAGTTCCAAAGAATAACCTGTTGCACCCGCAACTTGATTCCAAACAAGTTCACCACCGCCAGTGCGCACAATAGGGTTTTGAAGTTTTGTGAAATTCAAATTTGCTTTATCACTTTCAATATAATGCATTGCATTACCTTCTTGAAGGTTTTGCTTTGGTTTTGCCACAACGGAAATTATATTATCTCCCTCAACAAAACCAATTCCATCATCAAAAGAGAATGTTGTTTGGTTTATGGTTGTTTTCACTTCATCATTCAAAAGAATTTGATATTCACCAGCAAAAAGAACATCATCCCAAGTTAAAATTGTTTGAGAACCACCACCAAGTGTTGCTGTTAAGTTTTCCACTTTTGCAAGTTTGACGGTGTCAACCAAAGAAAATGCCCCATCAAGTTTTTCTAAGCCATTTCCTTTTGCCCTAACTTTTATATTATTTGTTTCTAAATCCAAGTCATCAGAATTTAACTCACATCTATTTACATTCACAACAATAGGGTCACCATCGTTAACAACAACTTCATATTGGCTTGCGTTTGGAACAGCATCCCAAACCACAACATTTTCCATTAACGCAACACCAGTTGGAGCACTTAATTGATAAAAAATCTTGCTCCCACTTTGAACTGGGTCAAAAAATCTTTGTCCATCACCTTTCAAGTTAACAGAAATTTCAAACTCACCCGTTCCAAAGTCTTCGCCAATATTGTCGTGAGGGATTGTCCAGCAAACATAATTGTTCCCATCAATTATTCTTTGAGACTTTTCAAAAGAACTCAAAGTGTCTGCATCAAGTTCTTCGTTTTGGGTTTTGTTAAAGATTGAAATGTCATAACTTTCTGGTGTTGCCACATAGTCTTGAGAATAAATTGGAACCAAAATCTCATAATTCTTCACTTCAATTCCACTTGGTTTATCTAGTATTGTGAAAACATACCTTTGGGAATAAGCCGAATCTCTAAAAGTTTCTTCATCATCACTTAAAGATTTCACCCAAACAGAATAAGTTCCAGATTGGTTAAAAGAATTTTCGCCGAAAACATAAGATAGATTCCTTCCAACATCAAATTCTTCCGCCAAATCAATATCTTCAACATCACCAGAAGCAATTGCTAGCGTGTAGCAAGGATTATAATTGGCAATCTTAATATCACCATCGCTTTCATCAACAAACAAAACCTCATCCCAAACAATAGATTTTTTGTTGTTGTCATACCTTAAATTAGATGGAGTATCCAAAGTTATTTTATCTGCCAAAATTTTAACTCTAAAAACTGTTCTAAGTCTAGAGTCATAGTCTGGAGTAACCAAAATTTGCGCTTCGTGAGCCTTCCCATCAACCACCAAAGCGCTAACCAAACCATTTTCATCAACGGTCACATACTCCCCACCTGAAATAACAGAATAGGTAACCGATTTATTGGTTGCCTCTTCTGGAGTGAAGTTGACCTCAAGTTGAACTTGCTCTCCTTGTAAAACAGAATAGAATGCTTTATTGGAAGAAATTCCATTAAGCGGAACTCCTTGTGAGCACGCCACCAAAATTGGAGCGAACAACAAACAAAGAATTAATCCAAAAACTGTGTGTTTAACTTTTCCCATTTCTTATCCCCTATTGTTTTTATGTTTTGTATAATTCAAGCATCTATGCAGTCAAAACCAAAGATTGCTACTTGATTTTATATTATATATTATAATATATTCAAGTAACAAAATCAAACAGATTAAAGCAAAATTCAACAATAAAGTTAAATTTTTTTAACACCTAAATGCGCTATTTTTGACACTATATTAACAAATTTTGCACATTGTTTTGAATAAAAAAATATATATTTTGCATTTTTGAACACATTTTTCATAAAAATTTCAATTTTTTAACATAAAATTTTCGCAAAACATAACCCACCATATAATACAAACAAATATATCTCGAAAACCATTTGATTTTATGTTTTAATTGTGTTATAATAGAAATATAAATTTTTGTTCCCATAGGTAAAGGGATATACCTTCGACCTCCTAAGTCGGGATTGCTGGTTCGAGTCCAGCTGGGAACGCCATAAAAATCATCACAACATTGTGGTGATTTTTTTATTCAACATAACCCCAAACCAAAATAATAAATAAGATTCCCAACCATTTCTTAAACTTCACATAAATTATAACAACATTTGTTCCACAAACTTTCTTAAAAAGCCAAAACAATAAACATCAAATTTTCATAAACAAAAAAATCAGTGAGAAATTCACTGATTTAATTTTTGGCACCCCCAGCAAGACTCGAACTCGCAACTTTCTGGTTCGAAGCCAGACACTCTATCCAGTTGAGTTATGGGGGCTTGAAGATAAGGTTATAATATCACAAAAAATTAATTTTTGCAACTATATATTGCGTTTGTAAATAAATAATAAAAGATAAATTTGCAAAAATTAAATACTAAATTTTGAAAAATAACTCAATTTTTACATATTTTTTACATTTTTTAAGCAAAAATATTGCATTTTGTTGACTTTTTTTAAAAATTTAGTATATACTACTTATATCAAAAAAGGAGTGCGAAATTATGGAAAATAAGAAAACAAATTCATTCCCTTTTGTTTTCGTCTTTGTTGCAACCATATGTTTTATTCTCATCTTGGGTTGGTCTTTTGGTGCCACATCTGGTTACGGACTCATCACAGTTTGGTCAAACTTCTGTTTGTGTATATCTGCCCTACTGCAAATAATTTCAATAATTTTGCTAGTGCTATTACTAATCACAAGTCTTTGGGGTTGGGGATATAGCATGGGCAAATGTGCAGAATTAAAAATTGGTAAATATGGAATGAAAGCAATTTGCGAGTTGTTATACACAATTTTTGTTTGTCTTGCTGTTTTGGTGTTCTTGTTCGCTGCCATAGGTTTTGGAGGGGTGACCATTGGTTCAATCCTATATCTAATTGTCAGCATTGGTTCATACATTTTGTATATTGTGTTTAGAAGTCGTGGGCTCATTGACAAAAATGGAATCTTGGAACAAGTGGAAAACTTTGGTGATGATAGTGAAACAACAGTTGTGAAAAAAACAAGAAAATCCAAAAAATATAAAGATGAAGATGAAGAATAATAAAAATGGCAATAAAGCCATTTTTATTTTTTTAACTTTTTTGTTTCAAAACTGTTATTATTCAACATAAAATAATTATTCATTATTAATCTTTTTTGTTTTCTCTTCCATAACACCAACAAAAAAAGTGTTATCTTCCAAGTTTTTTCTAATCGTTGTGCCAGCACCAATAAAGCAGTTATTGCCAATATCAACTGGTGCAACTAAATTTGTGTTTGCACCAATAAATGTGTTTTTACCAACATATGTTTTTTGCTTTATTTTCCCATTATAGTTTGCAAACACAGTCCCGCACCCAACATTGGTGTTTTCACCCACATAAGCATCTCCAATATATGCATGGTGGGCAGCCTTCACGCCACGTTCTAATAGTGAGTTCTTAACCTCAACAAAATCGCCAATCCTACAATCCTGTTCAATAAAGGCATTTTGCCTCAAATAAGCAAATGGCCCCACTCTAACATTTTGCCTAACAACACAGTTTTCCAAAACACTATTAATTATCACAGCCCCATCACACACAATGCTATTTGTGATTTTGGAACCATAGATTTCACACTTCCCAAGAGTTGCATTTTCCACATAGTTGACCCCAACAAGTTTTGCTTCTTTTGATATTTTGTTATTTCCACTCAAATAATTCATATATTTTTATATGCCAAAATAAAAAAAGTTGTTTAAATTGTTATATTTTTTATTTTGAGTGCATTTTTTTATTGATTATTTTATTCCATTCTGGTATAATGCTTCAAACCATAGAAGCATTTCATTATAATGTTTCACATTATAAAAGTTTTGTTGTAATGTTTAATGTTATAAAGTATCATTATGTAAGATAGTTTATATCACAAAAAGGTTTTATTATAATGTTTTTCATTATAAAGAATTTCGTTTTCCATTAAAATTAAAAACTAAAAATTTAAGGGGTTAAAATGTTTAAATTATTAAAATATATGACAGGTAAGGAATGGTTGCAATTTTGTCTTATTATTGTGTTTGTTGCCTGTGATGCGTTTTTTACAATACAACTTCCAGAAAGTATGGCACAAGTTATTTTTATGGTTCGAACAAGTGCCCCAATTTCTGAAATTGCAATAGAAGGGCTTATTATGCTGGCATATGCGTTTGGCTCACTATTAAGTGTTGTGCTCGCAGGATATTTTTCCGCAAGAGTTAGTGCAAAACTTTGTCAAACAATTAGAGCCAATCTCTACACCAAAGTTGGAAACCTTTCCATGAACGAAATTAACAAGTTTTCAACAGCCAGTTTAATCACAAGGTCCACAAATGACATCACACAACTTCAACAAACTTATGCAATATCTTTTAGACTTTTGTTCACAGCACCAATTCTTGCAATTTTTGCAATCATTAAAATTGTTGGCAAGAGTTGGCAACTTTCTTTAACAACTGCTGGATTTATCCTACTTCTCACCGCACTATTTATTGGAATTATGTTCTTTGTGTTCCCAAAATTCAAGGTAATGCAAAAACGAGTTGATAATCTCAACCTTCAAACAAGAGAAAATCTAACTGGAATAAAAGTTATTCGTGCCTACAACGCACAAGAAAAACAAGCAAAAAAGTTTGAAAAAGCAAATAAAGACTTTTATGATATTAATATATTTTTAAACAAAACAATGGCAGTTTTGTCACCCTTTATGGGGCTTATTATGAATGGATTATCTCTAACACTCGTTTGGCTTAGCGCATATTTAATTGGTCAAGGCAGTTTGTTTGTTGAAGACATGATGGAATTTACGCAATATAGCACAATTTTAATGACAAGCATAACAATGCTTTCAATGATGTTCTTAATTCTTCCAAGAGCCAATGTTTGTGCAAAAAGAGTTAGGGAAGTTTTGGAATGTGAATCAAGCATTATAGACGGAACAAAAACTGATGTTAAAGACATTGGAACAATAGAATTTAAAGATGTTAGTTTTGCATATCCAGAAGCAAGTGAAGAAGCATTAACAAACATCAATTTCAAACTAGAAAAAGGCAAAACACTTGCAATCATTGGTTCAACTGGAAGTGGAAAATCAACCATCTTAAACCTTATTATGCGTTTTTATGATGCAACTTCTGGCGAGATTTTAATTGATGGAACAAACATAAAAGACATAAAACTTGAATCGCTTTATAACAAAATTGGCTATGCCCCACAAAAAAGTGCAATCTTTTCTGGAACAGTTAAACAAAACATTGGCTATGGTATGGATGAAACAGAACATGAGCAAGATGTTCAAAAAGCTTTGCAAGTTAGCCAATCCAAAGAGTTTGTTGACAAACTTGAAAACGGCATCGACAGCCAGATTAGTCAAGGCGGAAACAATGTTTCAGGTGGTCAAAAACAAAGAATCACAATCGCAAGAGCACTTGCAAGAAATAATGAATTCTTGCTTTTAGATGACAGCCTTTCTGCTCTAGACTTTTTAACAGATAAAAAATTAAGAAAAGAGTTAAACAAAGAATATAAAGACACCACTAAAATTATTGTTGCTCAACGAGTTGGCTCCATTATGGATGCAGACAATATTATTGTGCTAGACAACGGAAAAATCGTTGGGCAAGGCAAGCATTCTGACCTTTTATCTTCTTGCCAAATCTATCGTGAAATTGCCTACTCTCAACTGAATAAGGAGGAATTATAATATGAGCGAAAAACAACAAAACAATCCTCCAAGACACGGCAATAGAAACGCTATGGGAAGCATGGTGGGAGGAGCAAAAGCAAAAGACTTTAAAAAAGGCTTGAAACGATTTTTAAAATATTTAGCACCTTTCTATGTTGGACTTATTTTTTCAATTATTTTTGCAATTAGTGGAACAGTTTGTTCAATTTTGGGACCAAAACTTTTGGGAGACATCACTGACGTTGCCTCAACCCCAATGTATGGAATTCCAATCAATTATTCAAAAGTGACCTATTTGGGAATTTGGTTAGTTTGTCTATACTCATGTGCAGCACTTTTTGAATATTTGCAGAACTATATCACTGGTGTTATTTCAGCCAAAATTGGTCGAAAAATGCGAAGTGAAATAAGTCAAAAAATTGATAGATTACCACTTAAATATTACGACAAAAAAAGTTATGGCGACACACTATCTAGAATCACCAACGATGTTGACACAATTGTTCAAAGCGTGAACCAAAGTTTGGGGCAAATTATTTCAGCCCTCACAACAGTTGTGGGAATTATTATAATTATGTTCGTCATTAGCTGGCAACTTGCACTTGTTTCTCTAATTTGTGTTCCCCTTGGCTTTTTATTTGTGTTCTTTATTGTTAAAAAATCACAAAAATACTATAAAATTCAACAAAAAACTTTGGGAGAACTTGATGGCCACATTGAAGAAGTTTATTCTAACCTCAACATTGTGAAAGCCTACAACGGAACTCAAAAAGAATCACAAAAGTTTGAAAGTTTAAACAACACACTATATAAATCTGGTTACAAAAACCAATTTTTTGGAAGCATTATGATGCCACTTATGCAATTCACTGGAAACTTTGGCTTTATTGCTGTTACAATTGTTGGTGGAATTTTGGCAGTTAATGGTGCTGTTTCTATTGGTGCAATTATGTCATTTATTTTATATGTTAGAATTTTCTCAAGGCCACTTCAATCAATTGCATCAATTGCCAGCGTTTTACAATCAACGGTTGCCGCCTCTGAAAGAGTTTTTGAATTTTTGGATGAAGAAGAAATTCCAAAAGAAAAAGAATGCCTAAAAGTTCTTTCAAATCCAGAAGGAAACATTTCATTTAAGAACGTTAAATTTGGTTATGATGAAAATAAAACGGTTATTAAAGACTTTTGTTTAGAGGTTAAAGCAGGACAAAAAGTTGCAATTGTTGGGCACACCGGGGCTGGAAAAACCACTATTGTAAACCTCCTTGAAAGATTTTATGAACTAGATGATGGAGATATTTTGATTGATGGAGTTTCCATTAAAGAAATGTCACGAAAAGATGTAAGAACACTTTTTGGAATGGTTTTGCAAGACACTTGGCTTTTTGAGGGAACAATTAATGAAAATCTTCGTTTTGGAAATGATAATGCGAGCGATGAAGAAATCATTCAAGCCACAAAAGATGCTGGAATATACGACTTTATTGAAAAACTTCCAAACAAATTTGAAAGCACAATATCAGAAAACACAAACATCAGCCAAGGGCAAAAACAACTTCTAACCATCTCTAGAGCAATGATACAAAATGCGCCAATGATGATTTTAGATGAAGCAACAAGTTCAGTTGACACAAGAACAGAAACCCTCATTCAACAAGCCATGGACAAATTAAGCAAAAACAAAACAAGTTTTGTGATTGCTCATAGGCTTTCAACAATCAAAAATGCAGATATTATTTTGGTTATGGAAAACGGAGATGTTGTTGAAAAAGGAAATCATCAAACTCTTCTAGATCAAAAAGGAAAATATTATCAACTCTACAACAGTCAATTTACTGATGAGTTAGAGTAACAAAAATGCCACTAAATAAGTGGCATTTTTCTTATTTTAAATATTTATTTATTGACTTTTCATTTATGAAATGTTAAACTTGAATAAATAAACTAACAAAAAGGACAAAACAAAATGTTAAGCAAAAAATATGACTTTAAAGAAACAGAACAAAAATGGCAAAATTATTGGAAAGACAAAAACATTTATGCATATAAGCCAAGAGATAATAGGCCAAAGTATTTAATTGACACTCCACCGCCAACAATTAGTGGGCCAAGTTTACACACAGGGCATGTGTTTAGTTACACTCAAATTGATGTTATTGCAAGACACAAGCGAATGAGCGGTTTTGATGTTTACTTCCCTATGGGTTTTGATAACAACGGGCTTCCAAGTGGAAGATATGTTCAAAAAAAATATAATCTAAACCCAGATAATTCAACAAGAGAAGAACTCACACAAAAAGTTTCTGAGGAAATGGAAAACATTTTGCCAATTTATAAAGATTTGTTTTTCAATCTTGGATTTTCTTGCAACCTAGAACAATACTACACAACAATTTCGCCAGCGTGCCAAAAAATAAGCCAACAATCTTTCATTGAACTATATGAAAAAGGCGAAGTTTCAAGAAGAAAATCAGCAACCCTATTTTGTCCAGAATGCAGAACGGCAATTGCTTCTTCTGAAATTGACACAAAAGAAATTGAAAGCAAAATGAACTATATTTATTTTGGCGTTAAAGATAGTGATATAAAACTTGAAGTTGCAACCACAAGACCAGAACTTTTGCCAGCATGTGTTTGCGTCTTTGTTAACCCAAACGATAAAAAACACAACAGCCTTATTGGAAAAACAGCCATAAGTCCAATCTTTGGCAAAGAGGTTCCAATTCTAGCAAATGAAGAAGCGTTGATGGACAAAGGAACTGGGGTTGTTATGTGCTGCACCTTTGGTGATGAAAAAGATATGGAATGGCAAAAGTCCTACAATCTTCCAGTTTTGGAAGCAATTGGTCAAAACGGCCGTATGACGGCACTTGCTGGCGAATTTGAAGGACTAAAGATTCGCGAAGCAAGAGAAAAAACAATCGAAAAACTAAAAGAACTAAACCTTTTGTATAAGCAAGAAGACATCACTCACCTAGTTGCAACACATGAACGTTGTGGAAAAGAAATTGAAATCCTAACAAAGCAACAGTGGTTTATTGACCTTCTTTCTCACAAAGATGAAATTTATCAAAAAGGCTTGGAAGTTAACTGGCACCCAAAAACAATGCAAAAGAGATTCCTAAACTGGGTTGATGGTTTAAAGTGGGATTGGTGCATATCTCGTCAAAACTTCTATGGTGTTCCCTTCCCAGTTTGGTATTGTAAGAAATGTGGAAAAGAAAAACTTGCAAGCATTGATTCTCTTCCAGTTAACCCAACACAAACAAACCCAACCACTCCTTGTGAATGTGGCTCAAGTGAGTTTGAACCTGAAAAAGATGTTTTCGACACTTGGCAAACATCTTCCCTAACACCACAAATTTGTATGGACCTTGGATTTAACACAGGGCTTTCTGGCGACTTTTTGCCAATGAGCCTAAGACCAAGTGCACACGACAACATTCGTGTTTGGAACTTCTACACAATTGCAAAAAGTTTGCTTCACTTTGGAAAACTTCCTTGGACCGACATTATGATTTCTGGTTATGCTGTTGATGAAAAAGGCGATAAAATTTCAAAAAGTAAAGGAAACGAAAAGCAATCTCCTCAACAACTTGTTCAAATCAACTCTGCCGATGCAACAAGATATTGGGCAAGCAATATTTCAATTGGGCTAGACACAGTTTTGGCACAAGAACAATTAACAAACGCTCAAAAACTTATTCAAAAGATTTTTAACGCAAGCAAATTTGTTATTTCTTTCTTGGACGGTGCCCCAACAGAAATGCCAGAAAAAATGGAAATGATGGACACTTGGATTTTGGGTAAACTTAAAATAACAACTCAAAACTTTAATAAATATATGGAAAGTTATGAAATGGGTTTAGCACTAAAAGAAGTTGAAAAGCTTTTTTGGAACTTCTGTGACAACTATATTGAAATTGCAAAAAACAGATTATATAAACCTGAGATATATGGCGAGGACGCAAAGAAGAGTGCTCAATATGCCGCAAAAACTGTTTTGAAGGCATTGCTCAAATTGTTCTCAATTTATATGCCACACATAACAGAAGAAATTTACATGGATGCTTTTGCAGAAGAAGATAACGAAGCTTCAATTCACACCTCTGGCTACACTGATGTTTCCGCTTTCTCAACAGACAAAAATGACGCCGGTGATTTGGTATCACAAATTGTTGCTCAAATTAGAGGTTATAAATCTCAACAAAATGTTTCTTTAAAACACGAGATTGAAGAACTCACGATTTGTGGATATCCAGATGTGATTAAAAAAGCAGAACAAGACATCAAAGCAGTTGGATCTGTTAAAAACATAAAATATATTCAACAAGAAAACAAAGAAGTTATCATCAAACTTGCTCCAATCAATGAATAATTGCAAAAAATAACACAAAAAATTGTGTTATTTTTGTTTTTTACCCCACAATTTTTGCAAAATTTAATTTTTGTTAAATCTTTCATATCAAAAATGTATTAAGCATAAAATGTTAATATGTTTTATGATAAGTTTTTTGATTCACTAAATTTGAATGAACTATCTGCCCCATTTAATTTTTTTTGTTTTGGATGGAACTATTTTTGTTTAGAAGGAAAATGCACTATTTCATTATTTTCAAGTGTGAAAATTGTGTTATCCCTAAAAAAACAACAAGTGTTTATTTGTGGAAATAATTTATCCATAAAAGATATGGACAAAGGTCACATCACAATTGTTGGAAACATTGAAACAATTTCTTCAAAGGAACAATAACACCTCACAATGAAAACAAGCCTTGTTATAAAGGGCGTAAACTTTTCAAATTTATTGGAAGAATTCAAAAAACAAAACATCAAGATTTTCAACATAAAACGCATAAGTGCGTGTGAAATTGAAATATCTTTCACCAATAAACAAAAGTCAAAAATTATTGCAATTTTAAATCAAAAATGCTATACTATATCAAGTCAAAAAAAATCCCAACTCCCATTTTATTTAAAGCCATTTAAAAACACTGCAATTATTGTTGGAATTATTTTTGGTTTTCTTCTAAACATTATGGCAAGTTTTTTTGTTTGGAACATCAATCTTGTGGGCGATGCAAGTTTAAGTAGTGACATCACAAAAACGTTAAATGAAAACGGAATAAAGAGATTTGCGTTAAAGTCTCAAATAAGCGCACAAACCATTAAAAAAATCTTGTATGAAAATGTTGACGCAATAAGCCTTGTTAGTGTTTCACAAAGAGGAACCACCCTTTTTATTAATTACACCAAAAGAGTGAATGCCCAAACTGACTTCAGCGAAAGCGAAAACATTATTGCAAAAAGTGATGGAATGATTGCAAGCATTCTAACTCTTTCTGGCACTCCACTTGTAAGCCCGGGCGACTATGTTAGAAAAGGGCAAATTTTGATTGCTGGAACAACTGCTGAGGGCGAAAAAGTGAAGGCACGTGGACAAGTGTTTGCATATGTGTGGAAAAGTGCAACGGCAGAATTTCCATTAACCACCATTTTGTGGGCAAGAACAAACAACACATGCACAAACTTTAAAGTAACCTTTAAGGATTCAACGCTATTCCAATCGCACAACACCCACTCTTTTAAGAAATTTGAAACGGAAGAAAATATTTCTTATCTAACAGACAAAGTTTTGCCAATCAAAATTGTGGAAACAATTGAATATGAACTTGAACCAATTGAAACAGAACAAGACTTTGAACAGAACAAACAAAAGGTTATTGCCGAAGCAAAAATGCGTTGTTGGGAACAAATTGCGGGAGATGAAAACATTTTAGAAGAAAAAACAGAAACAAACTTTGTGTCTAACATTTATTTTGTGACACATTATATTAAAATAAAGGAACAAATAAGTTGAAATTAAAATTAGAATTACAAAACAAAACAAACTGCACTTTTGCAGATGAAAAACTCTTAACAAAAATTGGAAAAGAAGTTTTAAAAATTGTTGGTCAACAAAATGCTTGTGTGAGTTTAACAGTTTTTTATGTTGATGAAAAAGAAATTAAAGAAATTAATAAAAATTATAGAGACAAAGACAAAGAAACAGATGTGATTAGTTTTAGGCTTGTTGATAATCCACAAAACCTTTCACTCACAAAGGAAAACTTTCGTTATGAGTTTGATGAAGCAACAAAAACAATCTATTTAGGAGAAATCTTTATTTGTGACAAAGTGGCAACACTCCAAGCAAAAGATTTTTCAAACACACCTTTCCGTGAGGCATGTGAACTTTTTGTTCATGGCATGCTCCACATCTTGGGTTGTGACCACCACAAAGAAGAAGAAACAGCCATTATGAAACATTATGAGGAACAAATGATTGTTTTTCTAGACAAAAACAAAATAAACTAAAAGGAAAACAAAAATATGGAATTTCATTCAGGATTTGTTGCAGTTATTGGAAAACCAAATGTTGGTAAATCAACACTAATTAATGCAATTATTGGGAAAAAAGTGTCAATCGTTTCGCCAAAACCACAAACAACCAGAAACAAAATTTTGGGAGTTTGGAACAGCCCTAACACCCAAGTTGTTTTTGTGGACACCCCCGGAATTCACACAGGTCCAACAGTTCTTGATAAGTATATGGAAAAAAGTGTTGAAAGTGCAACACAAGACATTAACCTACTTTTATATGTTATTGACGGCAGTAAGCCATTTTCAAATAATGAATTAAAACTTTTGGAAGACTACACAAACAACTCTTATCCAGTTTTTGCTGTTGTTAACAAAATTGACTTAACAAACTATGAAAAACTTTTTCCAGAACTTGAAAAACTGAACAAAATTGAGAAACTAAAAGAAGTATTCTGCATCTCTGCCCTAAACAGCAAAAACTTGGAACCACTTAAAGAAAACATCAAAAAATATATGACTGATGATATTGAATATTTCTCAAAAGATGAAATAACCGACAAGTCTTTTGGATTTATGGTTGCAGAAGCTATTAGAGAAAAAATGCTTTGGTTACTTTCTGACGAGGTGCCACACGGCGTTGGCGTTGTTGTTGATGAAATGGAAGAAAATGAAAAATTCACACAAATTTCAGCAACAATTTTCTGCGAAAAGCCAAGTCACAAAAACATTATTGTTGGTGCTGGCGGGCAAATGCTAAAAGAGATTGGAAAAAGTTCTAGGCTTGCCATAGAAAAGTTTTTGGGCAAAAAAGTTAATTTAAGCCTTTGGGTGAAAGTTAAAGAAGATTGGCGTAACCGCGAAGGCATTTTGGGTAATATTGGTTACTCCATTGATGAATTATAATAAAATAAACATTTTTGGCAATCATAACATTATTAGGAGATGCCAAAATGAAAGAAAAAGATGTAAGTGACCTTGTTTTTAACAACTTTTTAGAAACAGGACAAATTGGATATTATTTACTATACAAAAAACTGAAAAAAGAAGAAAAAAATGAACCAAGAAATCATAACAAAGGCGATAGTGATAAAAAGCGTTCCGTATAAGGATAATGACAAGATTTTAACACTTCTCACACCAGATCATGGCAAAATTAGTGCAAGCCTAAGGGGCGCAAACAAGCCAAAAGCAAAGTTAAAATTTGCTGGGCAACTTTTTTGTTTCGCTGAATTTGATTTAATTCAGTTTGGTTCAAACTTCACAGTTAAAACAGTAACAGAAATTGAAAGTTTTTTTGATATTTCAAAAGATTTTCAAAAACTTTCAATTGGTTCATCAATTTTGGAAATATGTGACAAAATCACAAAAGAGGGTGAAACAAATTGTTATCCCATTTTTTTAAGCACGCTAAAAGCCCTTCAAACACTTGTGTTTTCATCAACAAGCCCAAAACTTGTTCTAGTAAAGTTTATGCTAGATGCTTTTAAATTTTGTGGGTATGAACTCACAATGGATAGATGCAAAAACTGTGGAGCAAAATTTAATGGTAATATTTTTATGAATATTGAAACAGGTGCTTTTGTGTGCCCACTTTGTAAAACTGAAGAATGTATGAACATATCACTGGGTGCCTTTAATATCATAAAACTTGTGTCGAACACAGAATATCAAAATCTAAAATCAATTACGGTGCATGAGCATCATTTAGATGAAATATTAATACTATTAAATGCAAATTTCACTGGAAAATTTGAAATTATTATAAAAAGTTTAAAAAATTTATAAAAAATAAAAGTAATTTTCAATCTTGTTAACAAATAATATCGTTACAAGAAAATAAAAGTAAATTTTTAAAGTAAAAAACGCTATTTATTGGGGATTTTATGTCAAACTCAACATTCACACCTGAGTGGAAAGATGAACTCAAATCACGCAGTGACATCGTTTCCACTGTTTCAAAGTATTTAAAATTAGAAAGAAAAGGCAAAAACTATTGGGGTCTTTGCCCTTTTCACTATGAAAAAACCCCAAGTTTTTGCGTTAACGAAGTGGACCAATTCTTTAAATGCTTTGGGTGTGGCGAAAGTGGCGATGTTATAACCTTTGTCAGAAAGTTTGAAGGCGTTGATTTTATGCAAGCAATTGAAATTCTAGCCAAAAACGCGGGAATGGAAGTTCCAAAAATAGAAAACAATCAAGAATTAAAGAAACAAAAAGAGGAAAAAGAACAAGTTTTGCAAGCCCTTCGAGCCGCTGCAATGTTCTATCACAAAACGTTAATGTCTGAAAGAGGACAAGTTTGTATGAACTACCTCAAAAATAGGGGCGTTAACAGCACAAGCATAACAAACTTTGGAATGGGCTACTCCCCTGACTTTGAGTCGATGAAAAACGCTTTACTAAAACAAGGATTTAGCCTTGACACTTTAAAGAAAGCAGGACTTGTGGACACTTCTGCAAATGGAAAAACTTATGACGCTTTTGCTGAAAGATTAACTTTTCCACTTATTAACACTTATGGCGATGTGATTGGTTTTTCTGCAAGAATTATTGAAAATAAAGATTTTGCAAAATATAAAAACAGCACTCAAACAATTGTATTTGACAAAAGTCATGTTATCTTTGGAATTAACTTAATTAAAAAACTGCGAAATGAACTTCATTCCAATGTTCCAAGAATTATTTTAGTTGAAGGGCAACTTGACGTTGTTGCAATGCACCAAAATGGATTCAACAACACTGTTGCATGCCTTGGAACTGCTCTAACACCATTCCACGCCAAAGAACTTAAAAAGATGACCGACAATATTATTCTTCTTTTAGATGGTGATGGCGCTGGGCAAAAAGCCACAATGCGAAGCATTGATATATTAAGACCAAGTGGACTATCAATAAAAGTTGCCACTTTACCAGAAAAACTTGACCCAGATGAGTTTTTGAAAAAATACTCAAAAGAAGATATGCAAGCACTTTTGGATAACGCAGTGGAGGCAATGGAATATCAATTGCAAACAATTGCTCAAAACTATGATTTAACATCAAAAGAACAAAAAGCAAACTACATAAAAAGTGCGTTGGCACTCATTAAAACCCTTGACACAGACGCTGAAAAAAGCATTTATTTGGATAGTGTTAGAAAACTAACAAACATTCCTGTTGATGTGTTAAGACAAGACCTCGACAATATAAAAATAGAAAAACCAAAAGAAATAGATGAAAAACGAAATCTATTTATTAAAGAAAATATTGAAAAAGATGCCTTTATTATTGCAGACAAATTCATTTTGGCATCACTACTCTACAAAAAACCTTGGGCAAAAATTGAAGAATGTGACAATGTTAGTTTCATACTCCCAGACGCAAAAACACTATTTGACTACTTAAAGCAATCAACACCAGAAAAGCCAGCACTGGTTGGCGGAGTGTTTGACAGAATTGATGTGGACAATAGCCCTTTTGTGCAAAGTGTTATTAACTGCACATTCAATGATGAAACAGGACAAAAAGTTTGGAATGACTGCTTAGTCAAAAATGAACAACGACAAATTTTAATGGAAAAAGATGAACTTGAAAAACAATTAAGCACAGCGAATGTTGATGAACGAAAAGAGATTGCGAAAAAACTTTTTGAATTAGATATAAAAATTGCAAAATTAAAAGCAAAAATAAACAATTAAGGAGAAAAATATTTTGGAATTTGATTTAGAAGTTGAAAAACTAAAGGAACAAGGCCTACAAAAAGGATATATTAATGAAGATGATATTTACTTAAAACTTTTGAAGTATGAATTAACAGCAGAACAACTGGAAAATGTTATGCAAGACATAAGAAAAGCCGGCATTGAAATCAAAAAAGAGGAAGAGGGCTTAGACAACGATGATGATGCCATGCTTGAATCTCTTATGAACCAAGCAAACATTAATGACCCAGTGAAAATGTATTTTAAAGACATTGGAAAAGTGAGCCTACTCACCCCAGAAGAAGAAATTGAACTTGGTAAAAGAATTATGGCTGGAGATGAAGAAGCAAAGAAGAAACTTGTTGAAGCAAACTTAAGGCTTGTTGTTTCAATTGCAAAACGTTGGGTTGGAAAAACAAGCATGAGTTTTAGCGACCTTATTCAAGAAGGAAATATGGGGTTAATTAAAGCCGTTGACCGTTTTGATTATAGGCGTGGTTTCCACTTTTCCACATATGGAACTTGGTGGATAAGACAATCAATCTCTCGTGCAATCGCCGACCAAGCAAGAACAATTAGGCTTCCCGTTCATATGGTTGAAACAATTAACAAGTTAAGCAGAGTTACAAGGCAACTTTGGCAAGAACTTGGCAGAGAGCCACTAGACAGTGAAATTGCAGAAAGAATGGGAATTAGTGAAGAAAAAGTTGGAGAAATCAAAGAAATTGCACAAGAACCAACATCTCTTGAAGGTCCAGCTGGAGAAGAAGGCGACAGCGAAGTTTCCGACTTCATTCCAGATGAAAACGCAAAAAGTCCTGTGGATGCCGTTACTCAAACAATTTTGAAAGATGAACTGCTTTCTGTTATCGACACATTAACCCCAAGAGAGCAAAAAGTTATTCGTTTACGTTATGGTTTAGATGACTCTCACCCACGAACCCTTGAAGAGGTTGGAAAAGAATTTAATGTCACACGTGAAAGAATCCGTCAAATTGAAGCAAAAGCACTTCGCAAACTTCGCAACCCATCAAGAAGTAAAAAATTAAAGGATTTCTATGATGAATAATTTGTCTATAAGACAGCAAGCCCTTGTTAATGTTTGCAAAAAAGCAAATTCAACTTGTGATGTTGGGTGCGACCATGGTTATATTGGAGTCACCCTACTTGAAAACAAGAAAACAAATTTCTTAATTGCCACAGACATCAGTGCACCATCAGCCAAGAAAACAGAAATTTTGCTACAACAAAAAAATCAACAACAAAACGCAGATGTTCGTGTTGGCGATGGTTTGCAAACAATAAAAACGGGTGAAGCCCCAGAGCAAATAATCATTGCAGGAATGGGCGGAAAAGAAATTGTTCACATATTAAGTGAATATAAGAACACACAACAAACGAAACACTTTGTTTTTCAACCAATGAATGAACTTGTGTTTTTCCGAAAATATTTAAGTGATAATAACATAAAAATCAAAAAAGATATTGTTATTTTTGATAAAAAGTTTTATCATATAATAACAGCCACACCAAGCAAGCAAACTCTATCCCCTTTTAAAACAAAATGGGGAGTCAGTTCCAAATTTAGAGATAACAATTATTATTTATGGCTGAATGAAAAAGAAAAAAAGATAAAAAAAATAATAAGTAACCTACCCAAAAATAGTGAGAAAACAAAAATGTTTAATTCTTGCTTAAACGACATAAAAAAAATAAAAGCCACAAAAGGAGCAAAAAAATGTTAGAAGCAATATTAGAATATCAAAAGAAAGATGGCGAACTTGTGAAAATAGAAAAAGAAATTTCAGAAAGTAAAGCAAAAAAGGTTGTTAACCAAATGGTTGGTATTGTTAAAGATGCACAACAAAAAATTGTTGCAACTGAAAAGAATGCCGACCAACTCATCAAAAACTTTGAGGAGTTAAATAAAACTTTTGCAGAACAACAAAAGCAGGCAATGAAATTTCTAAAACTAAAAGCAGAAAATGAACAAGATGAAGCAATATTGGAATATGAAAAAAATATTAAAGAGATAACAACCAATCTTCTATTAATGCAAAAGAACATTGCAAAACTTTCAAAAAACATCACCGACACCCTCAAACAATTCGAACAATACAAAAATGATGTTATTGAAGCAAAGAAAAAACACACTCAAGGAATGAATGCCTACAACAAACTTATTGAGAGCCACGCAAAAGAAGTTGAAAACCTTAAAAAAGAACTTACAGAACTAGAAAAGAAAGTTGACCCAAAACTTTTAGCAAAATATAAAAAGATGAGAGAAGACAAAAAGTTCCCAATCTTTGTTCCACTTCTAAACTCTTCTTGTGGTGGATGTTCAATGGGACTCGCAGTTTCACAACTCAACAAACTGGACGAAAAAGGAATGCTAGAGTGTGAAAACTGCCACAGAATTATTTATAAAAAATAATATTTGCAAAAAAAATATATAAAAAAGTTGTTAAAATTTGAAATTTAACAACTTTTTTTTACTTAATATTCCAATCTATTGGCTCAATGTTATGCTCTTCCAAAAACTTGTTGGCTTTGCTAAAATGTTTGCATCCAAAAAATCCATTATATGCAGAAAGTGGGCTTGGGTGAGCTGCAGTTAAAACAAGGTGCTTCGTTTTATCAATATTCTCCCCTATTTGTTTGGCGTTATTTCCCCACAACATAAAAACAATTGGTTCTTCTCTCTCGTTTAGTTTTTCAATAATTTTTTGTGTGATTTGCTCCCAACCTTTGTTCTTATGTGAATTTGCTTGCCCACGCCTAACTGTTAGCACAGAGTTTAAGAGAAGCACACCCTGTTTTGCCCACGAGGTTAAGTCGCCATGTGTTGGAATTGGGCAACCAACATCGTTATGTATTTCAGTGTAGATATTTGCAAGACTTGGAGGAATGGGAGTGGTTTTTGGAACTGAAAACGAAAGCCCCATCGCTTGTTCTGGCTCGTGATATGGGTCTTGTCCAATAATCACAACTTTCACATTTTTATAAGGAACAAGATTAATGGCGTTAAAAATATCTTCTGCCACTGGATATATAGTGTAGTTTTTATATTCATTTCCCAAAAACTTTTCCAGATTTTTGTAGTTTTCGCTATCAAACTCATCTTTAAGTATTTCAAACCAATTTTTTGCAATCCTAATCATTTTGATCCCCTTATGATTTTATTATATCACACTTTTTTGTTCTAAACAATCCAAAATATTATACAAAACAAAAATAATATGATATAATTTTGTTGATGAAAAAGTGAGGTGCAAAAGTATGACAGAAAGATATCGTGCAATTATAATCAAAGACGGAAAACTTGTTGTTATGGAAAGATTTAAGAATGGAAGGCACTATTGGGTTTTCCCAGGTGGTGGACGCGAAGGCGAAGAAACGGAAGCAGAATGTTGTGAAAGAGAGGTTATGGAAGAATTTGGCATTGAAGTAAAAGCAAAAAAAATGATTTACTTTATGGAACAATCAGGAACACTTCAAGGGTTTTTTGTTTGCGACTGGATTAACGGGGAAATACACAAAACAGATGCAGTGGAATATTCTTCATATGATCCAGATGTTTATGGCACATACAACCCAACAACAATTAATGTTGATGAACTTGAAAACTATCCAACATTATATCCACAAGAAATAGCAGAGCAACTTATAAAAGATTTAAAACAATATGGAACCGAGTTAAATAGGCCACTTCTCAACTTTAAACTAACCTTACATGAATAATAAAAAAGATTAGAAAAATTCTAATCTTTTTTTATTTGCAAAAATTTAATGCAAAATTTTTGTAATTATTTGATTTTTATGTTATAAAACGCAACATATGCTCTATATGCCTCATAAACATCAACCTTTGAAGTTATTTCCCATCTTGCGTGCATATTGAGAACTGGAACTCCAGCATCAATAACGTTCATTCCAAACTTTGCCATAATGTAGGCAATTGTTCCACCGCCACCTTGGTCAACCTTTCCCATTTCTGTTGCTTGAAAAGCAACATTTTCTTCATCTAATTTTTGCCTTAATGTGGCAATAAATTCTGGGTTTGCATCATTCGCCCCAGACTTTCCATAAGCACCAGTGAATTTGTTAAAACTAATTCCTTTCGCAAAATGAGCATCTGTTGCTGGGTTAAATGCAGCTGTAAAGTTTGGATCAACTGCAGCAGTAACATCACTTGAAAGCATATTAGAGCGATTTAATGCTCTTCTAAGAGCAAGTTCGCTATATTCCCCACATAAATTCATAACTTCTGCAACGGTGTTCTCAAACCACTTACTGTGCATACCGGTAGCCCCAACACTTCCAATTTCCTCTTTATCAACAAGCAAATTACAAACTGTGTGAGTTGGATTTTCCACTTTCATAATTGCCATAAGTCCAGTGTAAGCACAAACTCTATCATCTTGGCCATAACCAATAATCATACTCTTGTCTAACCCAAAATCTCTTGCTTTCCCAGCAGGCACAGCCTCAATTTCAGCAGAGAAAAAGTCATCTTCCTCAATTCCTTTTTCTTTCAAAATGTCTAGAATAAATGCCTTAAACTTGTTGTCTTTTGCATCAACCTTTGCCATATTGCCCGCAATAATGTTAAGGTCTTCACCATTTATTTCATCTTTCTTTTCTGGTCCTTTTTCAAGGTGTGGCAAAAGGTCAGAAATTCCAACAACTTGGTCATCATTTTCCCCAACAACAAAATCAATTTTGCTTCCATCTTTTTTAACAATAACCCCATGAAGAGCAAGTGGACTTGCTGTCCATTGATATTTTTTGATTCCACCATAGTAGTGAGTGTCTAACATACAAAAGCCCTGACTTTCATAAAGTGGCTTTGCTTTAAGGTCTAGTCTTGGAGAGTCAATGTGTGCTCCAACAATGTTCAATCCACTTTCAAAAGGCATTGTTCCAATCACAAAAAGTGCAACGGATTTATCCATATTAACTGCATAAACTTTGTCTCCAGCCTTTAATGTTTTCTTTTGCTCCATTAAAGTTTGTAAGTTTTGAAAGCCATTCTTTTCCGCCAAATCAACGGCAAACTTTGCACATTCTCTTTCTGTTTTGTTATTAGATAAAAACTCTTTATATCCATCACAAAAATCAAAAACTTCTTTTGTGTCTTTGTATTTTTCCCATAAATTTGTTTCCATAATTTTGCCCCCTTAATCATTCTACTACAATTATATAACAAAAATGCTGTCTAGGCAAACAAAAACAAAATAAAAACTTTTAAAAATTAAAATAAAAAAGAGTTTGCAAAAAACTCTTTTAATCTATATCCAGATTTTCAAAATTAAAAATATCACTATTAAAAAACTCTTGAACACTAACCCCAAGTTCACGAATGATGAGTGCAATATTTTTAAAGTTTGAAGCTTTTGTTTTATTCCCTAAAATGGAAGTCATTGTGCTATGATAAATTCCAGTGTTTTGCTCAAGCCTATATTGCGTCATCTTTTTTTCTTTTAAAATTTGCCGAACTCTTATGGCAAATGCTTGATTTAATGTCATAAAAACATCTCCCAACTTAACTATGTATAGTTTATCATACGCACAAAATATAATATGTAGCATAAATTGGTCAAAATGCTTGATTTTTTGTAAATTTATGTTATAATAGGTAGTATGAATTGGTCAAAACCAATTTTTAAACAATATACTAAATTTTTGCGTTTTACCTTTTTATATATAGAAGAGTTTTACCCTCTTCTCAAAAATAGTAATCTTTTAGTTCTTTTAGAACTAACAACTATTTTTGCTGAAACAAAAAGTATATATAGGAGGTGTTACATATGCAGAACGGAAAAACATAGAAATAGAATTTAAAAAATTTTAGATAAAAGGAGGAAAAAATGAATAAAATAAAAAACTCCCAAATATTTTTTTCTTTTTTACTCTTAACAATTATTACTTTATTATTATTCACTGGATGCACTGAAAACAACAAAATAGATAATAGTGATGAATATAATTACTATGAAAGTCAAGAATATATCAATTTAAGCGGTTATTATAAAATGATAGAAATATTAAAAAGAGAAGGCAAGCCATTTGCGTTTAATAGTCCTGAAAGTTATGAATTAACATATGATTGGGAAGATAATAGTAACTTTAATTATCGTTTGGAAATGTCCTATGATGATGAAGAAAAATTATTAATACTAACCTATATTCTCACAAGCAAAACAAATAATAATTTTGAAATGACAACACAAATTCTAATCCCCCAAAAACAATCGTTAACTTATGATAGCTTTTTCCTAGTTATGGATGGCCAAACACGAAAAGCTTTTGGGAAATTTAATATTTATCCTGCAACATATAACGGGTATACTTTATTATCATTTGAAAAATACTTTGGTTCAATCAGTGAACAAGTAGCTAGAGAATTCGGTTCAGCAAATGTTAGTCTTATATTAAATGAGATAAACAAAAAATTAATCAACTTCAATTTTTCAGTTAAAGATTTGGGTTTTATAAATTATGAGTAAGGAGAAAAATGGACGAAGAAGTAAAAACAAAAGGCATAGACTGGTTTATGGTCATATCTATAGTAGTGTGCATTGTTGGAATTATAGTGATTTCTTCATCAAACAAAATTGAAAAATATTCAACAGAAGAATATTGGGTGGCAAAAGATTATCATCATGTTTATGATAAATATTCAGGAGAAATTGTTGACTACATAGAAAAAAATGAAACCTGCAAAATAGACGGAAACACAATAACTGTTACAAAAACTGATTACACTCTTAACACGGTTGGATGGATTTTAATGCTTTTAGGTGGTGGCTTTTTTATCACTATTATTATAGAAAAACATAAAGAAAAAAAATAATTAAAAGGAATAAAAAAATGGAAAACAAACAAGAAAAAGAAAAAAATGTTTTTAAAGGACCAATTATTTACACTGTTGTAACTGAAAATGGTGAAATGCTAACATTGAATGGAGAAGAATACCAAAAATATAAGAAGTCAATCTATGATAAAATGAAAAATAGAAAAAGAAGAATATAACAAACAAAAAAGACTGAAAAATTCAGTCTTTTTTTATGTTTTTCTTTGCTTTTAATGATTATTTTTGCAAATGAGTATTTATATCACTTTTTCAATTTCTCCAACAAACACATAATGCCCTTGTTGATTTTTATATATTTTTTCCTTAATCTCTTCATCTAGATTATTTACATTAATCTGGCTCATATAAAGTTTTTTGCAAACAAAAGTTTGTTTTGCCTCATTAAATGTGACGCCCTCACTCAAAAACTTTGGAGTGAGTGAAACTTCTTGCATCTTGTTAGTTCCCCTGCCCGTTTTTGAGCCTAAAAGAGTTAAATCTTTTTTGTGACTTTCATCATAAAAACTGACTGTAAAATATTTTTGTTTTTTCAAAAACTCCAAAGTGTATCGCTCTGGGCGAACATAAACTGTTATGGTTTTTTTAAACCACAAAACGCCAAAACTTCCCCAAGAAATTGTCATACTGTTAAAGCCCTTTTCATCTCCAGCTGTGAGTAGTGCCCACTCATTATTTAATTTATCACACAAGTTATTAACTATATCTTTCATTTTTCCCTCCACTAGATATTAATATTATATACTTTTTAAGCATAACATATTTAAAAATTTTTACAAACAAAAAAAGAGTTTTAAAACTCTTTTTATTATTTTTCTTCTTTTGCATAAACACTAACAACTTTCTTGTCGTTTTTTGTTCTCTCAAATTTAACTTGTCCACTAATTAGAGCATAAAGTGTGTAGTCTTTTCCAAGTCCAACATTGTTGCCTGGGTGATATTTTGTTCCTTTTTGTCTAACCAAAATTTCACCAGCGTTAACATAAGTCATATCACTTCTTTTAATTCCTAAGCGCTTTGATATACTGTCACGACCGTTTTTAGAACTACCTTGTCCTTTCTTGTGGGCAAATAATTGAATGTTAATAAACATTTTGCACCTCCAATTCAATAAAATCACTAAATTCTTCCCTTAAATCCTGAATTCCACAGAGCATTGTGTTTAAAATCACATTAGAATCATGTTCTTGCTCCTCGGTCATCATTTCTGGGAGAATGATTGCAAAATAAGCGTTTTCATCATCTCGTTTAATTTCCACATTGATGGCAGCAACCATCAAAAGCCCAAGAGCTGCAGTTTGAACAATGCTTGAAATTGCACTGCAAACAATGTCTTCTCCTTGAACTCCATAGCCTGTGTGTCCATCACACTCAACTGAAATTATGCTTTCTTGCTTCTTTTTAATTTTAATTTTTGTCATAATTACTTACCAATTGAAATTATTTTAATTTTGGTATATGGTTGACGATGTCCTTGCGCTTTGTGGTGAGTATTCTTCTTTTTGTATGTAAAAATGTTTAATTTTTCACCCTTTCCGTGTTCAACAACTTCGGCAACAACTTTTTGTCCAGAAACTTCTGGTGTGCCAACGCTAACTTTAGCGTCATCACATATCATAAGTGGAGTGAATTCAACTTTCTTACCAACTTCTGCATCAAGTTTTTCAACTTCCAAAACATCATTGGCTTGAACTTTGTATTGTTTTCCACCTGTTTGAATTATTGCGTACATTTTTTAACCTCCTCTCTCCAATCTCGCTAAATTTAGGCTTTTGCTTGTTTCATCAAATATTTTGTGCCAGATTTATGCGGATAACGAGCATATTATAACATAACTTTTTAAAAATTGCAATAGAAAAAATTTATTATTTTTACATATTTTATGACTTTCAGCACAGAATAACCAAAAAGGAGAAACAAATGGAAAACAAAAAAGAAACAAAACCAGACACCGACTTACTTCAAAGTGTTTTGCATAACAGTGAAATCAGCATAACTGCGATAAACTATTTACTTCCAGAAGTTAACAGCACAAATTTAGAAGAAAAAATTAGAGAGCACAAGAAAAAATTTATTGAAATCACACAAAAAACAAAAGATTTAGCCAAAGAACTTGAAATTGAAATCAAACCAAACAATGCGTTCAAAAAAGGAAAAATGTGGTTTTCAATCAAAACTTCATCATTTTTTAATGATGACACACAACACCTTGCCGAAATTATGATTGTGGGTTACTTTATGGGAACAATTAATATGATTAAGAGTTTGGCAGACTGTAAAGATGCCAGAAATGAAATACTTACTCTTGCAAGAGAACTCAAGAAACTTGATGAAGATGGCGTGAATGATATGGTTCCATTTTTAGAAAGAGCACAGAAGTAAAAAGAAGCAGATTTCTGCCTCTTTTTACTCTTTTTTGTGATAAACATCAAACAAATCATTTGGAGTGCATTCCAAAATATCACAAATATTTTTAAGATTTTCAAACTTAATGCTTGATGTTTCATTATTCACAATTCTATTAAAATTTTGATAACTAAGCCCCAATTGATTATAAAGCCAATATTTTGTTTTACCCTTTTCTTTTAATATTTCTAAAATTCTTAGCTTCATTATATTACCTCTAAATTATATAATGCACTAATTATATATTAAAAATTCATTTGACATATAGACTTTTATATTATATAATGCACACATTACATAATATAAAAATTTTATAACAAAATTATATTATTTAATATTAATTTTTATTTATAAACTATATTTTATACAATAACACCAAACAGCAGGAATCAATTATGAATGTTAAAAACACAAACCAAAAAGTATGTTCTTTTTTCGGACATAGAAAAATAAAACTTAATAAAGAAATATTAAAAGAAAAAACTGAAAAAGTTATTAAAGAATTAATAATCAATTATGAAGTAAGAACATTTTTATTTGGAGGTCATAGTGAATTTGATGAACTTTGTCAAACAATAGTTAGTGAATTAAAAATAGATTACCCAAACATCAAAAAAATCTCTTATACATGCAGAAATGAAAGTTGTCATCTAGAAAGCAAAAAAGATTATTTGAAAAAAATCTATTCTTTTTTAGATGAACAACACAATATATTATGTTTTGTGGATGAAGAATTTGAATATAAAAATAAATATATTTCTGGAAAAGCTAACTATGTTGAAAGAAACCAAGCCATGATAGACGATAGTGATTATTGTGTTTTTTATTATGATGAACAATATAAGCCTCAAATGCGAAAACACAGCAAAACAGCTATCACTTTTTATCAACCAAAAAGTGGAACAAAGCTAGCCTATGATTATGCAAAACAAAAAAAGAAAATTTTAATAAATGTTAATAAATTATAACTTTTATTAAAAAAGAAGCAAAAACTTGCTTCTTTTTTAGTTCCGTGGAAATGGGCGTGAAGTGCTGATATCTTGAATTGCACTCCATGTTTTTGGGCCCACAATTCCATCAACAGTGAGTCCATTTTCTTGTTGAAAATCTTTCACTGCCCGTTCTGTGTTAGAACCAAAAATGCCGTCAATCGTTCCAACTGGATATAATTTTGAATATAACTTTCTTTGCAAATATTTAACTTCAGAGCCAATACTTCCCTTTCTTAACACTCTATTTTGTGGATTTAATAGGTTTATACTATTCCAAGTTTTTGGTCCAACAATTCCATCTGGAGTTAAATTGTTTGCTTGTTGAAAGGCAATAACAGCATTTTGTGTGTTTTGCCCAAAAATGCCATCAACACTTGAGATATTATAGCCATCTATTTTTAACATAAATTGCAAATATCTAACAAGCCTGCCTCTATCTCCAACACGAAGTGTTGCAAAACTATCATTCTCAATTGGAATGTAATTCACATTCAAAAATTGGCTAACCCCTTTGGCTGCACTCCTTCCAATAACTTGTTGATAGTCTGGGTCTATCATAAGTTTTGCCTCTTCAAAGTTTGTCATAAAACCAGCCTCAATAAGTCCAGATGGAACACGAACAGCAGAGAGAACCGCAATATCCAAAGTCTTCACTCCCCGCCCGTTTAATCCTGTTGCAGACACAGCCTCATTATAAACATCTGTTGTTAATTCTCTACTCTCTGTTGCAAACTGATTGATTGGCGAATAATATGTTTCAATGCCATTAGCACTTGAAAAACTTTGGCCATCGCCAGCAGCATTATATGCAAAGGTGTAAACAAGTGTTGGCATTGCCCTGTTAATAACATTCACTCTTGCCGAAACAGACAAATCTTGCCTGTTGGGTTTCACATCTAGAATGTAATATCCAACACGCAAACAATCGGCCAAAAAGTAGTTTTTTGCCCAAAAATTAAATTCATTTTCGTATATCGCCCTATTAATATATGGCATAATAGGTGTTCTTTTCCCTGGTGTTGGTGGATTGATTCCATGTTCATCATTTCCAGCAATCAAAAATTCTTCTGCATTATTATAAGCCATAAACTCCTCCCATTTTTTAGAAGTAGTTTATGCGATATTCAAAAAAGTGTTAACTATTCTCCAAAAGTGTTCGCTTTTGAAACAGATTTTGATGTCTTTGCTGATTCTGCCAATTCTCCCCCTCTCTTGTTCTTTCTTTCTTTCATTGTGGAAAAAATCTCTTTAGCAGTTTCTTCTAAATAATTTCCATTCGCATCAAAGCATTCCTCAAAAAAAATCTTCCATTCGTTTTGATATTCTTCATCTTTTTTGCATAAGCCACTCAAATCTGTTTTCATACAACCTTCCTTATATTTCATTTGTTTTTCTTTTGACTAAACCTAAAATTTTTAGATTTATGTGGTGTCGAAGACGAGACTCGAACTCACATAGGGCAAGCCCCACTAGGACCTGAACCTAGCGCGTCTACCAATTCCGCCACTTCGACATATTTCTTTGCCGCCTTGTTTGGAGCAACAAAAATATTTTAACACTAAATGTAAAAATAGTCAATTTATAAATAAAAAAAAGAGCATTAATATCTAAAATACTCTTTTTTAATTCCATTTTTCATCTTCAATTAAAACAATTTTGTTTTCTTTTAGTGTTTTAGGAACATCAATAACTCTTTGGTTTGTTGAACCTTTAAACTTTAATCGATAATCTCTTTTTTCTTTCACAAAAGGTCCGTCAACCAAAACGTCAATATACTCCAAAAGTTCATAAGCCCCATCAACATTGATAAGTTCTTCAAAGATGTAGCCAGTGTAGCAAAACAAGTTGAGCCCAAGTGACTTTATCTCTTTTGCAAGATGTAACAAATTTCTTGTCTGAAGCATTGGTTCTCCACCACTAAAAGTCACTCCATCTAAAAGCGGATTAGACTTTATTTTTTCTAAAATTTCTTCATCGTCTTCTTCATATCCACCACACAAAGGTTGCGTTTGTGGATTGTGACATTCAGGACAACTTCGTGGGCAACCTTGCACAAAAACAGTTAGTCTTATGCCTGGCCCGTCAGTTATGGAATCGTTAACCATTCCAGCAAGTCTAATTTTAGACATTGTGTTTAACCCTATCTTTCTCTTCCGCTTTCTTGGCATCATTAAATCTTTCTAATGTTCCCACCAAATAACCTGTGATTCTTCTAATTCTCTCGAACTTAACCCCATCAGAACCTTCTTTTCTGCCACATTTAGGGCATGTGTCACCAATAATTCCACAATACCCACAAACTGGGTCACGGTCAACTGGGTGGTTAATTGAACCATAACCAATTCCACATTCCTTCATATATCTAACAATTTTTTCAAAGGCATCTAAGTTATTTGTTGTGTCGCCATCAAGTTCAACATATGTGATATGCCCTGCATTTGTTAGTGCATGATATGGTGCTTCAATCTTAATCTTATCAAACGCACTCAAACTGTAATAAACTGGAACATGGAAACTATTTGTATAATAATCTCTGTCTGTAACACCTTTAATAACTCCATAGCGTTTCTTGTCTAGTCGAACAAACCTTCCACTTAATCCTTCTGCTGGTGTTGCCAAAAGTGTGAAGTTTAGTTTCTTCTCTTGAGACAGTTTATCGAGATAATCTCTCATAAAGCCAATAATTTTAAGTCCCAACTCTTGTGCTTCTTCACTTTCTCCGTGATGTTGCCCTGTTAAAGCAATCAAAGTTTCAGCAAGACCAATAAATCCAACAGAGAATGTTCCATGTTTCAAGATTTCTCCAACTTCATCATTTGGTTTTAGTGTGTCACTATCAATCCAAACATGTTGTCCCATCAAGAATGGATAGTTTTTCACCTTTTTCTTTGCTTGAATTGCAAATCTATCTAAAAGTTGAGTCGTCACAAGATCCATCTCGTTTTTGAGATCAACAAAGAACTTGTTTATATCTTTATTAGCTTCTATTGCAAGCCTTGGAAGGTTGATTGATGTGAAACTTAGGTTTCCTCTTCCATATGTTATTTCTCTTGTTGGGTCGTAAACATTACCCAAAACTCTTGTGCGGCAACCCATATAAGCAACCTCTGTTTCTGGGTGACCTGGTTTATAATATTTTAAGTTATATGGAGCATCAATAAATGAGAAGTTAGGGAACAATCTTTTTGCACTGACTCTGATTGCAAGTTTGAATAAGTCGTAGTTTGGGTCGCCCGGGTTGAAATTGATGCCCTCTTTCACTCTAAAAATGCTAATTGGGAAAATTGGTGTTTCTCCACAACCAAGACCAGCTTCAACTGCTAAAAGCATATTCTTTATAACCATTCTCCCCTCTGGAGAAGTGTCTGTTCCAAAGTTAACAGAAGAAAATGGAACTTGTGCCCCTGCACGGCTGTGCATTGTGTTCAAGTTGTGAACAAGTGCTTCCATTGCTTGGAAGCAGTCGTTATCGGTTTCCAACTCTGCATATTTCCTTGTGAATGCCTTAATTTTTGCAAAATCGTTTTCCTCAATTCCAGCAAAGAACTTTCTTTCAACTTCGTCAAAGTTGTCATCTTGAACAAGTTTTGGGAACACTCCCTCTTTTTCAAACATTTCATTAAAAAGCCTTTTCATATCTTCATATTGAAGGTTTCCGCCAACAACAAGTTCATATGCTTTTGAGAAATGTTTAATGTAGTTTTTCTTATATGTCTTAACAATTCCTGGAGCCAATCCATAGTCAAAGTTTGGAATGCTTTGTCCTCCGTGTTGGTCATTTTGGTTTGCTTGAATTGCAATACAAGCAAGAGCAGAATATGTTCTTATATCATTTGGCTCACGCAAAAATCCATGGCCTGTTGAAAAGCCACCCTTAAAGAGTTTTAGAATATCTATCTGACAACATGTTTCTGTTAGTGTGTAGAAATCAAAATCGTGAATGTGAATGTCTCCAGACAAATGTGCTTTTGCCTGCTCTGGTTTTAAAACATATTTTGCAAAGTAGTCTTTTGCACCTTCAGAACCAAACTTAAGCATTGTTCCCATTGCAGTGTCGCCATCAACATTGGCATTCTCACGCTTGCAATCACTTTCTTCAGCCTCTTTTGTGTTGATTTCGTCATAAATCTTCATAAGGCTTGTTTTCATATCTCTAACCTTTGAACGCTTTGCCCTATAAAGAATATATTCCTTTGCAACATTTTTATAGCCGTTTTGCATCAAAACTTCTTCAACGATATCTTGAACAGATTCCACATCAGGAACTTCGTCAACAAATCTAGCTTCAATTTCAACCTCCACAAGTTTTGAAAGTTTTTTGCAGTCGTTGATTTCATCATTCCCTATTGCATCCATTGCCTTTAATATTGCTTTTTCAATTTTTGAAACATCAAAATCGGCAACACGACCGTCTCTTTTAATAATTTGCGTAATCATTTTTTCCTCCCAAATATTTATAAGCTGCATTTTTAATCAACTGCACCCAGTATAGCAAGGCACTATATCTTGTGTCAATAAAAAAATCAAAACACAACATATAGTGTTTTATTTTTGTGCAATTTATACAAATTTTCAAAAATTTACTTTTTTTGATTTGACTTTTATTTAAGCTTTAGAATGTGCCTTATTTACGCAAGTGGGCTTGCATAAAAATAATAAAAATTGAATAAATAAAAACACATTTTTGAATATATATACACATAAACAATACTATATATGCCATTTTATCGTGTTTATGTGCATATTTATTATATTAATGTTATATTTATAAATTTTTGTATTAATACAATTTCTGAGCATAACAAAACTAAAATTAGTTGCCAAAAAATTTTATTTAAGCAAAAATTGAATTAAAATTTCAACTTTTATGGCACAACTTTTTGTTATAAAAATTTAAGCAAAATATTTTAAAATAATTTTTCTTATATTTATGCAAGATTGTGAATAAATATAAAGAGAAATGCTTTTTATCACATTCCTCTTTTATGTATATTCATAAATATAATTAATTATTTATTTTTGTTTTCCAAAGCCTTAACAGCTTTTATCATCAGTGGGAAAAACAATCCACCAACAATATTGCCAAGAGTTATCATCAATAGATATAGAAATGCTTTTAGGTTATATGCCCCAGCAAAAGCAAAGTAGAATGAGTCTGCAATGCAGTGTTCAAATCCACAAAGAACAAACACAGAAACTCCAAAGAATAACGCCACCATTTTTGCCAAACTGTTTTCAAAGTTTTTGTAACCATAAACAGCCAAGAAAATTAACATATTACAAAAAACTCCAAGGAAAAACAAACTCAACACATTGTCGCTTAACTTCGTTTCCACCAATGCCACCACAGCATCTTGAAGAGCTGTGAGCCTTGTTGCCCCAACCATTAAAGCCATCAAAATTGCTCCAACAACATTTCCAATCCAAATAAGCACTAGTTTTAGAATAAAACTTGGTTTATTGTCAAAAGCATAACACACTTTTCCTGTAAAGAGCGAAAAGTTAAAGTTTAATATCATAAACAGCCCAACCACAAAGAACAATGCCCCAACAATTTTGTTTCCAGATGCCAAAAACGCAACACAACCAAACGAAATGCACATTCCAGCCAAAATAGATAACAACAATTCTTTCACAATGTCGTTAAAAATCATCTTTTGTTTAACTTTTTCCATAACAATTTTCCTTTTTCCGCCCCTATTATATTACTTATTTTTTGTTTTGGCAAGAAAAATTTATTTATAGTATTTTTTGTTAGACATTTTTTTATTTATTTCCTATAATATATTTATCAAGGAGTTTTATATGGAACTATTTGTGGCAGGATGCAGCACTTCGTGGACAGAAAGAGCCACAAGTTGCTATTTAGTGAATAATCACATTTTATTCGATTGTGGTGAAGGAACCATTAAAAACATCACAAAGTGTTGTGGCTGGAAACTCGTGAAAGGCGTGGACAATATTTTTATCACACATTTCCACTCTGACCACCTTTTTGGAATCACACCATACATAGCGCAACTTGTGGTAACCTATCCAAAAACGCACAAAAAACTTAACATTTATGGTCCAAAAGGCATAAAAAAAATGATTAACTTTTTCCTTCCTAACAGCATCTATAGAGGAAAGTTAAATTTAAAAGAATATTTAAACATTGTTGAAATCAAAACATTTAAAGAGAAATTTTTTGTTGATGACCTTGAAATTGAATGTCATAAACTAGTGCACGGAAATTTTGTTGATGTTGGATATATCATCAAAACAAAAGATGGCATCTTGGGCTATACAGGTGACTCCACATATGACCAAAATCTTGTTGAATTTGTTAAAAAGTGTGATACCATTATTTGTGATGTTTCTGCAAACGAAAACTCTTTTTCTCATATGGGAGTGAAAGGCTATAAGAGCCTTGAAAAGGAATTTCCAAACAAAACATTTTATGCAGTGCATTGTGGAGATGAAATTTTTGATAACGCCAAAACACTTGGTTTAAACTGTTTAACAGAGCAAACATTTTATACCCTATCAAACAAAAAACTGAAAAAACAAAATAAAAAAATTCGCGATGCTAATTTAAAAAATTAACACCATCAATAGTGGTCGGGTATAATTCCCTCCAGTATTGACCCCAGCGAATTCTACATATATTATACTCAATTTTCACAAAAAAGTCAACTGATTTATGAAAAATGTGCGGGTTAAACACCACATAAATTTGCCAGCCATACAATAAAACAAACTTTATGCCGCACCCACATTAAAAAGAAAAAGCCCCAATTTTATAGGGCTTTTTTATTGCTTTTTATTATTTGCTTGCTTTTCTTGCAAATAACCAATTGCACAAACAAAGAACTGCTGGAATTATAAACATAAGGTAAGCACCAACTCCAATGTGTGCTTTAATAACTGAAGTAGTGGCATCACCTGCCATAACACCAACCCCAATAAATGCAAGAAGTGTGCAAAGAACAAAAATTGAAAGCAAAACATTGTTAATCAAATTTAAATTTGACTTTGCTTTAATTTTAATGACTTTTAGGTCAACTAATAATAGGAACAATCCATATAAAATAGCGATTATTCCAAATATTAATCCAATAATTGCAAACAATCTAAACATAACAAATCCGTTCAAACTTAGGTCATCACCAATCAATTCCCAACCTGTATAGTTCACACTTGATCCAAGAATTGAGCCAATAAAGCAAGTTACACTCAATCCAATAATTGCCATAAGACCACCAACTATTGAATTAATTGCTCCAACAAATTTCATAATTGTATTCCCCCTTTCACACGAGCATAATAGCACTTTTTGTATTTTGTTGTCAAGAATATTATAGTAATTTAACAAAAATTAATATAAAAATCTATTTTTGTTTTGAATATACATATTTTTTTTATCACAACTTTTGTTGTTATTTGATTTTTGGGATTCTTTTTCTTTTTTCTCGTGTTTTGCCACAATGTGTTCAATTTGCTTGCGAGCGAAAATTTCATCAACAATAAACCCTGCCTCTGGCTCATCGCAAATTGTTGTCACCCTTTTTTCTTCCTTTATAATATCACTTAATAGTTCATTCTTTTTTCTAAAATGTGGGTGGTTATAAATATTAAAAATTTTCATCACATATGCAATGTTTTCTTGAAACGAATTACTAACACAGTTTTTCATAAATTTTGGCAAACATCTTTCAATGTCTTCCCCAATTTCATAATTAACACTTGGCTTGTGCATATGTGGAAAAGGTATGCAATAAACATCTGGAAGACTGCCATTGTTTCCCACCCTTGCTTTTTGGCGCAGACGCATATCAACCGTCTTCAAATATGTGACCTTTGTTGCATTATGGTTTTTTAGTTCGTGTTTTGTATATTCATTCCCAGCAATTTTATGTGCTTCAACTGTTCCACTATCAAGCCTACCCAAAAACAGCCAGCCATCTTCTTTTCCACCCACAATTCCGTGCATACTAATTGCATAATGCCCATCATCAACAGAATTTGTTGCTATGCTAAATCTATAAATCGATGGCACATCTTTTGCTGCATTTGGGGCAACAGCATAAAAACTAGTTCTTTCCACAACCCCACTAGATGTGCAAAAACTGCCATAAAACTTATCAACAATCACTTTTGGTGTTTTATACATTTCTCTAAGTTGTTCACAACTATATTCAAAATGGTAGTCTTGCATACTTCTTTTTTCGGTCAAAACAGGCAAATTTGCAAGTGAGTAGTCTGATGGCACTTTGCATAGTTTTTCAGTTAACTTCAAAGAAACTAAAGTTGGGTCTTTTTTGTTCCTATAATAATCCCTTTTATTTAATATTTTATCATCATATTCTTCATATGGGATGTCTCTTCCCATCAATTCGTTGAACTTTAATAAATTATTGCTCTCAACAAACTTCATCATTTCCAGTTTTTTGTCGTTTGCTTTCGTCATTTGTTCACCTCTCTGTTGATATTATACCACTAAAATAGCCAATTTTCAATACCCAATTTCAAGTTTGTAGCGAGTTATTATTCACATTATTTTAGGTGTTTGCATATTTTGCTGTGAGTGGCTAAAAAAAACAATAAGGAGATAATAATTATATGGCAGAATATAATGTCACCATAACAAATGGTCAGGGCTCAAAAGAAATGAAAGCTGGAACATATTCAGCACAAGCAATCAGTGCACCTGGCTATGACTTAACAACATTAAGCCCAACATCAATAACAGTTAACTCAACATCACAAACACATGCATTCACTCTAAGTGCATCAGGAACACTAACGCTCATCTTTAACGAAACAGGGGCTGCTGGCGGAAAACCAATCACTTCGGGTAGCGTTGTGATGACCAACCAAGATGGAACAATTGAATATGGCTCACCTGTTTCAATCAACTCAGTGGGAACCGCTATTTTTGAAAATGTTCCATATGGCAGCAGTGAAGCACCTTTCACACTCTATTTCAAACAACTTGCAACAGACGATTATCACAACATTTACACTAATGTTATAACAGTTTCAATGAGTGGACAAACTCAAACAAACTATGTTCAAAACACCCCTATCGCTGAACAAAACTTCACTTTAACAGACGCAAACTATCCAAACCTTCCAATTCCAAATGCCACACTAAATTTTGAAACAAATGAGTAAATAAAATGTCTAATGTTAAACTTTGTTTATATTCATCACGTGTGCCTTGCCAAATCAAAGTTTTTTCAACGAATGGCAGACTAATAGCACAAAAAGTGATGCACTCAAACTATGATTATCTTTATTTTTACTCAAACACACCAAATTTAGTGGTCCGCTGCGAAGCGAACAATCAAACAAATGTGAGATTCATAAATATAAGGCCGTGTTCTTGTTCACAGATGTATTTATGTTTCAATTTTAGAAGGCAAATAGCTTTGCAAAACTTTTTGCTTACAGACGCAAATTATTCTTTGCCAATCGCCAACGCAATTCTGCGATTTTCAAATTAAAAAAACACCTAAAAAGGTGTTTTTTTAGTTTATACTTTTTGTTCTATTCTAAATACCATAACACTCAAACTCAAAGAGCCAACTAACAACTTAAATTCTCGTATGAGTACCATTTAGAATAACATAACACTCAAACTCCATTATATCGCCAATTTTAATATTAACAGTATGAGTACCATTTAGAATAACATAACACTCAAACTTGTTGTAGTTCTGCTATTTTTTTGTCTTTGTATGAGTACCATTTAGAATAACATAACACTCAAACTTATATGAGTTCTCAAGATATAGATGATTAGTATGAGTACCATTTAGAATAACATAACACTCAAACTGCTCATCAATTAACAAATGAAATGTAAGAGTATGAGTACCATTTAGAATAACATAACACTCAAACCACCAGAACTTTTGACTGTTGTTGCAAATAGTATGAGTACCATTTAGAATAACATAACACTCAAACCCTATTATCACAGTATCAGCATCAATGTTGGTATGAGTACCATTTAGAATAACATAACACTCAAACAATGGTAGTGTGAGAACAAATGCAAACACTGTATGAGTACCATTTAGAATAACATAACACTCAAACACAGGAATTCGACTTCCGACCGTGTTCGGAGTATGAGTACCATTTAGAATAACATAACACTCACTCAAACTTTGTTTTATCGTTCAAACGAAACTGTTTCGTATGAGTACCATTTAGAATAACATAACACTCAAACTGCGTCTTGGTAAAGCTTAATAAGCTCGTTGTATGAGTACCATTTAGAATAACATAACACTCAAACTGGTAAGCCGCCACTAAACAATAACAATTAGTATGAGTACCATTTAGAATAACATAACACTCAAACAAATATTAACCAAGCTATGGCGTGTTTCTAGTATGAGTACCATTTAGAATCACATAACACTCAAACTTTAAAATTTTCTTGGATTGCTTTTAACTGGTATGAGTACCATTTAGAATAACATAACACTCAAACATCGACCACCAAAGGTTGCACAAAGCCATAGTATGAGTACCATTTAGAATAACATAACACTCAAACAAACAAGTCTGTTAGGCACAAAGAAAAAATGTATGAGTACCATTTAGAATAACATAACACTCAAACATATGAGCTGTCTTTCTTTTTGTTGTTTGCGTATGAGTACCATTTAGAATAACATAACACTCAAACCCTCTGAGTGCTTTATATTCAAGAGCATATGTATGAGTACCATTTAGAATAACATAACACTCAAACTTGCGCTTGAGCTTGCTGCTCTTGAGTCTTGTATGAGTACCATTTAGAATAACATAACACTCAAACGAGATATGAGATACAATAGATTTAGAGATTGTATGAGTACCATTTAGAATAACATAACACTCAAACACAATGCAATACGCAAAGCAAAACGGAACGGTATGAGTACCATTTAGAATAACATAACACTCAAACAAAGACCTAAAGGCAAGCTAACACTAGGACGTATGAGTACCATTTAGAATAACATAACACTCAAACACCAAAGAGGGTACAAAATGTAAATTCAAAGTATGAGTACCATTTAGAATAACATAACACTCAAACACAGGAATTCGACTTCCGACCGTGTTCGGAGTATGAGTACCATTTAGAATAACATAACACTCATTTCTATTGTATGGACTTGCTTTTGGTATGAGTACCATTTAGAATAACATAACACTCAAACCCATTCCCATAACTCTCAACAAAGTTGTCAGTATGAGTACCATTTAGAATAACATAACACTCAAACTCACAATATGAGAACACATAAAAGTAAATTGTATGAGTACCATTTAGAATAACATAACACTCAAACTTTTTCGTGGTCTTTTAAGTATTCATCTTTGTATGAGTACCATTTAGAATAACATAACACTCAAACTTCACCGTGCTTGAACTTAACAATTCCGTCGTATGAGTACCATTTAGAATAACATAACACTCAAACCTCAAATTTAAGTATTATATATAACGACTTTTACTCTAAATGGTACAAATTTATCTTGATAAGTATAAGCATTTTACCCAATTTTGTCAATCTTCTGTTTGAATATTTTTATGAATTTCACACATATCTTTATCTATAACAACAGTTGGAATACTTAAACTATATTTATCAAAAGGACTTATTAACAACACATTGATATCATTATATGTTGCCTGTTTTATTAGTTGTTCAATTTCACCTTTTTCAAGGAATTGCTCCAAACCATTTAGTTGCAAATCCAATTTGCACCTATTCTTTATCACAACTGTTCTAAACCCCATATCACACCTTCTTACTCAAAACAATTGTTTTATATTTCAGCCCAGTCACAGATTGTTTCAAAAGTTTTATGTTCTTGCCTGTAATATTCTTTCCTAAACGAATCATACACATCCCTTTGTCACCACCAATAAATGTTAAATCAATTGTTGGTTTCCCTGCAAACTTTTTAATAACCTCAAGTAACACATATGCTTGTTCAGTTAATCCAAGTTCTTTAAATTTATCGAACCCAGTTTCCATTGTTCCTTTAAGGTTTTTGCTAATTGCATCACATTCTAAATAAAAAGGGGTTTCCGTAAATTTTAAGAGTTGTTTATATAATTCTTCATTTTGATGCCTACTCAATTTTTGATATACCTTTGTTTGAATGTCTGATTCATCAATTTCACCAAAAATAATTTTATTATTTTCTGTTTCATTTAGAACAAGCCATTCCGCATTCTTATCATCTGTTCCAGAAGGATAAAAGGCTGAAAAATTATTTTTACCTCCCAACTTTAGATTATTAAACTTAACTATACCATTTTTTATATAGTCTTCTTGTTCCACATCATAATAAATTTGGCTAACATTTTTCAAAATAAATCTATCACCAGTTGTTCCTGTTATTAAATATTTTTCTTTATTAATAAGCACTGTTGATTGTGCTGTTAGTTTATCATAAATAATTTTAGCATTGGTTAATTTATTCTCAGACATTAAATATTCAAAGATCTTTTCTTGATTGTTGTTATAATCTTTTATCACATAATAAGGCACTCTTTCAATGGTTGTTTTTCTTGTTGCAGCAGAAATCAATTCTCCTGATTTGTTATATTTGGCTGGTTTATCATCACTTTCAACAACCATATAATAAGCAATCTTTGCACTATTATATCCACCATATTTCTCTGTGTTATTTAGTGGTCCAATAGTTTTTTGTCTAATATCTGCTTTTGATTCAATTTTCACATCAGAAACTCGTTTTTGATGTTTTGTTGCTTTATATAATGTTTGATCATAAAATGCACCATTATTTTTTACAATATTTGCACGATGAGTGACAGTTATTGTATTTTTCTTGCATTGCTCATAAATTCTATTCACATCATCTTGTCCATTCCAAACAATTTTTCCTTGTGCATTTTTAACTTCTTTATCAAATAATTTCAGTCTAAAATTAAGTTGTATTCTTTTTCTATCTTTATCTGTTTTTGCGTTTGCACATTCTTTATTTTGGTCTTCAATATCTTCACGCTTTTTCTTTCCCCAAACTGCTGGATTGTTTGTCCATTTTTCACTAAACACATTGCCAACAACAATGTTAAGAAAAGCATCTTTTGCGTGGTGCAAATCATTTATGTCTCTACATTTTATAATATCATATTTTTTCCTAAATGCTGAAACAAGTTCTGCTTTTGAAAAGCATACATCAACTGAATCAGAATATTGTTTTTTCAACAAGTTTATAACAGACATAACTTCTTGACTAGTTGTTACCAAATCACGAGCAACAAATTGTGTTAATTCCTGCTCACTAAATGGTTTTGAACGCGTTAACTTTTCAAATTTTTCATTAGTTATGAGTTGTAAATCCTTCCATCCCCTCCATAACGGCATTCTCGCATTCCTAATTTCATCATCAATTGGGTAAGTGTTGGTTTTCTTAGCATTACAAACCTTATGTGCTAAAACGCGATTGTTAAAACTATCATCTTTCACAATTGATTGTGGAACAATGTGGTCAATATCACAATATTCCGTTTTATATAAATTATTTATTTCTATTTTTTCTCCACAATATGGGCATTTTCCCATTTGCTGATAATAAAGAGTTAGTTTATCACTACGTTTAAAATCAATTTCTTTTTCATTATTAAAAAGAGTGTTGTCACTTTTAAGTTCCAGCAAAGTTTCTTTTATGCTCCCATCTTTTGTCTGACCTATTGCTGTTTTATATATTTCTTGCATATTTGCTTGTCTTTTGTCTTTTATCTTTTTATTTGCCTCTTCTGCACGAGTAACTTCAACAAAAATTTTGCTAGGAGCATTTCCAATAATCTCTTCTAATTCTTGAACAATTTTCACAGCTTGCCAAACACCTCGCTTAACAGATGGCGAGCAATATAGTGCTTCAACATCATCATATCCAATTTTAAAGTTTTCTCTCACTTGATTTTCTTCCATCAAGTTTAAGATTTCCTTAATATCATATGCTGACATAATTTCTTGTAAGTTATTTTGATTTTCCCACATTAAATTAATTATAGAAATAACCTCACCAGTTCTTATATCTATAATTTGTTCTAAAAATTCTCTTGAAAATTGACCCCATTTAGAGAAATTTAATTGCTTAAATGCCTTAATTTGTTCTTCCGTGAAATTAAGCGTTGGATACATTCCATCCTTTAAATTATTTCTAATTTTATTTACAACACGCTGTTTGTCTGACATAATTGTGTGATAAAAAATTAAATCTTCTGCAAACTTTAAACCATCAGCGCTATCTATATCATCCCCAATTATATTTTTTATTGTTATGTATGAAGAAAAATCATTCATAAATTCACGAGTTTTACTGCCTTTTGTTTGATTTCCAAACCCAGAAATTGTTGCCTCTTTCCAAAAATCTTCTGTGTATTTATCTGGGAAATTCTCACTTAAACATTTTTTAATATCCTTATCTGTTACTTTTTTCTTAACCTTAAATAGTTTTTCAAAAATAGTTTGTTTTTCTTTTGTTGTTAATCTTTCTCCGTTCACAGACAACGTGTTCAATTCATTCAATACCCTAAATTTGGCATATAAAATAGATTGATATGGAAGAACACTTTTCCCATAAATATAGGTGCAACGATTTGTCATCCTTGTTATAAACTCTTGTTCCGCCTGATCACAATCCACTAAAGAATTGAAATTCCAAGGTGTTAGTTTTTCACTTGATTGTTGTTTGGTCCAAACATTTGGACTAATTTCGTTATCACTTGTATTTAAACCACCTTTGATTGGCCCAACATAATATGGAACACGAAATTGCAAAATTTTTATAATTTTTTCTGAATTAGTTAACCCTGTTTCATCTTTTTCAGCCAAAAATGTATATTTTGCCTCATTTGTTTTCAAAATTTGTTTTGCCTCTTCAATTAATAAACTATTTGGATAAACAGAATTATCTTTTGAATGTGGCTTTGGCAAAAAGTTGTCTGCATCAATATAATCTAAAATTTCTTTTTTCTTTTGTTCATATTCATCATTCGTTTCCACTTCGGCTGGTGTGTTTAAAATGGATTTAACATATTTATAAAACCCTTCAGAACTTCTATCAAACTCAGCCTTTTTGCCATCTTTTGTAAGCCCAAGAATATACTTTTTGTTGTCAAAAAAATCTTTGCCACCATATACATATAAAACATAATTTGACATACCCTTTTGGCTAAAATGCTTATCCCTAAACATTTCATTATATTTGCTTGGATAATATGTTTTTATAAAATTTTTAAACATTTTTAATTGATCCTTGTGGGTTTTATACTTTTTAACTAACGCTGAACAAACATATTTTTCGCCACCCAAAAGTCTTATTAATTTTAGTTTAGTATATGCATCTTTCACCGTCTCCACAAGTTCAACAAGTTCTGTTGTTGCACCAGCGTTCAAAAGTTCTTGAAGTTGATTTAAATAATCTTCTTTATCAAACTCAATTTGGCTTGGTTTATCAAACTCCAAGCCTGCAGCCTTTTTTATTTCCGACAATTTTAATATTCCATTAACCAAACATTCAGTAATTGCCTTCAAAACTTTATTGTTTTTTGTGTCAAGAATTTCGCACAATTCTTCCTTTAATTTAGTTTTTGTGAATTTTTTATCTTTATAACTATTTAATATATCATTTTCAATTTCTGGAGTAATGTTTTTAAACTCATATTGCGCAGCCTTTTCATCAAACAAATTTCCCAATTTTTGATTTATTATTTTGAAATTTTCAACAATACTATTTTGCTGTTCATCTTCTTTGTTGTTTACAGAAATGTTATCATAAAAATGGCCTCGATATTTCAAAATATTACGCAACGCCAAAAACAATAAACGAATATCTTTTGCTTGATTATTTAATAAATTTTCTCTTAAATGCATTGCTGTTGGATAATCTTTATAATAACTTCTATCAGTATATAGCTGGCCATTCATTGTGCCATCAAAAATAGAAAATTTAGTATTATTTAATTTTTTGTCTTTATCTTCAATCCAAAGTGAACTATTTTTCAATCTCGTTAAAAAATTGGAATCAACTTTGTTTATTTCTTCTTCAAAAATTCCACAAAGCCAATTATACTCCATTTGCTTTCGTGCCAAACGGCGCCTTGCACCACGAAAACCTCTACGATTTTCTGCAGATTCTGCCTCCTCAAACAATCTCACTCCCCAAAGATATTTGCCCTTTTTGTGCAACACATTGTAGTTTTCATCAGTCACAGCCCAGCCCACACTTGTTGTTCCTATATCTAATCCCAAAAAATATTTAACATTATTGTTCATTTTTATTGACTCCTTTCAAATTTTATGATACATTTATAGTGTACTTAGAATAACATAACGAAAGTTCAAATAAATGTAATCTAAGTTGTTGCCATTAGTATTGGCAAGTCCACCCTATGGGTGGATTTTTTTATGTTTTAAAATACATTTGGCTTTTACTGGTTGGCTTATCTGGAATTGTCATACCCACGAGGCCCGCTTCTATTGCTGGATTTAAGTAATTTTTTCTAAATCCCGCACGAGATTTTAGTTTTAATCTTTCCATAATCATTTGTGCCGATTGCGGATAAGTTTCCATCACTTCCATAAGTTTGTTTATTTGAATATTCAAGTGATTATAATGATTCCTTGTATCTAAAACAATATCTTTTATAGCTTTGTTAATCACATCAAGCATAAACAAAATAAATGCGTTTGATTTTTTCTCCTCAGTTGACTTTTGAATTGCCTCGTAATACTTTTCTTGATTATCTTTTATAACACTTTCTATTGGAATATATTTAAAAATTGGTTTCCAACTGGCAAGCAGTGCTGTTTGCCATAGTCTTCCCATTCTTCCATTCCCATCACGAAATGGATGAATAAATTCAAATTCATAGTGAAACACGCTTGATTTTATAAGCATTTGAACATCAGAATTGCCAATCCAATTAAAAAGATTTTCCAAACATTCAGGAACCATTTCCCAAGGTGGCGCAGTGTGAACCGAATTGCCTTCCTCATCAAAAACCCCAACATTATTTGTGCGAAGTTCTCCCGCTTGTTCAACCAAACCATTCATCATTACTTTGTGAACTTTTAACAAATCTTTTATCTCATATGGATTAATATCGTCTAATTCCTTATAGGCAGCAAACGCATTTTTAACAGCCAAAATATCATCAACTGGGCCCAAAACTCTTTTTCCGTTTAACACATCGGTTACTTGTTCCAAACTTAAAGTATTTTTCTCAATAGAAAGCGTTGATTGAATGCTTTTAAGCCTAGAAACTCTTCTTAGCCTTGGCAATTTTTCAAGTTCATTAACATTTGAAAGTTTTCCTAAATTCTCCATTATTTCTGCAGATAATTCAAACATTTCATTTGTCATATCAAAAGGTGGAATATAATTAATCATAAAAACTCCTTTTTCATTTTTCTAACAAAATTATAACATAAAAAATTTTAAAATAGCAACTTCTTGAACATTATTCTGTACATTTTTCTTAACATAATTAAAAACTTTTTTATTTTATCATATATATTATTCTATACATTATTCTATTTGTTTAGCAGTTTCTATTGTCATTTTTTAGTGGATATATCCATTCTATCCAGCACAACCTCAGCTGTATCCAATTCTTCATTTGCTCTATCTTCAACATAAATAGTATTAATAATACATTAGTAATAACTCTTGTATGTATTTGGACATAATCTACATTTCATATTTAACTTTCTGCATATACCTGTTAGTCGACTACTACCGCACCCGAAAAAAGAATAAAGAACTCAAGCAACAAAAAAAGCAGTAACATTTTGTTATTGCTTTTTTTTATTTTTAATTATATTATTTATATCTTTTTTCTTATCTAATTCTTTTGTTTCAACTTTTTTACCATCACAGTATAAATAAAATTTTGAGCCATCCGTCCTCGTAACAACTAACCCAATTGGACCATCCTCAAATCCAGTCTGATTTTTATCTTCTTTAAAATCTTCCATTATATTTCCCTCAACTTAACAATAATTGTATCACTGCCATCATCATTTGTCAAATTCTGCTTAGACATAGCTTAAAACTTACTATTTCTTTCATAAATAGCTTCGTTTTCCCTTTTACTCTCAATTGATGACGTATCTCTTGCTTTACTGGCATGATATACCTATTAGTCGACTACTATCGCACCCGAAAAAAGAATAAAAACTCGAGCAACAAAAAAAGCAGTAACATTTTGTTATTGCTTTTTTATAAAAAGTTAACATTTTTTTGCAAAACAGTTGACTTTTTTGTGAAAATTGAGTATAATATTTATGAATTTGAGATAATAACGTTTGCTTTTAGCGAGCTATAAACACCTTCTCAAATTTTTTTTATTTTAATTTCATAAATAATGTTTTTATTTTTTGTTTCACCAACATTAACTGTGACATTATATTTCCCATTTTCTTTTTGAATTTGATTTTTAAAATAATGCCACTTGTTAATATGCTGATGTTTAACAATTGACTTTTTTGTGAAAATTGAGTATAATAACCATGTAAGCTTGAGATTTAGAACTTCGTGTTCCAATTGGTCTCAAGTTTTTTGTTTCTAAAAGAAACTAAATAAAGAGTAAGAGTTATGTTAAAGTATGAGTACCACTTAGAATAACATACAAGTTCACTCTTTGTTCGTGCATACCGCCCTTGCATATTTGCCATATAATTATTTGTAAAATTAAAATAAATTGCACGACAAAAAATTATAGAAAGCCCAAAACAAAAATAAAACTGACAAAAAGATTCTTGTCAGCTTTATTGAATATAAATAATATTTTCTTATTTTAATATTTAATTTTTAGTTTATTTTTCGCATTTTCGGGCAAGTGTGGTGTTATCCTTTTTGCGGTTTTGCAAAGCCTTTACTGGGTTTGGGCTATCTTCATATCTATAGTCTTTGCCTATGATATCAATAGACCTTTGAATAACAACATGGCTTGGCGTTGTTTCCTCATTAACAACTTGATTTTGGTAAACCTCATAAACATTGTTTTCTGGCAAATCACAAATATCTAAATATTCTTTGTTAAGAGTTGTGTTTGTAACTGTGTTTTTAAGCACATCTCGCACATATTCTTTATTTGTTCCCAGTTCCAAAAGTAAAGGAAAATCACCCGCGCCAACAACATCTTTATATGACTTGTGTTCATATTTTTCTAGCAAAGCAGAGGCAATTTTTAGGTGTGAACATTCCATTTCAAAATGCTCTTCCCATATTTTGCGAATATTCTCATCTTGTTCTGAACTCATTGCGCTATAATATAAATAACACTCTGTAAACTCGTGCATCACCCACTGTTCAAGCCACGAGCAAGTTGGGTCTTTAAGCGATTCATATTGAGACACATGTTCTTCTTCAATCATTGCAATTTCGCTATATAATTTTCTACCCAAATCATTTTTATACCACTGTGCGATGTTCATATAATAATTCATTGTTTGTTGTTCCGCTGCAGTTATAATGCTTGCAACAAGTTTTGTGTATATGCTTGATTGTTTTGCTTTCATATGTGCTTTTAAGTCTTGAGTTGGAAATCTGTGCTCTGCAATAGTTGGTCTGCCTGGTGTGATTTCAGTAAATCCGCCAACAAGTGTTTTGGCGTCCATATTTTTATCTATCTTTAGCAAATTTGCAAAACGATACAAGTGGTCAAAATCTTCTAGTAGTGCAAAATCAAGTGCTTTTTTGTTGTTTTCATCTGTTTCATACTTAGCAAGACACGCTGTTAAATCAATAGCCAGTTGTTCATATGCAATTGTTGTTTCCAAAATGCTTTCGTTAATTGGTTTTAGTGCAGCAATACGCTTTTGTTGTTGCTGTTCCTGTTTTCTCACAATTGCAAGTGCTTCTAAGATTTCATCAACATCGCAGTGCCTTGCAAACTGGTGCATAAACCAAACAGACTCATATTCAGTGCCATTCATAAGTATTACCCTACATTTTGTGTATGGACCTGTTTTGTTTTTGTTATACGCCTTTGGATATGCATTTTCAAGGCTTATGAAATAATCTGTTAAATCTTTTGTTTCAACATTAAATGGATTCATACATTCCCTCCCAACATAATTATGAAGTAATCCATTCAATTTTATACACATAAATTTATCTTCCCTATAAAATACACTCAAGAAGTGATAAATAACAAAAAATATGAGTTTTGATATCTAGCGTTCTTTTATATTAATATAAAATAGACAAAATAAAATGTTTTTAATATAATTTATGTTATAAAAATAAAGGTAACATTTATGGAAACAACAAAGGAAACACAATTTCTTAACTAGACAACAAATAGCATATTTTTGCAAAAAAGTTAAAAGTGGTTCATTTTTTGAACCACTTTTTAATATAATTTATTTTGAAAATAAATCCAACAAATATTCATTATTATGCAAATAGATTATTTCCTTATTATATTTTTTAATATCATCAATAGATTTCAACACATTGTTAATATTTCTCTCAGCAACCTCAAGAGTATTACCTCGAGAGATGTAATCATTTTTCAATTGTTCCAATTTGTCTTCAGCAGGCACAACAAAATCAAAATCAATATTATTTTCAATCAAAAAATCAATATTTGTTTGTTTTAATGCCATAACAACAATTTTATCTTGCGCCAATCCATTCTTAACAAAATCTATAAGATTTTGAGGAAAATCAGGATTTAATTTCATTTCCATTGGTTGACCTTTAATCTTTTCCAAATATTCTTCAGATAAGTTTGCTGTGTTCAAATTTTGGAAATGGCTCAATCTAACATCTAGAATGTTTTTATTGCATTTTGCAGCGTAAGTTTTACCCAAACCTGGATAAACTAGGTATACCTTCTCCATAATTTTCTCCTTTTAGGTTAATTTATTAATTACATAGTAATTAATATTAGTTGCAATAATAGCATACAAAAATTAAAAAAACAAGTAGATTAATTAAAATTTGTTAAAAAAACTATGTTTTGCACTAATATAATCAGCAAAACTTGCGTTAATTTTAAAATCAACTCTTATGATTTAAAATAATTGATTCAAACCACTGCTCTTGAAATTCAGTTAATGCTCTTATTTGGTCATCAGTATAATTGTTACCATCTTTCACAACAACAAGTTTATCATCATCGTCATTTGTCCTATGAATAATTGCAATAACTTTGCCGGTAAATTCTTCAAGTGGCTCAAATTCGCCAAGAACATATGCATCTAATTCCTCTCCATCACCCGACACTGTGTTTGGAATATATCCATAATTAACAGGATATATAAAACCATGCTTTGGATGTTTGCTCCCAAGTGGCCTATCCATTTTTACATTTACAATTTGACCAATAAATCCTTTGTTCAAAGTTTGCACACCTAAATGTGGCACCTTAATTTCAATACCAACAACCCCATATTTAGATTGCTCTTCTTTATTGTAATACTTCTCCATATCACTTGGCAAAGCCTCTTCTTCTTTTGTATAACCAAGAGCTATTTTATCAAAATGTTTATAAAGTTCTTCAAAAGATGTAAAAATATGAAGAGCAATGACTTCTGTCAATATTTCTTCTCCATTGGAGATGTTTGTAAATCGTATCATATCTTTTGGATTTATGTTTTGTCGCTTTTCATCATAAAGACGCATTTCTATTGTTTTTAAACCTTTCTTAATGTCATTAAAAGGTTTTTCATTCAATTTCATATCGTGAATCACAACAATATCTCCTTTAAAACTTTTCTTCACTTAAATATACATAAGTTTTTTTGTTTTTTCAAGTGTTTTATCACAGAAATTCATAACTAACTAAGTTACAAAAACAAAAAATATAAATCTAATTTATAAAATTTACATTATCTTTATCGGAAAATCCAACCCACAATAAAAATACTTATCTTTTATTTTAGTTAAATTTTTCGAGCAAAATTTGTATCATTTTTTGAAAACATTATATAAGTTTATGTTTGGGACTGCCCTTTTGGTAGTTTTGCACTATTGTTATCAAACAAATCTTTTTTCTTTCTTGCTTTCACAAACAAAAACATTGGTCTATCTTTCTCATATTTATATTTTTCTTTAAGTTTTATTGCTTTTTCGTCTGCATAAGAATCTTGAAAAAGCTCTATTTCAAAACCATTTTGAATTAGGTTGTTCACAATCGTTGAATAAGTGCGGTGATATTTTGTCACAATGTTATCGTTCCAAACATTTTCTCTTTTTGTTTCGTTTTCATAGTCGCTTAAAAGATAATAAGTTTTACCATTTAATTCAATTGTTTTTTGTTGTTTTTCATCATAAAAAACAATGGCTGTTAATAATGGGCTTTCTTGTGAGAATAATAAAATACCGCTTGGGTTTAGAAGTTTGTTAATATCAAATAATAGTTTGTTAAAATCTTGTATGTAGTGAAAAGCAAGCGAACTGTAAACAAAATCAAATTTTTCTTGAATACTTCCAATTTTTTCCATTTCCAAAACCATATAATCAATCTTTTTGTCTGCATTTTTTTGTTTCGCTTCTTCAATCATGTTTTTTGAAATATCTATTGCAACAACCTTGTCTGCACCATTTTGCACAAAAAACATATCCATATTGCCATCGCCACACCCAAGATCCAAAATCTTTTTTCCAGAAAAATTTGGCATAAGTTTTTTAATGATTGGATTTTCAATGAGGTTGTTTGCGTTCACAACCTCCTTTCTCATTTTTTGATAAGAATCAAAAAATGTTTGACTGTCATACACATTTTTCATAATTTCCCTCCATTAAAAAAATTTTAACACACACTTTATAAAAAGTAAGCTACATTTAACAAAAAACGCACCAGTTCAATTTAAGTTTTAATTGGCGAAAAGCCCGACTTTCCATAAAAACACTTTATTTGTAGTAAAAAATAGTGCAAATCAACCAAAATAATTCTGGGCATTTTTGACCGCATTTTCGCCCACACGAAATACTATCGGTTGAGAAATAACCCACATTTTTTAAATTTTCAATGGATTTTTTTCATAATTAAATATTATGGGCGAACAGCTTGGAACACCTAAAAATGGAACATCATTTGAAGGTTTTATTGAATAGCTTTTATTTATAAATGCACTAATATTGACACCGCTAGTAACACATATTACAATATCTTCTTCGTTAAATTTATAAATTATGTCATCAATACAGTTTTGAACCCTAGTTTGTAAATGTATCCATGATTCACCATTTATACTATCAAATTCATTCAGTCTATCATCGAAAATAATTTCCACATTAAGATAAGTGTTTATTATTTCCGCAGTTTTTTTGCATCTAAAAAAAGGAGAAGTATAAATTGCTTTTATATGTTGCTTTACTTTTTCATTATTAAATAATTCAGCAACGAGTTGGCAGTCTTTATACCCAATTTCAGTTAAATCATCATCTTGACTTGGTGGATTACCCATATTCCTATTTCCATGGTGTACATAAATTATTTTCATACATACTCCTAAAATAACATCATTTTAATACATACTTTTTAAAATAAAGACTGACAAGAATGTTCTTATCAGTTTTAATTGGCGGAGCTGTAAAGATTAGTGTTTTAAAACTTTTTCTTTACAGCCCCTTTTATTTTACTTTGATAATTCCGGTTCTGCAGCTGCTCGCTCGGCATTTATCAAGTTTTGTAAGTCTTTTGGATAAACATCAATAACTTTACCACAGCAAGGGTGGAAGTGTGGAAGTCTCGATTGCTATAAACAAGCCAAATAACATTTGTTCCTTTCAAATCTTCTTTTGGCATTGTTCCCGGGCAAGGCTCTCCGTCAGTAAACACAATTTTGTTCACTTCCCGTTTTTTAGAGAATGAACGAACTGCCAAATCCCAATCTTCCGTCCAAGCTGAATGACCACGAGCTGCTGATGGGATTTTAAAATTGTCAATATCTTTGTTTGACTTTATTTCAACCATTCCCCAGAATTGTTCGTTAAAGCAACCAACTTTTAGTTTAGACTCTTTAAGTATTGGTTTTAACTGTCTTAGGAAGGCTTTGACCATTTCAAGAGATACTGAGCCGGAAACGTCTATCATAACTTCGGTTTCTGCTTGGTCTTCAACATCATTTTCTTCAAGTCTATAAGCATAGTTGTTTTCTGCGATAGACCTACGTTGAGACCAAATTGTTTCAGTTTTCTCGACTTCTCGCCTTAGTAACAATTTCCAATCAAGAATAGGTTTTGCTTCGCCAACCGAACCAAATTCAATGTTGCCACTTTCGGATTTTTTCAATTCTTGGTCGCGCATCCTTTCCATATTTCGTTTTGCACGTTCACGTCTCTCTTGACGATTTTCTTGGAATTCAGCTCTTTCATCAAACTGAGACTCATCAAATTCTGGTATTTGTGCATTTGGGTCTAACTGGCTATTTTTAGAAGTCTGACTTTGACTTGGCTGACCATTTTCAGCAGACTTCTTTTTTTGCCCATTTCCTTGTTCTTGGCCTTTCTTCAAATGCTTTTTCCCAAAGACTATGGTCGTCAGCAAATTGTTCGCCACTACCAGCACCTTGCTCTTGTTGTCCACCTTGGCTCAGCTCACCAGATTTGCCACTTTGTTTTGAACTTTGACCTTGGTCTCTTTGATTTTGCTCAGAGTCGCCTTGTTGGTTCTGTTCTTGTCCTTGTTGACCACTTTGGCTTTGGCCTTGACCATTTTCCTGACCTTGTTGTTGCTGTCCGTTCTGGCCTTGATTTTGACCGTTTTCTGTTTGTTGCTGTTCACGTTCTTGTTTTTCTTTTAAAAGTTTTTCGTAAAATTCTTCAGCACTGTAATTCAAGGCTTCTGGCATATTAACATAGCCTTCCTTAATTTTAAATCCGTCACGCTCTAGGTTTGCATTGATAATGGCGTCTGTGGCTTGGTTCCAAAGTGTTGGATCGCGCCTTTGTCCATCTTTCCCCATAATTCTATACATGTGCTCAAATTTTACATGCATAAGTTCGTGGGCTATAATAAACAATTTATCATCATCACTTAAACTTGCAAGATAATCTGGGTCAAAGTAAATATTCTTTCCGTCAGTTGCTGCTGTGTGATACTTTAAATCTGTTTTGTATTCCAAATTTGCAGCTGCTATTTGTGCACCAAAACGGGGATATCTTGCTATCAACAACCTTTTCACATCAGTCAAGAGTTTTTCATCATATTCCATGGGCTACTCCTAAAATGCCACAACGGCAAAATGATATAATTCTTGGGATACTTTTTTTAAAGCGGCTCTATCTTTAACTGTGAAAACTATAATGCAATTATCTGGTAGATGGTAACCATTCATTTCTCTGTCTTTAACAAGTCCAACATATCTATTTTGGTCTTCCACAGACAAATCATCAATACCTGTAATCACAAAGTAACAAATTTTACTTAAATTGCTTTTGATTTCAATTTTGTCAGCAAATGGTGGTTTGTCGCCTGTAAGTAGGAATTTATCACTGACATTTGCTTTCATTGTGAGAGTAGGCGATAATTCTTGAACATCTTCGGTTTTTATGATAGCGCAAGTTGCTTTTGAATTTCTTTGTAAATCAATAAGT
>CAJOLU010000003.1 GCA_905235475.1 uncultured Clostridia bacterium
GATTATCACGTCACTGCGTTCCTCATAATGACAGTGAGGGTGCGAGATTATCACGTCACTGCGTTCCTCATAATGACAGTGAGGGTGCGAGATTATCACGTCACTGCGTTCCTCATAATGACAGCGAGGGTGCGAGATCCTTCGTTAAAGGGCTTCGAAGAGGGGCTCAGGATGACAAGAGGGCAGTGCTGCGAAGAGGGGCTCAGGATGACAAGAGGGCAGTGCTGCGAAGAGGGGCTCAGGATGACACCCTTTCTGTCATTCTGAACCTCGACCTCTTGCTCTGTGGTATTGTCATTCTTAAGCCTCGACCTCTTGCGTATTCTATTGAAGAATCTCATGTTGTAAGGCGTGTGAGCAACCCCAAAAGGCGAAAAAAATCAAAAAAGTTGCTTGGGGAGGGGGTAATTTATTTGCTTAATTATTCATTATTTGCTAAAATAATGAGGTAAAGTGCATATTTTGTGTCTACTTTATGCAAAATAAAAAATAGTTGAGGGATAAAATGTCAAAAAAAGTGGTAGCTTATCGAGCATTTTTATATATATTAATGCTTGCTGTTATTATTGGTGGAGGTTTGCTTTTTGCCTACACAAAACTAGGAAAACTTTCATCCGAATCTACACAAAGTGTTGTGGATGCGGATTATCTCTATGATAGCACGGTCACAAACATATATCCAGATAGTGGCGAAATTTCCATTTGGGATGGCACTTCAAGCGAAGCACCACAAGGGCTTGGAGATGAATATGAGCCATATTTAATTGCAAGTGCAGCAAACCTAAACTATTTTAGAGCAAATGCAGCATCATTTAATAACAAATACATAAAGCAAACTATTAACATTGATTTAGCTGGACATGCATGGGACCCAATAACCACTGGGACTTATAAATATGACGGAAACGGAAAAACTATCTATAATTTATGTATAAACAGTGTAAGTTCACGACATGTTGGACTATTCTCTTATCTTAATAGTGGTTCATATCTTAAAAACTTAAACATTGTTGGTGCAACAATTGTGGTGGATAATTCTTCTAATATTGCCTATTCAGGGACATTTGTGGGTTATTGCTCTGGGAGCTCATCAACACGCAATACTTTATCTAACCTACATGCAACGCAAGTTACAATAAGTGTAAAGGCGGGTTCTGCTGTTGGAGGAATTGTTGGAAATACTGTTTCTACCAACTTTGATAACCTATCATTTGATGGGAATATCTATGCTGAAGGGAGCCGATCCATAGGTGTTGGTGGAGTTATAGGAGATATTTCTGGTGGTGTGATGACAGTAACGAATTTATCATCTTTTGGTAACATTTTTGTGAAAGCGCAAGATGGTACAACACAAAGAGCTGATGTTGGTGGAATTGTTGGTTTTATGTATTCTTCTCAAAATTGGGGTGTTGTTGAAAATTTGGTGAATTATTCAAATATTCAAGTGTCATATCCTATTATGTGTGCAGGCGGAATTTTTGGTTATATAGGTGGTGCAGATCAAACAACTTGCATTGCTAAGTATCTAGTGAACTATGGAAATCTGTTTGGTGAATGGATGGTAACTAGTGATGCTAGTTATGGTTATGTTGCGGGCATTTGTGGGATGTGTGATAATCTTACACTATTCTCTTCAGCAAATTATGGAAATATTTATTTCAAGAATGAAAATACAGGCAGTATAAGTTTTAATGTTGGGGGAATTTATGGATATGGTGACACTTTAGGTATTTCTTATTGTTATAATCAAGGAAATATTTTGGGGCAGCTGGCAAGCAGCGTTACTGCAAGAATTGGTGGCATAACTGGCTATGCTTATAGTGACACATCAATAAATGAAGTGTTAAGCGTTGGAAGTGTTGCAAGATATTATAACAACACCGGGCTTGGTGGTGTTTTTGGTAGGATTGAAACAAGCACAATTACTTTGGATGGGGCATATTTTACAAGTGACACAGTCACAAATGCATATTGGGAAAACGCTGTGGTTTTGTCAGACACTTCAAAAATTGCTGGATATTGGGGAAGTGGATTTAGTGCAGTAAATTATGGTGCAGTCACTTCTTCCAACATTAAACCAACCTCACCTAATGTCAAGCCAACGGCACTTTCTTCGTTTGATGAAACTTACTGGGATTTCTCTCGCGTTGGTGAATATCCTCGCCCTAAAAACATTCCAGTGGCAACACGCCTTGTTGCAAACACAAAGAACATCAAACTTGAACTAAATGCAGCAAGTGACATATATGATGGAACAGCCAAAGAAAAAGATTTAACCGTTTGCACTTATGAACTTAAAGGTTTTGAAAACACAGACCCAACCAGTTATTGGGATGGCATCACAACAACCATTCCAAACGGAAAGGGAACAAAGGCGGAGCCATATTTAATTGAAAGTGCCGCAAACCTTGCGTGGGTGAGCGCAAACACACAAACAGACAATGGGGAAGCTTGGAACAAATATTATGTTCAAACAGTTAACATAGACCTAAATAACAAACAATGGACTCCAATTGGCGGCATATCATCTTATATGACGTACGGAATGTTTTATGATGGAAATTGTCACACAATCAAAAATTTGTCAGTAACTCAAACTTCAAGTAATTATAGTGGATTGTTTGGTGCAATCTCCTTTGGTTATATTAAAAATCTTGGAATTGAGAGTGGAAAAATTGCAACAAACACATCTGTTGTTGGTGGAATTCTTGGTTATTTGTGTGGAAGTGAATATGAAAATGTTTCTTGTGTGAAAAACTGTTATAACAAAGCAACAATTTATTCAAGTTGTACAAGCACTGCATCTAGGGTGGGTGGAGTTGTTGGCTCTTCTTTCGATTTTGGTATTATTGAAAATTGTTGGAATGCCGGAAACATTTATGTTTATGGAAAGGCGAAAAGTGTTGGTGGAATTTGCTCAGGGTGCGAATGGGATGGTTACGCAAAAAATTGTGTGAACACAGGAAACATTATTCTTTCTGGAAAAGTTGGGGTTACAACAGGCACCTATGTTGGTGGAATTTTGGGTGCTGGAACTTGCAATGGTTGCATTAATTATGGTGATATAACAACAACAGGTGAGGCAGCGATTAAAACATTTTATATTGGTGGAATTTGTGGAGTATGTTATTATGACCAATCAAGTTATGTTGGCTATAACCTCAACCTTGGTTCACTTGCTGGGCTTGCTGGCTATTCTTCAATAGTGGCTGGAATTTGTTCAAGTTATAGCACAGATGGTAATGAAACTGCAATGGATGTTTTAAGTTATTACAACCAAGAAATGTGTGGATTTAATGTTGTTGGAGGCTTTGTCTCAAACTTAACGAATTTCAACGTAACCAATGTAACAGCGTGCACAACAGCAAACCTTATTTGCACAACAGAGGAAACAAAACCAGCGGCTCTTCCAAGTGGCTTGGAATATAACTACTTCAAAGGGCAATATCCAAGTGTTAAAGCAGTTTATGGCTCAATGACTTTCTATCAAAAAATTGTGGATGAAAACAGCACAAAGCCAGAAATTTCAAGCTGGAGCGGAGACTATGATTTATCTGTTGCTCCAACCCTTTTAAACCCAAGTGCGGCAAACAGCGAAAGCAACCCATACATTATCGATAGCGCAAACAAACTTGCATATTTATCAAAATATTATAGTGCATCAACAGTTAGTGGTTGTTATTTCAAGCAAACAGTTGATATTGACCTTTGCGGCCACAACTGGACGCCAATTAATGATGCTTGCAACTCTTCATATTCGCTTTACTATGACGGAAACAATCACACAATTTATAACCTAAAAATTGAGCAAACTGGAATTTCTCAAACCAAACAAATTGGTTTTATTGGATTTTTGGCAACTGGTTACATTAAGAATCTAACCCTAAACGGTGGAATTGTTAGAGTTGTTGGGGAATACTCAAACACTCAACACATTGGGGCTTTCGTGGGGCAGGTTCGCAGCCCAACAATTGAAAACTGCCATAACATTGGTGTTGATGTGATTTGTGACCAACTTGGGTGCGGGCGTGTTGGTGGAATTGTTGGAGAAGGCGCTTTGGGTGCTCAAATTTTGAACTGCTCAAACAGCGGAAGAGTTGATGTAAAATATGTAACAAATGCAAGTTATGGTGCTGCTGTTGCTGGAATTTGTGGGTGCTTTTATGCTCAAACAAGTGAAGGGAATGTGGGAAACATCACAAATTGCATAAACTATGGTTATATTTCGTGTGTTTCAACTGTTGGAAGCCAAGTTGGAGGAATTGTTGGCTACACCCACCTTGGAAGAATTAACATAACATCTTGTGAAAACTATGGGGATTGTTATTGCAATAGTGGAAGTGAATGCCGAGTTGGTGGAATTGCTGGATATGTTGCAACTGTGGGTGGACAATCTAAAACTGTTGTTGTAACAAAATGCTTTAACTCTGGAAATATTCGCGGAGCCGAAACAGCTAGTACCCCAAATGTTGGTGGGATTGTTGGATTTTTGGAAGGGGTCACATCAACTGAGCCAAACATAGTTTCTCAAAGCGTTAGTGTTGGCTCAATTGCAACAATTCCAGGACAATCGGTCACATATTTAGGTGGAATTGTTGGTGCAATTCTAGGAGATTATCACACAGTTACAAACTGTTATTATAACTACCAAACTGTTGCCTCTGGGAAATGGGAAGACTCAACAACTTATCTATCAACCGCAGCAGATAGTCAATATTTATATGGTTATAGGGCAGATAGTGGCTCAACCCTTAATATTTCTAATTCTGAGCCTAGGTTAACCGCCGCAATGCAGTCAACGGCAAACGGCGTTGCGCCAACTGGAATAAATCACATAACAGACAACGACGCAAACTATTCTTTGGTTAAAGGGCAATATCCTCACGCAAGAAGTTTGGCTGAACAAAACTATTCTTATGATAACACAAGCACATTTATGGCATCAAGCCAAAACAAGAGTGTTGTCAGCGTTTGGCGTGGTGGAGCAATGGCTCCAACCTTAAAATACACCAATGTTCCAAACAGCGAAAGCAACCCATATATTATAGATGACGCAAACAAACTTGCTTGGATTTCAAATAATGCAGCAACAGCAAATGGTTACTATTTTGAACAAACTGTTGATATTGATTTGAACAATCGTGCTTGGACCCCGATTAATTGCACAACAAATGCATATGTTTATCATTATGATGGAGATAACCACACAATTTATAATATTAATGTTAATAGTTCTGCAACAAATTTGAATGTGGGATTGTTTGGTTTAATGGGAGAAGGAAGTGTTATTCAAAACTTAACCATAAATGGTGGTCAAGTTATTGGAACATCAACAGCAAATGTTTCTGGTGGTGCGTTTGTTGGACGAATAACTTATCTTGCCGCAAGCGAGCAAACAATCATTAAAAATTGCCACAATGTTAATGTGTCTGTGATGTTAAAAGGTGGAACTTCATCAACAGGTAATGCAGGTGGAATTGTTGGTGTGCTTTATGGTGCAACAATGGAAAATTGTTCAAATAGTGGAGTGGTGTCTGTTGCTTGTGACACGGTTAATGGTTATGCTGGTGGTATGATTGGACAATCATTTTATGATTTACAACTAATGAATTGTGTTAACTATGGTAATATTTCTTCTGTTGGATCTAATGGAAGAAGTGGGGGAATGATTGGAAGAATTGTTAATACTGAGGGTTATAATGTTGTTGTTAACTATTGCGTAAATTATGCAAAAGTTATGGCACTCTCCTCAACTGGCGGTGGGTGTCAGTCTGGTGGAATTGTTGGAGATCAAATTGGGCAAGCAGTTATAATGTATTGTGTTAACTATGGAGAAATTTTGGGCTATGAAGGCCCTGGGCATGCTCCTTCAGCTGGCGGTATTATTGGAAGAGCTAGTGAACAAACTGAAGCTTTGACATTTTTGATGGCATATTGTTATAGCGTTGGTCAAGTTGGGTCTATTTACACAACAACAATAACAAGATGTGGTGGTATTATTGGAGAATGCGGAACAAATTATGACTACATAACAATAATGAACTGTTACTATAACTATGAAACGGTTGCTAGTGGAACAACAGCAGATGTTCGCTATTTAACCTCCAGAAACAATCTTGCAGATCTATATGGGTTAGCGCCATCAAATGTTTCTCAAACAATTGTTAATTGTGCCCCTCTCACCACCGCACAAATGCAAGGTCTCACAACTTCGATGGCGGGGTTTGATGAGGGTGTTTGGGAATTTAGTGCAAACAACTATCCAAAACTAAAATCGCAGGCTAAATCTGTTTGGGACGGCACATCTTCTGTTAAACCAACTGGTGCTGGAACCGAGGCAAACCCATATATCATCGCAAGTGCCGCCAACTTGGCTTATTTAAGCGACCATTATAGCGACTCCGACATCGTCGGCAAATACTTCAAACAAGTTGTGGATATAGACTTAGCAAACCACGAATGGACACCGATCAACTCCTCATCAATATATAATTATGCTTACTCATATGATGGAAACAATCACACAATATATAACTTATATGTAAATAATGTAACAAGCGGGAGTTTATGGTGGACTTTTTGGAGCCGTTAATGGCGGATACATTAAAAATTTAACCATAAATGGTGGAAGTGTTACCGCAATCAACACAACAGACAGAGTGGCTCTTGCTGGTGCAATTGTGGCTTTTTATTATGGATTGAATGCTTTCACAATTGAAAACTGCCACAATGTTGGAGTTAGTATTTATACTAGCAAACCACAAAATGCAACAGGGAATCATTCTTGGGCTGGTGGAATTGCTGGAGCGGTTCGAGGTGGTGGTGGAAGAATTGTTAACTGTTCAAACACAGGAACGATAATATCTGAAAACAACGGATCGATAATATCTGAAAACAACTATACATACCACTCATATGCTGGTGGAATTGTTGCTTTGTTGGATGCAATTTCAGGTTCAAGTGCTGGAAATATTTCTGGCTGTGTGAACTATGGTTCAGTTTCGGCAAAAGCCTTAAGCAACTGTGGCTTAGCTGGTGGAATTGCTGGATTTTACTCTAACGACTCAACAACAGTTTCAAAAATTAGCGAATGTGCAAACTATGGTTCAATTTATGGTTGCGACCAAAATGGAACTAATGGTTTTGCTGGTGGAATTGTTGGTTGGGGAAGATATTTCATAACTCTTGCAAACTGTTTCAACTCTGGTCAAGTTCTCTCAGAAGAAACAAGTCAAAATGGATCTTACTCTGCTGGAATTATTGGTGGAATTGATCTTGCAACAGCAACAAACAAAGCAAGCGTTTCATACTGTTTGTCAGTTGGTCCTGTTGGAATTCATTATTCAGGCGGTTTGGGTCTTGGTGGAATAACTGGCTGGCATGGAGACGCAAACTTCACAGTTTCATCCTGTTATTATGATTATCAAAAAACAAACACTGGAACTGGTGACGGCAACTACTGGCTTGATGCAACAAACACTGCAAACAACTTGCATGGAACAGATATTTATAATACTAACTTCACCAACTGTGCACCACTCGCCACCGTGCAGATGACGGTTACAACCGATGGAGCTGCGCCTAGTGGGTTTAGAGGTTGGAGTTCAACTTATTGGGACTTCATTGCTGGGTGCTATCCACAACTTAGGAATATGCCTTCAAATAGTAGCCCGGGCATTTCTTATTGGGATGGCACCTCCAGTGAAGCCCCAGTTAATGGCGACGGCTCAGCCAATAACCCATACATTATAGACAGCGCAAGTAAACTCGCGTGGATTTCAGACCAATCAAACAACAGTTCAACAAGAGCGAATATTAATGGAAAATACTTTATTCAAACTGCAGACATAAACCTCAACAACCTCGCTTGGACCCCAATTTGCAACTATACTAGTGGTGTTGCAAGAACGGAAATTAAATATGATGGGCAAAATCACACAATTTATAACTTAAATACAACTGTTAATGCTTCTGGTAACCAGTTTGGAGGACTATTTGGTCAACTTTGCTATAGTTCATATATTAAGAATTTAAACCTTGAAAATGTTTACGCAAGTGCAACATCAACAGATGGAAATGCTTACACTGGAGCATTTTTGGGTGCAGCTCTTGGGGAAAGTGGAGAAATTCTTCTTCAAAACTTGCATGCAAAAAATGTTAATCTCACATCAAGTTCAAATGGCAACCCAAACTTTATTGGTGGAGTTGTTGGCTGGATAATGAGAGCAAGAGTTGTTGCTTGTTCAACAGATGGAACATTTGAATATAACACAACTAACACAGCAAGAGAATCACAGATTGGAGGAGTTGTTGGTAATGCTCGTAATATCTCATATATTGAAAATTGTTCAAACTCATGTGATATTATAAAATATGATGTTAATTGGACTGGAAATGTGGAGATTGGTGGAATTTTGGGTGGAACTAATTCTACAGTTCTTATCTCTATTACAAATTGTGTTAACTATGGTTCAATTCAATTTTCACGCTCCACAACTGGAGATATTCACATCGCTGGGATAGCAGGTTGGAGTGGTGGCACGGCGATTTCTGGTTGTTCTAACTATGGATATTTATATGGGCTTGGGGCTGGTAGTCGCTCATATGTTGGTGGTATTGGTGGACGTGGTTCCACAACAACAGTAATAAATTGTGCAAACTATGGTGACTTGTTTGCTGACATAACAGGCCAGAATTCTCAAGCGGGTGGAATTATTGCTAACACTGACCTAAATGTAACTATCAGCTATTGTTATAATGCTGGACATATTTTGGCAAAAGGTGGAACAAACACTCTTCACGCTGGAGGAATTGCTGGTGGTTTTGATGAAGTATCAAACACGATGACAAATTGTTATAGTGTTGGTTCTGTTGGAATAATTCAAACTGGAACAGTAACTTATGCTGGTTGTGTTGGACTTTGTTATGTTATAAGAACTGGAACCACCCTTACAAACTGTTATTACAATAAAGACACAGCGGCAAGTGGAAACTGGGCAGAAAAAGGAATAACTGGCATAACATATTTATCAACAACAGATAATAATCCTTATGGAACATACACAACACCAACAGCAACTAATGTTTCTGGCTTAACAACAGCCCAAATGCAGAGTGTGTCAAACGGCACACGACCAACTGGAATGGTTGGCTTCACGCAAGAAAACTGGAATTTCGTTCAAGGAAATTACCCAAGTTTGGGACTTTTGGCATATGATGTTTTATATTCAAACAACACAAACGCTGGAACTGCAACTGCCTCTGTTGCACTTGGAAAGGGTAGTGGATATATTGGAGTTTTGTCTCAAAACTTCACAATCTCAAAAGCAACAAATGCTTGGGCACTTTCTCCAAGTATGGTAAATTATTCATATAATGATGATGTTTCTCCATTAATTGCCTTGGCAAGATTTGGCGACTACACCGCAGTGTTTAAAAATTCAAGTGGAACAACGGTTACAATGAGTTCAACATCAAACGCGGGAGACTACACAGTTGTTGTTAGCGTTGCTGGAACAGATAACTACACCGCTTTGCAAACAACAATCACATTCACAGTTACCCCTTGCGACATCACAGACAACCCAAACATCAATATAATAATGGATGAAGAAATTGTGTATGACGGAAATGTTCAGACCCCAGATCCAACCGTGACCTATGGGTGAGAATAATTACAGCCCCCCTGTCATTCTGAACCCCGACCTCTTGCGTATTCTATTGAAGAATCTCGAGATCCTTCGTTAAAGGGCAATGAAGAGAGGCTCAGGATGACAAGAGGGCAGTGCTTCGAAGAGAGGCTCAGGATGACAGCCCCCCTGTCATTCTGAACCTCGACCCGCGAAGTGCCGACCTTGAAGAATCTCTTTCTGTCATTCTGAACGCCGACCTCTTGCGTATTCTATTGAAGAATCTCGAAGGGATCCTTCGTTAAAGGGCCATGAAGAGAGGCTCAGGATGACACGAGGGCAGGGCTTCGAAGAGAGGCTCAGGATGACAAAAAAGAGTTGTTTTAGATGAAAAATATATGCAAACTGAAAAGTTTGTGCATTTTGCACAAACTTTTTTTGTGTTTTAGACAAAAAAATTCTAAAAAAGGCTTGCAATTATGGAAAAATTATTGTATAATAAGATATCTTATGGACTGGGTTGAAGCCCGAAGTTACCTTAAAATGCGACTTTTAAGGAGAATTTGGGTGGACAAGTGGCACAAAAGTGCTGCGCCAAACACAAAAAAATAGTTTTTTTATTTTTTTGTTCATAAGGTTGACACACACGGAAGAGTATACGCCAATTTTGTCTTTTGTGGACGCATAACATCTTATAAAAGACTGGTTGGACTTGCAATTTGAGATTACCCAAAAGAAATACGCTGAATTTTGGGCGTATCAAAAAGCATTGTTTCAATTCCACATTATGTGGGGCAGCGTAGGTTTCTATAAGATTTTATGTTTGTGTTAGAGAGAAAAAAGTGTTTGGGAGTTTTACATTTCTTGGAGGAAAGCATTATGGCTACACAAAAAATTAGAATTAAGCTAAAATCTTTTGATGCTGGCTTAATCGACAAGGCAGCCGCTCGAATCATCGAAGCTGCAACAAAATCAGGTTGCAAATATTCTGGTCCTATTCCTCTTCCAACAGATAGGGAAGTTGTGACAGTTCTACGTTCACCACACGTAGATAAGGACAGTCGTGAGCAATTTGAAATTAGAACACACAAAAGACTAATCGACATTTTTAGTCCAACATCTAAAACAATGGACACACTACAAAAATTAGATTTGCCTGCTGGTGTTGACATTAAAATAAAACTTTAATAGGTAACAAAGGGAGAAAAGAAAATGAATAAAGCAATTTTAGGTAAAAAACTTGGAATGACTCAAGTTTTCTCTCCAAAAGGTATTGTGGTACCTGTAACCGTTGTTGAAGTAACTCCAAACGTTGTTGTTCAAATCAAGAACGAAGAGAAAGACGGATACAATGCGTTGGTTGTTGCCTATGGGGAGACAAAGGAAAAACTTGTTAACAAACCAATGGCTGGAGTATTTAAGAAAGCAAACGTTCCAGCAAAAAGAATTGTTAAAGAGTTTAGACTTGATGACACAAGCGCATACAGCGTTGGTCAAGAAATTAAGTGTGATATCTTTGCTGATGGTGACAAGGTTGATGCAATCGCTATATCTAAAGGACATGGATATACTGGTATTATCTACCGTTGGAACATGAATCACCAAGACAACACACATGGTGGATACAAAATTCACCGTCACCAATCACTTGGTGGAACATCTGGAACAGCAAGAGTTTTCAAAGGAAAGAAAATGGCAGGACGCTATGGTGGAACTCAAGTAACTGTTCAAAACCTTGAGGTCGTAAGGGTTGATGGAGAGAGAAATTTAATTTTGGTTAAGGGTGCAATTCCAGGACCACGCAACGGTATGGTGTTCCTAAGAAATGCAATCAAGGCCTAGTAAGGAGAAGGAAAAATGTCTGTAAATTTAAAAGTATATGATATGAAAGCCCAAGAAGTTGGGAGCGTGAAATTAAGCGACAGCGTTTTTGCTGCTGACTACAATGAGCCTCTTATCCATCAAGTTGTTGTTGCATATCTTGCAAACCAACGTCAAGGAACAAAGCGCACTCTAAATCGTGGTGAAGTTAGAGGAAGAGCTGCAAAACCTTGGAGACAAAAGCACACAGGAAGAGCTCGTCATGGTTCTAGAAGAAGTAACCTTTGGATTAAAGGTGGAATGGCTTTTGCATTAAGACCTCGTGATTTTTCACAAAAAATCAACAAAACAGCCAAGAGAAATGCATTTATTAGTGCAATCTCACAAAAGGCAAGACAAAATGAAGTTTTGGTTGTTGACAAATTTGATTTTGCTAACAACAAAACAAAACAAATGGTTGCAGTTTTTGATGCATTCAAACTTGATAAATCAGTTTTGATTGTTTTGGACGCTGCAGACAAAAATGTTATGCTTGCAAGCAGAAACATTCCAAACGCTCAAGTTGTGAACTATGACCTTTTGAACACATATGAAGTTGTGTCAACAAATAAATTATTGTTCACAAAAGAAGCAATAAAGAAATTAGAGGAGGCTTACACTGATGGAAATAACTAATATCATAATTAAACCATTATTATCAGAAAAAGCATACTCTGATATTAAAGCAAAAAAATATTGGTTCGTTGTGGAAAAAACAGCCACAAAAGAACAAATTAAATTGGCAGTTGAACAAATGTTTGGAGTTCAAGTTGAAAGTGTTAACACATCAATCACTGCCAAAAAGCCAAAAAAGCGTCAAGGAAGAGTGAATGGCTACACGCAATCAATTAAGAAAGCCGCTGTTACATTAAAGAAAGACAGCAAGCCAATTCAATTCTTTGAGAGCTTATCGTAGGAGGTGTTATTATGGCAGTAAAAAGATATAGACCAATCACACCTACTATGAGAGGTATGGTGAGACCAACATTTGAAGAAATTACAACAAACAAACCTGAAGAAAGTTTGTTGAGAACAGTTAACAGCAAGGCTGGAAGAAACAACCAAGGCCGAATTACTGTTCGTCATCAAGGTGGTGGAGTTCGCCGTAAATATCGTGTGATTGACTTTAAGAGAAACAAAGATGGAGTGCCTGCAAAAGTTGCAAGCATTGAATACGATCCAAACCGTAGTGCCTACATTGCTCTTCTTCACTATGCAGATGGTGAAAAGAGATACATTTTGGCACCTTTGGGACTAACTGTTGGACAAACCGTTCAAAGCGGTTCTGGCAGTGAAATTAAGGTGGGAAATGCTATGCCTATGACAGATATGCCAATTGGTACTGTTATACATAACATTGAAATGCAGCCAGGTCGTGGTGGACAAATTGCAAGAAGTGCTGGAAACTCAGCAAGACTTGTTGCAAGAGAAGGAACTCATGCAACACTAGAACTTCCAAGTGGAGAAATGCGTATGGTTTCAGCAAAGTGCCGTGCAACCATTGGTCAAGTTGGAAATGTTGACCACGAACTTGTTAAAATTGGAAAGGCGGGAATTAACCGTTACAAAGGAATCAGACCTACCGTTCGTGGTAGTGTTATGAACCCTGTTGACCACCCTCATGGTGGTGGTGAATCCAAAGCGCCTATTGGTCGACCAAGCCCTAGCACACCTTGGGGTAAACCTGCTCTTGGTAAGAAGACTCGTGACAAGAAGAAACCAAGCAGTAAGATGATTATAAAGAGAATAAACTAGGAGTAAATCATGAGTAGAAGTTTAAAGAAAAAGCCTTTTGTAGAAACTCGTTTGATGACAAGAATTCAAAAGATGAATGAAGCAAATGAAAAGAAGCCAATTAAAACATGGTCTAGAGCATCTACAATTTATCCAGACTTTGTTGGACACACAATTCAAGTTCACAATGGTCGTAAGTTTATCCCTGTTTATTGTTCAGTGGAAATGGTTGGACACAAGCTTGGAGAATTTGCTCCAACTCGTTTGTTCAAAGCACACTCTGGCTCAAAAGTAGCAGGAAAAGGTAAGTAGGTGAGGTGTTGTTATGGCTAAAAGAATAAAAGAAAAATCAGAAAAGATTAATGCAATGCGTGACAAACGTCCACAAGCAACAGCAAAATATTTAAGAATAAGCCCACCAAAAGTTAGAATTGTTCTTGATTTAATTAGAGGGCAAGACTACTACACAGCTTTGGGAATTTTACAATCAACTCCAAAAGCTGCAAGTGAACTTATCATTAAAGTTTTAGAAAGTGCTGGAGCTAATGCAGAAAATAACTTAAACATGAGTAAATCCGACCTATATGTTGCTGAATGCTACGCAAACGATGGTCAAACATTAAAGAGATATTGGTACCGTTCACACGGAAGTGCTGATATGCTTAGAAAGAGAACAAGTCACATAACAATTATTTTGGATGAAAAGAAAGAAGAAAGTCTTGTGACAAAACCTGTTGCAAAAACAGAGAAAACTGCAGCTAAAGCAGACAAACCTGCTGCAAAGGAACAAAAGCCAGCAGCAAAAGAAGAAAAGGCTGAAAGTAAAGAGAAATCTACAAAAGCCGAAGAAACAACAAAGGTCGAAACAAAAAAGGCTTCAGAAGAGCAAACTGAATCAAAAGCACAAGAAGGAGGCAAATAATTATGGGGCAGAAAGTAAATCCACACGGCTTTAGAGTTGGAGTTGTTAAAGATTGGGACACAACATGGTATGCAGACAAGAAAGATTTTGCAGACAACCTAATCGAAGACAGGAAAATCCGTGATTTTATACAAAAGCAATATAAAGATGCACTTGTTTCTCGTGTTTTGATTGAGAGGACACAAGGCAACCAAGGAAAAGTTGTTGTTAACATTTTAACAGCAAGACCAGGTGTTATTATTGGTCAAAAGGGTGCTGGAATTGATGCTTTAAGAAAGTCTTTGGAAAAGATTGTTAAAGGCAAACAACTAACTGTTAATATAAAAGAAATAAAGAACCCAGATATGGATGCAAATGTTATTGCTCAACAAATCGCTCAACAAATTGAAAAGCGTGTTTTGGTTAAGAGAGCAATAAAATCATCACTTCAAAAAGTTATGAAAACTGGCGTTGAAGGTTGTAAGATTATGGTTAAAGGCCGTATCAACGGAGCCGAAATCGCTAGAAGTGAGAAATTTGCACAAGGTTCAGTTCCACTACACACTCTAAGAGCAAACATTGACTTTGGTTTCTGTGAAGCTCACACAACATATGGTGTTCTGGGTGTTACAGTTTGGATCTATAAGGGTGAAATTCTTGAAAAGAAACAAGCCCCAAAACAAGGGGGTGAGCAATAATGTTAATGCCAAAGAGAACAAAGTATAGAAAAATGCACAGAGGTCGTATGACCGGAAGAGAAACTCGCGGAAACAGAATTGCTAACGGAGAATATGGATTGGTTGCATTGGAACCTGCTTGGATTAAATCAAATCAAATCGAAGCAACCCGTGTTGCAATGACAAGATATATGAACCGTGTTGGAAAAGTTTGGGTTAACATATTCCCACACAAATCCTACACCAAAAAGCCTTTGGAAACCCGTATGGGAAAAGGTAAAGGTAACCTTGAAGGTTGGGTTGCTGTTGTTAGACCAGGAAGAGTTTTGTTTGAAATTTCTGGAATTAGTGAAGAAATTGCAAGAGAGGCATTAAGACTTGCTAGTCACAAATTGCCAATTAAAACAAAGTTCTACACTAAAGCAGAATTAGATGCAGAAGTTGATGCAAAACTTGCTGGTAAGAAAACAGCACAAAAGAAAGAAGTTAAAGTTGAAGAAGTTAAAGAAGGAGGAAATGAATAATGAAATCAAAAGAATTTAGAGATATGACAAACGATGAATTAAACAACAAACTTAAAGAACTAAAAACAGAACATTTCAATCTTCGTTTCTCTCACGCAACAGGACAACTTTCTAACCCAATGATGCTTAATAATGTTAAAAAGGACATTGCAAGAGTTTTAACAATATTAAGAGAAAGAGAATTAAAAGAGAAAAAGGGTAATTAAGGAGGTAGCGAATAATGGAAGTAGTAAGAAATCATAGAAAAACAAGAGTTGGCGTTGTTGTTAGCAATGCTATGGATAAAACCGTTGTTGTTGCAATCCAAAATAATGTTCGTCATCCTCTTTATAAGAAAATCGTGAAAACAACTAAAAAGCTTAAGGTTCACGATGAAAATAATGAGTGCAATGTTGGTGATAAGGTCGAAATCGCCGAAACTCGCCACCTTTCTAAAGACAAATACTTTAGATTGGTGAGAATCATAGAAAAAGCGAAATAATCAAAGGAGTAATATTATGATAAAACCTCAAACAAGATTAAAAGTTGCCGACAACACAGGAGCAAAAGTATTAATGTGTATCCGTGTTTTAGGTGGATCTTTTAGAAAATCTGGTAACATTGGTGACATCATTGTTGGAACTGTTAAAAACGCAATCCCTGGTGGATCTGTTAAGAAAGGTGATGTTGTGAAAGCAGTTATTATTAGAACCAATCGTGGTGTTCGTCGTGCAGACGGAAGTAGTATTAAATTTGATGATAACGCTTGTGTGATTATCGACAAAGACAAACAACCAAAAGGAACCCGTGTCTTTGGTCCTATTGCAAGAGAACTTCGTGAAAGAGGATTTATGAAAATAATTTCTCTAGCAAACGAAGTGCTATAAGGAGAAGTGGCTATGAACAGTAATTTAAGAACAGGCGATACAGTTTTGATTATCGCAGGAAAAGATAAGGGCAAACAAGGCAAGATTATTGCAAGTGACGCTCAAAAGAGTCGAGTTACAGTGGCAAATGTAAACATTGTTTCAAAACACAGAAAGCCACGCTCACAAACAGACAAGGGTGGAATTAAGAAAGAAGAAGCTCCAATCGATGTTTCAAATGTTCAAATCATTTGCCCATCATGTGGAAAAGCGACAAGAATTGGTCACATAACTGATGAAAGTGGCAAGAAACACAGAGTGTGCAAGAAATGTAACAAAACAATGGATGGAGAAGTTCGAACAAAGGTTGTTAAAACTGCAAAAGTTGAAACAAAACCAGAAGTAAAAGATTCAAAAGAGGCAAAAGAAGCAACAGCTAAAAAGGTTGTTGAAAACAAGTCTCACAAAGTAGAAAAAGCCCCTCAAAAGGCAAAAAATGCTAGTGTAGCTTCAAAAGCTAAGGTCGACACAGCAACAACAAAGAGGAAAACACCTCAAGCAAAGCAAACAGCAAAATAGTTCGGAGGAAAAATAGTGGAAAATAAAGAAACAAAAGTTGTAGAAAAGCCACGTTTGGCAGTTTACTACAAAGAAAAAGTTGTTGAAGCTCTTCAAAAGGCATACAACTATAAAAATGTTAATGAAGTTCCAGCCTTGGACAAAATTGTTGTAAGTGCTGGTCTTGGTGATGTTAAAGATAATGCCAAATCTTTCCAAGAAGCAGTTGCAGAGCTTGGACTTATCACAGGTCAAAAGCCATCAATAACAAAAGCAAAGAAAGCAGTTGCAAACTTTAAAGTTCGTGAAGGAATGAATATTGGTGCAAAAGTTACTCTTCGTGGAAACACAATGTGGGAGTTTTTGGATAGACTTATCTCAATCGCTCTTCCACGTGTTCGTGACTTTAGAGGAGTTTCACCAAAGTCATTTGATGGAAAGGGAAATTATTGTATGGGAGTTAAAGAACAACTCATATTCCCAGAAATTGATTATGACAAAATCGAAAAGATTCGTGGTTTTGATATTTGTATCGTAACCACAGCAAAATCTGACGAAGAGGCAAAGGCATTATTAACAGAACTTGGTATGCCTTTCAAAAAGGCGTAGGAGGAGATAGAAAATGGCAAGAAAAGCATTATTAGTTAAACAAGCAAAGAAGCAAAAATATTCAACACGTGAATACACTCGTTGTAAAGTTTGCGGAAGACCTCACGCCGTTTTGAAGAAATATGGAGTTTGCCGTATTTGTTTCAGAGAGATGGCATACAAAGGGGAAATCCCTGGTGTTAAAAAGGCAAGTTGGTAGGAGGATAGTATGGTAGTTACAGATGTTATATCAGATATGTTAACAAGAATTAGAAACGCAATCAGTGCAAAACACTTAACTGTTGATATTCCTGTTAGCAAAGTTAAAGTTTCAATTGCTGAAATTTTGAAAAATGAAGGTTACATATCAAACTTTGAAATTGTTGGCGAAGGCGTTGAACAAAATATTCACATTACCTTAAAAGACTCTCCATCTAGCCCATATGTTATTTCTGGACTTAAGAGAATTTCTAAACCAGGATTAAGAATATATGCAAATGTTAACAATCTTCCAAAAGTTTTAAGCGGTTTGGGAATTGCAATTATATCAACAAATAAAGGAATTATGACAGATAAGCAAGCTCGCGCACAAAATGTTGGTGGCGAAGTTTTGGCTTATGTGTGGTAATGAGGAGGTAACATTATGTCAAGAATCGGAAAGAAACCTATAACCATTCCAGCAGGTGTTACTGTTACAGTTGATGGAAATAACAATGTTGTTGTTAAAGGACCAAAGGGAGAACTTACTCAAAAAGTTGACAAACTAATCAAAGTTAACGTTAACGATGGAGTTGTAACTTTTGAAAGAACAGATGAGTCAACCAAATCAAATAGTATGCACGGATTATACCGCACATTAGTTGATAATATGATTATTGGTGTTACACAAGGATTTAGCAAAAGCTTAACAATCAACGGAGTTGGTTATAAAGCATCTCAAAAAGGTGAAGAAATTGAACTTAACCTTGGCTTGAGCCACCCAGTTTTCGTTAAACCTATTGAAAACATTAAGTTAAGTTGTCCAACACCACTAGAAATCAAGGTTGAAGGAATTAACAAAGAAACAGTTGGACAAATGGCTGCCAACATAAGAGCAATCAGACCGGTCGAGCCTTATCACGCATATGGAATCAGATATTCTGATGAAGTTGTGATAAAGAAAGAAGGAAAGAAAGCAGGTAAGTAATAGAGGAGGAAAGTGAAATGATTAAGAAAATAGATAAAAATCAAGAACGCCAACGCAGACACGAAAGAGTTAGAAAGAATGTCAGCGGAACAGCAACACGCCCTCGTCTATGTATTTATCGTAGTGTGAGCAACATTTATGTTCAAATTATTGATGATACAAAGGGCGTAACCCTTGCAAGTGCGTCAACATTAGACAAAAGTTTGAAAGCAAAACTTGCTGGAAAAACAAAAATGGAACAAGCAGAAATTGTTGGTGCTGAAATTGCTCAAAAAGCACAAGCAAAAGGTATCAAAACAGTTGTATGTGACCGTGGCGGATACCTATACACAGGTCGAGTTAAAAAATTAACAGATAGCGCAAGAGCTGCTGGATTGGAGTTTTAGGAGGATATTATGGCAGAAAATGAAGTTGTAAATGAAGAAACAGTTGTGAATGCTTCTAGTGCTGTTAATGAAGAAACAAAAACATCACAAGACAAAAAGCCTAGAAAAGATGGCAAGTTTAACAAAACAAGAAAGCCAAGAGGAGAAAGGGCACCAAAAGAAGCTGATGAATTTGAAAAGAGAATGGTTGACATTCGTTCAGTTCAAAAAACAGTTAAAGGTGGACGTATCCTAAGCTTTTCAGCACTTTGTGTTGTTGGAGATAAAAAAGGCCATGTTGGTGTTGGAACAGGAAAAGCAAGAGAAGCAACAAACGCAATTGAAAAAGGATTTAGTGCAGCAAAGAAAAATATGATTGAAGTATCTATGGCTGGGAACACAATTCCACATGCTATTAATATGAAATATGGTGCTTGCACAGTTCGCTTGATGCCAGCAAAAGAAGGAACTGGAGTTATTGCCGGTGGTGCAGCTCGTCCAGTTTTGGAACTTGCAGGAATTAAAGATATTACTTCAAAGAATCAAGGAAGTAGTAACAAAATAAACACAGTTAGGGCAACTTTTGAGGCTCTCAAAGCATTGAGAACAAAAGAACAAGTTGCAGCTCTCCGCGGAAAAACCGTGGATGAGTTATAATAGGAGGGTATTATGGAAACAAAACAAACTCCTAAGAAAGCCACACAAAGTGGTAAAACAATAAAAATCACACAAATTCACAGTGTTATTTGTTGTTCCCCAAAACAAAGAAAAACAATGAAAGCTTTGGGACTTAACAAAATTAACCAAACAAAAGTTATGCCAGACAACGATGCAATTCGTGGTATGATTGAAGTGGTTAAACACTTGGTGAAAGTGGAAGAATAGGGAGGAAGGAAATATGGATATTCAAATGCTTACTCCTGCACCTAACTCTAAAAAAGGTGTAAAACGCGTTGGACGCGGATTGGGAAGTGGTCGTGGAAAGACATCTGGTCGTGGTGAAAACGGACAAAACAAGCGTTCTGGTGGTTCACCGGGCCCACTTTTCCAAGGTGGACAATTAACACTTATTCGCCGTTTGCCAAAAAGAGGATTTAACAATCCTTACGGTGATACATTTTCAGTTATCAATGTTTCAGATTTGGAAGTTTTTGAAGATGGAACAGTTGTAACTGTGGAATTGTTGAAAGAAAAGAGAATACTAAACAAAATAGAAAAAAGCGGTGTTAAAGTTTTGGGTAATGGAAACTTAACCAAAAAATTAACAGTAAAAGCAAATAAATTCTCCAAAACGGCTGTTGAAAAAATACAAAAGGCCGGTGGAACAATAGAGGAGGCATAATGTTTCAAACACTAAGAGATGCGTTTAAATCAAAAGATTTGCGCAAAAAATTGTTATTAACATTAGGTATTTTGTTTATTTATCGTATTGGTTGTTGGCTACCAATACCAGGGCTTAAAGCAGATGTTTTTGCTGACGCCATCAATAATGGAAATGGCTTTTTGGGCCTATTGAGTTCTGTTAACGGTGGTGCGTTGTCAAATGGTTCCATTTTGGCACTTGGTGTTATTCCATACATCTCGGCTTCTATTATAATTCAACTTTTAACAGTTGCAATTCCATCACTAGAAAGACTTTCTCGTGCTGGGGAAGAGGGAAGAAGGAAAATCACATTCTACACAAGAATAACTGCATTAATCTTTGCTCTAATTCAAGCTATTGCAATTGTTCTCACATTCTCAGCAACTGATGCAATTAATCCAGATGCACTTGGTGTTTCAATGCCAGGTTGGTGCGTTTCTATGATTATTGTAACAGTTTTGGTTGCAGGTGCAATGTTCACATTGTGGCTTGGAGAAAAGATAACAGACTTGCAAATTGGAAACGGAGTTAGCCTTTTGGTGTTTGTTGGTATCATTTGTTCAGCAGGACAAGCAATTTTACAAGCATTTAGTGATGTGTTCTCAGGAAACCTAGATGGTCTTTGGACAATCATTATCTTTGCTGTTATGCTTTTCATTATCTTTGCTTTGATTGTTTTTGTGGATTTGGCAGAAAGAAAAATTCCTGTTAACTACGCAAAACAAGTTAAAGGAAGAAAAATGTATGGTGGACAATCAACTTATATACCAATCAAAGTTAACAGCAGTGGTGTTCTTCCAATCATCTTCGCAACCGCTTTGGTTGCATTCCCACAACTTATTATGCAACTCTGTGGAGTAACTCAAGGAAACGCATTCTACGATTGGTGGGCTAGATGGCTTGGAACAGGAACAGCTATATACTTTGTTGTTAATGCAATTTTAATATTCTTATTCACATATTTTTATGCACAAATTGTGTTTAACCCAGAAGAGGTGTCTAGAACACTTCAACAAAATGGTGGGTTTATTCCAGGAATTCGTGCAGGAAAACCAACAACAGATTATTTAAAGAAAATATCAAGAAGAATAACATTTTTTGGAGCTTTGTATCTAGCATTGATATTTGTGGTTCCAACTGTTGCTTTGTCACTTGTGCCAAAGGGAACAGTTGTTAGCGGAAGCTTGGTTAACGCCTTTACGGTAACAGGACTACTTATCGTTGTTAGTGTTGCTTTGGAATTTGATAAGCAATTAAATGCACAACTTATAGCAAAAAATTATAGAGGCTTTTTGAAATAGGAACAATATAAAGTTATTGGGAGGAATATTATGAAAAGATTTGTGATTCTTGGTGCACCGGGCAGTGGGAAAGGAACACACACTTACAAAATTGCCAAACAGTATAACTTAAAGCACATTGTTGTGGGTGATGTTGTTAAAGCTGAAATTCGAAACAAAACCGAATTAGGAAAAATTATGTATGAATACACAAGCGTTGGAAAGTTTGTTCCAAGTGAAATTGTGATTGATGTGTTGAAAAGTCAAGTGAAAAATCTTGAGGGATTTGATGGCTACATAATCGACACAGCACCAATTAATATGGAACAAAAAGAAGCGATGAAGGATTTTGCCATAGATGGAGTGATTTGGTTAAAAGTGACGAATTATGATATGCTTAAAGAAAGAATTTTAAACAGACTCATTTGCCCAAATTGCAGAAGGGTGACAACAAAATCAAAATATCCAAACAAAATATGCCCTTGTTGTGGCGCAACTCTTGAACAAAGATATGACGACAACGAGGAAACATTTAACAATAGAATTGTTCAATATATCGATAAGACCTTGCCAGTTATAAGAGAATATCAAAAGCAAGGCATAGTGATTGAAATTAATGCCGAACAAGAGAAACAAGAAGTCTACAACGAAATTTGTGACAAACTAGATAAATTCATAATAGAAAAGAATTTAGTGTAAAAGTGTGGTGTAGGAAACTATGATTATAGTGAAAACAGAGAAACAACTGCAAGCAATGCGAGAAAGTGGGAAAATCTTGCGTGACACTCTTTTAAAAGTTGAAGAGTTCATAAAGCCAGGAATGACCACAAGAGAAGTCGATAAATTTGCTCACAGATATATCATCAGTCGTGGTGCAAAACCAAGTTGTTTGGGGTATATGGGTTATCCAGCAGCCACTTGCATTTCAGTTAATGAAGTGGTTGTTCATGGAATCCCAGGAGACCGTGTTATTGAAGATGGCGATATAGTAAGCGTAGATTTATGCGTATTATATAAAGGTATGCACACAGATGCGGCACGAACATTTTGTGTTGGGAATGTGAGCCCAGAAAAAAGAAAACTTGTTCAAGTAACACAAGAAAGTTTTTTTGAGGGCATAAAACACATCAAAGACGGAAGTCGTGTGGGTGATATTGGGCAGGCAGTTCAAAAATATGCAGAGAGTTTTGGCTATGGTGTTGTTAGAGATTTGCAGGGGCACGGAGTTGGTTGTTCAATCCACGAAGACCCAGGCATTCCAAATTTTGGAAAGGCTGGAACAGGCCCATTCCTTAAAGAAGGTATGACAATCGCCGTTGAGCCAATGATAACTCTTGGAACATATGAAGTTTATCTTGGTGAAGATGGTTGGACCGTTTCAACAGATGACGGAGAACCAGCTGCTCACTATGAAAACACTTTAATAGTCACAAAAGATGGCGTGGAAATTATAACTTTGTAAAATCCATTGTGTAGGTGTTATTTATGAATAATAAAGAATTGAAAATTGGTCAAATTGTATATTCAACACAAGGCAGAGATAAAGGAGAATATTACATAGTTTTAACTGCTAGTTCTAATATTTGTTATGTGGCAGATGGAAAATATAAAACAATCAACAAACCAAAAAAGAAAAACAATGCTCACTTGTGTGCAACGCCAGTTATTATAACTGAAATTGCTCAAAAATTAAGTGACAACAAAAAAATAAATGACCAAATGATTTATCACTCACTTTATGAGTATAAAAAAGGATTAAAAGGGGTTAAGAATGGCAACAGAGGATGCAATTAAAGCGGAAGGAGAAGTTATTGAATGTATGCGTAATGCAACATTTAAGGTGCGTTTGCCTAATGGGCACATCGTCACCGCTTATCCTGCTGGTAAACTAACACTAGGAAGAATAAGAATTTTTGTTGGTGATAAGGTTACCCTAGAAATGTCGCCCTATGACTTAACAAGAGGTCGTATTGTGTGGAGAACAAATAATATGCCACATCAATCTAATTCAGATGATGCTTAAAATAAATTTAAGGAGAAAGGAAAATGAAAGTTAGACCATCAGTAAAACCTATGTGTGATAAATGTAAGGTTATTCGCCGTGAAGGAAAAGTTATGGTTATTTGTTCAAAGAGCAAAAAGCATAAACAAGTTCAAGGTTAATCTTAAAAAAGCATACAAAGTTTTAAACATAAAAACTGATATAAAACTTTTTGCCTTTTAAAGGTAAAAATTAAACAACTTATTGCAGATAGGCGGCTGATTTTATCTATCGTGCAATAATAATTAAACTAAAAACAAAATATTAATTTGGAGGAATAAATGGCTCGTATAGCAGGTGTGGACTTACCAAAAGAGAAGAGAGTGGAAATAGGATTAACCTATATCTACGGAATTGGAAGAAAAAAGTCCAATGAAATTTTGGCTGGAACAAATATCAGCCCAGACACACGCGTTAAAGATTTATCTGAAAACGATGTCGCAAAAATTCGTGAATATATTGAAAAGAACGAATTATTGGTTGAAGGTGATCTTCGTAGAGAAGTTAACCTCAACATCAAAAGATTGATGGAGATCGGTTGTAACCGAGGAATCCGTCATCGTCATAATTTACCAGTTCGCGGACAACGAACAAAGACTAATGCCAGAACAAGAAAAGGTCCTAGAAAGACAGTTTCAAGAGGAAAGGCAAAAGTTGGTAAGAAAGGTTAATAAGGGGGAGAAATAAATGGCTATTGTTAAAAAGAAAAGAAATGCAAGAACATTGTCAACAGGCGCTGTTCACATTAAATCTACATTCAACAACAATATGGTTACCATAACTGACGCTAATGGTGAAGTTATTTCATGGTGTAGTTCAGGAGCACTAAACTTCCGTGGAAACAAAAAAGACACCCCTTATGCAGCACAGTTAGTTGCTGAAACAGCAGGAAAGAAAGCAAAAGAAATGGGATTAAACCAAGTTGCAGTGTATGTTAAAGGCGCTGGAAGTGGAAGAGAAGCAGCAATTAGAGCTCTTCAAAACACAGGACTTGAGGTTACCTCAATCAAAGATGTTTCTGGAATACCATTCAACGGTTGCAGACCATCTAAAAAGAGAAGGATTTAAAAAGGAGAAAAATTTATGGCTAAATATTGTGGAGCAGATTGTAGAATATGCCGTCGCGAAGGCTGTAAACTATTCTTGAAAGGTGACCGTTGTGTGACTGGGAAATGCGCAATCGACAGACGCCCAACAATCCCAGGACAGCATGGAGATGCTAATGCACGCAGAAAGCCTATGGCAGGATATGTTTCACAACTTCGTGAAAAGCAAAAAGTTAAAAGAGCATATGGATTGCTCGAAAAACAATTTAAAGAATATTATTTCGAAGGTAAGCGCCAAAAAGGTGCTACTGGTGAAGTTATGTTGTCTTTATTGGAAAGAAGATTAGACAATGTTGTATATCGTTTAGGTTTTGGAGTATCACGAGCACAATGTCGTCAAATCGTGAACCACGGACACATCACCGTAAACGGTAAAAAAGTAGATATTCCATCATACCAAGTTAAAGTAGGAGATGTGATTGCAATTCGTGAAAGCGATCAGAACATTGAACTCTTCAAAGATTTGAAGAACAACAAAACAGTAACACCTAAATGGTTAAAACTAGCTTCTTCAAATATGAGTGGTGAAGTGATCGCAATTCCTGACCGTAGTGATATTGACTTGAATATTGCTGAACACTTAATCATTGAGTTATATTCAAGATAATAGGCTATGGAGGAAATTATTTATGATGCAAATAAACAAACCAAACTTAAGTTTCACAGAAACTGAAAATGGTTCAGTTGCAACCTTTGTGATTGAACCAATGGAAAAAGGTTTTGGAACAACTGTTGGAAACGCTATGAGAAGAGTTTTGCTTGGAGGACTTCCAGGAGCAGCACCAATTGCTGTTCGAATTGCTGGAGTTCAACACGAATTCTCAACAATTCCAGGAGTTAGTGAAGATGTTGCAGACATTATTTTAAACCTTAAGAGTTTGATAGTGAAAACAACCAGCACAGAACCTGATTTTAAAACAACAGTATATTTAAGGTCAAAAGAAGCAGGAAAGCTTTATGCTAAAGACATTATCGTTAACGACACTGTGGAAATTTTGAACCCAGATTTGTTAATCTGCACTTTGGCAAAAGGTGCTGTTGTTGATATGGAAATTGTGATTGGTCGCGGAAGAGGATATGTCACAGCAAAAGAAAATAAAAATGCCGTTGATAGCATTGGTTTTATTGCTATGGATTCAATCTTCACACCAGTTAAGAAAGTTAGATATTTTGTTGAAGATGCCCGTGTTGGTCAAGACATCAACTACGACAAATTAACTTTGGAAGTTACAACAAACGGAGCAATTTCAGCTAAAGAAGTGTCTAGTTTGGCTGCAAAAGTTATCAATGACCATATGGCTATGTTCATAGAACTAGTTGAAAATATGGCAAACAACGATATATTAGTTACTTGTCAAGAAGACAAACAACAAAAAGTTTTAGAGATGTCTATAAGCGATTTAGAGTTGTCAGTTAGAAGCACAAATTGTTTGAAGAGATCAAACATTTTGACTGTGGAAGACTTGGTTCGTAAAACTGATAAGGAACTAGGAAAAGTTCGTAATTTAGGACAAAAATCACTTGAGGAAGTTAAGAACAAACTTGTTGAACTTGGCTTATCACTCAAAAGTGAAGACGAATAAGAGGAGATAAAAAATGGCAGGATATAATAAGTTAGGAAGAAGAGCATCAATAAGAGACTCTATTATTTGTCGTCAAGTAACAGATTTATTGTGGTATGGAAAAGTTGAAACAACTGAAGCTCGTGCTAAAGCTGTTCAAAGAGTTGCAGAAAAAATTATAACTCTTGCTGTAAACACATATCAAGACACAATAAAAGTAACAAAAACTGTGACAGATGATAAGGGAGTTAAATCTAAGAAAGAAGTCATTAATGACGGACCTAAGAAACTTAATGCTCGTCGTAAGATTATGGCGCAAGTTTATGACATTCAAGAACAAAGAATGCCAAAAGAGTCTAAAACAGCATTTGTTGCCAGAACAGAAGGAATTTATCACCCACTCATTGAAAAGATTTTCAATGTTTATGGACCAAGATATTCTGAAAGAAAAGAAACAACAGGTCAGGGTGGTGGATACACCAGAATTGTTAAGGTTGGACCACGCCGTGGCGATGCTGCAGAAGTTGCAATTATTCAATTAGTTTAATTACAAGTTTAATTTTTAAAAAGAACTATAAAACGGCTGCTATAGTTCTTTTTTTTATTTTTATAAAATTATTTATGTTTTCTTATTTTTTTGTGATATAATGTTGTTATAACATAACAATGGAGAAAAATATGCAAAGAACAAAAGTTGTGGCGTTTGATTTTGATAACACGCTCTACACAGGAATAGATTGGACAAAAGAGTGGGCAGAATTTTGCAAAAAAGGCTTAAGATTTGTTTTTAGAGATTATGATGATAAAATGTTTGAACAAATGATAAAAGATGAAAATTTAACTAATTATACCAGTAATGGCATTATTGGGGTTATTCAAAAATATAACAAGAATGTGGAAGATTGGATTTATTTTAGAACAATTAATGATTGTGAACTTGATTATTCAAATATAACAACCATAGATGAAGAAGAGTTAAAGCGTTTTGCTGAAAACTACATACTATATATTGTTTCAAATTCCACACAAAAAGATGTGCAAAAGATGGCTTTTTTGTTTGATATTGATTTAAGTTTGTTTAAGGGAATTATCATAAACGATTATAAATATGGTGCAGGCAAAAAGTTCTATGAAGAAATAATAAAACAAGAAGGCATTCAGCCAAGTGAGTTGTTTGTTATTGGTGATAGTGAGCAAAATGATATTATTCCAGCCCTTGAGATTGGGGCAAGAGGAAAGGTTGTTAAAGATTGTAACTACAAAATGGAGGATTTTGACTTATAATGGGTATTGACTGATTGTGTGTTTTATGTTATAATTATATTGTAATAAAAAGGAGAAAGTCTATGCATATAACACTCACAGGAAAACCTTATGCAGGTAAGGGAGAAACCTCAAAAATATTTGAACAACTTGGATTTGAAGTTGTTCATATGGGAGAATTATATAGGCAGGTTGCAAAAGATAGAGGGCTTGATGTAGTGGAACTAAATAGGCTTGGCGACACAACAGTGGACGCTATGGTTGATGAAAAACTTGTTGAAGTTGCAAAAGAAAGAAAAGATGAAGAACTTGTTTTTGATAGCCGTATTGCTTGGCACTTTTTGCCAGATTCATATAAAGTGTTTTTAGATGTTGAAAGCCATATTCAAGCAAAAAGGGCTTTGGGTGCGGTGAGAGATAGCGAAAAGAAATTTTCCAGTCTTGAAGAAGCAAGCGAAGCAGCAAATGAAAGATTTAATTTAGAAAACACGCGTTATCAAAGTCTTTATGGTATTAACAACTTAAACCCAAATAACTATGACCTTGTTGTGGAAACATCACATAACACACCAAGACAAAATGCTGTTCAAATTCTAAAAGGATTTTATGGCGGAGAAGAAAATGGAGTGTTTGAAGATGGCAACGCAGTTTTCCAAAAATTATGTGGAAGAAACACAAAAACAGAAAAAAGAGCATATGAAGTATTGCCAAAAATGTAAAAACATTTTTAATAGTGAGCAATGCAAAATATAAAGCATAAAAAGCCTAAATAGGGCTTTTTTTATTTTTATTTATACACCAATTATTATGTTGACTTCCTTTTAAAAATATGCTAAAATTTTAAAAAATTAAAGGGGTAAAATATGGAAACTAATGTTTTTAAAGATGTTTTAAATAAAGATGAGAAAATTTTGCAAATCATCAAACCAGACAAAAAGGTTTATTATTATATTAACATTCTTATTCCACTTCTTTGTTTGGCAATTATTATGCTTATTGTTGCAATTCCTTTAATACTAGTGGGACAGGCAATATACTCACTGATTCCAATTGGATTATTTATTATTATTGCTTTACTTATTGGAATATGTTGTCCTTGTATATATAATAATCTTTATTATGCAATCACAACCCAAAGACTTATTATTCGAAGTGGAATTATTGGCATAGATTTTAAGTCAATGGACCTTGCAGAAATCAATGCTGTTGAAGTTTTTGTTGGTGTTATGGACAAAATGTTGAAAAAAGGAACTGGGAGTTTGAACTTTGGAAGCCCAACTAGACCTATTGTTAAACTACAAAATTCAGACGTATCGAAAACTTTTTCATTTGAAAGAATTGCTGCTCCTTATGATGTAAGCAAAGAAATCAAAGAACTAATAGATAAAGCAAAAGAATCTAAATCAAGCACTAAAGAACGAGTAACAGAGAACAAGAAAGTAGCAGAAGAAAATAGAGCAAATGGTGTTCTTGAACAAATGGAACAAGTCCAAAAACTCAATGAACTTAAAGAAAGTGGGGCAATCACTCAAAAAGAATTTGAAGATTTAAAGAAAAAAATCTTGGAATGAACGCAAAATTAAATTGTTTTTCTTAACACAAAATAATTTTTGATTTAAAAAAATTACAAAATGTTAGGGATACCTTTTTAAGTTAGCAAAAAACAAAAGAACCTAAACTTTTAAATTAGGTTCTTTTTTGTTGGTTTTAATCAGTTTAAACAAAACATTATTTTTTATTATAAAACTTTTAATTGTGAAGTGTTGTTATTCACAATTTTTTTTATTTCCGCAGTTTTGTTTTGAGATATTGTTGGAATTGCTTTATATTTGTTTTGGATATCTTTAATTGTATTATCTTTTTCTATTGTTTTTTCAAGTCTTAAATAATATTCTTTTTGAACAATATCATAGCCATTTTTTGCATAAAACTCTTCAACATGTTCACTGCTTGGCGAAAATTTTCCAGCAATATGGTTGCAATTTAAAACAGCGGACCAATATGAAACCATATCCAAAAGGACGGAGCCAATCCCATTATTTCTGTAATTCTCATATGTGGCAACTTGATAAAGCCAAACCTCATCTTCTTTTAACTTATGAAAACTTGCATATCCAAGTGTTTCTCCTTCAAGACTATATGCTGATGTTTTGTAATGGTCTTTTTCAAAAGTTGTTTCCACGTTGATATAGATATTTTTATCTGTTTTTACAATCATTTTTTCTAATTTCCTCTCCTGTGATTATATCACTAAATCACATTGTTGTAAATACCACTTTTGGAAATAAATGAGTTATTTTTATGTAAAAAATGTTTGTTATTCACGCACATTTTTTTTAACGCCCGTTCGAGCCCGTGGGCAAATAACTAAAATAAAAAAATAAGTTAAAACTGGCTCTAACTTTAATGGTACCTCCAAGGGGGCTCGCTCCGCCACAGCCAAAGTTGATGTGCAAGGTTTGAGGAACAAGATAGCAAAAAGGTTGCACGAAGAAACAGGTTGGCTATCACGCCGGGGCTAAAAAATGCTTGTTATTCACGCACATTTTTTTTAACGCCCGTTCGAGCCCGTGAGCGAATAACTAAAATAAAAAAAATAAGTTAAAACTGGTTCTAACTTTAATGGTACCCCCAAGGGGGCTCGCTCCGCCACAGCCAAAGTCGATGTGCAAGATTTGAGGAACAAGATAGCAAAAAGTTTGCACAAAGAAACAGGTTGGCTATCACGCCGGGGCTAAAAAATGTTTGTTATTCACGCACATTTTTTTAACGCCCGTTCGAGCTTGTGGGCAAATAACTAAAATAAAAAAATAAGTTAAAACTGGCTCTAACTTTAATGGTACCCCCAAGGGGGCTCGAACCCCTATGTCCAACGTGAGAGGCTGGTGTACTAACCATTATACTATGAGGGCATAACCAATTTTAACTTATATAACAATTATAGCATAAACATAAAAACTATTCAAGTATTTTTTAAAATATCAAAAAAGTTTTTAAAACTATCTATACATAATGGCTTTTTTATATTATAATTGCAATAAAGGAGAAAAGAACTTGTTTTCGCATTTTAGACCAATTTTTGTTTGTTTTTTGAGTTTGATGCTTGGCATTTGGCTCGCTGAAATGTTTAGAGAAGGCAAAACAGCATATTTTATTGTTTTGCTGGCGTTTTCTGTTCTGTTGCTGGTTGTTACAATTTTTCTTTGCATCAAGAAAACAAATCTCAAAGAAATGTTTTTGGGTTATTGCAAGTTCTTTTCAGTTTGTATAATTTCTATTTTAGTGGGGTTTGGTTTATTCTTTGGTCAAATTCAAACTTTCACAAAAGAAAATAATGTGTCTTTTAATGGAACATCAAATTTTGTTGTTTCTGGAAACTTGAAAGATTGTGCTGTTGTGTATGACAAAGAGGCAACCTTCTTTTTGGAAAATGTTTTTGTTTCTGGAGATGGCAAGGCCTACAAACTTGATAAAGGCATTTATGTTAAAATGGCAAAAGAAATAGATGACAAACTTTCAGCCATTAATGAAGCACAAATTGGAGATAAGATTTCTTTTGTTGGGACAATGTCAACAGCAGAAGTTTTGAGCAAAAGTGGAGTGTTTATTTTTGCATACAAAAATGACATTCGTTACATTGCCACAACAAACTCTGACAAACTTGTGAATGTGACAAGTGAGCAAAAAGAATTAAACTTTTTTGATAAAACAAGAATGCTTATTAAAGAAACAATATATAACAATATGGACGACCGCAATGCAGGACTCAGTTATGCCATTTTTGTTGGAGACCTTTCTGGTGTGGATTATGATATTGTTTCCAATTTTAGGGCAACAGGTTTGGCACATTTATTGGCTGTTTCAGGGTTAAACACATCTTTAATGGCACTTGTTTTGATGTGGATTTTGGGCAAAATGAAAATAAAGCCAAAATATAGCATTATTGTTGTGTTTCTGCTTTTGCTTTTCTATTGCATCATATGTAATTTTTGTGCCTCGTGTTTGCGTGCTAGTTTGATGTCTGTGTTCTTGCTTATTGCAAGGGCGTTTGGCAAGCAAAACGATTCACTCAACAGCATATCTCTTTCTGGCATTATTCTTTTGCTGTTTTGCCCACTGTTCGTGTTTGATATGTCATTTGTTTTGAGTTATGCATGCGTGTTTGGAATGGTTATGCTTGGGCCTGTTTTCTATAAGTTTTTCCTAAAGTGCCACTTGGGTAAATTCATTAGCATGAACTTGGCACTTAGTCTATCTGCACAAATAACCACTTTGTGTTTATGTGTGAACACTTTTGGCTACATTTCTGTTGTTGCACTTTTGATGAACCTATTAATTTGCCCAATTATGGAATATGTTTACATTGCAAGTTTTGTTTCACTTTTGATAACTCTAATTATGCCTTTTATGGGATTTTTGTTGTGGCTCTGCCAGTGGGGCTTATGGTTGGTGGATGTTGTGACAAGTTTTGTTGCTTCGTTTAGTTTTTCAGTGGCGTATTTAGACAAAATTTCTGGGTTGTTTTTGCTTTGGACCTTCTTGGCAACATATATTTTTAGTGGTTTTATGATTGAAAAGAACAAAAAGAAGAAAATTGCCATTCATTCCACAACTCTTGGGGTGGGAGTTGTGTTATTATGTTTTAGCTTTTTGTAGTTTACAAGAATTCAAATTTGTGTTACAATATTTTTAGGAGATTAAAATGAGATTTGACGAATTAAAGAATGCTTTAAAAACTCAAATAGACTTTGCTTATTTTATTGTGGGCAAAGACTTTTTCTTGCGTTCTTCTGCTGAAAAGATGATAACAAAAAGATGCGTGGACTCATTTTTGGAACTTAATATATCAAAATTTAATGTTGAAAACTATTCAATAGAAAGCTTTTTAGATGCTTTGCAACTTGCCCCTTTTGGTGCTGAAAAAAGAGTTGTTGTTTTGAGCGAAGTGAATTTAAGTGCTCAAGACCAAAAGAAGATTTTAAAGGCATTAGAGCAAAAAAGTGATATGGTGTGCGTGATATTTAAGTATGGCGAAGTCACATCACAACTTGCGAAAATTAAAGATGAATGCACGGTTGTTGATTGTTCACCACTAGATGATGAAATGTTGAGGTCAATTATTGTTAGTAAATTTTCAAAAAATGGAATAAAAATAGAACCAAATGCTGTTCAAACACTCATTGATTTCACCAATGGCGATATGACTTTTATAGACCAAGAAATGAAAAAACTTATTGCTTTTGCAAAAGATAGTAAATATATTAGTGAAAAAGATGTTATTGAACTTGTTCATAAAAATGTTGAATATTCCATTTTTGAATTATCAAATGCCGTTGCAGACAAAAATAGGGAAAAGGCAATAGAACTTTTGGATCTTATGCTTGCCAACAAAGAAAGTCCACAAAATCTACTTGGAATGCTTTTGGCAAATTTTAGACGAATTTTTTATGTTAGTGTTTCCAAAGAGAGCACAAGTGTTTTGGCAAGTTGTTTGGGTGTTAAGGAATATTCCATTAAAATAGCAAAAAGAATGGCTTTAAAGTTTACACCTAAAAAATTAAAGCAAATTTTGGATATTGGCGGACAGATTGACTTTGATATTAAAAACAGCAAAATGGACGACACAGATGCAATATATTATTTTGTTTCAAACATTATTAACTTATAAAAAACAAGCCCACAAATGGGCTTGCTTTTTTATATGAGAGAGAAAAACTAATATTATTAAAAGAATTTGTCTTTTGTGAAAAAGAATTTCTCGTTATGGGGATTTAGTGTGAGAAGTCATCTCACATAGCCATTGTATGCAACAAAAGTTTTGAATGTGCAAAAGTTTTATTTAAAATTTGTTAAAATTTCATAACTTATTGTGCCACAACTGTTTGCAATGATATCTGCGTTTAATTCCTCATTAAGAATGGTGGCATAATCGCCAACTTTGGTGTTTATTTTTGTGATATCCACAATGGTCATATTCATACAAATGTTCCCACATATTTTTGCTTTTTTGCCATCAATTAACACATATCCATTTTTGGCATAACATCTTGGCAAGCCATCATAATAACCAATTCCTAAAACAGCATATGTTATATCTTTATTTATTTTAAAATTTGTGCCATAGCCAATATAATCACCTTTGAGGGCTTTTCCAATAAAAATTATTTTTGCTTTTATGGTTAGAATTGGTTTAACATTTTTGTCGCCATAGCCATATATCAAAAGTCCAGTTCTTAACATTTCGTTTTCACTTAACTTTTTGTTTTTAATATATGATGAACTTTTGCTGTGGTTTGTGATGGAAGAGGGGAATTGTGATATAATATTTTCAAATTTTTGTGCTTGACTCGAAACTCTTTCATTATTTCCGCCACCAAAATGAGTGCAAATGCCACATAGTTTAACACGATTTTCACTTTTTAATAGAGTTTTTAGTTCATTAATATCATTTTGAGTGGGGCAAAAGCCGAGTCTATTCATTCCAGTGTTAAATTTTACGTGAATATTAATTGTTTTTTTATGCTTTCTTGCATATTTTTGTAAGGTTAATAACTGATTTTTGCAAAACACAACAAACTCAATATTGTTGTTTATTGCATATGTTATGTCTTTTTGCTCAAATCCACACAAAACTAATATGGGCTTTTTGGAAAATTTTCTCACACATTTTGCTTCCTCCATGGAGTTAACTGCAAAATAGCTTACAAAATCATTTATGTGTGGCACAATGTTTTTTATTCCGTGCCCATAGGCATTGGCTTTCACAACAGCACAAACATTTTCATTTTGCGATTTTATGTGTTTTATATTGTGTTCTAAATTGTTTAAATTAATGGTTTTTATTATGTTTGCCATATAAAATTATAATATTGTAAAAAAAAATTATTTGTTACCCCTTGAAAAATTTTTTATTGTGTGTTAAAATAGGGGCACAACAACTAAAAGAGAAAGGTGTGTTATTATGGAAGTTAACAAAGAAGAACAAACAACAAATGATATCAAATTTTATTTTGATAATATGAGAGCAGAAAATTTCTCAGATGGCAGATATGGGATCAGTTATAAAGACATTATGAAGAATAGCCAAAAAATCGACCTAGCTTATTATAAAGTTATGGACAACGAAAGTTTGGAAACTGAAAGTTATTTTAATTTGGTTAGAAACCCACAAGGCATTCAAGAAATGCAAGAATATGCAGATTATGTTGCTGAAAATTTTGATAATTTTGTCGTTTTGGGTATTGGTGGTTCAGCGCTTGGAACTAGAACACTATTCTCAGCTTTAACAACAATGGATTATAAGAAAAATGATAAAAGAAGAAACAAAAGACCAAAATGGTTCGTTAGAGATAGCATAAATCCAGAAAAGTTTGCGTGTCTTTTAAGTTCAATTGATGTTTCAAAAACAATGTTTTGTGTTATCACAAAAAGTGGTGGAACACTTGAAACACTTGTTCAACTAACAATTGTTATTGAAAAACTTAAAGAAACAGTTGGTGATGACTATGCAAAGAACATTTGTGCAATCACATCAAATCGTGAAGGAAAACTAAACAAATGGGCAATGGAAAATAATGTTAGAACTTTCTACTTTGACGAGAATGTTAGCGGAAGATTTTCAGTTTTCTCACCAGTTGGACTTTTGCCAGCAGCAGTTGTTGGGGCAGATATACAAAAAATTGTGGATGGAGCAAATAGAATGCTCGAAAGATGCCATAGCCTAAAGTTCTTTGAAAACCCAGCACTATATAGTGCAGCACTTCAAAAAATTGCCCTAGACAAGGGACACAATGTTTCTTATTTGATGCCTTATTCCGACAATCTTAAAATTGTTGCGGAATGGTATTGCCAACTTTGTGCTGAAAGTTTGGGAAAGAGTGTAAACACAAAGGGTAGAGCAAAAAATGTTGGTCAAACACCAGTTAAGGCTTTGGGAACAGTTGATCAACACAGCCAAATGCAACTTTGTTTGGAAGGTCCATATGACAAAATAGTGACATTTATTAGAGTTAACAATCATAAATATGACATAACAATTCCAGAACAACATAATGGTCTTTTAGATGATTATATTTATGGAAGCACACTTGCAAAAGTTTTGAACACATCACAAAGAGCAACCGAACAAGCTCTTTTGGAGTGCAACAGAATGAATTGCACAATTGAAATTGAAGAACTTAATGAAGACACAATTGGTCAACTTTTGATGTTCTTTATGATTGAAATTTCATTTATGGGAGCACTTTTGGAGGTTAACACCTATAATCAACCAAGTGTTGAACTCATAAAAGTTAATATTAAAAACATCTTAAGCATCGAAGAAAAAGCGGAAAAAACACAAACACAAGAACAACAAGCAACACAAGAACAACAAACAACACAAGAGGAACAACCAGCAGAAGAAGTTAAACAAGAAGTTAAGCAAGAAGTTCAAGAAGATGCTGTTTTGAGTGAAGAAACAGAAGTTGTAACAGAACTTGTTGTTGAGCCAACAGAGAGCACTTTTGTTGCTGATGAAGAGGCTGAAGAGAGTGCCAAGGAATTTTTGGAATCAGAGATTCAAGAAGACAAACAAATCATAATGCCAGAAGTTGAGAAAATTGAAAAAGTGGAAGAGCCAGTTTTTGAAGAAGAAATTGATGTTCAAGAAGAAAACAACTTTGGATTTTTGCAAGAAGAAATGGAAATAGAAGAACCTAAAGAAGAAAATTTACAAGAACCTACAGAAGAAAAATAATAAACAGTAAAAACGCCACTGCAAAAGGCGTTTTTATTTTGATAATTGACAAAACAAGTCTTTGCGTGGTATAATTATTATAGAAATGGGGGTGTTTATGGGGGTATTTTTGCAAAATGAGGGAGATGTTAAAGAGGAAGATATTAAAGTGACTTTAAATGTTTTGGACAAGGATAACGAAGATCTATATAAAAAGTTGGCAAAGTTGCCCAATTTGCAACATGTTTCAATAACAAAAAATGAAAATAGCATAACTGGAGAAGCTTCTTTAAAGGGAATTGAAGCTTTACAAAACATCAAAGTTTTGGAGATTTTCCCAGATGTTAAAATTGACGATTTTTCGCCATTATATAGTTTAAATAATTTGGAAGAGATATATATTTTTAACCAAAGAGACTTAAAAGAAATTGATTTAACAAAATTTCCAAACCTTAGAAAAATTTCGCTTAGTGGGTGCGGGGTTGAAAAAGTTTTTGGACTTGAAAACATAGAGCCAAAAGCCGGTCAGATTTTTAACTTTGAGGCATGTTCAAAACTAAAAGAAGTTCAAGGCGTTGAAAAATTTATGACCAAAATGGTTGATAATAAAGAAGTGGTGAGACCAATTTTGTTTTTAGATGATGTTTTTTATAACAAGGTTATGGAAAAAGAAGTTGATGGCAAAAAAGTTAATGAAGAGTTAGAACAAAAATTTATTGATGAAACTTCCAAAAAGTTTGGTGGCTCATCACTTCAAATTAACACTGAATTTTGCGATGATTGCTTTAAAACAAATGTAAATGGAAGAGGAACTCCAATGCAAATGAGAGTTCAAGGAAAATATCTTGATTACATATTAAAAAAGGAATGCAATATTAAGGAAACAGATCAAGATTGGGTTAAGGCGAAAAAAGCATATGATTGGGTGACTGAAAATTTTCATTATGCCTATGGAATGTTAGAACTTGAAGATCAAAGAAAAGCTTTTGGCGGAATTGGATATGACCACTATAACATTGGTTCGGCATATTTTTCCTTAATGCCAAGATATGATTTAAAGCCAGCAGACAATGAAATGGGTTTTGAATATCAAAAAGACATTCAAGGTAAGTTTGCCGTTTGTGAGGGGATTGCAAATGTTTACATTCAAATGCTTCAACGAATGAACATTGAATCTCATTACACCACAATTGAAATTAATGATGTTGAATCTAAAGAAAATGGGGTCCCACAAGATGAAACTAGCAGTTATCACGGATTTGTTGCGGCAAAAATGGGCGAGCAATATTATTATTTTGACCCAACATGGGATTTAGGTAAAATGCATTATGACCACTTTGGATTAAATTTAAGTGAAACAAAAATTCGCCATGAAGGTCCCGGACATGAAGTGGAGTTTTTAAACGAAGAAGAACGCTTTGATGGAAACGAGAGCAAATTAAAGCAGTTTGAGGATGGAAACTTTTTATGTAGAGGAAATAACGACATAATTATTTTAAACAATAGGACTAAAAAACCTGGGCTTATTGAATATTTTGGGGCGACCAAATATGCCCAAAATCTTTTGAACACAAAATTGGGTCAAAAGGCAAGGAACAATTTGCAGAAATTAACAAATAGTTTTCAAAAAAATGTTGTTGGAAGAGGAATTTTGGATGCTTGTGATATTGTTAATTATTTTGCTGGAATTCCAGTAAGGGTAAGCCATCAACTTTGTGATTCTGTAAAAAATTCAATAAGCAAAACACAAAACATATTTAAAAGATTGTATGATTTTTCAAAGAATACAAAAGAAAATTTAACAAATTTTGTTGAGAATAACTTTAGACATGCAAGAACAAAAAGTGAAAACACACCAAAAAGTGAAAACACTGATTCACCTGTTCCTAAAAGATAAAAAACAAGCAATTTGCTTGTTTTTTTTGTGGTGGACGATATGCCTTGAGCGGTGCGAACCCCTTGGGGTGAGAGTCCCTGAAACAAAAAACGCCTATTTTAGGCGTTTTTTATTTTATTTTTTAAGTTGAAAGTCTTGCAATAATTATGAACACTAATGTTATTAAAATTATGCTTCCAACAATTATTCCAAGACCATATCGTTTCCAGAAATATTCTCTATTTCTTATTTCATCTCTATCTTTTTTATCTAAAACAGTTCCACAATATGGGCAATATTCTTCGGAAAACTCTCCAACATCAAAATACTTCCCACAGTTTTTACATTTTTTTTCCATATTCACACATCCCATTGATGCCCACAATTTCTGCAAATTGCTCTAGTTTTAGTTATAGTTTTTTTGTTTGTTGCGAGCATTATTATCCAAAAGATTAAACCAATACCAAGAGTAAAAAAAAATAATAAAAACATTAAAATCCACGATAAACAACTTCTATTTTTACTTTGGGTATTTGCAATAAACTCAATGTTTTCACTACCACAATTTGGGCAATTCATATTTCTTCCCCCTTATTTTTGTAGTTTGATTTTTAAAGCATTTCACATGTCATGAAATCATTTTAGCATAAAAAAAAACAATTTGCAACAAAATAGATATAAAAATGCAAAAAATATTACACAATATGTAAACTTTATACACCACATGAATATGTATAGCTTAAAAATTGTAATAACATTTTTATATAAAGTTTTTGAGGTTTTTGATTATGGATAAAAATGAAGTTGTTTGTAGAGTAAGCAGGGCTAGAAATAAAGCGGGATTATCTGCTAGGGAACTTAGTCTAAGAATAGGAAAGAATAGTGCATATATTTCAAGGCTTGAGTCTAAAAACGATAGCTTTGAACTTTCAACATCTGCACTACTTGATATTATTGCAAATTGTAACATGACAGAAGAGGAGTTTTTTTATCATGACATAGATCAGTATGAACAAGATAGAAAACTTTTAGATTTACTAAAAAACACTAAATCTGATGTAAAGGAATTGTTGATAAAACTTTTGGAAAAAATATAATTTGTTGTTTATAAAACACCTAAAACAGGTGTTTTTTGTTTTTTTATTGGTGGATGATATGCCTTGAGCGATGCGAACCCCTTGGGGTGAGAGTCTCTGAAACAAAAAAAGCCATAATTGGCTTTTGTGGTGGACGATATGCCTTTCAAGGCATGTCAACCACCAAGCCACTCAAAATGCATGTGCCCATTGCATGGGCTATTGTTTCAGTTTTTTTTTGCTTATATGCAAGCACAAAGCAAAAAAAACGAGAACCAAATGCTTACAGCACATGCAGTTCTCGTTCTCCTTGGTGGACGATCAGGGACTCGAACCCTGGACCCACTGATTAAGAGTCAGTTGCTCTACCAACTGAGCTAATCGTCCATAATGAGTTTTATTAAATTATAAGATAACAGTAAAAGACAAGTTTTGCCTCTTGGTAGCCCCAAGGTCTTCCGCCAGCACAAATAGTGCTGTCCGCTTTGGCTAAAAACTTGCCACTGGCAAATTTTCTTAACGCGTCGCGCCAACTGAGCTAATCGTCCATAATGAGTTTTATTAAATTATAAGATAACAGTAAAAGATAAGTTTTGCCTCTTGGTAGCCCCAAGGTCTTCCGCCAGCACAAATAGTGCTGTCCGCTTTGGCTAAAAACTTGCCACTGGCAAATTTTCTTAACGTGTCGCGCCAACTGAGCTAATCGTCCATAATTTCTTGAGGTTTACAAATTGATTATATCATAGTGAAAATAAATTTGCAAGAGAAAAATAAAAATTGTGATATTTTTTTACATATTTTATTTTTGGTGTTTTTTAGCACAAAAATTATAAATAATTGTTATTTTGTCTAAAACAAAAAAACTAACAAAACTCACTTTACACAAAAAGGTTTTTATTGTTATTCTTTTTGAAAAGTGAGGGGATTATGGCAAGAAAAATTGTGATAACAAGTGGCAAGGGTGGTGTTGGAAAAACAACAATAACAATGGGGCTGGGGGTGGCTTTGGCAAAACAAAATCAAAAAGTTTTGCTTGTTGATTGTGATTTTTTCCTAAATAACTTGGACCTTTTGTTTGGAATTAGACAAGCAAATTATGATTTAACAGATGTTATGAATGGCTCTTGCAGAATGAATCAGGCCATCTATTCTCACAAAAAGTTTCAAAATCTTTTTATTTTGCCAAGCCAAAAATGTGGTTTTAATGCTTCTTTTGATAAGCAAAGGTTTTTTGAAAATATTTGTATGGTTAATGCTGACTATGATTTCATCTTGTTTGATTGTCCATCTGGAACACATAGTGATTTTTTCCTCGCAACAGGAGTTGCTGATGAAGCCCTTGTTGTGGTTAACCCACAAATATCTTCAATGGTTGTTGCCAATAAACTTGTTTCAATTCTAAACTCAAAGTTTGATGGAAAACTTGGGATAATCATTAACAATATGCGTTTTGATATGGTGCGTTCTAGAAAAATGTTATCACACGAGCAAATTGGCAATATGCTCAAACTTCCACTTGCTGGCGTGATTTCATATTTTGAGGAAATTGAAAGCAATATGGCTTTATATGGGCAAATTGATTTCTCACAAAAGCAAATAAGTGAGCAGTTTAACCTGCTTGCAAACAACATCTATATGGGGCAGAACAACATAATCACTCCAAACAAACGCATAAAAATATTTTCAAAAATAAAGAAGTTTTTTGTTGGGGAGGGAATATAGATGAAAAACAAGAATGGCGAAAATCTTTTAAGCACAAATTTTAGTTCACTAAATAAGTTAAACACACTATTGAAGAGTGAAGTTTTTAAATGTCTTAATTCATATTTGGAGTTTGTTCCAGAAAAAATTATGTGCGACCTTTGCGTTGATGGAAATGGAGAATATGTTTTTAGGTGCAAAGTTAATGCAAAAAGGCTTAAAATGATGAGCTTTTTGCCAGGAGATGAGTTATGAATTCAAAAATAAAATTTTCAATTCATCCACTTTTTATTATTTTTGTGTTGGTGCTTGCTCTTCAAGGGCTGTTTGATGTTTTGTGTGCTTATGTTTTAACGCTTTTAATCCATGAATATGCTCATTTTCTTGTGGCAAACAAAAAGGGCTATCACTTAAATAAGTTTTGTCTTATGCCACATGGCATTAGTTTGAGTGGACAAAATGTTTTGTTTTCATATAAAGATGAAATAACCATTGCACTGGCAGGACCAATATGCAATCTTGTGATATCAATTATTGGGTTTGCACTTTGGTGGTTGTTTCCAGCCACATATCCATACACGCAATTGTTCATTTATGCCAATCTAATAACTGGAACCATAAACTTTTTGCCAGTTTTTCCAATGGACGGCGGAAGAATTGTTTTGGCAATTTTGGGCAGGCGTTTTACAAGAACAAAAGCATTAAAAATGGTTAGAATTTTGGGGATTTTGGTTTCTTTTGCTTTGATTGGAGTGTTTATTGCAACAACCTTTTTTGAGGTTAATTTCACATTTCTAACACTTGGGCTATTTTGTTTTTTCACTTCCATTTGGGAAGACAAAAGGTGTGTTTATGAGCGTTCTCACTTTCTAGACAGCAAAAACTTTAATCTAAAAGGCGGGATTGCTGTTCGAGAAATTGCAGTGATTGAAGACATAACATTATATAAACTTGTTAGTGAAATTAGGCAAGATAGCATAACAAACTTTTGCGTTCTTAACAAAAATATGGAACAAGTTGCCTACATTGAAGAAAAACAGATAGAAAATTTTATAAAAGTTTATCCAGCAACAGCCACTCTAAAAACCATTTTAAACTGAAAAGATACCCCGTTTTTGTTTGTCTAAACTGGATTTTTGTGTTAAAATAGAGTGTAATTGAGGTAAAATATATGAAACAACTATTGAACTTTTATAATTCTATGTTAAAAGCACAAAATTTTAGTGATGAAGAGGCTATGAGAACGGCAAACTATTTTGTGTCCGACAAATATGAAGATGATGAGGGCATTAAAGATGTTAATTTTTCAAACCAAGATTTAATTTATTTGGGAGAGCGTTTGCTGGCTGTTCCAAAATCTGTTATGCACAACTTTTTGGTGTATCTCATAAAAAGAGATAGATATAGCACAATAATTGCTTTTTTGAGCAAAGTTTTTGTTGCACACATCGACAAATTTTCTTACACATCAAAAAATATTGTTAGAATGAGCAACTTAGAACGCACTTTTGATAGATTTATTGAATGCACTATGTGGGCAGACATAGATTTTTCTTTGTGGCAAGATGCCTTTTTTAACGCACTTGTGTCATCAAAAGAACCTCTTCAAAGCTGGAAAAGACCAGCAAGAGATTATCTTTTGGATTGGGTGAAAAGAGATGAAAAAGGTTTTTATGAGTTTGCTTTCCAAAACTTTTCACAATATGGCATTATTATTTTTGGCGTTTTATTTGAAGAAAATGTTGAATCAGCAGCACCAAAATTATTGAATTATTATCTTCACAATGAGTTTGAAGAAAAAAGGCAAGTTAAAAACATCTTAAAACAACACTATAGCGAAGTTAACAACTATATTGTGGAATTAAGAAAAAATAACGAAATGGAAACAGAAGACTACATTAAAACTCTTCTTATTTTTGCTCACTTAAAAGAGGCGACAAAAACCCTTTCTGAACTCTATGCAAAAGAGAAAGACAAAGAACTTAAAAAACTTATAATAGAAAACGCAGATATTGAAGTTCCAGAAAAAGTTGTTAATTTGGCACAAGCAAAGAAGAATAGTCAAAAATATGAAAGCAAATTTAACTTCTTGGGGTATAGTGAAAATGATTTCAAGCCTTTAATACTTCAAACGGGAGAAGTTGCAGGAAAAGAGTTTGTGAACTATTTGCTATCTAGTTATGAAGATTTATGTTCTGTTAACGCATTTTTGGAGAACTCCTACTTCAAAAATTTGTTTAACCAAGATAGTTTAGACGATTTTTGCTACGATTTGGCGGAAAAATTGGTGACAAAAGATGTTTCAAAATGTGAATGGGCTTACGCCTTGATTGCTCAAAATGCTAGCATAAATATGGCAAGCAAAATCATATATTTATTTGCCAGCTGTAAAAACATAAAGGGCTTAAAACTTTTTGTTAAATTATTCATAAAAATTCAAAAAGATGGTGCTTTGGAACTTTTTAACAGCCTAGACAAAAAGCAGAGAGAACAAAAAATTGTGCTAGATGCATTACTTCAAGGAATGATTGAGAGCGAAGTGTATGATTTAGACACAATTGAAGTGTTGAGAGATAATATGATTGCAGATTTTAATCTTGAGGGCGGCAAGATTGAAATAGATGGCTGCATCTTAAAAATTGAAACAGACTTTTCTGTGAGCATTGAAGGGGAACAAAATCCATCAAAAAGCGTTTTATTGGAAAAGAAAAGGCTGGAAAGAGAGTTGGATAGGCAAATAAAAAGGCTTAAAAGCTTTTATCATAGCGGCAGATTATATCAAAAAGAGCATTGGGAAAAACTTATGGAAAACAAACTTATGCTTTTCCTTGCAAGCAAATTATTATGGGCAAAATATGAAGATGGCAACCTTGTTTCTGTGTTTAGGATTGATGATGGAAAGATTTCGAACCTAGCTTCTGTTTCCAAAGTTGGTGGAGAGTATAAAATTGGCTTATTTCATCCAGTTGAGTATAGCGAATTAGATTGGCATTCAGTGTTTAATGCTAAAAAATCGCCATTTAATCAACTTGATATTAGTGTTTTTTCTCCAAATAATTACAATATTCACGCATCTGTTGTTTCAAGATTTAATGGATTTATGGTTAATTCCAAAACATTTTTTGAAAGGATGCTGGGCTTTGACTGGAAATATGGGGTTCAATCTGTTGATAAATTGGTGTCTAGCATGACAAAGCTTAACAAAGAATTGGGCATTTTGGCTGAAATCAACTTTAGTGCCACACAAATAGATGGCGAAAACACCATAAGTTTGGGTGAACTTAGATTTTATAAAATTGATGATGTTCTTAAAACTGGCAACAATTTTGTCACAAATAAGACCAAATCTATGGAGATTGGAGTGCTTAAACCAAGGTATTTTTCCGATATTATATATGAAATAACCATGGCAGGCAAAAAATAATTAAAAAATTTGAAAAAAGGGTATTGCAATTTGTGCGGAAGTGTGCTATAATACCAATGTATCAAGAAAAAAGGAGTGTTAAATATGGCATTTTTTGATAGATTTAAAAGAAATAAACAAGTAGAAAGTGAAAAGTTTTATGATGATAATTATAAAGATGACAAGATGGATGAAAACTTGAAAAAAAGAAGTAAAAGAAGAAAAGGTTGGTTAATTGGCCTAACAGCAGCAGCAGTTGTTGCAACAGTTGCTTTTCCATTCTTAATTGGTTTTGCCGCAGCATCAGCAGGAGTTGTTGGAGCAAGTTTAACAGCAGCTGGAGTGACTGCAGGAGTTGTTGCTCTTGCCGTTGATATTGCAGCAATTGGTGCTTGGGTAAAATCTTCAGCAAGCAGAAAGGCTGGAAGAGATGCTAAAAAAATTAAGCAAGCATCAGAGAATCATAAGGTTATTAACACTAATGATTTGAAAAGTCAAACATCAAGAAGAGCCCTTGTAACATACATCAGCAACATAGTTGGTAAGGCAGAAATTGATAAAAAACAAAATGAAATAACAATAGAAAAACTTTTAGATAGTGTTAAGATCGGCGATGGAGTTAATAAAGATTTGATTAATGCAATCAAAGGAGAAAAAACACCTGGTGCGGACAAAAGTATTTGGACATCTGATAACATTAAAATGCTCATCGAAGGTATTACACCAAGTGATGCTAAAGCAGCTAGTCAATTTAAGTCAGTAGTAAAATCAAGCAAACCATGGCTTTTTGACGGCAATGTAATCACAACAGATGATAAAGATAATGTTACAGGTAAATATTCAGTTGTAATAACAGACAAGGTTTACACAGACCAAGCAAAATATGCTTATCAAGCTGTTTTAAGTTACATTAACGATGCAGCAAATAAGGCAAATGGAACTGATTTTAAAATGACACAAGGAATTGGGACAAAGGATAGGGCTGTTAAAGGTCGTAACCAAGAGGCAACATATAATACTGACAAATACACAAGATCAATTCGTTCATTGGCTATTTATGAAGCCGGACAAGAACAGGGTGTTACTGAGAGCAAACCGACACCTAAGGAACGAATCATTTCACTAATTAAATAAAAATAGGCGAAAGCCTATTTTTTTTATTATGTTTTGTTTGACATTTTTTCGTATAAATTCTATAATGAAATCAGTTTTGTGTTAGGGGGATTTTATGAGCGTTGTTGCCTTCACAATTTTTGGGGTTTCGGTTCATTGGTATGGCATTATGATTGCACTAGGCATTATTTTTGCAGTGCTTTTGGCTTTTTATGTTTTTAAATTCCGTGACTTAAAAAATGACTATATAATGGAACTTGTGCTTTGGATTCTTCCACCAGCAATAATTGGGGCAAGGCTATATTATCTCATCTTTAATGGGGGCCCTTGGGGGTGGGACGCTTTTGCAATTTGGAAAGGTGGATTGGCTGTTTATGGCTCTATTATTGGTGGGGCCATTGGTGTTATTTTATTTTGTGTTGTGAGAAAAATTAATTTCTTGCGAGTTGCAGATGCTGTTGTTCCATGTTTGGCACTAGGGCAATGCTTTGGAAGAATTGGCTGTTGTTTTGGAGGGTGCTGTTATGGGGTGGAAACCACAAACCCAAATTTAATGTATTTTCCATTTTCACTAAACATTGATGGCACTTGGCACTTGGCAACCAACTTATATGAAAGTTTCTTCTGTTTAATAATATGCATAGTTCTTGTTTTGATGCTTAGAAAAATTAAAACAAATGGTATTATTATGGGCTCATATTTTGTGATGTATGGAGTTTTGAGAGCAATTCTAGAAAGTTTTAGAGATGCCCAAGAGGCACTTTTTATTGGTTCTTTAAAAGTTAGTTTGCTTTTAAGCATATTGCTTGCAGTTGCTGGAGCGGCTTTAATTATAACTCAAGTTATTAGACTAAAAACGAAAAAGAGGTTAAGTTAGTGGAAGACTATTATAATAATCAATCAAATTATAACAAACTTAAAAATGAATACGAAAGGATGAAATCGCAAGAGATTTTGTATAAAAAGCAAATTGCAAGTTTGGAACAACAAAATAAAGACTTTGAGCAAAAAGTTGATGACTTACAAAAGAAACTAAATGGTCTTCAAGACCTCTTGATTGACTACACAAACAGGCAAGAAAAGGCTCAAAACATTATTGAATCAACTCAAAACTTAAAACAACTTGAAAGTCAAAGATTGCAACTTCTTTACAAAAAGTGGGAAGACTTGTCTGCAGAATTGCAAGAAAGGAATGTTACCATTTATTCTTTAGATGACTTATTAAACATTTCAAGTGATTTTAGGCACGCACTAAAAGTTATTGTTGAAGATTCAACTGCATTGAACGACAAAAGTTATGCCAAAAGTGTTTTGACCAAAATGGCTGGCACAAACAATTCAAATAACAAACTAACAAAAAAGTATGTGGCTCGTTCTGTTTCTAAAAAGCACATAAATTACACTGAAAACATTTTTGAAGAAGAATTAACAATTAGCCAACAAGAAAGTGCGGCAGAAAAGTTTTTAAATGGAGAACAAACATTCATTCCAAAGTCTATGGGAGTTGGAAAAGAAGTTCTTTCAATTCCACCAAAAGAGCAAAAACAAGAAAAGAAAGAGGGTTTTTCTTTGGAAGAAGCATTAACTCCAAAAGAAAGTTTATCTGAAATTATGTCTGTTTTTAAATTAGATGACTAAAAAAAGAACGCTTATGCGTTCTTTTTATTTTTATTTTATTCTCAAATCATTGCCAACAAAATTAACAACTTTTGTGGTTCTTTTGTTAAATATTCTGCTAAACAATCGGTTGCCATAACGATTTTCTATCGCATCAAAACTTAAGTTTGTTGAAATAAGTGTTGGAAGCCCATTTATTTCTCTTTCGTTCAAAATTGTGAATAGGTTAGAGGCAGACAAATTTCTCATCATTGGTTCTGTTCCAAGGTCATCAATAATCAAAAGGTCACATTCCAGAAGTGGCGATAATATTGTTTCACTTTCAAAAGGAGAAACAGTTAATGCTTTTAGCATTGTGTTCGAAAGATTGAATGCAGTAACATACACAACATAAAATTCTTTTTGCAAAAGTTCTTGTGCAATACATTCAAGTAAAAATGTTTTGCCAGTTCCAACTTCGCCCATAAACACTAGATTCTTTGTTTTGATGTTAGGGAATTTTTCAACATATTTTTTTGCAAGATTATGTGCTTTTTGAAGCATTTCATTATTTTCTAAAATCTTTGGGTCGCTTTGCGAAAAATTATGAACAATTGCGGAGGTTATTCCGCTATTTTTTATAAGCAGTTTTTGTGTTTCTGTTTTAAGGCATTGGCACTTTTTGCCATCAACAAAGCCAGTATCTTCACAAAGTTTGCAAGAATAGTTTGGCATTAAGTCTTTTTCTGTTAGCCCCAATTTTTTAAGTGTAAACAAACGATTTTTCTTAATTTCTTGAAGTTCATTTTCAATGTTTTTGTTGCCAGTTTTTGCTAGTTCAAAAGTTTTTTCTCTAAACAAAAGGTCGGCATTTTTGAATTCTTTGCTTTTTTCTCTTGCCATTTTGTAGGTGTTTTCGCTAATGGCTTCATTTTGTCTTTTGCGTTCAAGAATATTTCTTATTGCCTCATCAACAATTTGTTTTTTGTTCATAAAGTTCTCCTTAAATTTCAATTTCGTCAATATCGCTCATAAGGGATTTTATTTCGTCTTCTGAATATGTTCTGTCGTGAATGATTGTTTTATCTTTTTTGTCATCAACGCCAGCACCTGATTTATATAGTTCTCCAACAAGTTTTGCTTCATCTAATGTTGTGATTTTTTGCTCAAACCAGTTAGACAAGATTTTGTTTATATATTGCATTGGTTGTGCTTTGTCGGCTGAAAGGGTGGCAGCATATTCAATAACTTCTTGTGGCATATTCCAAGAATAAGTCCAAGTTCTATAAAAATCTCTGTCCCAACTTGTCACATTGCGCAAAAGTGAAGCGGATTCCAAAACTCGTTTAATTTTTTCATCTTGAATTTTAACTTTTTCTAGGTGCTGAATAATGCTAGTTGTTGTGATTAACCCATTTTTGTAATATTTTTGCACAACTGCGTCCATTCCTTGAAGAGAACGAATGTTGTTTTTAAAACAATAACTTGCCAAAAGTTTTAACGCACTTTCATCATATCCACGCATAAGCCAAGGGTTGATGTAACTTTCCACAACATTTTCCACATTTTCATAATAAACACCAATAATTTTGTCTATTTCTTTTGCTAATCCAAACAAACTTGCCTTGTGGGTTTCATATTCTTCAATTTCTTTAACAGACATTAGGTGTTGTTCATAATATTTTGTGAGTTTTTGGTCTAATTTTTCAAAGCCACCTTTTGTGACTTGTTTTGCCACATACAAAATAACTTCATCACTAAAATCAAGTTTTCTTGTCCATTTGATGTATTTTTGCTTTTCTTCTAGTGTTGCTTTTCTAGAAAGTTTTAGTGCTTTAAAAATTTCTTTTAGTTTCGTTTCTGTTTCACTTAAGTCTTGAAGTTTTTCTTCCACTTGAGAAAAATTCAAAATACCTTCATTTGCCCAGTTCTTTGCAACAGCCAAAATGTAGTTGTAACCCACATTTTTGCCTTTTAGGTCGGTGCAATACTTAATAATCATCAAAAGTGCTTCTGGGCTCATATGATAGGTTTCAATGAGCGTGTAATATTCACTGAACTCGTTTGGTGTTATCATTCTTCCAGAAATAGTGCTTTGAACAGATAGGTTAAATTGCTCATATTTGTCTGCTTTAAATTTCTTTTTTGAAATTGCGTTTTTAACTGGCAAATATTGTATTTCTGGTGGTGTTGTTTCAACAATTTGCACAAGCCCTTGCTCTTGCCAGAACTTGAAAGCGTTTAGAACATCTGCTGTTGATATGCCCAAACTTTCGGCAAAACTATCAATTGTTGTGAGGTTTGATTTTAGTTCGTTGTTACAGCAAAGATATAGTCCCCACAAATAAATGCGAACTTGTTCTCCACTTGCATAAGGCAAATAGTCCTCAATAAAAGTGTTGTCGATAACTGTTATATTCATTGAACTAATTTCACTAGAAAATTTACAAAAAGACATTTTAACACCTCTTGCGTTAAATATATCAAAAATTTTGATATAAAACAATATTTTTTTAGAAAGTTTTTTAAAATTAGTGCAAAAGTCATATAACCCCAAAATTAAAAATATAAATAAAAGACGGGGGAAAATATGAGAAAATACTTTATTTTAGCACTTTTGTTGCTGCCACTTATGTTTTTTGGTTGTTCTCAGGTGGGAACGATTGAAGAAGTTAGCCAAAATCTTAATAATTATCACATCACAGCCAGTTTAGATAGCGAAAACAAAACAATTTCAGCAGTTGAGGAAGTGCAAATTCAAAACAACACAAACAGCCCATGGGAAGAGGTTTGCTTTCACTTGCACCCAAACGCCTTTAAAGAAAATAGGCAAGAGTTCTATGCGGTTAGCGCTGGGCAAGAAGAACGGGCATATGATGGCGAAAAGTCTTATGGGAAGATTGACATATTAAGCGTTCAAGAAAATGGGCAAGAACAAACTTTTTCTATTTTTGGCGAAGACGAACACATCTTGAAGATTAAAACGCAAAATTTGCAAGAAAAAGGGGGTAAAACAAGCTTGTCAATCACATTTATGGTGACCATTCCTAAGGTTAATCATAGGCTGGGCTATGGCAAGCACACCATAAATGTTGGGAACTGGTATCCAATCTTGTGTGTTTTTGAAGATGGCGAATGGAATATGGATGGTTATTTGCCAACTGGTGACCCATTTTATAGCAAGATGGCAAACTATGAAGTGGAAATATCATATGATAAAAACTTAAGCCTAGCCAGCACGGGCGTTTTGGTGGGGGAGAACACAGAATATGGTGTTAAAACAAGCACATATAAAGCCTTGGCAGTTAGGGATTTTGCACTTGTTTTTTCAAATGATTTTGAACTCATAAGCCAAAATGTTGGCTCAACTCAAATAAATTATTATTACTATGATGATGAAACACCCGATGTTCACTTAAAAACAGCAGTTGATGCCATAAACACTTTTAACGAACTTTTTGGAACATATCCATATGATTGTGTTAACGTTGTGAAAACAAACTTTTTGCACGGCGGAATGGAGTATCCAATGCTGGTGTATGTTTCCGACCAAATTGCTAATGAGAGTGAATATCAAAATGTGATTGTTCACGAACTTGCACATCAATGGTGGTATTCTTTAGTGGGGAACAATGAACTTAAATATGGTTTTATTGATGAGGGATTGGCAGAGTATAGCACAGCGCTATTTTATGATATGAATGATGGCTATCAAACAACAAAGAGTGAAGTGATTGGCAATGCCTTGTCATCATATTTGCTGTTTTGTGATGTGTATAAAGACGTGTATGGAACAATGGATAAATCAATGAACAGAAATATAAAAACTTTTAACACAGAAACAGAGTATGTTTATTTAACATATGTTAAAGGGCTTTTGATGTTTGATTCCATTAGTGATGTTCTTGGGCAAAAGAGAATGAATAAAGCACTAAAAGGGTTGTTTGAAGATTATTGCTTTCAAGAAGTAACTCCAGAAAAGATGATTGAAAGCCTAGAAGAACACAGCCATAGAAAATTAAAAAACTATATTGTTAGTTGGCTTGATGGAAGTGTTGTGTTGGAAGAACTGAATGGATAAGTTATGTTAAAGGTTAAAAAAAGTTAAAAATCATTAGAAAACTCTTGACAAACACGATTTAATAGGGTATAATTTGGATACTAAATTAATAAGTCTTCGCCAAAGACAGTAAGTGCTTGGTTTCAAGTATAATCTCGCAAGGGGCTTACCGAGGTAAAGCAAAATATGGATATTCTCTCTATCCTTGTGCTTTACTCTTTGCACAAGGATTTATTTTTTTAGAAAACACATAAGGAGGGTTCCAATCGAGATGTCAAAGAATTTTGAATTAAAGAAAGAACAAGTTAAAGACATCAAAGCAAAGATTGAAAAGGCTGCATCTATTGTTTTTGTTGATTATCGTGGTATCACCGTGGCTGACGATACCGAAATGAGAACAGCACTTCGTGGAGCTGGTTGCGAATATATGGTTTGCAAAAACAGAATTATGAAGATTGCACTAAATGACCTCGACATTCACTGCCTTGATGACAAACTCGAAGGCACACTCGCTGTAGCTTTTAGCTATAATAGCGAAATCGATGCTGCAAAAGCCCTTAAAAAGTTTGCTGACAAATCAAAAGTTCAATTTAAGTTTGGTCTTTTGAATGGCAACTTTATGGACGTTGCAGAATTGAAGGCTCTTGCTGAACTACCAAGCAAAGAAATTCTTGTTGCTCAATTACTTAGCGTTCTTAACGCTCCAGCAACTGGACTTGTTAGTGTTCTCAATGGGCCTATCCGTTCACTTGCTTATGCATTAAATGCAATTGCAAGCAAAAACAATTAGTTTAAAGGAGAAATTAAAATGGCAAAAATTAATGATTTAATTGAACAAATCAAAGGTTTAACAGTTGTTGAAGTTTCTGAACTTGTTAAAGCTTTGGAAGAAGAATTTGGTGTTAGTGCAGCAGCTCCAGTTGCAGCTATTGCAGCAGCTCCAGCTCAAGGAGCAGCAGCTCCAGCAGCTGAAGAAGCAGCAGAAGCAAAAGCAACATACAATGTTGTTTTGAAAGGTCTTAAAGCTGATGACAAGAAGATTCAAGTAATCAAAGTTGTTAAAGAAATTAGCGGACTTGGTATTGGAGAAGCTAAAGCATTGGTTGAAAGTGCACCAAAAACAGTTAAAGAAAACGTTCCAACAGAAGAAGCTAAAGAACTTCAAAAGAAACTTGAAGAAGTTGGCGCTGAAGTTGAACTTGCTTAATTGTTTAAAAGCAAAAATATTTATGCCAAATCCTGTGGAAATTTTTGGCAAAAAAAGAACTTATTGCTGTGAAATAAGTTCTTTTTTATTTTGTGATTTTTTGTTGTTTGCATTTTTGTTGTTTTGTGATATAATTTAAGTTATGGAATATAAAACATTAAATCTAAAAGAATATATGCCAACTGTTGACCAAGCCTTAAAAATGATTGAGATTGAAGTGGAATTATGCAAAAAAGAGGGCATAAAAGCACTAAAAATTATTCATGGTTATGGATCAAGTGGTGTTGGTGGGGAAATTCGAAAAGCACTCAAAAATTGGGCTAAACTGTCAATGCGTAAGGGGCTTTTTGAAGATTTTATTCGTGGGGAAGAATTTTTGAGTGAAACACAAAAAGTTAAAGATGCAAAAACAATTTGTCCAGAACTTGTTGGCGACATTGACCTTTATTTTGCAAACCCCGGAATTAGCGTTATTATAATTCAAAAATAACAATCTCTTTCTGTCATTCGTAAGCCTCGACCTGCAGAGTGTCGACCTTGAAGAATCTAGAGATCCTTCGTTAAAGGGCTTCGAAGATGGGCTCAGGATGACAAGAGGGCAGTGAAACGAAGAAAGGCTCAGGATGACAAGAGGGTAGGGCTGCGAAGAAAGGCTCAGGATGACACACTCCTTGTCATTCGTAAGCCTCGACCTGCAGAGTGTCGACTTTGAAGAATCTCTTTCTGTCATTCGTAAGCCTCGACCTCTGGCGTATTCTATTGAAGAATCCCATGCTTTTTAAAGAAACAAAAAATAAGCACTTTAATTGTGCTTATTTTTTGTTTGTAATTAGCTTGTTGCTAAGTCGTAGATTGTTGTTATAAATCCAACAAGTGTGTAGGAGCCATATGCGCTTCTAATGCTTGTGTTTCTGTCTTTTGTCACATTATGGCTTGCGTCATATTCATTAAAGTCAATAATTCCTTTATCAAGGAGATTTTCGATTGTTTGGCTGGCAAAATCAAATTCATTTATTGCATCACAAACATTTAGTAGTTTGGTGTTTGCAATGCTGCTTCCATTATATGTGATTAAACTCAAAATGCCAGTTGTGAAATCTGTTGTTGTGAACACCTCGCTCATTGTGAGTTCATTTATTGTGCTTCCCAACGTGCTAATTGTTACATTTGGATTTTTGCTTGTTAGGGCAGACAAAAGTTGGTTTCCAGAAACATCACCCAAGATTTCTGTTAGTTTTATGTTTTGAACTTCTGTTGTGAGTGTTGATGTGAAGTCGCCCCCAAATAGTGCATTCACCTTAAGTGATAAAATAGCTTTGTTAAGTGTGCTTGCTGTTTGAACTTCGATATTAACAGTTTCACCATCAAATTCTGTGATTGTGTTGCCTGAGAGCACATATGAAGTTGTTGATTTTGTTAGTTCATAAACATAACTTCCAGAGATAATAAACACTTTATCATTCACAAACACAAATGTGTTGTTTGTGATGTCAACATCATTGCCCAAATATTGAACAACAGTGTTGCCCTCTTTTAATTTGCCATTAATCAGATCAAGTGTGTAGGTTGTGCCTTCATATTCAAAAGTTTGCATTGTTATGTCTAGGTATGAATTATAAGTGAATGTTATGTCATATTGGTTGTTTGATTGAACATATAAACCATTCAAAGTGTTTAGGTTGTCAACAAAATAATATAAATTGTTGTCATATTCAAAATGATTGTAGAAATAAATTTGTTGGTCCAAAAGTTCAGCAAGACTTGCGTTGCTGGCTTTAAGTTTATCTGTTATTGCATCACCAGTTCCAAAGTCGCTAAAGGTGATGTCGCCCAAAATTTTCATAATTCCAGAATCGCTTTCTGTCAAGTCATATAATGAAATGTCTTTAATAATGTTGTATAGTCCATTTTCTGCCATAATATCATTAATTGTCACACTTTCCAAAATGAACATAAGTGGGTTATAAGAATTGCTTTCAACAAGCCTATTTCCAATCACTGCATCGGTCACGAAGCGGTAGGTTGTTCCAGAAATTGTTACTTCTTCCTTTCCTAATGTGTTTGTGATTGCATATGTGTTTGTGCCGTCGCTAATTTCAGTTAAAGCGGCGTTAATTGTGAGGGTTGTGCCACCAATTTGTGTTTGGCTATTTTCATCAAACAAATAGGTTGGTGAGTTTTTAACTCCAAGTTCAAAGAATGTAACATTGCCCATTGCTGCAATAATTGGGTTTTCTTCCCCAGGAGCTCTCTCTTTTATTAAGTCGTCAAGTGTTAGATTTGCGTTCGTAATTGCTTTTAAAAGTGGACTGGCGTCATCGCCTATATTCATAATTTCAGCTAACTTGATATCTTTAATTCTATCTAGCAAAATGTCTGGATAGTCCACAATTTCTCCAATTGTTAATCCATTAAGATTTTTAAGAACTCCTTCAAATTCATTGTTTAGAACATCTGTCAACAAAAGATTGTTAAGTTTTGCATCATCGCCAACTAATTCTTTGAGGTCGCCATCAATAATGTTTTTAACTGTTAAATCAGATAGGGCATAGAGTGCAATTTGAAGAGTTGTGCTCTTTTCAAAAATTGAATATGTGTTAGTTCCATCACTAACATTTTCATCAATAATTTCATATTCAACGCCATCAATTTTAAATTTGTTTTCATTATTGATTATTGCTTCTGTTTGCAAGAATTCAATGTTGTTTTCTTTGTCTAATTTATAAGTGATTGTTGTGTCTTGCGTGAATCCAATGTCTAGCCCAGCAACAAAGTTTAATCTAAAGATTTGACCAGTAACTTTTGATTCACTTTTGATGTTATAGTAGTTCACAACAGAACCATTAACTATTCCAAATGTTACAAGTTTTGTTCCATCAAAAATGAAGAATTTAGCGTCTTGTATAACAATTTCAGCCAAAGTTTCAGTGTTGATTAGTTTTGAATTGGCGTTGTCATATGTGTAGGTAATTCCTGCAATTTCAACTTGATTTGAAGTAATTAATGAGGCTTCATTTTTGTAGAAGTATTTGTCATACATCAAATAATTTTTGTTGTTAATTCTGTATGAGAACACATCTTTATCATTAATGGTTGCAAATTGAGAATTGGTTTCAGCAACTATTTTTTCTTTTGTGTAAATTTCTTTTTCTTCTGTGTTTACATAATAGTTCACATCATCTTTAGTAAAGTAAGTGTATGGGTGAACTTCTTCAATAATATTGTTAATAAAGTCTGTTATCTTTAGGGTGTAGACATAGTCTGTAATATCTTTAATTTTTGTGTTTTGGAATTCTTCATAACTTAAAACAGGAAGGTCTGGCATAGAAATTTTCAAAAGGTCTAAAAATGCACCCATAGTAACATTTTCTGTTATGCTTGCAGCTGAAATTTGACCAATTTTTTCTGCCAAAATGGCATCATATCTTGCGTCATCAAGTGGAATTATGTCAATTCCTAAAAGTTTTTCAAATGCACGAATTGAAATGGCGTCTAGCAATTGATCAACTTTTAAGTTGTTAACGCTAGTGTTTAATATGCCAGTATATTCAGGGTCTTCTGCATCAATAAGGTCTAGTCCAAAAGCGTTTTGAATAAATCCAATTGTTAGGCTTTCGCCCCCAAAATAGTTTGGAATAATAGAATTTAGCACTTCATAAACTGTTATGTCATCAAGTTTTTTGTAGGTGTGATTGTAGGTTAGAGTGATTTCACTTTCATCACCAAATGTTATTTTTGTTTTGTCGGTTGAAATAGTGTATGCAACGGAATTTATTGTGAATTGGTTATTGTTTAGTTTTGTTGCGAATTCAATTTCTTTGTTCTCAACAACTTGTGATGCAAAGTTAATTGTGTAGGTTGTTCCAGAAAGGACAAATGTTGGGTTAGGGGTAATATCAAAAATTTCATTGTTTATAAGAGGTTTGTCTAGATTGATTGAGATATTTGCAAGATTCCAAATTTCAGAAATGGAAATCTTTTTATAAATCTCTGGAAGAACAGCATCAACAAATTCTTGTATTCCACCCTTGTTGCTATCCAAAACATCTTTAAGTTTCACATCTTTAACTTTGATTAATTGTCCATCAAGATTTATTTCTATTTCGTTAAAATCTTCAAGTTCCATGCCAAGATTTTGTTTAATAAGTTCTTCAATATCAAGCCCAAGTTTTTCTTTCATATCCCCAATGGTTACATTTGTGTAATCCGTGAAAAAGTTAACAATTTCATTTGCTGTTTTGTTTTTTGTGTTTTCAGACAAGAAATTAGTGTTTATTCCAAGCATTTTGCCTGCATCTTCAACTTTGTAGCAATAGTAGAAATATGATGCAACAAGTCCACCACAAAAAACAAGCAAAAATAGGCTAAAGAAAATTCCAACAAAAAACGCAAAAACGCCACCACGCTTTTTGTATTTGATAACCCTTCCTTGTTTGTCGGTTTTTGGATAAACCCCAGCAGGAGGTGTTTTGAAAAACTCATTAACAGCATCAGTGCGTGCTAACGATTCTTCATCGTCCTTTTGTGGGGTGGAAGATTTGTTTTCTTCCACTTTGGCACCTTTTTTGTTTTCTTTCTCTTGTTTTTTTAGTAGTTTCGCCTGTTTGGCTTCTTCTTTCTTTTTAAGTTTTTCTTGTTTAGCAATTTCTTTTTCGTCTTGTGTGGGTTTGGCTTGCGTTTTGTTAATGCCTTGTTTACTCGATGAAGAAGCGTCTTGAGGCGCATTATTTTGAGTGTTTAACTCTTCTTTGTTTTCTAACCCTTCTGTGCTCATAAATTCCTCCAATTTGTTATAGTTAAAATATACCTAATATTTTATAAAAAATCAACTAAAAACAGCATTTTATAAATTTTATTTAAAAAAAGAAAACATCTTTCTAAAGATATTTTCTTTCAAAATTTTTATTTTATGCTGTTGGACTTTTTAGTTCAACAAAAAACTTGCCATCAATTTTTGGAGCAAAATGAACAGTTCCAGCAAACTTGCCAATTGTTTTTAGTTGTGGAACATCAATTTTTCTCTTCTCAATATCATAGCCAAGTTCCTTAAATTTGTCGGCAATTTCTTTGGCTGTGATTGCGCCAAAAAGTTTTCCATTTTCTCCAACTTTCACATCAAAAGATAGGGTGATACCATTAATTTTTTCTGCAATTTGCCTAAATCCTTCAAGTTCTTGCTCTTTGTGAAATTCTTGAGATTTTTTTGCTTGATTTAAAATGTTTTTGTTTGTGTTGTTAGCTGGTTGTGCTAGTTTTTGTTTTAGCAAAAAGTTTCTTGCATAGCCATCAGAAACAGTCACCATTTCACCTTTTTTTCCAGTTCCTTTAACATCTGTTAATAAAATAACTTGCATTTTGCACCTCCATTTCAATAATATTTTACAGGATTTTATGCATAATGTCAATCACTTTGCAGAAGATAAACACAAACTAGGAGGGGAAAATGGATATTCGTTGCAGAAGAACGATGTGTCGGCACAACAAAGGTCACACTTGTTTTGCTGGATTTTTAGATGTTAATTCTCACGCTGTGTGCAAGTCTTATGAAAAAGATAAAGAAAAAAATGTTGATGATATGGATTTCACAAAAAATATGTTTGAGGTTGCACCTGAATATGAAAACTCACGCCACATTAAAAATGTTTGTCTCAAATGTGATGCAAAAAAATGTTTGTTTAACAATGATGGGAGGTGTAGGGCAAATGGTATAACAGTTGTTGATGACCACGAAAAATCAAGGTGTGCTAGTTTTATTGAGGATTTATGAGTTGTGTTAAAAATATATCTTGATAGATTTTTTTTTGAAAAAAATATTGATTTATTTTGTTTTTTGTGATACCCTATTTGTGGAGTATTGCTATGGAGTTTGAAAATATAAAAAAATTTTTTTTAAACAAAAAAAAATTAAATGAAGATAAAGATTTTTTTGTGATTGAATACAAAAATGAAGGGGCTTGCCATATTGTTGACAAAAAACTTTTAGGTATTATGCTTGCTGAAAATAGGTCTTTGGAAGAGATGGTGCATCGCGGATATACTTCATATGTGGGTTTTCACTTTGGTAAAGATAAAAAAGTTTATACTAGGCATACTTTAAACGGTATGGGTCAATTTTTTTATGATATGCTTTTGGAAGAAATTGGAGAGCAGCAGATGTGCAAATATTTTGTTGCTCTTGATGACATGAACAAAAACAAAAATCTCCATAGATTCTTAAGTGAAAAAAATAAAATCGCTTTAAATTTTAAACATAATTCATTATCCAAAATATATAGATATGAGGGTAAAGAATTGATTGAACAAAAAAACACCAAACAAAAAACACAGGCCATGCAGGCAAACAAATAAAAAAGAACTCAAACATTTTTGAGTTCTTTTTTTGTGATGTGTTGCACTACTAAATTTGTGAGAAATTCACAAGTTCAAGTTCATCAAAAACGCCATCTTCAAAGGCTTTTTTTAATGATTTAAGTTCAAGTTCACGCCCCAAATAGTTGGTTTGAGAGATTGTGAACTCATCAATATATCCGGGCAGTGTCATAAGTTCGCAAGTGCCTTTTTTTGTTTTTAAAAATTGTGTTATTTGCTCTAATTTTTGTTCTGTTGGTCCACTATAACTTTCGTGAAAATCACTTAAAAACATATCAGTTGTTTTAATGCCCATATCAAGTGCCATTTGTTTTGTTTTTTCCGTCATTGAACGAACGGGAAGAGAAAACTCTTTGGCAAGTTCGAGATATGCTTGCATAACCTCTTGAGATGAGTAGAAATAGTGATGATAATCTAGATGGGTTGGAGTTATTCCAAAAGAATAAAATTTTTCAATTTGTGCTTTTAGTTCTTTTTTCACATCTTCATATGTGGCATAAAAAGGCATTGAGCACATATAGTGGAAACTGCCATCACTTTCCACAAGATGTGGAACTTCTTCTTGCTTGCAAACAGGCTTTCCATAAGTTAGATTTAAGTGAATGCCAACATTTTTAAAGTTGTTTTGCTTAATCATTTTAACGGCTTCATCTGTGTGTTGTGCGTTAACAAACAAACTGGCACTTGTGATAAAACCTTGTTTAAGCCCCTCGCATATTCCTTTGTTTATGCTTTGAGATAGCCCAAAATCTTCTGCATTTATGATTAATTTCATAATTTACTCCTATTTTTATATATGAAAAGAAAAAAGTTGCTTCACATTGTTTGGGCAACTTTTTTAATTATTTTGCACTATTTTTTTGTGCATCACTAAGAAGTTTAGCCAATTTTGACTTTTTAGAACTTGCTGTGTTTTGATGATAAACATGGTCAAGTCTTGCTCTGTCAATCAAACTGAAAATTTCATTAAGTTTTGTTGCAGCGCTTTCAAAATCACCTTTTGTTATTAGTTCTTTGTATTTACGAACTTCAGTGGCAATACGGCTCTTCTTTGATTTATTGTTTTGGTGAGCGATTTCGTTTGTAACGATTCTCTTTTTCTGTGATTTGATGTTTGCCAATTTATTTCTCTCCTTCGTCAAATTATGTGTAAATTGTATCATAAAATTTTAAGTAAATCAAGAGATATTTAACACTTTTTTGGAAATAATTTATTTTATGAACAGCAAAACCCCTTATTCTCTTATGATTGACGAGCAAATTGAACCATTTTGCCAAGAAATTCCCACTAAAAATGTGCAAAAATTGCCATACGATACAATAAAATATGAAATACACATAAAAAAGCAAGATGAACAAAAATATGGCATAAAACAAGGGAAATATGTGTGCATTCAAACCTCTAAAACGTTTGTTTATCTAAACAAGGCAAAAGACTTTGTTGCAAACGAACTTTCAAAAGTTTTGAACAAGTTCTTAAAACAGGCAAAGTTCACTCAAAATCAAATTGTTTTGGTGGCTGGAATGGGGAATGGTGATGTTGCTTGTGATAGCCTTGGCAATTTGGTTACATCACGCCTTTTGGCAACTGAATATTTGCCAGAAGAACTAAAAAAAGAATTGGGGAATTTGTGCTTTGTTAATTGTGGTGTTGGTGGAAAAACTGGCATAAGTTCTTTTGATGTTTTAATGGGTGTGAAAGAAAAAGTTAAACCAAACATAATTATTATGGTTGACTCACTCTTAACAACAGATGTTAAAAAAATTGGAACTTGTTTTCAAGTTTTTGGCAATTCGCTTATTCCTGGGGGCGGGGTTGGAAATTCTCAAGAGGGCTTTAATAAATTGAACCTAGATGGAAATGTTATTTCAGTTGGCGTTCCACTCTTAATTCAAGCAAAAAGTTTGGGGAAAGTGAAAAAAGGCATTGAAGAAATGTTTTTCACACCCAAGGAAGTTGATTTCTATGCAAGAAGATGCTCGCAAATAATTGCAGATGCCATTAACCAAAGTGTTCACAAAAGTGGTTACAAAAAGTTTTTTTAAAACATAGAATAATTTGTATGAGAAATTTTCCAATAATGGTGTTTGATAGCGGAATTGGTGGGCTGGGCACTCTTTGCGAAATTGAAAAGAGTTTGCCAAATGAAGAGTTTGTGTTTGTTGCAGATTTTCAAAACTCGCCATATGGAAACAAAACAAAAAAGCAAATTAAAGATTGTGTTTTAACTGTTTTGAAAAAATATGTGAAAAAGTTTGAACCAAAATGCTTGGTTGTTGCTTGCAACACAGCAACGGCTGTGTGTATTGATGAAATTAGAAAAACTTTTGATGGAGTTTTTTGTGTTGGGTGCGAACCAGCGGTTAAAGTTGCACAAAAAGAAGGAAAAACACGGATTTTGGTTCTTTGCACAAAGGCAACAAGAAAGTATAGTGCCTATCTAAAAAAGCAAAAAAATATTGTTGTTTTTTGTCCGCAAAAACTTGCAACGCTTATTGATAACAATTTTTTATGCGAAGAAACAATAATAGTTTATTTAAACAAATGCCTGAAAAAGTTTTACAAAAAGTTTGATGCCGTTATTTTGGGGTGCACTCATTATGTTCTGTTTAAAAAAGAAATTGAAAAAATTGTTGGTTGCAAAACTTATGAGGGCAATAGTGGTATTTCAAAACACATAAGCAAAAATGTTGCACATTCAAAAACAAAAGGGAAAGTTCATCTCATAAGCACAACAACAAAAAAGGAGCAATTCTTAATTGATTGCCACCAAAAAATAAAAGGAGAAAAAATATGTGTGGAATAACTGCATATGTTGGAGATGATATGGCTGTGCCAAGAGTTTTGGCTTCCCTTAAAAAATTGGAATATCGTGGGTATGATTCCTCTGGCATAGCTTTTTTTGAAAATGAAAAATTAAATGTGGTGAAATCTGTTGGAACAATTGATAGGTTAGAAGAAAGAATTTGCCCTCGTGAAAAACAATCTCATATTGCAATAGGGCACACAAGGTGGGCAACTCACGGAAAAGCAAATGAGGCAAATGCTCATCCACATTTAAGCCAAAACAAAAGTGTTTGCGTGATACATAATGGAATTATTGAAAATTATTTAAGTTTTAAAAGCAAACTAACAAACATAAACTTTTATTCTCAAACCGACACAGAGGTTTTTGCAAATATGCTTGATGTGTGTTTAAATCAAGATTTTTCCACTCAAAATGTGTTAAAAAACTTGAATGAGTTAACAAAACAAATAAAGGGTTCATATGCGTTTGCAATTTTGCTTTCTTCTTGCAAAAATAAAATATATTTTGCAAAACAAAAAAGCCCGCTTATTTTGGGAATTGGTAAAAACTTTTCAATGCTTTGCAGTGACGAAAGTGCCTTGTGTGAAAAAACAGAAAAAGTGATTTATTTGCAAGATGGAGATTATGGCTTTATCGACAAAAGTCAAGCACAAATTTTTCACAGCGGAAAAGAAACAAAAAGAAAACAATTTGCCTTTAATTTTAGTGCGAATTGTGTGAGCAAATGTGGCTGTGAATTTTTTATGGAAAAAGAAATCAAAGAGGGAACACAATCTGTTTTGGCAACTCTTGAAAATTTGCAAAGTATTAACACAAGGCGTTTGGAACGAGAGATGAAAAATTCAAAAAAAATCTTTGTGGTTGGGTGCGGAACGGCGTTGCATGCTGGCGAAGTTTTTAAAAGCGTTTTGGAAAAAGAATGTGGGCTTGATGTTATTTTGGATTACGCCAGCGAATTTCGTTACAAAAAACCAAACATAGGAAAAGACAGTTTGTGCATATTTATTAGCCAAAGCGGCGAAACTGCCGACACACTTGCTTCTGCCTCTTTTGCGAAAAAGAAAGGAGCAAAATGTCTTGCAATCACAAATGTGCAAACAAGCAGAATTACAAAAATTTGCCCATATGTTTTAAAGACGCAAGCAGGTGTTGAAGTTGCTGTTGCATCAACAAAAGCATTTATGGCACAACTTGCCGCACTTTATTATCTTGTTTTGTTATTTGCAAAAATTTATAATAAAAAAATCACTTTTTCGTTAAAAAACATATTAAATTTGTGTAAAAATGGAAATAATGATGAAAATTTTGAGCAAATTGCAAAAATTGCACAACTAATCAAAGATGAAAAAAGTTTGTTTTTTGTGGGGAGAGGGTTAGATTATTTTATGGCAAAAGAGGGGGCATTAAAACTTAAAGAAGTATCTTACATACATTGTGAGGCGTTCGCTGGTGGGGAACTAAAACACGGCAGTTTGTCGCTTATTGATGAAAACACTTTTGTTGTTTGTTTGCTAACTCAAAAAGAGTTAATAAACAAGATGCACGCAAACATTATTGAGATGCAATCAAGGGGAGCAAAGGTTATTTTGATATCTCCATTTTGCGAACTCAAAGATAAAGTTTTTATGTTTGTTGAAATAAGGCAAGCAAAATCTAGTTTAATGCCTTTTGTTGTGAGCCGTCCACTTCAAGAACTTGCTTTTTTGTGTGCAAAAGAAAAAGGGTTAAATCCAGATATGCCAAGAAATTTGGCAAAGAGCGTGACTGTTGAATAAATTTTGTTTTTATTCACAAAAAAAGAAAGTGTAAACCACTTTCTTTTTGTTTTATGTTACATTATATTTTTAAATAAAAAAAAGACTGTGCGGTCATTTCGAAAAACCTTAACAGAGCAGTAATCTTTTTAAAAGCTCCCAAGAGGCTACCTTATGGCACATCACAAACAACCTCTTAATGCTGCTGCCTTCCGGCTCTGACATGGTTCAAAGCGCGTGATTGCACAAGACCTTTTGCTCAACACCCTTAAAAAGCACTTACGCTATTAAAAATTCCCCTAGATGACTGGTCAGCCCCGCTGTAGTGGATTGCGAGTAACAGGGCACCACTAGCTCCCCGCTTAGCACAGTCTAAAGTTATTATAGCACCTTTAATTGATTTTTGCAACAAAAAAGCTTTAAAAAATGCTTTAATTTATAATTTTGTTGTTTTTTAATTGTTTTTTTTGTTATATTATGTTATTCTTTTATGAGATGAGGTGTGATAAATGATAGTAGATACAAGTAAAACAAATGCACAACGCTTTATTTTGGCATATAACACAATAGATCAAGCATTAAGATCAATATATAACTACAAAAGGAGCATGACTTTTTCTGATATGATTAGAAGAACAGTTCCAATTAATAGTGTGATAAGAAAATATGAAGATAAACTCATTGACTACGCAAGGCTTAGAAATTCAATTATTCACAACTCAAATGATGAGTTTGTGATTGCAGAACCTCACACAGATGTTGTTCTTTTGATGGAAAAAATTGCAGAAATGATAACAAAACCACCAAAGGTTATTGATATTGTTGCAAAAAAACCAGTTTTAACAATTGAAGCAGATGTTTCAGTTAAAGACGTTATTAGCATCATTGCAAAATCTGGATTTAAAACTTTGCCAGTTTATGAAAATGGGAAAGTTTTGGGTCTTGCCACACCAAACAGAATTGTGGATTGGATGGGTTCAAAAATAGAGTCAGAGGAAAACATTGAAGGCATTTTGAATGACCATCAAATTTCTCAAACCTTAAAAGAAAGTGACCTAAATTCAAGGTTTACAATTTGCTCAGAGAATTTAACAATTCAAGAGGCATTGGACCTATTTTATAAGAATAGACTATTATCAGCTGTAGTTATAACTAAAACTGGAAGTAGTTATGAAAAGATTTTGGGTTTAATCACAATTAGTGACATTATGGACTTAAACAAAGTTTTAGACGATTATGAATAATTTTATGGAGATGGACAAAAATGTATAACAAGGTAGATAGCAAATTAGATTTACCAAAACTAGACAAAGAAGTTTTGGATTTTTGGGATAAAGATAACACATTTAAAAAGAGTGTGGAACAAAGGAAAGGCCAAAAGCCTTTTGTTTTCTTTGATGGTCCACCAGGAGTTAATGGGCTTCCTCACATTGGTCACTGCATTAATAGGGTGTTTAAAGATTTGGTTTTGCGATACAAAACTATGAAGGGCTTTTATGTGGAAAGACAAGCGGGTTGGGATACGCACGGACTTCCTGTTGAATTAAAGGCAGAACAAGACCTTGGAATCAAGAACAAACAAGAACTAGAAAAGTTTGGAATGGAAAACTTTATTAACAAATGTAAGGAAGTTATGACAACTTATGAAAAAGTTTGGGTTGACACTTCAAAACTTATTGGTTTTTGGATTGATATGGATAAGCCGTATATGACTTGTGACCAATCATACATCGAAAGTGTTTGGTGGTCACTTAAAGAAATGTTTGACCGCGGACTTATTGTGAAAGGATATAGAGTTGCACCATATTGTGACCGTTGTGGAACAAGCCTTGCTGAACACGAAGTTGCACAAGGGCACAAAGAAGTAACCGACAAAACACTTTATGTGAAGTTTAAGTCAAAAGATTTTGATGGGGCATATTATGTTGCTTGGACAACAACTCCTTGGACTTTGCCATCAAATGTTGCTCTTTGTGTTAACAAAGATGCACAATATGACCTTGTTGAAGCAAATGGCGAAAAGTATATTTTGGCAAGTAGTTTGGTTAAAAATTTGTTTGAAGATTCAAAGGTTTTGCAAACATTTAAGGGTCAAGACTTAATTGGGAAAGAATATTTTCCACTTTATGATTTGCCTGAAAGTGTTTATGAAAATAAAAAATGTTTCTTCATAACTTCTGCTGATTATGTTACTCTCACCGATGGAACAGGAATTGTTCACATTGCACCAGCGTTTGGTGAAGAAGACTATAATGTTGGAAAAGATTTCAATCTTCCAGTTGTTAAAATGGTTGATGAGGCAGGAAAGTTTAAAGATGGAATTAAATATGCTGGAATGCACAGAAGAGAGGCCAACGAACAAATTATTGCAGACCTAAAAGAGGAAGGAAAAGCACTTAAAGTTCAAACAATCACTCACGTTTATCCACACTGTTGGAGATGTAAGAGCCCACTTATGTATTATGCAAGAGAGGGTTGGTTCATCACGATGAGTGGATTTAGAAAAGAACTAACAAACAACAATAATGATGTTTGTTGGCACCCAGAAAACGCAAAAGAGGGCAGAATGGGTAAGTTCTTGGAAGATGCTCACGACTGGAACCTTTCTCGTGACCGTTTTTGGTCAACTCCTTTAAATATATGGGAATGTAAGAATTGTAACAAAACGATTGCGATTGGGAGCATTCAAGAGTTAAAAGAAAAGAGTGGAATTAAAGAAGATATTGAACTTCACAGACCATACATAGACAAAGTGACAATCCCTTGTGAATGTGGTTCTGTTATGAAAAGAGTTCCTCAAGTTATTGATGTTTGGTATGAAAGTGGGGCAATGCCTTTTGCATCTCTTCACTATCCTTTTGAAAATCAAGAAAAGTTTAAAGAAAGAGCAGTTGCAGACTTTATTGTGGAAGGGCAAGATCAAACTCGTGGTTGGTTCTATTCTTTGCAGGCAATTTCAACAGTTTTGTTTGATAGAACGCCATATAAACACTGTGTTATGACTGGTGTTGCGTTAGATAAAAACGGAATAAAAATGAGCAAGAGCCTCGGCAATGTTGTTGATGCTGTTGATGTTTGCCAAAAATATGGAGCAGATGCGTTTAGGTGGTTCTTTGCTTCAAACGCATTTCCATGGCAAAGTGCATCATTTGATGAAACAAACCTTCAAGAAGTTCAAAGAAAGATTATTGGAACTCTTTGGAACACATATTCATTCTATGTTTTGTATGCAAACATTGATGATTTTGAGGGCGGAAGCATAGACCTTAAAACTCAAAAACTAACTGTTATGGATAAGTGGATTTTGAGTGAATATAACAGTTTGGTTGAATCTGTAACCAAAAATATGGACGATTTCAACTGGACTCAAGCAACAAGAGATATTGAAATATTTGTGGATAAATTGTCAAACTGGTATGTAAGGCGTTGTCGTGAAAGATTTTGGGTTGATGGAAATGTTCAAGACAAGTTTGTTGCCTTTGAAACACTTTATGAAGTTTTGATTGGAGTTGTTAAGCTTGTTGCACCAGTTATGCCATTTTTGGCTGAAAACATCTACCAAAACCTAACACACGGCAAAAACAGTGTTCATCTAGAAGACTATCCAGTTTGCGACCAAAGTTTTATTAACAAAGAACTAGAAGAGCAAATGCAAGAAATTATTAAGATTGTTGACTTGGCAAGAACTGTTAGAGCAACAACAAATCTAAAAACCAGACAACCACTTCCAAAAATGCTTGTTCACACTTCGGCCAACATTGCTCTGACGGATGAAGAAATAAAAATTATTGCAGATGATATTAATGTTAAAGAAGTGTTGTTTATTGAAAACCCAGAAGAATATCTGAACTTTGAGTTAAAACCACAACTAAAAACTTTGGGACCTCGTTATGGAAAAAGACTAAACGAAATTAGAGAATTTTTGGCATCTTGCGATTCTTCTTCTATTGTTCAAAAACTTCAAAATGGAGAACTTGTTGATGTGGCAGAAGACATCACAATTGGCTTAGATGATGTTTTAATCTACACAAAGAGTAAAGACAAGTTCTGTGCCGATTCAAGTTATGGAATAACAGTTGTGCTAGACACAACTTTAACAGAAGATCTTATTTGTGAAGGGCATATGCGTGAGATTATTTCAAAACTTCAAAATATGAGAAAAGACAGTGGGTTTGAAGTTGAAGATGAAATTGAAATCACTTATGATTGTGGAGAAGAACTTGAAAAAGTTATTCAAAAAACAAAGAGTGAAATTCAAAAAGTAACTCTTGCAAAAACAATGGAAAAAGCACAAAATGATGGAGAAGAAATTGACATCAACGGAATGAAAGCAACTTTCAAAATTAAAAAGGTGAAATAAAATGACAAATTGTTTATATAAAGACAACCATATCTTGGTTGCCTTCAAAGAGCAAAACATACCGCAAGAAGCTTTGATGCAAAACATAAAAAATGAATTATTAAAACAAAATGAAAAGGCATCATTTTTGGAACCTATTCACACTCTTTGTGTGGAGGCTGGTGGCATTGTTGTGTTTGCTCGTTCAACAAAAGCACAAGAAAGACTATTAAAGCAAGTGGAAGAGAATGAGTTTTTGCTTAAACACTTTGCTGTTTGTGTTGGCAGACCTAAGTTTTCAACAAGATTTATTTTTACGGAAGAGGGAGAGGAAGAGCCTAACTACCAATATCTTCACCGAAATCCAAAAACAAAACTCTTGGAGTTTATTCCAAGCCTAAACTATGATGCACAAAAGGTTTATGATCCTTACAAAGTTTTGGAAGATGCTGGAAAAATTTCTTTGGTTGAAATGAGTGGTGGCCTTAAGTTTTTTGACGAAATTAGATTTTTGTTAAAAGATGCAAACAGCCCTGTTTTTGGAGATAAAGCCTATGGTGGCGACACTTTGGCAAAAGACACAAATATGGCACTTTTTGCTGTTGAAGCAAGGTTTTGCCACCCCACAACTAACAAAAATATGGTGTTTAGGGTTTATCCACCTATAGACAAAAAACCTTGGAGTTATTTTAATATTGAAAAGTTTTTGAGAATATAAATTTTAATCACCCATTTTATTGACTTTATGGGTGATTTTTAATATACTTAAAAAAACAAAAAAGGAAGTAACATATGGCTGGTTATAAAGTTTTGTTAAGAACTCTGGCAGTAATTATCATTTTGGGACTTGTTGGGTTTGGCATATATTATGTTGTGGTTGGTGGCTTTTCTAATGCGCATGCTTCTTATTCTGTTCACAAACAAATAGAGAACAGTGAGGAAGAAGCGTATATGCAAAATTTAGATAATGACAAAATTGTTCGTTTGAGCACATATGGTGTGGATGGCAATTCATTTAAGAATTATTATAACGCATATTTGTGCCTAGATTATGTTATAAATGAAACGGGCGATGACCTATATTTTGCCCCAAAATCCGCACAAGAAAAAAGGGATTTAGATGGAAAATATAGTTCATATTTTAATGCAATAAAAACGGCATATAAAGACTTTTATGTTTTTGATGAGTCATATAGTGCCTACAAAAGTGCAGATTCCGCAGGTGGAGAGGTTCTCACAAGTTGGGAAGAAGCACAACTTTCAAACCTTGCACCAACAGTGTTTCTATCAATGAAAAATTTGGCAACAAAAGCATATGAATTAAGTGATGTGAATTATAATTTTGTTGTGAAGTATTGTTTGGGCGGCAGCACATATGGCAACTTGAAATACACAATGCTGCAAGCAATTAATGGGCAAACAAATGTTTTGTTTGAATCTATTGAGGCTGGTCAGCAAACAGAGATAAATGCCTATGCAAACTATTCAACAAATGCAGTTCAAAGATATAAAAACGAAAAGGCATCAAACTTTTCAAGTGAGTTGAACACATCAAGCAACCAATATGCCTTTAAACATATGTTTTATAATTTAAACAATGAAGAATTAAGTAATTGTTACAAAAGCACAAACAAGCAAACTTATGTTAATAGTTTAACTGAAAGTTCATACAAAACTTCTTTGCAAAAAATATGCACTGTGATGGGGTGGATATCATGAGGAAATTTATGTTTAGCACAATTTTATGTGCATTATGTTTAATTTTGCCTATAATGTTTGTTGGGTGCGGAGAAACACGCTCATTTGAAGAGGTTTCAAAGATGTATCATGAGGCTATAGGGGAATATAGAGGAGTGTTTTTCAACTCAAGCAACGAAGTTAGCGTTGCCTACGCCCAGAGGCTTCAAGATGAAATTAACAGCGCTGACTCTAGTAGTTTGTTCTATAACCTAAAGAGTGACGAAAATAATCCAGCCGCAATTTTTGAACCAGCCCTTGGGGCCAATGTTTTGGTTATGGAATATTTTATTGATTGGAATTTGGCAAACTATAAAAATGTGCCAGGCGAGGAGATGAACTCCCTTTATTCCAGTGCGGAAAACCTAAAGGCAAAACTTTATGAATTAAAAAGAGTTAAAATTGCTCTTGAAGCAGCATCAAATATGAATAACTGGATTGTGGATTATAGAAAGGCTTTTTGTGATGCTATTGTGAGTTTTAACAATTTTTCATCAAAGTTTTTAACTATTTTTGAAAAGTATGTTAATGAAGATAGTGCACCAAATGGCAGAGTGTCTGTTGCACAAACTCAACTTGAATTTGCAAAAAAAGTGATTGATTCAGCAACGCTTGTCACAGATTATTACATAAAAGATAGCATAAACAAACCTTTTTCAGGTGATAGTGTGATTTCAACTAATTTTGTTGCAACCTACAAAGCCGCGAAAAATGTTTTTGCAAGTGAAAAGTTTCAATCAGTTATAAATCAAGAAAAAACACAAGAAGAGCAAAAAATTATTGAAATTTTGCAAAAAGTTGAGGGATATAACTCATATTACTATTTTGAAAAACAAAAAGTTGAAAATATTTTAAGCAAAAATAGTTTTAGTGCTTTAAAAGAAAAGGAAACAAAGAATACTTTATCAGCAGATGAAAGAATTATTTTAGATAAACTATATGATTTTTTCCACACTCACACTGTGATGAAAAACTATATGACAGAATATAAAGACGCATTGGTTGCTTTTAGTAATGCGTGAAGGAGATTTTATGGACTATAACAAACTGGCAGACCTCTTATTCCCAGAAGTTGATAAAACGCCAGATTATTGGGAAAACAAATATAAAGATAGAAAGTTGCCACAAGGGGCAGAAGTAACTCGTTATGCACCAAGCCCAACGGGGTTTGTTCATTTTGGTGCCTTGTTTGCAACCCTTGTTAACAAATTAACTGCAAAGAAAACAAATGGAGTTGTTTTTTTAAGAATTGAAGACACAGACAAAAAACGCGAAGTTGATGGCGGAGTTTCTGGAATTGTTAACACTTTAAAATCTTTTGATATAGATTTTGATGAAGGGGCAACCTTTGGGGGTGAATATGGGCCTTACATTCAAAGTGAGCGTGAAGAAATATACAAAACTTATGCCAAAGAACTTGTAAGGCAGGGAAAGGCATATCCTTGTTTTTGTTCTGAACAAGACCTTAATGAAATGCGTGAAACACAAGAAAAGAACAAAGAAAATTCAGGATATTATGGCAAATATGCAAAGTGCCGCAATTTAACTTTTGAAGAAGTTGAACAAAAGATTAAAAATGGAGAAAAATTTGCTTTGCGTTTCAAGTGCCCATATGGCGAAAATGACAAAGTTGAAATTAATGACTTGATTCGTGGAACAAGAATTATTCCGCAAAACATAAATGATGTGGTTATCGTAAAATCTAATGGGCTTCCACCATATAATTTGGCACATGTGATTGATGACCATTTAATGAAAACAACAGTTGTTATTCGTGGAGATGAGTGGTTTCCATCTCTCAGCGAGCATTTGCAACTTTTTGAAGCATTTGGCTTCACTCCACCAAAATATGCGCACATTTCTCCAATTCAAAAGTTGGACGAAAACGGCAACAGAAGAAAGCTTTCCAAACGCAAGGACCCAGAAGCAAATATGGACTTTTTTGCTGAAAACGGCTATCCAATTGGCGCAGTGAAAGACTATTTGATGACGCTTATTAACAGCGATTTTGAGGACTGGCGAGCAAACAACCCAACAGCAAGCATTTATGATTTTGATTTTTCACTTAACAAAATGAGTGCAAGTGGTTCACTTTTTGATATTGTTAAACTTACAGACATTAGCAAAAATTATATTTCTCATCTAACAAACACAGAGGTTTATGCCCTTGCACTTGAATGGGCGGAAAAGTATGACCAAAAGTTGTTTGAAAGTTTAAACAATAACAAAGAATATTGGCATGGAATTTTGAATATTGATAGAGACCAACCAAAGCCAAGAAAAGACATAAGTCACTTTAAAGAAATTTACAACATATATGAATATATGTTTGATGAAAACTTTGATGGCAATGTTGTTTTTCCAGAAAAATTTCAAAAAGAAGATATTAAAAAAGTTTTAACACAATATCTAAATTATTATGATGAAAATGATGATCAACAAACTTGGTTTAACAAAATAAAAGATTTATCAGAACAAATTGGCTACGCAAGAGAAGTTAAAATGTTTAAACAAAATCCAGAAAGCTATAGAGGGCATTGTGGCGATGTTTCCACAATCATTCGTGTGGCGGTGACTGGAAGAGAACAAACACCAAACCTATATGATATTCTAAAGTTATTGGGCAAAACAAGGTTGCAAAATAGGTTTTCAAAAGTTCTTGAAAAAATGAGTTAATTTATAAAAAAATTAAGTTTTTTTATTGACAAACAAAAAAAATAATGTTATCATAAGAAAGTTACAACTAAAGATTTGATAACATTTGTGGGGGTATAGCTCAGCTGGCTAGAGCACCTGCCTTGCAAGCAGGGGGTCATCGGTTCGAATCCGATTATCTCCACCACTAATGAAATGGGGTTGAACTTCTCAATCCCATATCATTTACGGGAGAATAGCTCAGCTGGTTAGAGCATCCGCCTGATAAGCGGAAGGTCGATGGTTCGAGTCCATTTTTTCCCACCAACAAAAAGAGGCGTAAGCCTCTTTTTTAAGCGGTATTTTGCTTGATAGGTTAGCAAGTTATCATTTACCAACAAAAAGAGGCGTAAGCCTTTTTTTTGTTCTAAGCGGATACCAGTTGATAGGTTAGCAAGTTATCATTTACCAACGAAAAAGAGGCGTCAGCCTTTTTTTTGTTCTAAGCGGAAACCAGTTGATAGGTTAGCAATTTGAGCCAACAAAAAGAGGCGTAAGCCTCTTTTTTAAGCGGTATTTTGCTTGATAGGTTTGCAGTTTGTGTCAACGAAAAAAGGCAACTTTGTTGCTTTTTTTTGTTCTAAGCGGAAACCAGTTGATAGGTTAGCAATTTGTGCCAACAAAAAGAGGCGTAAGCTTCTTTTTTGTTTTTTTAAATTGTTTTTAACTCTCACTTGTTTTATTTTGTTTTACTGAAAAAATTTTTTATGCTATACTTGTAAAAAATGTTTGGGGTGTTTTTATGAACAAATTTATGAAAATTGCCATCAACGAGGCAGAAAAAGGAATTGAATTATCTCATGGTGGGCCTTTTGGTGCTGTTATTGTTAGAAACGGAAAAGTTATTGCAAAAGGTCATAACAGGGTTTTAAATAATATAGACCCAACATGTCATGGCGAAATTGATGCAATTAGAAAAGCGTGCAAAAAACTAAAAACTCACGATTTGTCTGGATGTGAAATATACACAACAGGTTATCCTTGTTTGATGTGTTACGGAGCAATTTTGTGGGCAAATATATCAAAAGTGTATTATGGTTGCAATGTTGTTGATGCACAAAAAATTGGTTTTAGAGATAACAAATTTGAAAAAAATTTTATTAACAAAGGAAAAGTTTTGTGCGAAGAAATTGGCAGAGATGAGTGCGTTAAGTTATTCAAAAAATATAAAATGATTGAAGATAAAGAAAACTATTAAAGGTGCATGTTATGTTTTATTTTTTTAAAAATGGCAACAAGAAAGCAAAAACAAGTTATCAAACCGTTAATGGTTCTTTGGGCATTAAGCCAAAACTAACCGGCAGAAATGTTAAAATTGGAATTATTGATTGGCTTTTTGGAGATGAAAATAGTTTTAATTTTGCTGGCAGAGTTGACTTAACAAAAAGTGGGTTTTTAAACAATTGTGAACACGGCTTTGCAATGGCAAGCACTTTAAAAGAAATTGCACCAGATTCGCTTATTTATGCAATTAACGGAATTAACAGAGATATAATAAAAGATGACCAAAAAAGAGTGGAAATTTTGGAAAAAGCTGTTTTGTTTGCAATTGAAAATAACATAAAAATTTTAACACATTCTCATGCAAAAATTCTTGATGAAACTGCAAATAAAAAACTTGACAAAGTTTTAAAAAGGGCAAGCAAAAATGGCATAATAACAATTTTTTTGCATTGTGAAAACAAAGAAAATTTGTGCCCAGTTTCAACAACTTATTCTGGTAAAATGAAAAGCAATTTCTTCAAAATTTTTGAATACGATTTTAACTTTTTAAATCCAGTTGCTTATGAAAAGTGGATTGAGAGCAACAAAACAGATAACACACAATTTTTGTCATGGTCGTCAATGGGTGTCATTTTGGCAGGCTTTGTTGCATTGATGCTTGAGAAAAAACCTGAACTAACACAAAAAGAAATTATAAGTTTGTTAAATAGTGGCAGAGGCAAGGTTGTTAATATTTTTAACACAATAAATTTAATGAAAAAACAATAAAAAATAGAGCAAAAAGGCTCTATTTTTTGCTAAAACACTTCATCAGTGCTGTTAAAATAATCCCTATCAAAAAATTCTTTTAACGTTATTCCAGCACCAGCACACAATTTTTTAATTGTTAAAACTTTTGGGCACTTACTTTTATTTGACATGAAATCAAAAATTGTTGATGGAGTTATGTTTGAATTTAAACAAAGAGCAGTTAAATTTGTTTTCTTTTCAGCAACTAGCTCATTAATTCTTTTTCTTAAAGCTTCATCAATGTTCATAATTGCCTCCTTACGATATTTCGTAAACATTTTATTTTTAAAATTAAAATTTGTCTTACGGAGTTTCGTAAAAATGTTTAACAATTATAAATCTTTTTATTATCTTTATATTTACGGAGTTTCGTAAAGGAGTGTGGTGTTTATGGAAAAAACAGCATGTTTTATTGGGCATAGAAAAATTTTGAAAAACCAAGAACTTATAAAAAAACTTGAATATATCATAAAAGATTTGATAATAAATAAGGGTGTTAAAACATTTTTGTTTGGAAGTAAAAGTGAATTTGATGACCTTTGCCATAATGTTGTTTCAAGTTTTAAAGAAAAATTTGATGGCATTAAAAGAGTTTATGTTCGCTCGTCTTTTGAAAATATTAGTTGTGATTATAATGCATATTTGCTTAAATTTTATGAACAAACAATTTTTCCAAATTGTTGCAAAAATGCGGGAAAGGTTTCACACATTAAAAGAAATGAATTTATGATTGATAACAGTGAAATTTGTGTTTTTTATTATAATAGTTCATATTCACCAAAAAATACTTTTGGCTTAATGGTTGAAAGAAAATCTGGAACGCAAATTGCCGTTAATTATGCTAAACGCAAGAAAAGAAACATAATAAATTGCTGTGATTAAAAAAATAGAGCAAAAAAGCTCTATTTTTTTTCTTTTAAAATGCCTTTTAAAATGCCTGTTTGCCATCTTTTTGGCAGTGCACTCAAAAGCCTTAGATAAAAGTTTCTGTTGATGTTATATATATATTTTGGCTTTTTCTTTTTTAGGATTTTTAGCACTAATAATGCAATTTTTTCTGGCGAGATGTTTTTTGTTTCCACTTTTTCTGTTATTTCTTTGAATTTATTTGAATTATATTTATATAACTTTGTGTTATTGCAAAACTCGTCAATTTCTTTTTGAGATACCCCAAGCAAATTTGTGTTTACCGCCCCCGGTCTTAACACAACAACTTGAATTCCCAAAAGGTTTAGTTCCATTCTTAAAGAGTAGGCATATTTTTCTAGGGCAGCTTTTGTGATTCCATAAAGCCCAGTGAATGGAAGAGGGTCAAGGGGCGCAAGTTCACTTGATGTTATGATAATTTTGCTATCTTTGTTAAGAAGTGGCAAAAAAACCTTGTTTATGCGGTAAACTCCAAACAAGTTAATATTAAAAATCTTTAAAATATCCTCTTCAGAAATTTCCACCAAAGAGTTTAACTTATAAATTCCGCCAAAGTGAATAATGGCGTCTAGATGGTTGGTCTTTTTTGAAATTTCCTCAAACGCACTTTCAACACTTTTAAAATTTGCAAGGTCTGTTTTAACAAAACAGTCATCTTGGCTGTTATCACAAATATCTAGGCAAAAAACGTTATATCCTTGGCTTTTTAGTAGAGCGGTGGTTGCCTTGCCCATACCGCCCAAAGCCCCTGTTATTAATATGTTTTTCATACAAACAGAATAGCAAATAACATTCTTAATTGCAACTTAAATGCGTAAATTTGTGAATATTTGCAGAAGAATGTTTCATTTTTGTCATAAATATTTGTGAATATACCTTATTTTATTTGACTTTTATTCCCAAAAATTGGTATTATTAGGGCAATAAATGAATAAAAGGAGAAAAATTATGGCAAACGAAAAAGATGAAAAAGTTGTTGAGGCAAAGGCTGAACCAACTGAACAAAAGAAAGAACAAAAAAGTGTAACATTTGCTCTTGGAACTCTTTCAGTTATTTTAAGCTTGTGCTCACTCGGAATATGGTTTTTATGTAGAATGCTTTTGGGGTTCGGTGCAGGACTTGGAATGGTTGCTACTAACATATTCTTTATCATAGCGTTTGGACTTGGCGTTTTTGCTGGTGTTTTGGCTTGGATTAATGCAAAACAAAAATTCACATTACCACTTGCTTTTGCTGCATTTGTGACACTTGTATCTTGTCTTGGGTTTGTAATAGAGTAATCACATTAAAAGGATCAATGAATGGTAAAAGAAAACAAACAAGAGTTCATTAACATTTACAAAAATTGCATCAAGAGGGAAGGGGCAGACAAACTTTTGGAATGGCTTGAAAAAACAGATTTCTTCACGGCTCCAGCAAGTTCAAAATTCCATTCAAACTTTGAAGGTGGTTTGTGTGCTCACTCGTTAAATGTTTACAAACGAATGAAAGAACTTTGCGAAAATGAGTTTAAAGATGCAATGAATGAAAAAATTAGTGAAGAAAGTTTGGCAATCATAACGCTACTTCACGATGTTTGCAAAGTTAACACTTATAAACAAGAGCTCAGAAATGTTAAGGTGGACAACAACTGGGTTCAAAAACCATATTATGTTGTTGATGAAGAACTCCCATATGGGCATGGCGAGAAATCAGTTTATATTTTAAGTGGTTTTATGAAACTTTCAAGAGAAGAGGCAATGGCAATTAACTGGCATATGGGTGGATTTGATAGCAGAGTGCTGGGTGGTTCATATTCACTCAGTTCTGCATTCTATCAATATCCTATTGCAGTTTTATTGCATATGGCAGATTTTATGGCGACTTATTTAGATGAACACATAGAAAAATAAGGAGAGAACAATGTATAACAGATTATATAAGCAAGGTCAACTTTTGGATATGCACATTCACACACAATATTCAGATGGAATGTATAGTGTTCCTGAACTTGTTAACTTTGCAAATCAAAGGGGAATTGATGTTTTGTCTTTCACAGACCATGATGTTTTGTATGCAAACTATGAAATGAGAGATTTAACCGCAAAAGATAAATCAGTTTTTAATGGAAAATACATAAATGGTTGTGAAATTGCTGTTTCATATAATGGCAAGAAATATGAAGTTTTGGCGTATGATTTTGATTTAGATGAACTTTCAAAGTTTGAAGCACTAAACTGGGATTTTCAATCACAACTTGAAATTGAAAGACTTCAAAAATTGGTTGAACTTGGAAAGAATTTGGGATTTAAAATAACCCCAGGACTTTCTTTTGATGTGAAATATAGATCCGCCCACAAATGTTTTTTTGCTGATTTGGCAAAATATCCAGAGAACTTGCTTTTGTATGAAAAATATCACATAAATAAGTCTGATAACCTATATCGTGACCATATGATCAAGCCAGGTTCTTTGTTCCATTGCTATGACATTGTTGGAGAAACCCCACCAATTGAATATGTTTGTGACAAAATTCACAAGGCAGGTGGACTTGCCGTTTTTGCTCACGCATTTACTGTGTATGGCGAAAAGGACCCTAAAAAACTTGTTAAAGATTTGAATGAGTTAAAAATATTGGACGGTTTTGAATGCATTCACAAAAAGTTCACTATTGACAATTCAATTTGGCTATATCGTTTCTGCCTAGACAACAACTTAATTCCAACTGGTGGAACTGATATGCACGGAGAGGGCTTCAAGATTAATGGGGTTCGTTACGAACCAGAATTTTTGGCTTTTGACAAATATTCTCAATTAGAGCCAAGATTTCCAATTCTAAAAACAATAAGAGGAGATATAATTAGATGATTGAAGAATATATTATATTAACACTTATGATTTTGCTTGTAACTTGTTTAATTTGCAGTGTTTGTGCATATTATCACTACAAAAAAATATCAAAAATTTTTGCAGAAGACAGAACAGACTATCCAAAAAGTATGGTGGCTTTGTCTGAAAGTAAAATTTTGGAAATACCAGCTAGAAAGGAAAAATTTACACTTTATGTTTATGAAAACGGACAGAAAAAAGAATTTAAAATAAAAAAATGAGAGGTGTTATATGATTTATCTTGCTTGTGACCATGGTGGCTATACCACAAAACTAAAAGTTATTAATTTATTCGAAAAATATAAATTAGAATATAAAGATTTGGGCACCAACACAACCGACAGCGTTGACTATCCTGATTATGCTGAAAAACTTGCCAAGGCAATTGAAAAAAATCCAGATGCTGTTGGAATTTTGATTTGCACAACAGGTATTGGAATGTCTATTGCAATCAATAGATTTAAGTTTTTGCGCGGAGCACTTTGCCATAGTGTTAAAGATGCAAAAATGGCAAGAGAACATAATAATGCCAATGTTTTGGTTATGGGGGCAGATATGCGCTTTAGAAGGCGTAAGAAAATTATAAACACATTTTTAAGCACGGAGTTCGAGGGTGGCAGGCACGAAAAAAGAGTGAAAAAATTAGAAAAATTGGGTTAATCCCAATTTTTATGTTCTAAAACAATTTTTGGTTGCATAAACATATTATAGGGAAGGTGAAAATTTTGGTTAAAGTTAGAAAGAAATGTTTGTGCACCATTTTTTCTTTAGTCACTTTTGTGTTTTTGTTTTCAGCGTGTTCACAAAGTGCATTAGAAGAGTGCCAAAACAAAATCTCAGACGAAAGACAAAACTATTTTGAGGGCGAAACGCAAAACTACTATGTAAGTTTTTCAAGTGGAATGCGAGAAAGCCCTTATGTTCTAAACGGCAAAAGTGAGAATTGCGTTGAGTTTGGTGTTGTGACCATAAAGCCAAAAGGTGGCTTTGAGGAAGAAAACATAACCTATAAAGTTTGTGTGGACAATGATGAGTTTAGTGGGGAGTTTGAAAAAAGCCCTTTTGATGACTCTTATGCTGCCGACATAAGCAAAAAAGTTGATGAAGATGCTGTTCTTATTATAAAAGTAAATAATGGAAGTGGCGAAGAGGTTGCTGAAATGACCAACATAACAAGTGGCTTTAAAATAAACAGCCAAAAAGCCCTTGAAATTGCTTTAAATGAAATAGGGGAAAAGTATGACGGCTTAAAAAATAAGGATTTTGAAATTTATATCAAAATTGTGGCAGACATAACAAACAAAATGCCAGACAAATATTATCTTGTTATGTTTCTAGATTGTGAGGGCAATAGCCTAAATGTGATAATAAATCCACAAACGGGGGAGTGTGAAATTAAAAAACTATAAATTTTTAAAAATTTGTAACATTTTTGAAAGAATTTTAATACTATGACTATGTGAGATTTAAGCACAAAAGATAAAACTACATAAAGATACGCACTAAAAAACAAGGAGGACAAAAGATGTTTGGCAATATGTTTGGCGGAATGGATTGCGGTGGCTGTGGAAAATCAAAAAACTCAAGCTGTGATGTTTTAACTCTATTGGTTGTTATTTATGTTTTACTTAACTGTGGCATACTTAACTGTGGGTTAGACCTTTGCACAATTTTAATTTTGTTATTATTCTTCTGTTGTTGCTTTAAAAAGAAATCTTTTAATCAATGTAACTGCTAAAAATAATCCCTGCTAGTCAGGGGTTTTTTATTTAAAAAATTTGTAAGTTTCTTAAAAAAGGGGATATTGACTTTTTATGCCTACTATGATATAATTTTTATATCATAGAGGAGTGAAAATTATGGAAAATAATAGTAAGAGAGTAAAAAAGGTTGCAAACACCTTATATAATGCTTATTTAGAAAGAATAGATGAATACGATAGGCAAATTGCTGAATTAAAACTAGAAGAAGAAAGAGTTTTGAAGCCATTTAAAGAAAGAATAGAAATAATTGAAAGAGATGGCGGAGAAAAAACACAAGAACTTGATGCAAAAATAAACGAATTAAATCAACAAATTCAAGAACAAAGGCAACACTTTGAAGAAGCAAAGAAACTTGCTATTAGTCCAACTAGTGAAATAGAGGCAGAAATGGCAAAAACAAAAACTCAAAGCCAAGCCATGTTAAAGAAGCCGGCAATTGCGAAAAGAGGAGCTATTGCTGCTATTGTTGGGGCTGCTTCTGCGGCTGCTGCACATATGTGGAGAAATAATGAAATTGCTGAAAAAGGTTCAGAAGCAGCTTTTCTTGAAAACGCAGCATTTCCACGACAAGTTGTTGATAATATTAAACATGAAGTGGAGTATTATAATGCTAACATAAAAGGGACAGAGCAAGATATCGAAATTTTTGGCAAAATTTATGGGAACATAGACATGGAAACATTAACACCAAGCAATTATTTGGAAAGTATTGAACGGGCACTTATGAATGCATCAGTTAAAGTTGATGGCCAAGATGTTATTATCGTTGATGATTTTGGCGTATCCACCGAAGAGTCAGTGGATGTCATTATGGAAAACGTAAGAGAAATGATGTTTGATGGTTACTCAACTTATCAAAGTGAAGTTGCTGCCAGCATTCCAAACCTAACACCGCTTGCTGCTGTTTTGGGTTTTGGAATCACAATGTCAACAGTATATTTCCAATGTATTAAGGCAAAAATTCAAAGGCGTTCTATGCGAAAACAAATGGCAAAAATTGAAAAAGAAAATTTTTTAAAAATTGGAGAAATTTACAAAGAAGAATGTGCTGTTATTTCTGCTCTTACAGCAGAGCGTGATAATTTAGTTTCTGAAAGAGATTCTGTTAAAAAAAATGAAGTTGAACGACTTGCCTTTGAAGTTAATGTTGAAAGTGATATAGCGTGCAAAAACATAAATCTAAACATTGAAAGGTTTAAAATTATGAAAGATATTGAATACATAGAATACTTAAGGCAAATGGCTGAAGAAGGATTTGATATTGCTGCTTCACGAGGTAGTGCAAAAATTATAAAAATAGGGAAACCAAGCAGTTATATTGAAGAAAAACAAACTCTTTTGGAAAGGTTGGATAAAGTTAGTGCAAAAATAGACACTCAAAAAACACCTATTGCAAGCAAAAATGAATTTATGGCATAATAAGGGAAAAGAGCTCTTGAAATGGAACTCTTTTTGTTTTTTTTAAAACTTTTTATCACAAAGATAAACAAAGACAAAATTCGACAGTATAATATTTTCTATCTTACTTAAAATGTTTGTGTTAAAAAATGTTGTATTTTATCAAAAAGATAGAATTAATTATGCGTAATTTGTTGACAAATTGGGTAATATGAGGTAAAATACAATCATTAAACAATACAATTCAAGGAGACTTAAATGGAAACTAAAAAAGCAAAGAAATTTTCAATTGCAATGTTTTTGGTGGCTTTTGCTCTTATGATTGCTGCAGTTTTTGCAATGCCAGCAGTTGTTTTTGCTGAACCAGCACCAAAAAGCACAAGTGCCAACTTAACAATAAACTATAGTTTGGCAGATTACACTATTGCGTCAGACAGCAATGGAGAATACATTATTATACCAAGTGTAAACACTGGTGCAAAAATTGAGGCAACAACAGCCAATGGGGCAAAAAAGAAGGCAACAATTGATTCAACAGATGTAACCCAACCAAAACTATATTTGGTTGGTAATGTTAGCAGTTATGATGTTGTTTATTCTTTTGAAAATTCAGATGGAAATGTTGCAACAGAAACAATTAACATTAATCTAGAACAACAAGATTCATCTTTCAAGTTTGAGACAAACAGCAAAGAAATCATTCCTTCAACAGTTCAACAATCAGTTGGAAACACAATAACATTCCCATACCCATTTGTTTATGTTGGAGAAGAAAGTGACACACCAATCAATGTTAACGCAGCAACAGGAAGACCAGAAGATGTAACAGGCCTTAGTGTGACATTAACATCACCAAGGGGAACAAATGTTACAGAAAATTTTGTAAAGAATTCCAATGGATATTATGAATACAAAATAACAGATGCAACAGAACTTGGAAAATACACGGTTAGATACACATACAAAACCGCAACAGCTCAAACAGTTATCAAAACATTTAACTTCACAGTTAAAGATGGAGCAGTTGAACAAGCAATTAAGATAGACAAATTTAATGCATCACTTCCAAGTGCGATGGCTCTTTTTGTGGAAACAGAACTTCCAAAACCAGTTGTTGTTAACACAAAGAACTCTGGGGTTGAAGTTAGTGTGTTCTCAACACTATATTTGCAATTCACACCTTCTAAAGCAGAAGATGCAGACAAAGCAACAACATACACAAACGACATTGAAAAGAAAGGTGTTGATGGCTACACATATGAGTCATCTTTAAATGAATTTAAGTTCACACCAACAGTTGCTGGAACATTCACAGTAACTTATAATGTTGTTGATTTCTTTGGAAACACAGCAGAAACAAGTTCAGCCGTTAATGCAATCACTGCAAGAAAAACAGCAGAAAGCGGAAGTGGATATATTGTTGAAGCATATGCAGATTTTGATGCAGAAAAAGCATTAATCGAAAGTGGCGACTACAAAACTGCAGAATACAAAATTCCTTCAAAAGTTACAGTTGTTAACGCATCAGCAGAAGACATTTCAACAGAAGAAGTTTGGAATCTTCCAGCAATTTTTGGAATTGATAAGCTCACAACAAACAGTGCAGACTTAACTTATGAAAGAATTGTTAGATACACAAACAGCAACAACACATCAATCAAAATTTCATTCTTAAGTTCAGGAAGTGAACAACCATCTAACGCTATTTACCAATCAAGTGGAACATACAAAGCATCAGCTAATGAAACCATTCCATTTAGGTTCACAGAAGAAGCAGACTACACAGTTGAATATGTGGTTAGAGATTCTGCAAACAACACTCTTTTTGATAAGACATACACAGTTTCAGCACAAAAAGACTATAGTGACGCTAGGGAACCAACAGTTAAATTTGAAGGTTTAAGCACAACAACAGTTGCTGCTGGAAAAGTTTTGAAATTCAAAGTTACAGGACTTGACACAATTTCAGACACAGATTCAACAGTTGCAGATTCAAGACTTAATATGGCTGTAACAGCACAAGTTGGAACTGACCCAGAAGAAACACTATTTGCTGATAGCAATGGTTACTACACATATGACACAAAAGATTTAGAAAATGGTGAAATCCTAGTCATCAAAGCGGTTGCAACAGATGATTATGGCAATGCAACAACATCAAACAACACAAAAACAATCACAATTAAAAAAGTTACTGGAGCAAATGTTCCAACAGCAACAGATTTCGACTTCGACACAAATAACACACACGACCAATATTGGGTTATTGATTCAGAAACATTAAAATCTGTTCTTTCAGGAACAACAGTAAAACTTCCAGAAGTAACATTTACTGATGCAAATGGCAATAACAACCTTTCTGTTAAAGTAACAGCAAAAGTTGGTTCAACAATTGTTTACCAAAGTGCAGCAAACTCAGGCAACACAACATCAGTATCCCTTGGAAATGAAACATTTGTTGTTTCAAGAAGTGGAGATTATGTTGTGAACTATGTTGCAACAGATGCAGCAGGAAACAAACTTGTTAAGAGTTTTGTGTTCACTGTTATTGGACCAGAAAAAACAATTATTAACCTTGGTTCATTTGATTCTAACTATGAATACGGAACAGAAATTGATATTAGAAACTTAAGCGTAATTCTTCAAACAAATGCAGGAAGTGAGAATATCACAGATGACTGCACACTTATCACAAATATTTCATCAACTGCAACAGATGCTGAAATTAAAGCAGCAGCACAAACAGCCGCTGCCAGTGGACAAGCAATTTTAGTTCAAATTATTGGTGATTACGAACTCACAGATGATGAAAGCATCATCAAAGCAGGTCAAAACGGAAGTGTTACAATAAACTATTGGGCTGTTGGAAACTGGACAGATGTTGATGAATTCAACAGAAACTTCACAGAAACAGCAAAATCAGTTAACTTCACAGTTAAAGACACAACAAAACCAACAATCATCGTTGATGAAGCTTTGATTGAAGATGTTGTTCCATACGACAGCAAAAAAACCGGCAAATATGACAATATGATAAAAATTGCAGATATGCAAAAAGTTTGGGATTTGTCTGGAATTGAAGATGGAAGCATTAAAATCACAGCAAAATATAACAGTTCAACAAAAGATGCTGAAATTATTGTTCTTGGTGGCTCATTCACAGATGGCAATGATGTGTTCTATGTTGGAAACAACAAAGTAACAATTGAAAATGTTGAATATGAATTTGATGCAGACGCAAAAACTTTAACAAGTGGTGGAACAACTTACACACTTGATGCAAACGACAAAGTAACAATTAACTCAGTTGAATACACCTTTGCAGAAGAAACAGAATATTATGGTTACTTCAAAGCAAACGCAAATGGAGTTGTGACAGTCACATACAGTGCAACAGACACAATGGGCAACACTCAAACAAAAACCTACACAATCACAGTTGGAGATGTAACACCTCCAGAAATCAATGCAACAGCAGTTAAAACAGCAGTTGAAAATGCAAAATATCAAAAGGGTAACACAGTTACAATCAACCTTAAAGATGATTTAAAGATTATTGATGATGTTAGCTCAATTTCATACGAAAGTGTTAAAGTAACAGTAACTCGTGATGGTGAGGCAGTTGATGTTGACACATCAGATGCAACAAAGGCAGTTTTTGAAGTTTCTGAATATGGAACTTACACAATTAGTTTTGATGTTAAAGATGGTGCAGGTTACAGTGCAGAAACAGCAACTGTTCAATTCACAGTTTCAAATAACACAAATTCAAAAACAGTTTCATCAACAACAGTTTGGGGAACAGTTCTAATTGTTGTTATCTTGGTTGCTCTTGGAGTTATTATATTCTTGTTTGCAAAACCATCAAAATCAAAACAAACAGTTAAATTAACTGAAAATAAGAAAGATGAAAAAGACAACAAGAATGACAAAATAGAAGTTTAATAAACTAATTAATATAAAAAAGTGGATTTAAAACCACTTTTTTTGTTTTATAGAAGATAAAAATGTTTTTATATAAAAGATGTTAATGCGTTGGAGAATTAGCGAAAAAAATATATTAAACAAGAATTAAGATAAGTGCTAAATGAATTATAATATGAAGAATATTAATTATAAGTTATGAAATATAGTTACTAAAATATTATTTATTTAGTTATAAAAGTTATATGGAATGTTGTAAAATTAGATTAAACACAAAAAAGAGCCAATTTAGGCTCTTTTTTGATTAAAAACTTGTTCAATTAATCATAGTTGTTGCTAAGATTATTCCTTGTTATGTGTGTTATTTCACCTTTTTCAATTGTTACAATTTTATCACAATATTCTGCATATTTATCGTTGGCAGAGAAGATTATAATTGTTCTTTTTCCATGAAGTGCGTTAATTAAATTCAATAGGTTTTGTTTTTCATCAAAAGTCAAACTGGTTGGGAATTCATAAAGAGCAATAACTTCTGCTTGTGTTAATAGCGTTCTTGCAAATCCAACCAAATATTGTTTATCAAAAGGAAGAGTTAACACATTTGTGTAGATTTTGTTTGGGAGAGAGTTAATATATTCAAGTAGATGCATTTTTTCCAAAACATTTATAATATCGTTTTTATTTTTGTTTACCATTTTTAAGTTGTAGAGAATTGAACCATCAAAAAACATTGGGTGAGTGCTTAAATAATTGAAGTTTGATGTGTATGTCTTTTTGGAATATTTCATAATATCCAAACCATCTAAATTTATTTGACCTTTGGTTGGTGCAAGTTCTCTATGCAAAAGTTTAAATATTGTGCGTTTACCAGATCTTTTTGTTCCATAAATAAGTGTTGTTTGAAGGGCATTTATGTGCAAATCTATGTTTTTTACTGCTGGGTTATTTTCTTTATCAGCTTTATAGTGAACATTGTTAAAATCAACAAAACCAACAATTTCATCGTTATCAATATCACCAAATTCAAGGTTTGGTTTTTCAGTGAAGTTTAAGATATTTTGAACTCTGTTAACATATATTGCGGAGTTTTTGAGATATGGCATAAATTCAAACACGGAGTTGGTTGTTTCAATTCCAGCTGTTATGTATGGAATAATGATGAAGTATGTTTCAATAGATAATGTTCCTCTTGCTGTTAAAACAACAGAACCCAGAGTTAGAATAAAGATCATAAAATGATAGAAGACATAGAAGTAGTTGCCGATTGATGAGTCTGCCATTGTTTTTTTGTGTAGGTCAGAGATGTAATGAGATAGGTGATTTGAGTATTTTCTTTTCCAAGTTTTGTTTAAGTTGAGGTCATTAACCATATCTTTTGAATCAACAATTTCAGAAAATAGGGTGTATTGTTCGTCGATGTCTTCGCGAATAGTGCGTTGCCTTTGTGCTCTTTTGTTTTCCAAATGATTTAACAATAGGAAGTTAAAAACATCACAAATAAGAATTGCAAGCCCAACCCAAACATTAATTACGAAAATGATAATTATCGTCACAATAAGTCTAAAGATTTTTGCAATACACATTGCGGCTTTATCGGCGGTGTCGCCAAGATTAAATATTTCTGTATGTAAAATATTTAGAAGCTTTTCTTTTGGTGTTTTCTTAAAATTTGAATTTTTAGATTTATAGATTTTATCAACAACTTCATTATTCAGCCTTACAAAAACACTTTCAATAAGTTTTGCATACACCAAATAATTCACATGGTAGAACAATCTTTCAAGCACTAACAACCCAAACACAATAGTAAGATATAAAACAGCACCCCACCAGTTACTGGCGTTAATTGCAATAATAACTTTTGCTGCGAATATTGGTGAGATGATGATGCACGAATAAGACAGAATCATTGCAAGAGTTGATATAATAAAATATTTCTTGCTTGGTTTTGCAACTTTCCACCAAGTTTTTAGTATTTTTATATTTTCAAACATATAAAAATAATAGCATTTAACAACAAAAAAGTAAAACAAAAAAACAATTTTTTGAGTTTTAGTTGAGTTTTTTCGCATTTTGTGATATGATGTAATCGTGTTTCAATATTATGCTGATGTGGCTCAGTTGGCGATGAGCGTTTCAAAAAACTTGCCAGTGGCAAGTTTTTAGCGAAGAGAGCGAGCAGTTTGTAACTGCCGCTGGAAGACCTTGGGGCTACCTAAAACATAAAAGTTAAACTTACTAGAAAACATATTGTATACACAAAAAGATATATGCTGATGTGGCTCAGGTGGTAGAGCAATTGATTCGTAATCAATAGGTCAGGGGTTCGAATCCCCTCATCAGCTCCATTCGTGTAACATAAGTTGTGCTCTAACAACGGGCTCAGTTGGCGCGACGCGTTAAGAAAACTTGCCAGTGGCAAGTTTTTAGCCAAAGCGGACACCACTTTATGTGGTGGCGGAAGAGCAGCGCGCTCATGAATAGCGCAGGTCAGGGGCTTAAAATCCCCTCATCAGCTCCAATAAACACTTTGTCATAATGCAAAGTGTTTTTTTGTATTTGACTTTTGCGTAGTGAGTGTTTTATAATAAATCTATAACAAAAGGAGCAAATATGATAGATAAAATTGAAGTGCGTGGAGCAAGAGTTCACAACTTAAAAAATATTAATGTTGACATTCCATTAAACAAAATTGTTGGAATTTCGGGTGTTTCTGGAAGTGGTAAGTCTTCTTTGGCACTTGGTGTTTTGTATGCAGAAGGTTCAAGAAGATATTTGGAGGCACTTTCAACCTACACAAGACGAAGAATTACCCAAAGTGAGAAAGCCAAAGTTGATTCTGTGTTGCATGTGCCATCAAGTTTGGCACTTCATCAAAGACCAAATGTGCCAAGCATACGCTCAACTTTTGGAACAGCAACTGAACTTTTGAACTCATTAAGACTAATGTTTTCGCGTTGTGGTAACTATATTTGCCCTAATGGTCATATTTGTAAGGCTTCTGCACAAGTTGCTAGGGAGCAAGATATTGAGTGTGACGTGTGTCATGTGAAGTTTCGTGGGTTGGGTGCTGAAGATTATGCTTTTAATTCGCGTGGTGCGTGCCCTGTTTGTCAGGGAACTGGGATTGTTCAAACAGTTGATATGGACTCTCTTGTTCCAAACCAAAATTTGAGCATTGATGATGGCGCTGTGGCACCTTGGAACTCGCTTATGTGGTCACTTATGGTTGATGTTTGCCGTGCGATGGGTGTTAGAACTGATATTCCATTTAAGGATTTAACTGATGAGGAAAAGCAAATTGTATATGATGGTCCAATGGTTAAAAAACGAATTTTCTATAAGTCAAAAAACGAAGATAGTGTGAACGCTGGTGAACTGAATTTCACATATTATAGTGCCAAAGCCACAGTTTTGAATGCTTTAAAGAAAGTTAAAGATGAAAAGAGTATGGCTCGTGTTGCCAAATTTTTGAAAGAAGAAAAGTGCGAGGAATGTGGAGGATCAAGGCTAAACAAGAGGGCTAATTCCACACTTTTGGGTGGAAAAACATTATATGAAACAACGCAAATGAGTTTGCTTGAATTATATAAATGGTTGCCAGAGGTGGTTGAAAATCTAGACAGCCAAGTAAAAGAAATGGGGCAAAATATTTTGGAAGAATTTATGGTTGATGCAAAAGCGCTACTATCTTTGGGGCTTGGTTATTTAACACTTGATAGAGCATCTAACACTCTTTCAACTGGAGAACTTCAAAGGGTGCAACTTGCAAGAACTGTGAAAAACAGGACAACTGGTGTTTTGTATGTTTTAGATGAGCCTTCAATTGGGCTTCATCCAAATAATGTTGATGGTTTAATTGATGTTATGCATAAACTGGTTGAAGATGGAAACTCAATTGTTTTGGTGGACCACGACACAAATATTTTAAAAGTTTGCGACCACATTATTGAAATTGGGCCAAAAGCAGGTAAAAATGGTGGTAACATTATTTTTGAAGGAACAGTGAAAGAATGTGAAAAGAGTGAAAAGTCTGTTATTGGGAAATATTTAGCAGAGAAAGAACAAATAAAAGTAATTGAAAACTCTAAAAATGTTTTTGACAAGGGTCAAATCACATTAGAAATGGACAAAATTCACACCTTAAAACCAATGAAAGTAAGTTTTCCAAAAAATAAGATGACAGTTGTTACTGGTGTTTCAGGAAGTGGAAAAACAACACTTGTTTTGGAGTCACTTTGCCCAGCAATTATGGCAAGTTTGCATAAAGAAAAAAAGCCAGAGCACATAAAAAGCATAGATGCTTCTGGAATTAAAAAAGTAAATTTAATTGATGCCACGCCAATTGGCAGTAATGTTCGAAGCACCGTTGCAACTTATTCTGGAGTTTTAGATGATTTAAGAAAGTTGTATGCAAGTTTAAGTCACAAATATAAGAATAGTGATTTTTCATATAACACTGGGAAATTAAAGTGTAAAACTTGTGATGGAACTGGAATTATTTCTATGGATATTCAGTTCTTGCCAGACCTTGAACTTGTTTGTGATGATTGTGATGGACTTAGATATTCAAAAGAAGTTGAATCTGTTTTATATAACAACAAGTCCATAAAAGATGTTATGGCACTAACTATTGATGAAGCAATTAAGTTCTTTGAAAAAGAAAGTAAAATTAAGAGCAAGCTTGAAGTTTTGTCTGAATTGGGGATTGGGTATTTGACTTTGGGAGAAAGCACGCCGGCACTTTCTGGTGGAGAGGCACAAAGGCTAAAACTTGCGTCAGAAATTGATAAACTTCAAAATGATGCTTTGTTTGTGTTTGATGAGCCAAGTGTAGGGCTCCATCCAGATGATGTTAAAAATCTTTTAAAAGTGTTTAAGAAATTGATGAAAAACGGGGCAACAATCATTGTTATTGAACATGATTTAGATATTATTAAGAACGCAAATTATATTATTGATATGGGGCCACTTGGTGGTGAAATGGGTGGAGAAATAGTGGCAGCAGGCTCTGTGGAAGATATTAAAAATTGCAAGAAAAGTTTAACTGGCAAATATTTATAATAAAATTTATTTACAAAAAGCAGGATGAATTTTCCTGCTTTTTTGCATATTATTTTGTTTAAAAACATAAGATTAAATAACTTAAAAAGTTAAAATCGACACAATTCGACAAAAATATTAAATATCCAGCAATAATATAGCGTAAATAAAACTTTTTAAATTAGACTTAAAACAAAAAATAAATTAAAATAAAGGAGTATGTTAAATGAAATTTTTAGTGCTAAAAAAACATACTTTAAAAATCGCCATTATAGGTTTGTGCTTATGTGCACTTTTGGCACTTCCTTTTGGCGAGAATTCCGCAGCATCAGTTTTCTTTGGTGACAACTTACGAAAGGTCCCAATCTATTCTGTTGAAACAACAGAAAATAAAGTGGCAATATCTTTTGATGCAGCTTGGGGCGCAGACAAAACAGAGGGAATTATGGAAACGCTTAAAGAGTATCACGCAAATGCCACATTCTTTTTGGTTGGATTTTGGGTGGAAGATTATCCAGAGGTGTCAAAGAAGATTGCAGAAAATGGTTTTGAAATTGGAACACATAGCAACACACACCCAGATATGGTTAAACTTTCTCGTGAACAAAAAAAATTAGAACTAACCACGTCTATTGATATAATACAAAAGACAACGGGTGTTTCGCCATCATTATTTCGAGCTCCTTTTGGGAGTTATAACAATGAACTAATTGATGTGGCAGAAAGCTTAAATTTAAAAACAATTCAATGGGATGTCGATTCATTAGACTGGAAAGGTATTAGTGCCAATGAAATACATTCACGAATTATGTCTAGGGTGAAAAATGGCTCAATTATTTTGTGCCATAACAATTCCAAAAACATTTTAAACGCACTTCCATTAATTCTTTCATCTCTTCAAGCCAAAGGGTATAGCATTTGCAGTGTGGGCGAATTAATTTATCAGGATTCATATGTGATTGATAGGGCTGGTGTTCAGAAAAAAATATAAAAAACAATGGAGTAAATAATGAGTTTTGAATTATGTAATAATAACAAGGTATATTTGTATGGAAAAGTTGTGTCTAAACCAGAGTTTAGTCATGAAATATATGGAGAAAAATTTTTTGATATTAATATTGAAGTGAACAGGTTATCAGAGCAAACAGACATCATTCCAATAACAATTTCTGAAAGGCTTTTTAATGAGGAAACAATGGGGCTTAATTGTTTTGTTGCGGTTAAAGGGCAGTTTAGGTCATATAACAAAATGATTGATGGCCATAGCAAACTAATGTTAACAGTTTTTGTTAGAGAAGTTTGTGAGCCAAACTTTGCACTTAATGGAAATGTTATAGAAATTGTGGGGTATGTGTGCAAAAACCCAATCTTTCGAACAACGCCTTTTAGAAGAGAAATTTGTGATGTTTTGCTTGCTGTTAACAGGGCGTATAACAAGTCGGATTATTTGCCTTGCATCGCTTGGGGGCGAAACGCTAGATTTGTTAGTGAATTGGAAGTAGGGCAAAAAGTTTTTATGACTGGCAGAATTCAGTCTAGGCAATATCAAAAACGAATAAATGAAAACTCTTCGGAAACACGAACGGCTTTTGAAGTTTCAATTTCTCAAATATCCACAGAGGACAACATAGAAAAAGTTTTGTTTGAAGTTGAACAAGCAAATTTGGTTAGCAAAGGGATATAAAAAGAGTTTGAAGTTTGGCAAAATTAAAATTATCACAAAATAAAGGAATTACAAAATAATGTAATTCCTTTTTTGCGTTAGTTTCAAAAAGCAGAAACTATTTGTTTTTATCTTTTTTGAGCATTGTTACCAAAATTAAGATTGCTCCAAAAACAACTGTGATTGACACCAAAACAATTCCAATGATCTCGCCACTTGTTAAAGCCCTTCCACCATTGTTTATGTTTTCATCTTCTATGATTGATGGCTCAATTGTTGTTGTGGTGTTTTCTATATAGTAGTTTGTGTTGATGTAATATGTTTTGCCTTTATAAACAATTTGTGAGAATTGTGTTCCAGAAAAGTCTTTTGTGCCAAAGTTTTGGATTGTCATTGTGTGAAGTGTGTTCTTGCTTAAAACTAGGGGCTCTCCGTTTTCATCTTTTGCTAAATATGCTGCATCTTGAGTTGATGGATAAAGATAGAGTGGTGTTTTTTGATGCAAAATTCGAATTGTTTTTTCTGTTTCCGAACTGCTGCTAACTTGTGCGTCTTGGCACTTAATAAAGCCAGTGATTGGCAACTCTGACATATCGTTAATGAACACAAAATAGAAGTCGCCAGTTTTTGTGATTGCACAAAGATTGGTGTTTGCATCTATTATTATGGTTTCGTCATTAAGGGTTTGAGTGTAGATGCAGTTATCATAAGAGTAGAGGATTGTGTTTTTTGTGGTGGTTATTAGAAAGCATTCAAACCTCTCATTTTTATAGTCCACAATTGTGCTTGAGGATAGTGGGTCAATAAAATCTTCTGCTTGCAATTTTGTGATTTGAGTGTTTGTTGCACAAAAAATTTCTCCACTCAAATATTCAATTTCAAAAGTTGTTGCATTTGCAAAAATGGGGTTTTCAAAACTGCTAATTTCAGTTTGTGTTGATTTATATAGTTTTTGGTCTGTTAAAACAAATAGGGTGTTGTGATAATCTAGTTTAATATCTTTGATTGTTCCGCTAATTGTGTTTAATCCAAAATAGTTGTTTAGTTCAACATATGAATTATTTTCAACTTTGTAGAATGAGTTTTCCGCAAAAAGAATTAAAAAGTTTTTATCTAGTGAAACTGCAATTTTACTATTTTGATTTAATGTTATTCCATCTAGTTTGCAAAAAACATCAAATTTGTCACTTACATTTTTAACCAAAACATAAGAAACATCCTCAGTATCTTTACATAGGGCATAGATATTGTTATTAATGTCGCAATCAAGGTCAAAAATTTTTCCAACATCATTATTATCCCCAAAAAGATTGAAAACGTGATCTTGACTCAACATTCCAAAAGAGCCAGTTTGGGTGTAGAAAACATTTCCATCAAAGTCGGCAATAACAAGTTCAGGCGTTTTTGATGTTTCAAAACTTTGAGTTTCATTTGTGTGTTGATTTATGTAACAAATTTGTTTGTTCGTTGTGTCTGTGTAATAAAGAGTGCTGTTCTTATAGTCTAAACTGCTTGAAGAAACTTCAATCAAAAAACCACTTTCTTCAGCATAAGCAACTATGTTCGTTGGCAAAAGTAACAAGATTGAAATAACCACAGTTGCTAGAATTGCACTTAAATATTTTATTATTTTCTCCATTTTTTTCCTTTTGTTTTTTATTTTCTTTCAATAGTTTTTTATTAACTTTTTCAATAGATTTTGTGTTTATTTTGTTTTGAATAAGATGATCATCAATCATTTTTTACATTCTTTTCAACGCGTGTTCTAAGATCTCCTTTAATTTCGCTCGACAATATTTTTCCATTTAGTTCGATCATACCAAAATTGTAACATAAATAATAACAAAAAGCAAGAAGTAAATATTGTTTGGGTTATTTTATCTAAAAAATTTATTTTTAAGATTTTTATGATTTTGTGTGATATTGTGACATATTATTGTTGCAATATATGTGAAAAACTAGAACATATATTTAAAAAATAAATCAAATGTTCTAAAAATTTAATATTTTACAATATTTTAAAATAATATTCAAAAATATGGCGTGTGACTATTGACAAAGGTAGAATATATATTATAAAATGCAGTTGATAGGGCGTATATCGCTCTAGGGCTATTTACATATTTTTTTAAAAAAAAGGAGAAAAAATGAAAGAAAAAATTTTAATGAAAAGTGTTTTGGAGGGGTATCACTTTATGGACAAAATTGTGAAAAAACTAGATGCTAATGTGATATCAAAAAGTGTTAATTCTCACCATACACAGGGGTGTAACGAAACACTAAATCTTGCTTGTGAGGTTTTGCATCTTTCTAATAGAAAACACAAGTTACTTGAAATTAAGGCTTTAATTGAGGAATGTATAAAATCGCTTCCACCAGATAGCGCAAAAGTGCTTATGCTCAAATACGTTGACGGGTTTAAAAACGCTGACATTGCAAAAATGCTTGGCTGTGGAGTTAAAAAAGTTGCAAGACTTTTGGATAAAGCGATTGGTGATGTCACCTTGTTTTTCTATGCCAAAGGTTTTGGCTTTTTAAATCTTTATAACTATTTAAAAGATGAAGATTGGCTCATTGGCATTTTTGATCATCATCTAAAATATGCAAACAGATTTTCGCAAAAGATTGCGCCTGTTAGCTTTGTTTAACTCAAAAATCTAAATCATCAAACTTTGGTGGAGTGACGATTTTTCGCACTGGTTTTTTCTTTTTAAGTGGAAGGAATATTGCCAAGAGTAGAAGAAATCCAACAACACACAAACATATGATGATTAAAATAGTTTTACTATCCATTAATTCGGGAGATAGAATAAAACCGCTTTCTTCTGCTGCGGCTGGAGTGAGCAAAACTTCTTCGGTGTTTTCTGGAATTTCTTTTAGGTTTTGTGTGAGTGGGGCATAAATAAATCCAGACAAGTTGTTCTCATCGTCACCAAACCTAACATAAAACCATTCGGTGCCAAGTCCTAAAATTGCTTCATCACCGGTTGTTGTTCCCAAATATATTGCTTCTTTGCTTGTGGGAATAACTCCCAAATATTCTCCGTTTGTGCTTGGAATATCTCTTATGACAGCTTGAACACTGCTGTTAACGCAAAAAGTTATGTCCACGGGAAAGGGCATTAGCGGAGTGCTGTAAACTTTGGTTACATTTTCTTTTTTAACATAGCCAACAACATTGTTAAAATTGACTTTGTAATATTCTTCATCTGCACAATCCAAAATTTCAGCAAAATATGTGGTTGGAAGCGAAAAGCAAATGCTTTCGTTGTTGGAAGATGGAATTTCTTTATATAGCATGGTGTTATCCGTTGTGATTCTGCACCACTCAAAATTTTCTTCTTCGGCAAAGATTATTTGGCTTGTTGGGCAAAGCGCAAAAACAAGAAAACATAATGCAATAATTAGTTTATACTTCATAGTTTTATCTCCTACAATATTTTAACAAAACAATAATTGTATTTCTGGTGCAATTATTGTTTTTTATTGCCAAAAAGTGAGTTTTAAAAGGATTTATATGAGTTATTTGGAAATTTTAAATTCATTAGACCAGGTGGAAAAAAGTTTGCAAAAGTTTAGGGCACATAACAAATTATTAACATACAATAAAGAAAAAATACACAAAAAGCAAATTGAGTTTCACAAATGCCAAAAAAGAAATAGATGGGTTTTTGGTGGAAACAGAAGTGGAAAAAGTGAGTGTGGTGCCGTTGAGGCTGTGTGGCTTTGTCGCGGGATTCACCCATATCGTCAAAACAGAAAAGGAGTGGAAGGCTGGGTGGTTTCACTGAGCCAACAAGTTCAAAGAGATGTTGCTCAAAAGAAAATTTTGGAATATCTAAACCCAGAATGGATTGTTGAAGTTGTTATGCTATCTGGAAGAAAAGATGCTCCGCAAAACGGGATTATTGATTATATTGTGATTAGAAACGTGTTTGGTTCCGTTAGCCGTTTAGGATTTAAGAGTTGTGACCAAGGGAGAGAAAAGTTTCAAGGAACAAGCCTCGATTTTGTTTGGTTTGATGAAGAACCTCCATATGATATCTATCTTGAATGTAAGATGAGAGTTTTAGACAAAAGGGGAGATATTTTTGCAACAATGACACCACTAAAAGGACTGACTTGGGTTTATTCACAAATATATCTAAATCCCAACAATGATAACGAGATTTGGACAATTTTTATGGAATGGGCAGATAATCCATTTCTTGACAAACAAGAAATTGAAGAAATGAGCAAGTCTCTCAGCACAGAAGAACTTGAAAGCAGACGTTATGGAAAATTTTTGAGTTATGGTGGTTTGGTTTACAAAGAGTTTGATGAAAACATTCATGTGATTGAGCCTTTTGATGTTCCAAAAGAGTGGTATAACAATATCTCAATAGACCCAGGTCTTCACAACCCACTTTCTGCCCACTTTTATGCTGTTGATTTTGATGGAACAATTTATGTTGTTGCGGAGCATTTTGCTTCAATGCAAACAGTGGAATGGCATGCGGAAAAAATAAAAAGCATATGCCAGCAACTGGATTGGCCAAAAAGAAGTGATGGGCGATATGAGGCGCTCATTGATTCTGCTGCCAATCAAAAAACACTATCTTCAAACAAAAGCGTAACTGAACTTTTTTGGGAAAATGGAATTGCTGTGAATCCAAAAGTTAATAAAGATATGTTTAGTGGTATTTCACGAGTTAAGAGTTATTTAAAAAATGTTAATGGGGAAGTTAGATTAAAAATTTTTTCAACTTGCACTAACCTTATTCGTGAAATGAAAAATTATTGGTGGAGCGAGAATGATAACCCTATAAAAAAAGATGACCACTCTTTAGATGAACTTAGATATTTTGTGATGTCGATGCCAGAAACAAAAATGCCTTTTGAAACAAAAACACAAGTTCAAAAACATAAAGAAAAGTTAATAAGAAAATTGCAACAAAAACAAGGAGCGTGATTGACGTGGACAAACAAAAAATTGAACAAGCACTTTTTAAAAAAGCAATGGGCTATGACTTTGAAGAAAGCGTTGAAGAGTTTTGTTTAGATGAGGAAAATGGAAAATATAAACCAATCAAAAAACGAGTGAGCAAAAAACATATGCCACCCGACATTCCTGCAATGAAAGCACTTCTTTCAATGAGTGAAAATCAAAATAACAAATATGATTTAATGACAGAAGAAGAACTCTTGAAGGAACGAACACGGCTTTTGAATGAATTGATGGAAGAAACTTAATTTTGGTGTTTGCAAAAATTTGACTTAAAAAAATTTAAAAAATATGTAAAATGGTGTGCAAAAATGCAATTTTTTTAAAAAAAGGAGAAAAAATGAAGCAAAATTTAACAAAAAAACAACAAAAAGATTTGGTTCAAGAAGTTTTAAAAGACTATAAAAGAAGAGTTGAAGAGAAAAAAATTTTTGAAACAAAGTGGCAATTAAATATAAATTATTTACTTGGAAATCAAAATGCCCATATTGGTTTGGGAGATATATATGAAAATCAAAACAAATTCTATTGGCAAGAAAATAACATCTACAATCACATTGCTCCATTAATTGAAACAAGGCTTGCTCGTTTAAGTGAAGTGAAACCTTCTATGGTTGTTCTTCCAGCAAGTGCACAAGATGATGACATTTCAAACGCAAAAGTTTGCCGTGATATTTTGGATTCTTGTTCATCAAAAATTAATCTATCAAAAATTATTTCAAACGCAACAACTTGGAGTGAGATTTGTGGAACCTCTTTTTATAAAATTGTTTGGAATAACAAAAAGGGAGAAACGGTTGGATTTAATCAAAATGGAGAAAAAATTTATGAGGGTGATGTTGATGTTTTGGTATGCTCGCCATTTGAGATTTACCCAGACAGCAATTTAAGTTGTGATGTTGATGCTTGTGGGAGCATAATTTATGCCAAAAGTTATGATGTGAACAAAATTTTTGATGAGTGGGGCATAAAGGTTCAGGGAAGTGATGTGCAAAGTTTTGCACTGTCATCACAAGCGGGCATGTTTGGAAATCCAAATAGTTCACTTCTATCAAAAATCACAAAACACAATCAAGCACTTGTTTTGGAAAAATATGAATGCCCAAGCAAGGAATATCCAGATGGCAGACTTATTATTGTTTGTGAAGACAAACTTTTATATTATGGGAAATTACCATATAAAAATATGCACGGCGGAGAAAGAGGCTTTCCTTTTGTTAGGCAAATTTCAATCAGTCAACCAAATTTGTTTTGGGGCACAAGTGTTATTGAAAGGCTTATTCCAATTCAAAACGCATACAACACAGTTAAAAACAGAAAACACGAATTTATGAATAGGGCATCTTTGGGAGTTTTGGCTGTTGAAGATGGCTCTGTTGATGTTGAAAGTTTGGAAGAAGAAGGTTTGGCACCTGGTAAGGTTTTGGTGTATAGGCAAGGAGCAAGTTTGCCAACGCTTTTGTGTGATGATTCTGTTCCAAATAGTTTTAGTGAAGAAGAAAAAGCACTTTTGGAAGAATTTTTGTCTGTTGGTGGGATAACAGATCTTTTTGGAGGAAACAACACCAACGCATTAGCAAATTTAAGTGGTGTGGCATTGCAACTACTAATTGAGCAAGAATATTCAAAAATTTCTGCTATTGGAGAAAACATAAAATTTGCCGTAAGACAAATGGCAGAACAAATATTAAGGCTTTATAAGCAATTTGTTGTGGGACAAAGAGTTTCAAGGCTTGTTGGCAACAATGGTGTGGCAAGTTTCTTTTATTGGGATAGAGGAAACATCAGTTCTGATGAGGTTGTTTTTGACACTCAAGCGGAAAGCTTGCGTTCTATGACTCAAAAGCGAAATCTTGTTTTAGAACTTTTGGATAAAGGCATTTTTGCTGACGAAGACGGCAAGATTAGTGGAGAAATGAAGTTAAAAGTTTTGGATGCTTTAGGCTTTGGAATGTGGGAAGAAAGTTTGGATACCAACTCAATTCAACTGCAAAAAGCACAAAGAGAAAATGTTGAATTACTCACAAACGGAGTTGTTCCAAAAGTTTTGGATATTCACGACCACAATTTGCACATAAGTGCACACACGGCTTTTGTTTTGTCTAAAGAATTTGAAAAGGCATGTGAGCAAGATGAAAATCTTGAAGCAATTATGTTGCAGCATATAAACGAGCATAAACAAATGCTTGAAAAAACAAATAAAGGAGTTTAAAGATGGAAGAAATGGAAACTGGGGAACAACCAAACAATTTGAGCACAGAATCTCAAAACGGCTCCCCAACAACGAAATTTTCTAGCGTGGAAGAACTTGAAAAAGCATATCAAAACTTGGAAAAAGAGTTCACAAAAAAGAGCCAAACACTAAAAAAGCTCTTAAAGGAAAAAGAAGAAAGTGATGCACATTCTTGTGGTTCTCAAGAAGAAGTTTTGCCGTTTTTTGAAAGAGAAGATTGGGAGCAAAACCTACAAGAATTTTTGCAAGAAAACCCAAAGGCAAAACCTCACGCAAAAGAAATTTCAAAAATGGTGATGGAAGACAAGGACTTGCAAAATGCAAACAATCCCCTTCTTTTTGCTTGGCAAAAGTGGCTTACAAAAAACTATAAAGACAAAAATGATTATTTGCTTGACGAAAGTTTTTATGATGAGCTTTTGCATAATGAAAAATTAAAAAATAAAATCATCACAAACTACATAAAAGAAATAAATAGTCGTGATGAAACTCCGCCAATTATGAACTTTGGCTTTTCTGGCGTTCAAAAGAATAATTATAAATCCACAACGCTGGAAGAGGCAAAAGAATTGGCAAAAAAAATCTTTAACAAATAGGAGAAAAATATGGTAACAATGACAACTGCTCAAAATGCATTGAAAGATATTTATCTTGATGTTGTTTCTGAGCAACTAAACACAAAAACAAATGTTTTATTTAATCAATTCAAACAAACAAGCCAAGACATTTATGGTCGTGAAGTTCAAAGACTTGTTCCATATGGTATTAATGGTGGAATTGGAGCGGGTGATGAAGGTGGAGCGTTGCCAACAAGCGAGCAAAACCAATATTTAAACTTCACCACAACTCTGAAAAACCTTTATGGAACAATTGAGATAACCGACAAAGCAATCAAAGCATCAAGCGATGATGCGGGTGCTTTTGTGAACCTTTTATCTGCCGAAATGGAAGGGCTTTTAAATTCTTCTAAATTCAACTTGGGAAGAATGATGTATGGCGATGGTTCTGGCGTTTTAACAAGCGTTTTATCTGCTGTTAAATCAACTGGAAAAATAACAGTTTCGAGTGTGAAAAACCTTATTGAAGGATTGGTTGTTGATTTTTATGACGGTTCCACTCTTGTGATGGGTGGAGCAAAAATTGTGTCTGTTGATAGAGAAAACAAAACAATTTTAACAGACCAAACATTAACAACAAATTTTGTTAACAATGCAAGTTCATATGTCATTTATGTTCAAAACAGTAAGGACGAAGAAATAACGGGACTTGAAAAAGTTTTTGCTCAATCTGGCTCAATTTATGGAGTTAGCAGAGCAACATATCCATTTTTAACAAGTTATTTAAAACAAATGAATGCTGGGGAAACTTTTGATGAAATTGTTCTTCAAACTGTTTTAGATGAAGTGGAAATGAGAACTGGTAACAAAATGAATATGTTGGTTACAACAAATGCTGTTAAAAGAAGTTTTGCATCAACCTTACGCCCTTATTCAAAGAATTTGGAAGTAAACACCTTGGAAGGTGGCTATAAGGCACTTTCATTTAATGGGGTTCCACTTGTTGGCGACAAGTTCTGCCCAGATGGGGTTTTGTATGCACTAAACACAAATGATTTTGCTGTTCACAGACTTTGTGATTGGGAGTGGCTTGCTAATGAAGATGGCTCAATTCTAAAGCAAAAACAAGGTTATGCAAGTTTTGTTGCAACCCTTGTTAAATACGCAGAACTTGTTTGCTCAAAGCCAGGAGCACAAGGAAAAATTTCAAATATAGTTTAGGAGGAAAAAATAATTATGGTAACAATTAACACAGCAAATGCAGCCCTCAAAACAATGTATTTAGATGTGGTTGCAAATCAACTTAACACAAAAACACATCCATTTTTGGCTGAATTAGAAAAAACAAGCCAAGATGTTGTTGGAAAGTTAGTGAAAAGGCTTGTTCCATATGGTGTTAATGGTGGAATTGGTGCGGGAACAGAAAATGGCTCACTTCCATTAGCATCTGAAAACAAATATTTGTTGTTTGAAAGTTCATTGAAAAACTTGTATGGAACAATTGAAATAACCGACAAAGCATTAAAAGCATCAAACAGTGATGCTGGGGCTTTTGTGAATTTGCTAACAGCAGAAATGGAGGGCTTGTGTGAATCTTCTAAATGGAGTTTTGCAAGAATGCTCTATGGAAATGGAAGTGCAAAACTCACAACAGGTCTTGCAACAGCATCTGGAGCAAACACTTTTGTTGCTGACAAATTAAACAATGTTATGGTGGGTCAAAATGTTGATGTGTATGTTGATGATGTTTTCTCTCACAGCACAAAAATTCAATCTATTAACTATGGAACAAAAACATTAACCCTAAAAGATGCTTGCACTGCTGATATGGCAAACAACTCAAAAACAACAACTTTGTATGCTGCTGGCAGTAAGGACAAAGAAATAACTGGATTGGGTGCGATTTTTGATAACACAATTCCAACAATCTATGGAGTTAGCAAACAAGACTATCCATTTTTGAATCCAATTTCAAAAACCACATCAAATTTAACAGAAGAAGATATGATGGGTGCAATGGACGATGCAGAAGAAAAATCTGGAGGAGAAATCAACTTCATTTGTGGGGCATATGATGCAAGAAGAGCATATCAAGCACTTTTTCAAAACAACAAACTAAATGTTGATTTCACAACTCTTTGTGGAGGATACACAGCAATAACATTTAATGGAATTCCTTTCTTGGCAGAAAACTTTATTGACTCAAAAACAATCTATTTTCTAAACAGTGAAGACTTTAAAATTCACCAACTTGGTGATTGGGCTTGGCTCGAAAATGATAAGGGTCAAATTCTTAAACAAAGAGAAGGATATCCAACTCACTCTGCAACACTTGTGAAATATGCTGAACTTGTTTGTGCAAGACCAGGTGCACAAGCAAAACTTGTGATTTCATAATAGAGCGAATGAAAGGAACAATGTGGGAAGGGGGACGGCAAAATGCTTATAAGAATTTATGAAGATGTTTTTAACATAACAAATAGGCTAAAAGAAATTGATGATAGTTATTTTGTGGTTTACAACACGCAGAAGAAAAAGTTTGAAGTTCATTCTTCAAAACAAAAAAACACATATTGCCTAACAATTCAAAATGGTGGGCTAGATGCAAGAGTGGTGCCTTTGGTGCTAAAAACAAGAAGAGAAAATTACCAAAAAATTATTGATGAAATGGATAGAGCAAATGAAGAAATTGAAAAAGAAAACAAAAGAAAAATAAAAGATTTGTGTGAAGACAAAGCAAAAGAAATGTTTTCTTATGCAAAAAGTCATGATGACGCAAATTTTGAAGATGCCTACAAAACAAGATGGGCTTAAAAGGAGAAAAGATGAAAGCAAAAGAAATAATGGAAATAGTTTTGAAAAGCATTAAAAGAGAAGATATCTTAAGCACTTCTGCCTTTATTGAAGGTGGAACTGTTTGCACAAGCGAACAGCAAGAAGTGTTTGATGATGTTTTAAGCAGTATAAACGATTCAATAATGGCAATAAGTTACATATATTTGCCACAAAAAATGAAAGAAGAAATTGTTGTTTCTAACAATCAATTTAGTTATCAAGATTTAAGCAAAACCCTTATTGATGTGGTGCGTCTAAAAGATAAAGCAGGAGTTTTGCACAAGTTTTGCACATATCCAACATATTTAAAAAGTGATAATGGTGTGTTTGAAATAACCTACACTTTTCAGCCAGAGATTGTTTCATCTATTGATGATGATGTGGAAATTGAAAACAAGAACATTTCTTCATATGTGATTGGTTTGGGGTGTGTTGCTAATTTTTATTTAAAGAGAGGGGCATTTGATGAATCGGTTATTTGGGAACATGCCTTTAAGGAACAAATTAATGCTTGCAAAAGAAAAAAATATATTCCACAAATAAAAGTTAGGGAGTGGTGAAATGGCAAAGAAAATTAAAATTGATTTTTCCACCAACGCTCAAAATGGCATAAATTGCACCAAAAATTTGGTGAACTTTCAGATAAAAAACAAAATGTTAAGAAATGGAATGGGTGTCAATAATTTAAGTGTTTGTTATAACGGCACACACACCAAAACTTTTGTGATTAGAGATGATGTGGCAAGAATTTTGGATTCATATTTTTATACTTATTTTAACACAGTGGGAGTGGAGTATGGAATATTTTTGTTGTGTGCACAAAAAACAGATGATTCTATTGTGCTTTTGTCGGCAACATTCGAAACAAGTTCAAGCACATTTTATGAAATTTCTGGAATTAATTTTTCAAGTGTGCCAATAATGGCGCCATTCACTATTGGTGGTTTAACATATTTTTTATTTGTTCCAACAAATTTTGAAGATTATTCTTATCTTTTAACGAACAACTCAAGCATCACAATTCACAACATTCCAGCCAGCAATGATGTGGCATTTTATGATGGAAAAGTGTATGCAATAACAAAAGCAAATGCAAATAAATTGTTTATAACCAGCAATGAAAGTGTTGATAGTTTAATCTCTTCACAATTTAATGGAGATATTGTTGATTTTTCTGATGGATTGGGTAAGTTTTTGGCGTTAAAGCAAATGAATGGCTATCTGTATGCCATACGCGAAAAAGGAATTACAAGAATTATGTCTTCTGGCTGCGGTGAAAGCTTTTCATATAAAACAATTAGTTTTGATTTTTCCAAAATATTTGAAGGCACAATTTGCGTTTGTGATGATGTTATGATGATGGTTGGGGTTGACGGCGTTTATGTTTTTGATGGCATAGATTTTCAGAAATTGAGTTTTGATTGCAATGAAAACTTGGAAGATATTAATCGGGCAAATTGTGCGACATATGATGGTGTTAATTATTATTTTTCTGCAAATTTGCAAGATGAAACAAAAGAACATGAATTGCCTTGTGTTGGGCTTACACATAATAGCCTTGTGTGTGTTAACACAAAAACAAAAGAAGTTTTATGCACCAGAGGGGTGAGTGTTTCAAAACTAATGTCTTGCTTTCATAATGGAATAACAAAAGTTGTTATATGCTTTGATGATGTAAATCAAAACAAATTGGGCGAGATTAATTTTGATGGGCAACTATTTGATAGTGTTTCCACTAAAATATGGGAGTCTTATGATGCTTGTTTTGATGAAAAACATGTGATAAAAAGCATTGAACTATGTGGAAATGGACAGTTTGAAATAAAAATATTTGCTGATGACAAAAAATATGTTTTTAACGCCAGTTTAACATCTGTTCCAACAAAGATTAACACAAATTTGCGTGGTAAAAAGTTTGAACTTGTGCTAAAAAGTTCATCACAAGATGCAAGTGCCTATGATATTTTTGTGGAGGTTTTGTGATGCCAACAAATATTGCAAAAAAGGCATATAAAATGTCTAGTGATAACGCAGATGAAGTTATGGAAAACAAAGCAGAAATTAGTAGTCTTAAAAACAAAATAGCACAAATACACACTCACACACACGAAAATAAAAGCATTTTAGACCAAACAACGGCAAGTTATTTAATTGCTGAAAAACAAAAACTTGCTGGAATTGAACAAAATGCCCAGCAAAATGTTCAAGCAGATTGGGCGCAAACCCAAACTAATGCAGATGACTTCATTAAAAATAAGCCAAACATTCCAACAAAAACAAGTGATTTAACAAATGATAGTGATTTTATAACTTCAACTCAGGCGGGAAGTTCTTATGTTCCACAAACAAGAACAATTAACGAAAAGGCACTATCTAGCAACATAACATTAATGGCTAGTGATGTTGGGGCAAAACCTAATTTTAGTGAAAACACAGCATTCAACAAAAACTTTGAAACAAGTGCATCAAACATAAAAATTAATGGGACAGCGAGTGTTGGAAGTTTAAATAGCGTTGCAAGAGCAGACCACATTCACCCAAGCGACACAACAAAAATTGATAAAATAAACGCGGCAAAAAGAGTTTATGCCACTGATTCTAGTGGTAATCAAACAAGTCTTCCATATGGTAACTCAAACAATCCATATGACGAGCCAAACTTTATTGTTAGGCGAGAT
>CAJOLU010000004.1 GCA_905235475.1 uncultured Clostridia bacterium
TCCTACTCTATAAAAGCCACAATTAATGATATTGAAGACGTTTTGGAAATTTTAGCACAATATGTTGAACTAGACACTGAAAGCATTCTAAACATTTTGGATATGGTTAAGCCATATCTTAATAGCCCAATGGCACAAGTTGAAAACTTGATTAGTAACAGCACATTTGAACCTAACACAATTAATGTTGATATTACAGAAATTGTGAAACTTATTAACACAGCAATAGAATTTAACATTTCTATTGAAGAAACAGAAGATGAGCTAACAATAAGTGGTTCATATGATGGAATAAGTGCAAACATTACTTTTGATGACAACATTAAAGCAATTACGTTCAATTCAATAGATGGTTTAACATTCCAAGACAACACAATTGCTCTAACTCAAGCCACAATTAATGTTTTGGATTACGAAAACATTGTTGTGCCAGATGTTAACTACATGGACATAAATAACATTATTAATCTATATAACGCAACTATTGTTATAAAAGACCAAGAAGTGATCACTGGAACTGGAAGTGTTAGTTTTGAACTACTTGGCAATTTAACAACTGTTGATGTATCATATAAAGTTAGATATGGCGACAATGGTTTGGAAGGGTATGCTCAAACAACACTTAATGGAATCACAATTCAAGCAACTCTTTATAATAGTGCCTTCTATTTAGATTTTGCTGGCGCAAGAATTTATGTAAATCTTAGTGAAATTAATGAACTTGCCGCTTGGGCAAACAACACATTTGGTTTAAATCTTTCTCAAAACTTTAATATAACAAATGTTATTAGTTCTGATGTTGATATTATTGACATTTTATTTAATGAACTTGAAAAAGTTGAATTGACAAACAGTTTGCTTTCAATTGAATATAAGGGAATTATTATAGATGTTGAGTATAGTGATGTTATTAACAGAATTTTGGCTAACTTTAATGGAGTTAACTTTGATTTAGAATCAACATTCACAAACACAATCAGTTTTGATTACATCACTTCAAATGTATATCAACACCACACAATCTTAACAAACTTTGTTGATAGCTTATTAAGCACAATCGAGAAAAAGCAATTTAATGTTAATGCTTTGGTTGATGTGTTTAGAGATAACCAAAAAGCATTTATTGGAGATATGACACTCACAGCCGATATAACTGAAGCATTAAACCTTGGCGGAGTTGGAGTGTTAAGAAGCCCAAGTTCAAGTGAAAAATATGAAGTATATCTAAGTTTCCTAAATGACTATTTGTATGTTTCATATAACAACTTAAAACTATCCGCAAGTCGTTCAAGCCTTAAGGACTTAATCACAATTGCACTTGAAGTTTTTGGAATTGACCCACAAACTATTAGCATTTTGGGCGAAATTGATGAAGATATGAACCTTGACACAGCGAACTTATCAACCTTTCTTCCAGAATTTGATATGGCAAACCCACTTGAACTACTCAAATATATTGAAAACTTTGTGATAACAGAAAATAGTTTTGGTGTTGTTGTTAAGGGTTCTGAAATCAACTCTTCTGTTGCTCAAGATAAATTTATCACAGTTTTGATTAATCATGAAAATGGAACACTCACAAGTTTAACATTTGAAAACATCTACACAGGTGTTAGTGACACTGAATACTTCAATATGACAATAACATTTAATGAATTTACAGGTGTTACACCTCTTAAATTTAACAGAACTTCTTATATCGACATTTCAAATAGTGCAAACTTACTTAAAGCGTTAATAAACACAACAAAACTAACTGATTATCATATAACGGGAACAGCTGATGTTCACATTAACGCAATTGGAATCATCAACGTTACAAAAACTGTGACGATTGATGCAAGAGTTAAAAATGAGGACAACAATGTTTCTGCAATGATTAAGATTTCAAGAGTTCCAATTTTGGCAAAAGTTAATGATGACAAAGATATGACAGGTATTTTGGAATTTGGTGGAATTTTGTTGGGAGCCGACACAAAATATTCAAGAGATTTAACCGTTCACTATAAAGATGGCTATGTTTATATCTATCGTGAAGACTATAAAACAAACGACCACTCAATCACAAGCAAAGACACAGTTAAATTAAGAGCATCAGTATTCCTCTCAAATATTGGATATTATTTGCTTGATTATGGACTTGGATTTAGTGATGACATTATGGCAGAAATTAATAAATCTATTGAAAAAACAAGAAATAGAGCAACTCCTATGGATATATCAAACGTTTTGAAGAGTTACTCATATAACAGCACAAGCAAGAAACACAGCATAACAATTAATATGGAAGAAGTGACTGCAAACACAGACCTTCAAGATATGACAATTGGTATCTACACCAAAAATGATGCTCAAACAGAATATAAAGATTATTTATATAAACTAGACTTTATTTTGAATATGGCATTTGCATCTGTTGTTTCTATGGATATTTCAACTAGCGATCTAACACTTATTAACATCGGCCAACCTGTTGATGTGACAGCAACAAACAACTACGCAAACAGTTATAGTTACGCAGAAAACAAAGAAATGACCGCAACAAGCGGAAGTTATAGTGAAACCACCCCATCAACAACCTACACAGCAATTTTGGTTGAAAATGGCGGAAATAGCATTGCAAACATAACAGCAAAAGCTGGCGCTAACTTAAACCTTTCCGCACACATTCCAACAAGGAATTATGTGGACGATGGCATCAGCCGAACAACTTATGCATTTGCTGGTTGGTTTGAAAGCCCAACATTCGCTGGCGAAGCCTACACAGGCACAATGCCTCGTGGTGGAATAACTTTGTATGCTAAATGGATTGAAACAAACATTGAATATAGAACAATAAGCTTTACCACAAACTTTGATGGCGTAAGCACCGGTGATATTAAAAAACTAATTGGCGAAAATGTTGTTCTTCCAACTCTTCCAACTCAAATTATTGATGATGGAATTTCTAGAAAGACATATAGTTTTGCTGGATGGACATATGAAAACGGCAACGCAGCAACAATCAGCACAATGCCAAGTGGAAACATTTCACTATATGCTATTTGGAACTTCGAAGAAGAATTTTACAGCACAATAAACTTTGTTTGCACAGCACCAAACACATCATGTGAAAGCATAACAAAACTTATTGGCGAAGATGTTGTTCTTCCAACATTTGCCCCAATTGTTGTTGATGATGGAATAACGCAAGTCACCCACACATTTGTTGGTTGGAAAAACAGCCAAAACGAAATTGTGGAAATAACCAAAATGCCAAGTGACAACCTAACACTTGAAACAGTGCTTGAAGTTGAAACAAAATATTATTATGTTTTGAGCTTTAACACAAACCTTGCCTCAATCACCGAACAAGAACACACAATTTTGGAAGGTGCATCAATCACTTTGCCAACTTATGAACCACAAAACTTTGTTGAAAATGGTTCAAACATAAAATACACATTTATGGGTTGGTTCACAAATTCAGCACTTACAAATGAATTCACATCAAGCACAATGCCAAGTTCTAACACAATTTTGTATGCTAAATGGAAAGTTGAAATTGTTTGCGTTGTCACAATTTATGAAGACAGCACAGTTTTGACCGTTGCACACGAACTTGTTGGAACGAAGATTGAAATACCAAATGCAGACCAAAACACAAAATTGTTCTTAAATGCAGACTTTACTGGAAATGAACAACCAATTGTTAGTGAAAATGGAAAATACTATTATGAAGTTACAGAAAGCACAACACTTTATGCAAGAAATGCCTACACCCTTTCTGTAAACTACAACAAATCAAATTATGCAAATGCTAACATAAAAGTTTACACTGGCGAGAGCATTTCAAGTTATCTTCCAACTCTAAATAATGAATTGGGCGTTCACACAACAAGTTCATATAACACAGACTACACATTCCTTGGTTATTCTCAAACATTAACAACAATGCCAAGCCACGATGTGACAATTGTTGCGAACTGGCAAGTTGTTAATTGGGCAACAATCACCTTTAATACAAGCATTGTTTCTCCAAGTTCATCTTCATCTGTCAGTGAAGAAAGAGGATCTCAACCAAGCATTAGTTCTATTAGAGTTAACTTGAATAGCAATTTAAGTTACACATCAACCTTCACATCCTACACAGCAACAACATCATATAAAGTTAGTAAAGGTTGGTCATCTGCTAACTTCACACTCAAGATTGTTGCATGGAGCAAGAGTTCTGGTTCAAATATTTCAAACATTAAAATTGGAATTAGTGGATTCTATTATTCATTCACACCTGAAAACCCTAATAATTACTCTGCCCCTAGCATAACAATCACAGGGCACACAACGCTCTATGCAATTTGGGCAATTCAATAGAAAAAAGAACACGAAAATGTGTTCTTTTTTTGTTTAACTTTTTATGCAAGAGACGATTTATTTGTTAGTTAATTTTCTTTATATAAATCTTCACTTTACAAAATTAATAATTTTATATATAATGTATTATATAGTAATCAAATAAATTTATAAGGAGAAAAATTAGTGAAAATAACACTCATAGCAGATGTTTATGGCAAGAGCAACAATGCAATAATCGTTTCCGCACAAAAATTAGTGGAAAATCTAAGAATGTGTGGCCACGAAGTTAAGGTTGTTTCAGCATATAAAAACAGTGATGTGGTTTTAGAACAAAGAAGCATTTGTTGTTTTAACAAACACAAACAAGAAAAAAATGGCGTTGTTCTCGCAAAGCCAGATGATAAAAAATTAAGAGAAGCAATTGCTGGTAGTGATGTTGTTCACTTGCTTTTGCCTTTTAAATGTTCAAGGCGTGCAATTCAAATTTGTCAAGAACTTGAAGTGCCATACACCACATCATTTGAATGCCAACCTGAAAACATTTCAAGCCTTTTTGGATTTAAAACTTGCACGTGGTTCAACAACATACTATATTCAAAATTTTTGAAAAAGTTTTATAAAAATGTGCATTTCATTCACTGCCCATCAGATTCTATTGCAGATGAACTCACAAAACGAAAATATAAGGCACAAAAATATGTTATATCAACTGACAACCAAAAACAAATGGAGCAAATGTTTAATGATGCCACAATGTTCTATAAAGAATATTATGCTCTAACCCAAAAAAGTAAAAAATAAAACACACATAACACAATTTAAATTTGAAATTTTATGTTAAGCTAATTTTATTATTATCAAAAAAAGAACTTGTTTTTAAGTTCTTTTTTTATGCATTCTCTATCACAAACCCGTCATCAACAAAATAATAAGAAAATCCCCATTCTGTGTTTAATTTCTCCATTTGTGTTGAGATGGCTTGCCAAATTGTTCCTAGTTTTTCATTTAATATGGCATCATCATTTGTATCTAATATTAATTGCAAAAATGCTTTGTTGCTTTGCTCGCTAATTTTGTTAATGTGAAGATTTGCTCCCAAAACCTCGTCTTTACTAAACTCCACATCATAAGTGAGATAAAGCCAAGTATCAATTTGCTTAATAATATCTTGGGTTTCAGAACTGCTATCATCTCCCAATAAAAAATTTATGTCAACTTTTGTGATTAAACTTAATTTTGTGATGTCATTTCGAACTGTTATGTCTGTTATTTCCAAAACACTAATTAAATTTTTTGCATTACGTTGGTCATAAAAACCTTCAATCCAACCAGCACCAATAATGCTATTAACAAAAGCACCCAACTCCCCTTTATTGAAAGCAATTTCATCAGCCAGTATGTTAATATTATCTCTTTTAACATACTCATATTCAAAATCACCTTTAATGTTAAAAACGTCTTTTGGGTTGCCATGTTCATCTAATTCTTTACATTCCACAAACTCATTTACTTTACCTTGCATTGCCCGCAATTCATTAACTCCAACAGGGTTAGCACTCATATCACTATCTTTCACACCAACAGAAAGCTCTTTGATCAGACTCCCATATGACGTCAACTTTCCCAAATTGCCAACCATCGGTATGAAAGATATAATTGCAACCAAAACGCAAAATCCAATAATACAGATTGGCATTATTGCACGCTTTAAGCACCCTTTAAACTTTCTTTCTTTTTTCATATCTCACCCATCACTTGAAATAAACCCAAACAACAACCACAACAATTATTGCAACTGGGATTAAAATTTTTAAGAGCCATTTGATTAGTTTGCTTCCACACATATCATTTCCCTTTTGGTTATTATAATAAAAAATTTAAATTAACACAAGCAAAAATGTTATAGTGATTTCATATATAAAAAATATGAAAAATTTTTGCATCTAACTTATTGTTCCACAGTTTCACATTTTTTTATAAGTATTTTTAATTATAGAAATTTTCTTCACAAAAATTTTCATAAATATCATATTTATAAACACATATTTATGATATAGTTTAAAGGAAATAATTATACTTGATTTTTAAAATGTATTGTTGTATAATGAAAAGCATGGATAGATGTCAGAGTGGTTGAATGTGCCAGTCTCGAAAACTGGTAGGCAGAAATGCCTCGGGGGTTCAAATCCCCCTCTATCCGCCAAGCAAAGCGCAAATCCTATGAATTAGGGTTTGCGTTATTTTTTGCAAGAATGAATAGTTGTTATAAATTTTTATATAGCAAATATACAAAATTGCCTTTACTATTAAAATAATAAAAATTTGTCATTTCAGTAAATTTATCATTTCACATATAAAGCAACTCTAAATGTTACATTTGGATGGTTATTATTGCCTGGAAGAGGGTCCCGCAAAGCTGCAGGATATCGTGCCCCAGAGCATTCGCCTCCCATTAAATTGTAGCCACCACCTCGCATAACATAATTATTTCCACATCTTTCTTGCGTCCATTCCCAGTTATTCCCTGCTAGGTCATAAATATTGTTGGCTTTTGCTTCCTCAAACTGCCCAGTTGTTTCTCCTCTAACGCCCACAGAAAAGATGTCGTCACTATAATTACCCCACGAAGTGCTATCTCTTGTTACTTCATTTTCTGTTTTGCTATTTGAATCAATTAGCCATTGCAAAACAGTATCATAATTAGCACCCCAAGGAAAGAATCCTTGAACTGTGTTATTATTGGCATATAATTGTTCGCAAAGTGTGGTTGCTCTCTGTGGAGAATATTGCACCCAAATTGTTCCAGGTTGATCTGCTGTTACGCGTTTACTTGCTGGCAAACCATTTTGCCCCTTGCTTGCCTCATATCTTCCAATATAAAAGCCTCCAAACTTCTCAACACTTGAAACCATTTCTTTATATGATTTAAGATTTGTTTCATCCTTATAGTTTGATAACGAATCTCCACTAGAAAAATACGAGCCAAAATCGTGCGTTGATAAAGGTGTTACGCTGGTTGGTATCCAAACATACTCACTTCCATCTGGTCCAATCACAACCAGCCCACTTGAAATGAGTTGCTCATCTTTTTTGGTGGAAATGGTAAAATTGGCTGGAATATAGGCAGTGTCGCCATTGGAATCAGTGTAAGCAATAGCAACAGCAGTATCATCACCGTCAGTTTGCTGTGGTGTGTCTGGGTCATCACCGTCTAAATTTGGCACATCACACGCAGACAAAATGAATGTACATGACAAAATTAAAATTAGCAGAAAAACAGCAATAACCTTTTGAATTTTTTCATTATGTATTTTTGTTTTCATTTTTTATCCTCAATATATCTTTTTCCCATCAATATAATTGGCATCAAGAAACCAAATAATATGATAATCCCCTCCAAGAGCAGTAAACGCCGTTGGAGTTTCTCCTGCTTGTGCAACTTTTTCAAGCAAATAATTTTTTAATATCCATGTATCCTCCAGTTTCCTTGGTTTAAGACGCAAAAGTTCCACAATATATTCCTCAGTTGTGCCAAGATCGTTTGCAACTTCATGAATATTAACACCTGCTTTATTGAAATTTTCTCTAAGTTCTCTTCGTGTGTCTTCTTCTTGTTTTGCTGTGAGTGACATAATATACCCCTCCTTATTGTAAGAAATTTTCACAAATATAGGTAAAAACATTTCTATTCCTATTATTGTCTAGAAGATTTTCTACAACATATTATAACATAAAAAAATTTATTTGGCATTGAAATGAAATAATATTTTTTAGTGATTTCATCTTACCCAACATATATCAAAATAAAAATTAAGCAATTTAACTTGATTATCTCATCTTAATATTTAAATAATTTTATTTTTATTATATAATATTTAAGAAAAAACAGCCACATTGGCTGTTTTTTATGCTTTTTTTCAATTTTTTTACCATTTTCGACCATTTTATTTTGCAAATGGTTAAGCGTTCATTTTTTCACGATATTTTGTGATTGCTCGTTTATCGTGGTCTAGAATAATTTTTCTAAGTCTAATACTCTTTGGTGTGACTTCCAAAAGTTCGTCATCATTTAGAAATTCAATACATTTTTCTAGGCTCATTTGTTTTGGTGGAATTAAGTTTAAAGCATCATCTGCTGCAGCTGAACGCATATTTGTTAGATGCTTTTTCTTACACACATTGATAACCAAATCATTTCCTTTTGGATTTTCTCCAACAATCATTCCACCATAAACTTTGTCGCCAGGTTTAACAAAAAGTGTTCCTCTTTCTTGTGCGTTGGCAAGACCATATCCAACACACTCGCCGTTCTCGTGAGCAACAAGTGCTCCACAATTTCTTCTTTCAATTTCGCCTTTATAGTAGTCATAGCCATAGTGCACACTGCTCATAATTCCTTCACCACGAGTGTCGGTTAAAAGTTCAGACTTATAGCCAAAAAGTCCACGACTTGGAATTAAAAATTCAAGTTTTGTGCGTGTTCCTTGTTGTTTCATATTCACAAGTTCGCCTTTTCTTAATCCCATTTTGCTCATAACACTTCCAGTATATTCATCTGGAACATCAACAATAAGTTTATCTATTGGTTCCATCTTCTTGCCGTTTTCATCATACTTAAACAAAACTTTTGGCATTGAAACTTGGAATTCATAACCTTCTCTTCTCATATTCTCAATCAAAATTGAGAGGTGCATTTCTCCCCTTCCACGAACGCAGAAAGCATCTGCTTTGTCGGTGTCTTCAACTTTTAATGAAAGGTCTTTAACCGTTTCTTTATAGAGCCTTGCTCTTAGGTGCCTGCTGGTTACAAACTTTCCTTCCGTTCCAGCAAATGGGCTGTCGTTAACCATAAAGGTCATTTCAACGCTTGGCTCACTAATTTTAACAAACTCCAAGGCAGAAACATTTTCTTGGTCACAAATTGTGTCTCCAATCATAATATCGCCAAGTCCAGCCACGCAAACAATATCTCCAGCCTCTGCTTCGGTTGTTTCTGTTTTCTTCATTCCATCAAAACAAAATAGTTGTTGAACTCTAAGTTTTTCAACTTTTTCTGGATGATAGAAGTTTGTAACAGCAACAGTTTGTCCAACTTTAATTCCACCATTTTCAATTTTTCCAACAGCGAGTTTGCCCAAAAAGTCACTGTGTTCTGTGTTAGAAACAAGCATTTGAAGAGGTTTTGTTTGATCTCCTTGTGGTGGGTCTATGTGATTTATGATTTCCTCAAAAAGTGGAATCATATTGTTTCCAAGTTCGTTTTTGTTTTTTGACGCAACACCCAGTCTTGCACTTGCATACAAAATTGGGCTGTTGAGTTGGTCATCATTTGCATTAAGATCAAAAAGAAGTTCCAAAATTTCATCTTCAACTTCATCAATTCTTTTGTCTGGACGGTCTATTTTGTTAATAACAATAATAACCTTCAAGTTTAAACTTAACGCTTTTTCCAAAACAAATCTTGTTTGTGGCATTGGTCCCTCAAAAGCATCAACAACAAGCAAAACACCATCAACCATTTTTAAAGCTCTTTCCACCTCTCCCCCAAAGTCGGCATGGCCTGGGGTGTCGATAACATTAATCTTATAGTCCTTATAATGAATTGATGCATTTTTTGCAAGAATTGTGATTCCTCTTTCTCTTTCAAGGTCGTTTGAGTCCATCACTCTGTCGCCAACTTCTTGGTTATCTCTAAACACGCCACCCTGTTTTAATAGTTCGTTAACAAGGCTTGTTTTACCATGGTCAACGTGCGCGATTATGGCAATATTCCTGATTTTTTCTTTTTCCATTAATATCTTTTCTCCCAAAACTTAAAAATTTTTTACAATAATGATATTATTTTATCATAAACAATTAAAAAAGTAAATAATGTTTAAAAGTTTTTTTGCATATGTCGATATTTTTGTTAAAAAGATTTTATCGTTTTTTGCTTGCTTTTTGTTTTCTTGCAAGTGTATAATAAAATCAAATGGAGGAATAATTATGCCAACAAAAACCAAAAGCACAACCAAAAACAAAAAAGAAACAATCGGAAACGAAAAAGAAAGGCACGAAATTAACAATAGGTTAAGCAGAATTATCGGCTCAATGAATGGAATTAAAAAAATGGTTGAGCAAGGGGCAGAATGTGATGAAATTTTGGTGCAACTTTCTGCTGTTGTTAATGCAACAAAAAGCGTGGCAAATTTTGTTCTTCTAAAACATATAAATAATTATGTTGCAGAAGAAATTAAAAACGGCAACACTCAATCTATTGATGATGTTATATCATATTTTAAACGATTTGAATAAAGGAGAATGCTATGTTAGGACTTGAAAAAAGCACATTAAAAGTTGATGGAATGACTTGCGCGCACTGCACAACCAGAATCACTTCTGCTCTTAATGAACTTGAAGGAATATCAAAAGTTAAAACAAACCTTAAAAATCAAACAGTGACTTTTTCTCACAAAAAAGAAACTGATTTAAGTGTTGTGGAAAACAAACTTAAAGAAATGGGATACAAAATAACAAAATAAAGGAACACGATGGATAATATTTATTTAAAACCAATGACGGACAAAATGTATCATGAATACTTCAAGGAATATGAAAACGATTATGATTTATTTTTAGACAAAAGTGAGTTCTTTAAGTATGTTTATGATGAGGAACAAGTTAATAAATATATTGAAAAGCAAAAAACGTTGAAACGAATTTGCCTCGCAATTATGAAAGATGATGAAATGATTGGAGAAATCAAACTTCATCACATCACACCCGAAAGTGCAACCCTTGGAATTTCTATTAAAAATGACAAATACAAAAATCAAGGCTATGGCACAATTGCCGAGCAACTTGTGATTGATTATGTTTTTAACAAACTTAACAAAAAAGTTCTTTTGGCAGACACCATTTTAACAAACACTAGAAGTCAACATGTTTTGGAAAAGGTTGGATTTCAAAAGGTTGGAGAAGATGAAAGATCCTTTTACTATAAAATAGAAAGATAGAAGCAAAGACTGTTTCTATCTTTTTTATATTTTTATACTGACATATTTTCTAATTGATAAAAATTATTCTTTATATTCTATTTTTTGCAATGTTAAGCCTTTTGCCGGCATTGTTCTTCCCGCCATATTTCTGTTTTGGCTTTCAAATATTTTTGGAATATCTTTCACATTTATCGCACCCAAACCTACCTCCACAATTGTTCCACATATAATTCTTACCATATTGTATAGGAACCCATCTCCACAAACAATTAAACTATATATTCCTTTTTTATCTCTTTTTAATTTGATAGAAAAAATTGTTCTTATTGTGCTTTTAACACTGGTGTTAGATGAGCAGAAAGATTTAAAGTTGTGTGTGCCCTTAAAAAACTTTAAGGCTTGCTTGGCTTTTTTTTCATCAAACTTTGAATTAACCCTAACTGCATCAAACTCAAAAAGGGGCATAATAACTTCACTTGCATAGAACTTATACACATATGTTTTCTTTTTTGCTGAAAACCTTGCGTGAAAATCTTCTGGCACTTCACAAGAAGATAGAACTTTTATGTCGTCTGGCAAAAATTCATTAATTGCATAATAGAACTTTTGTGCATCAATTTTTGAGTTTGTGTTAAAATGAGCCACTTGTCCCATTGCATGCACGCCCGCATCTGTTCTTCCTGCGCCAAAAACCTCCACCTCTTCGCCAGTGGCTTTTTTGATTGCTTCTTCCAAATAGAATTGAATACCAACTCCATTTTTTTGTTTTTGCCAACCATTATAGTTGCTGCCAACATATGAAATTATTAACTTTATTTTTCTCATAAATATATCCTTTTTTGTATATTAACAAAATTAGCAAAATTTTGCAAATGTTTCTTGTTTGTTTGCCTATTTTTATTATTTGATATATAATAAATTTATAAATGGAGGACATTCTATGAAAAAAATAACTGTTGATGGAAACACGGCTGTTGCAATGAGTGCTTATGCCGTAAATGAAATTGCAATCATATATCCAATCACACCAAGTTCCCCAATGGCAGAAAGTTGTGATGCTTGGGCTGGACAAAATCAAAAAAATATTTTTGGCTTTCCAATGAAAATTGTGGAAATGCAAAGTGAAGCAGGAGCCGCCGGAGCAGTTCACGGCAGCCTTTTGAGTGGCGCTTTAACCACAACATTCACAGCAAGCCAAGGATTGCTTCTTATGATTCCAAATATGTATAAAATTGCAGGAGAATTGTTGCCTTGCGTGTTCCACGTTTCAGCAAGAGCACTTGCCACTCATGCACTATCTATTTTTGGCGACCATAGTGATGTTATGGCATGCCGTCAAACTGGTTTTAGTTTTTTGTGTTCAAACAACGTGCAAGAAGCACACGACTTTGCAACAATTGCAATGATGGCATCTCTCAATTCAAGTGTTCCATTTTTGCATTTCTTTGATGGATTTAGAACATCACACGAAATTGCAAAAATTGACGTTTTGGATAATGATGAGATTGCTTCTCTTCTTCCTCAAGACAAAATTATAGAATTTCGACAAAGAGCATTAAACCCATCTCACCCAAAACAAATGGGAACAGCACAAAACCCAGATGTTTATTTCCAGAACAGAGAAAGAGGAACAGAATTCTATCTTAAGGCCTATGAAGAAATTAAGAATGCAATGGAAAAGTTTGGAAAGCTTACTGGAAGAAAATATCAACCATATGAATATGTGGGTTCAAAAACTGCTAAACAAGTTATTGTTATGATGGGCAGTGGTGCCGACACAATGGAAGAAACCATAAAAGCACAAAAACTTGATGTTGGACTTTTGAAAGTTCGTGCATATCGCCCATTTAATGCAAAAGATTTTTGTAAAGCAATTCCACAAAGTTGTGAAGTTATCACAGTTTTAGATAGAACAAAAGAAAATGGAAGTGTTGGCGAGCCACTATATCTTGATGTTGTTTCCTCTCTTTGTGAACAAGGAAGAATGATTAAAGTTCTTGGCGGAAGATATGGGCTTGGCAGCAAAGATTTCACACCAGCAATGGCAATGGCCGTGATTGCAAACACAACTAAAAATGGCAAAAACCACTTCACAGTTGGAATTGATGATGACATTTTGGGCTCATCACTCAAGATTTTGCCTTATGAAGAACAATATGAGGGTAAAGAATGTTTGTTCTATGGTCTTGGCAGTGATGGAACAGTTTCAGCAAACAAAAACAGCATCAAAATTATTGGAGATAACACCAACCAATTTGCGCAAGGCTATTTTGTTTATGATAGCAAGAAAAGTGGAAGTGTGACAATCTCTCACTTAAGGTTTGGAAAAAATAAGATAAACTCTCACTATGAAATTGAGAAAGGCGACTTTGTTGCTTGCCATAACGAAAGCTTTATTGGAAAATATGATATTCTATCTCACATTAAAGACGGAGGAACATTCCTCTTGAACTGTGAGTGGAAACAAGAAGAACTTGAAGAAAGACTACCAAAAGATTTTAAGAAAACACTTTATGAAAAACACATCAACTTCTATATTATTAATGGGGTGGACCTTGCAATAAACTTGGGGCTCAAAGGGAAAATTTCAACCATTATGCAAAGTGCTTTCTTCTATCTAACCAACATCATAGACTTTAATCTTGCAAAAGATGAAATGAAGAAAATGGCAGAAAAGTCTTATGGAAAATCTGGTCGTGAAGTTGTTGAAAACAACTTTAAAGCAATTGATATGGCACCTGAAAAACTGCTGAAAATTAATATTCCAGAAAGTTGGAAAAATGCAACAAACGAAATTGAAACATATGTTACAAAAGAAACAAGCCCATATAATGAGCAAATCATAAAACCAATTGCAAAACAACTTGGCAACAACTTGAAAGTTTCTGATTTTTCTTGTGACGGAAGTGTTCCAACAAACACCACAAGGTTTGAAAAGCGTGGTATTGCAATTTCTGTTCCACAATGGCTTCCAGAAAACTGCATACAATGCAATATGTGTTCATTTATTTGCCCACATGGAGCAATTAAACCAATTTTGATAGACAAAAACACAAAAAGACCAGAAAGTTTTACTTGCATAAAAGCGCAAATGACAGACAAATATGATTTTAGAATTCAAGTAAGTCCACTAGACTGCACAGGCTGTGGAAATTGTGCAGAAATCTGCCCTAGCCTTAAAAAAGCACTTGTTATGAGCAATGCTATTGAACAAATTAAGAACGAAGCAGAAAACTATGAGTTTGCCGATAAACTTGAAAATGACACAACAGTTTATAACACAAACACAATAAAAGGCAGTCAGTTTAAGGAATGTTTATTTAAGTTTAGTGGTGCTTGTGCTGGGTGCGGAGAAACACCATATATAAAACTTGCAACACAACTGTTTGGAGAAAATATGGTTATAGCAAATGCAACAGGTTGTTCAAGCATATATGGTGGTTCATTCCCAACCTGCCCATATTCACAAACAAAAGATGGCTATGGCCCAGCATGGGCAAACAGTTTGTTTGAAGACAACGCAGAGTTTGGGTTTGGAATGCAAATTGCAAACAAAAATCAAAAAGATGAACTTGATGCTTTGATTGATGAAGCAATCAACCTAAAATCTAAGAATGCAACACTATTTGAAGAGTGGAAAAACACAAAACAAAACTTTAACGAAAACAACAAAGTTGTTAAAAAATTGCTACCTTCCCTCGAAAAAGAGATGGATACCTGTCAAAATAGTGACCTTAAGTCTGTTTTAAACAAAATTAATGAAAGAAAAGAGTTCCTAACACAAAAGTCTGTTTGGATTATCGGTGGAGATGGTTGGGCATATGATATTGGCTATGGTGGACTTGACCATGTTTTGGCATCTAATGAAGATGTGAATATTTTGGTTCTAGACACTCAAGTTTATAGTAACACTGGTGGACAATCTTCAAAAGCAACACCTTGTGGAGCATCTGCCAAATTTGCTGAAACTGGAAAAACAACAAGCAAAAAGAGTTTGGCACTTATGGCTCTTAACTACCCTAACTGTTATGTGGCACAAGTTGCGATGGGAGCAAATATGATGCAAACTCTAAATGCTCTAAAAGAGGCGGAAGCACACAAAGGTCCATCAATTGTGATTTGTTATTCAACTTGTATAAACCAAGGTATTGATATGTCTAAATCTATGGAAGAAATGAAAAAAGCTGTTAACGCTGGTTATTGGCATTTGTTTAGATATAGCCCAGAAACCCAAAAACTAACGCTAGATAGCCCACAAGAAATCAAAGAAGACTATTTTGAATTTGTTAAAGGCGAGAGAAGATATAAAAGCCTTATGCAAAAAATGCCAGAGCATGCACAAGAACTTTTGGAAAAAGCAAAAGAAGATAACGACAAACTATTAGAAAAGTTAATACTTCTCTCAAAAGGCAACAATTAAATAAAAAAATGTGTTAATTTGTAACACATTTTTTATTTTTGTGGAAAAGTGGAAAACTTTTAATCTATCATCAAACTTAAATATTTTTGCATTGGAAGAGCAAAGGAATAGTCTGTTAACAAAGTTTTGCTTGTGAGAACCATTCCACCACACACTTCGCCATTGCTAATAATTGGCAAAATAATTTCGGTTTTTGTATCTTGAGTTAGCCCCAAAAGATTGTTCCCAGACAAAATAACATTTTTGCGTTCAAAGAAATAATCAAACAACTTTTTGTTTATAATCACATTGCAACTTTTTGCAATAATATCACTTGTGGAGCAAACAAAACATTCCACATTAAAGGAATCAAAACACTTTACAACAATTTTTGCGTTTTTTTCATAAAATGATAATTTTGAATGGTGTGTGATAACCACCTTATCATCTTCACACTCAACCAAAACTTCTGCACCTTGATTTAAACACAGTTTTTGTCTAATTTCTTTTGGAAGAACAACTCGTCCCAATTCATCAATTCTTCGCAGTGAACTTGTTTTTCTCATATTAATCCTCTTTTTTGTTTAGTTTATGAAACAATAAAAATATTATACATTCTTATTATTTTATGCTATACTTTTTGTGGAGGAAAAATATGGAATTAGTTAAAAACCATTGGAAACAAAGTGATGCAGAACAATTTCAAAACTATTTAAAAACATTTTCAAAGGGAGAAGAAAAAGCAAAGTGGGAACAAAGAATTGCAAACACTTCTCTTCCCTGCCTTGCTGTTCCTGCTCCAGAAATAAAACGCATTTCAAAAGAAATTGCAAAAGGCAATTATTTAGAATTTTTGGATTTATTTTTGTGGAGCAACCTTTCAAACACCTTTATAAATGGTTATTTAATCTGCCAAATACAAGACTTCTCCGTTTTCACAAAATACTTAAAAAAATATGTGAACAAATGTGACAACTGGGCAAGCACCGACACTTTAAAATTTAAGATTAATAACAAAAATAAAAATGACTTTTTTGGTCTTGCAAAAACTTTTATAAAATCGCATAAACCTTTTGTGAGAAGAACTGGCTTAATTATTTGTTTAAAACTTTTAAACTATGATGAATTCACTTCGCAAATACTTGAAATTTCTCAAACTTTTGCTAATGAAGAAGAATATTATGTTAATATGATGAATGCTTGGCTTATTTGTGAAAGTTTTATTAAACACAGAGATGAAACACTTGAGGTCTTAAAATCAAAAACTCTTAATAAGTTCACGCAAAACAAAGCTATTTCAAAATGCCACGATAGTTTTAGAGTGTTGAAAGAAGATAAGGAATATTTAAAAACTTTAAGAAAATAAAACCAATTTATATTGAAATCATATCATTAAAAAAAGAACTTTACTTTAAAGTTCTTTTTTATGTTTGTTATTTTAGATATTTTAACAAATCTGGCAAAACTTCATCGCGTTTTTTGCTTGCTTCAATCATAAATTTTTGAAAATTGCTCTCTAGCGGAATTGGGTCCTCTCTTGCCATATTTAATAGAGTTATATCCATTCTTGGGTTATAAAGTCCAGCAAAAGTTTGAGCAACAAAGTATGCTGCATCGGCATCTTCAACATCATAGCGATCCATCATATAGCCAATGTCCACATCACTATCTTCAACATATTCCAAAACTGGTGTGATAAACATTCGAAGCCTATCAACAGAAAGTTTGCTCCCGTTTGCTATTGCAAGCATTCCCCACTTGTGTGCCAAAGTTAAATTAACTGGTATTGCACCATCAACACCCTTTTTATACATAAAACATAAATAATCCATTGCGGAAACATTTCCTGTAACAGCTAAATCCAATAATTCAACCAAATAGTCAACATATTTCGCCTCAAACTCTTGTTGTTCCATATATTCACTTTGTTCACGCAGTTGCACAAAAGTTGATTTAATTGCATTGAATAATTTTGTTTGGTCCTCATAACTCACTTTGGAATAATCTTCAAAATTAAACTTAACCATAGAATTTTCAATATCGCTGCCCACATCTCTTTGTTTTAAAATTGGTTTTTGAATTAATTTAATTTTAGATTTTTGTGTTGTGTTTTCCTTTGTTGTTTTTGCCATACCTCTCTCCTTTTAGTATATTTAAGCATTAACCACATTAAAGCCAATGATTAATGGAATATTTATCGCATAGAAAGCGTTAGAATTTTCAACATCAATAAAGCATTGTAGTGTTATTTTATATTGCCCACTTTGAGCAAGTGGATTCTCTTCATTTTCTGTTGTAAATTTATAACCATCTATTGCACTTAATGTGAGTTGTCCTGTTTCTCCAAATATCACAGACACATACACACTATAATCAACCTCTTCAATATTTGGATTATTACTCATCAATATTCCACGTAAAGAAAGGCCACTATAGTTATCGTTATAATCTGAATTTGTGCCGTTTTTGTTGTTTGCAACATTCAGCAAGGCTCTAACATCGCCCAACAACTGCCCCATTGATGAATTTAATTTTATGATGTTTGTTGTATAATCACTTTCATCTTTTTCAGCATATAATCCATCCACATTATATGTGGAGCCCTCTATTGTTACCTGTGATTTTAATGAAATGCTATAATCATTTTCAGTCAAGTCAAAGTCAATTCTATATGAATCCACAGCTTTTAAAACTTGATTAACACTCATTGTGTAAACAAGATAAACATATTTGCCATTAATCTCACTCTTCCACCCATCATATAAAGCAAATTTAAATGCATCATTATAAGTGTTAACCTTAATATGCTGTGCAAGATTGTTTTGTGTTAAAGTTACAATATCATTTTTATTAATTACCTTTGAAGCATTATCAATAACAACCACACGATATCCAACTGTTTTGCCTCTCACATCCAAATCTTCATATCCGTGTTCTTGTTTTACGGTTAATGTGGAATAAACAGAATTTGGCAAAGTTAACCCATTGGAATCAAAACTAATTTGAGTTGATGTGGATGTTTCAGCAATTGATATGTGTTTAACATCATTTGAATATCCCAGAGCAGGGTTTTCACTATCTGCCTTCCAATAATAAACGGTTGCTCCATCAATTTCTTTTGAATCTACAATATAATATTTTCCTCTAATAAGTAACAGTTGTGTGCCATCTGTGTTATTGAATGTTGCATTTTCTCCTTCATACAACACTCTTCTATTCAAATCTTTACTAAGCAAGTGTGTGTTAAGTTCTTGCACAACATCAAAAACTGCATCAATTGCCTGAATATCCACCAGTTTAATTTGAGCCTTAATGGAACTTAAAGGATTTTCATCTATTGAGAATTCAAGCAAACAATCATCATCTTCTGGCTTGTCTTCCACAGAAAAACTTGCATATAAATAATTTGTGTCATAGAATAATCTTAAATTTTGTTGGCTTGCACTCATGGTTAAAGTTGCTTGCAAACGTGAGCCTGGTTTTGAATTTTGAAGGGCTGCTTTTGAGTTGGCAATTAGATAGAAATCTTTTCTTGATTGAGCCACAATTTCAATATCGCCTTCAATTTTGTCTTTTAAAGTTTGGTCATAGAAAAATGACAATTCAACAAGCTTTTCAGTTACCACAATTTTTTCACTTATTTGTGGGTCATAAAGCACAACATAATTATTTTTATTACTTTCTATTAAATCAGTTGATTTAATTTCATCAATTAACAAATAACCAGTTTCATCATTAACAGCAAAGGTTTCATAAAAACAGTTTATTGGCTCATAATCTTGGTTACATAAAACAAGTTTTGGATATATGTTAATGTTACCTTGTCCAATAGCATAAACTTGAGAACCATATGTTGTTGGTGTTTTAATTTGTCCTGTTGATGAAAGCGAAATCACATCACTCACACGTGTTTGAGCAAAAAACACCCATTTTGCAAACAATGATTGATCAGTTGAAGTGTAGATAATTGGTCTTTCTGTTTCTTTTGTGTAATCAATTTTTAATTCATTTGAGTTATTTGAAGATAAAATGCCTTCTTCAATAATTTTTTCATTGTTGATTAAAACTTCTTCATCATACTTTTTCCCCGCAAAATAAATGTAATTTTCATCTTCTTTTGCAAAATTGATTGTGAGTTCTGCATTATAAGTTAATTCATTTAACTCTTCATTTTGTTGGTTGGTTACTGGCTTATTGATGATTGAAACAACTTTGAAAGCCAAATATGGCAGATTGGTATCAGAAAAACTTTGTTGGTTTGAAATGATTAAATAAATATTTTCATCACTAAAAAGCATTCGACTTGCAGTGAAAGAGGCTATTTTGTTTGTTGTTTTTGTTCCATTTGTTACATTTCTTGTGCTAAATGAACTAATTGGTTCAACAAAACCTTCTGCTAAAGAACTAACCGAAATAGTTCCCGCACCTTCGTCTGCAACACCATGATTTGAACGAAGTTCTGCGTAAATTGATGTGAAATCATTTTCATATGGGTTGTTGTGACCATTATAAAACTTTGGAATAATGCTAATACCCAAACTCAAACCATCATCTTGTTCAATAGAATTGAAATTAACATTCATTTGTTTGTTAAGAAAACAGTTAATTGTGTTATCTTTGATTTGATTATTATCATATTCCAACTTCTCAATCTCATATGCTGCAGTTTCAACAACAATTTCAGATGCCACTCTTTCTGTTCCCCCAAGCAAAATTGGAAGAGTTGCAACAATTTTTATAGAACCAGTTGTTGCGGCGTCTGCACCAACAACACTTAACTCACTTCCGCTAATTACAGCTGAATCCGAACTTACTGCTTCTAGGCTAAACATTGCTTGCTTAAACTTACCCAAAATTGGAGATGTTGCATTTTGTGGGAAAGTTCTAACTCCAAGGTCTAATTGTGTTCCTTGAATGAAATAGCGAAGTGAATTATTCTCTTGCCAACCAATTGTGTTGTTTTCTTTTTCCACAACTGTGTAGTATTTTCCCTTTTCATACTTTGAAGTGCTTTCCCCAACAAAATAAATCGTTTTCCCTAAATGATTTTGTGTTGTGTCACTAATATTTAAATATTCATCGCCCTCATTTGTAATTTTTCGTATATTTTTATAAGAAATTCCAGAAGTCTTTTTGATTGAATCAGTTAAATCAATTTTTTGATTGGTTGTGTCGTTATAATCATAACCATAAACAACAATTTCAAAATTCTCTACTGGAACATCAACTTGCACTTTTATTTCATCTGCATCAAGCAAATTGTCACCACTTCTTGCGTGAATGTAACTTATGCCACCTTTAAGATATGACGCATCTTTGTCGGGGTTTAAATCATTATCTTCATATTTAGTTGTTGCAAGCATTAATGTGATTGGGTCATTAACTTTTACATCAATTTTGTTAGAATCAACAGGGATATAATTCCCTTCTTCATCTTGCAACAATTCTCCAGAACCATTTCTTTGAACGAACCACACGCTTGTTGCTTCTTTGCTTGCTGGAGTAAACTCAGTGCCACTGGAGTTGTTTATAACAACAGTTATTGTTCTTGTTGAATAGTCAACCTCTTCATTTCCTGCAACACCTGCAATTTTAAAATCAATTGTTTTATATATATCTGTGGTTGAAATGCTTGTCACATCATTTTCTGTTGTGACTTCAGCAGAATTTTCTGGCATTGAAAAAGCAATTTTGTCAACTTTTTTCTCAACTTTTCCAAAGCCATTAATGGAAAGAAAGATTGCAATTGCAATAAACAAAACAACAAAAACTGCAAGCATTCCATAACCAACCACAGTCATTGATGATAAAAATCTTTTTTTATTCATAGTTCCCCCTGTTTTATTATGTTAAAACAACAAATTATTATGTATTCCCCCAATCAACCTCAATTGTTTTAACAAAATCTTCGCCAGCACATATTGTTACATAAATTGTTGAGATAATCTTGTTTGATGAAATTCTTATGTAATTCTGCATTATTATAATATTAGCATTTTCATCTTCCAAAACACAAACATCTTTTATGCTATCATAAGTTCCATTAACAGAAATCACAACGCAATATTCACCATTAGTATACATTTGTTCACTCACTTCACAAGAAATATCTGATTCAACAGTTATGTAATATGCATATTGCCTATCCCCAACACAAATGTTCACAACTTCTTGCCCAGCACTTTTTGCACAAACTTTTGTGCCATTAAGTTCAAGAACGCCATTGTTATTTTGCAAGGATATTTGATAGTTGGTGTTTGCATAAACTGGAACAACATTTGAAATTGCAAAATCTTTCTCTTCATTAATTTGCATAGTGATGTTCACATCTTCCACGCAAGAAAAAGTGTCTGGAAAAACATTTGTGACATCAAAAGTTAAAATCTTTTGAAAGGTTCTACCATCAATTGCAGTTGCGGTCAACAAAACACGTGCGTTGCCACTTTGTTCCACTTTAAAATAAAACTTATTTAGTGCCACTTTTTCAAGTGTTAGGTTGCTGGCTTCAGCATTGATTTCATTATAACAATTTGTGTCAAGATTGTCAAAACAAATTATGCCATAAAAATACTTTTTATTTTGAATTGCAAGCGGGAAATAGTTGCTATCTTCTGCTATTTTGTATAATTCATAGTTGCCCGTTTGTGAATTTGGCACAAACTCAATCAAAGAATTTGCATTGTCCACAAGTGTTTCTTTCGTTGTGTGTTGCTTTGCAACATACAATTTCACATCTTCTTGGTTTAAATATTTGTAGCAATAAATGTTTAAAGAATTTGAAACAAAAACAACTTCGCTATTTTGCCTTTCAAGTTTTACGCTAATATCACTTTTCCCATTGCCATAAACTTTGATTGGAACATAAACTTCGTTTGAATTTTTAACAATTATTTGCCTATTTTGGTCTATATCCCAAAGTTGATTTGCGTTTGCTTTTGCAATTTTGTAACTGGCAATATTTTGGCTTGACCTTAATTTTAAATAATAGTTTGGCAAGTTGTTATCATTCCCACTAAAAAGAGGATAACTTTCCTTTTTTGCAAATTCCGTTCCACTGCCATCACATAGGGCAAGTGTTAAATCTTCCACCGGCCTTTCAATTACCACTTTTGTGTGTTCTTCGATGTAGGAAAACTCTTTTTTCTCCTCATCATAATCCTTCACCGCTCTAACAGTTAAAGTTGCTGTTCCAGTTGTTTGAGGAATGATAACATCTTTGTTGGTTTGAAAACAGTTCCAATCTGAACTAACACACTGCAAGTCAAAGTTGTATGGCTTGTTGTTTTGTGTTGTCACATTGCAAGAAAATTTGTTGTTGCGAGTTCCAATAAAAAAGATGTATTGACTTTCCAGTTCAATATCTGTGGCAAATGCTGGTTCAATCACAGTAACTGACACGCTTTGAGAATATGTTTTGTTGTCTTTCACAAAACTAACAACAAATTTGGTTTTCCCTTCTTTTTTGGCAACAATTTCACCCGTTTCGCTATTATAATCTATAATATTTGCGTCCCAAAACACATTATATTGAGTGTTAGATTCAATTTTAAGTTCCCTTGTGCTAAGGTTTGAATTTGTCATTAACACAATTTCATCCTCACTCACAAAATAGCAATAAAGGTCTGCTGTTTTGCAGCCAACAAAAGCAAAAAGTGAACAAATTAACAATGCCATCAAAATTATAATTTGGCAAATTTTATCTTTTGTTTTTAACATATGAAAATTATACTAAATATAAAAAATCGTGTCAATAATAAACACGATTTTATTTTTTGTGATTAACTTTTTCTTCTACTATCTGTGATATTATCAATAGCAATAACAAGAGCCACCAAAAAGGCAACATCTGTGTCGTCAAAAACGTCCAAAACAAAAAAGATGAACCTCTTAACGAAAATAACTTATTCTTTACAAATAACCTCATCTATTCCTCCATCGAATAAACCAAAGGTTAGCAAGTAAAAGAGCTAAAAACAGCCCACTTAAAAGTGGGTCTGTTTTGTTTTGATTGTTATTTTTTGCTAGATTTTGTCTTTTTCGTTTCTTTTTTCATGGCTTCCACTGTTTCTTTTGCTGTTGCAACAAAGTTTGTAATGCTTGTGAGTTCACTTGGAATAATAAGTTTTGTTGCGTTTCCATCTGCAACTTTTTGGATTGCTTCAAAACCTTTTAGAGTTAGGTATGCTTGGTCTGGTTTTGATTCTACAATAAGTTTAATAGATTGTGACAAACCTTCTGCCTCTTTAATGAGAGCAAGTCTTTTGGCTTCAGCACGCAAAATTGCCGCTTCTTTTTCTCCTTCTGCAATTAAGATGTTACTCTTCTTTTCACCTTCTGCAATCAAAATTGCCTCACGCCTTTCTCTTTCTGCTCTCATCTGTTTTTCCATGGCGGTTTGAATATCTTTTGGTGGCAAAATGTTTTTAAGTTCCACACGATTAATTTTAATTCCCCATGGGTCGGTTGCTTCATCCAAAATTGCTCTCATCTTTGTGTTAACTGTGTCACGGCTGGTGAGAGTTGCATCAAGTTCCAGTTCTCCAACAAGGTTACGAAGAGTTGTTGCTGTTAAGTTTTCAATTGCTGCAATTGGGCGTTCAACTCCGTATGTATACATTTTTGGGTCTGTTACTTGAAAATAAACAACTGTGTCGATTTGCATTGTAACATTATCTTTTGTGATAACTGGTTGAGGTGCAAAGTCTGCAACTCTTTCTTTTAGTGTGATTGGTGGACCAGCTGGCCTATCAAAAAATGGAATAATGAAATGGATTCCAGTTTCCAAAACTTTGTGAAATTTTCCAAGTCTTTCAATAACAATCGCTGTTGATTGATGAACAATTTTTAAACTTAATGCCAATATTGCGATAATAACAAGTGCTAACACCACAATGGCAATAATAAGGGCTGTGCTCATTATTTATTCTCCTTTTTTTCTATAAATTTTTTAACAATAAGTTTGTTGCCCTCAACTTTTGTGACAACAACCTTTTCTCCTTTTTTTATGGTTTGTTCTTTTTCGCTTTGTGCGGTCCAAACAACACCATTAACTTTAATGCTTCCATTTTGCTCTGGTTTTATTTCTTCAAAAAGTGGAAAAACAGAGCCAACCAAAGTGTCAACATTTGTTTTGATTGTGTCTCCTTTGAGCAAAAACTTAAGGCAGAATTTTCTTAGGCACAAAAGCAAAATAAGTGCCAGCAAAACAAACACGAGTGCTTGAATCCAAATTGCCACGCCACAAATATCTAAAATGGCTGCCACAACTGATGAAGCACAAAACCAAATAGAAACCATTTGCATAGAAGCAAGTTCCAAAATAGCACTAACAACCAAAATTCCAAGCCAAATCCAAACAAAAAATGTCATAATTCTTTCTCCTTTCTTAATTATTATATTTTATTAGCAATTATTAGTCAACTTCTTACGCAATTTTTTAAAATAAAAAACACACAGTTGTGTGTTTTTCGATTTTATAACTTTGGAATATTCACTGATGAATCTTTATGATCAATGTCTAAACCATATTTATGTTGTGGTTTATATTAACAGCATTATTTTAATATGCTGATTTAAAACTTTTAGAAGCTTTATAACAATCATTTTACCTTGTTTTTACGCCTTTTTCCCTTTTAAACAAAGGGCAACACAATTGAAGATTAAGTATATGAGTAGATCAAACACAACAATAGTTGCTCCAATTGGCATATCAAACAAAAGTGAGAACATAACCCCACAAAATGCCCCAAAAACAGAAATTATGCACGCACAAATTGTGACGCTCTTAAAACTCTTAAACAACCTCATTGCCGAAATTGCTGGAAAAACAATTAAGGCAGACACCAAAAGTGAGCCAACAAGACGCATTGCAAGAACAATAACTATTGCAACAATAACCGCAAGGAGCAAATTTAGCCACTTTGTTTTAACACCTGTTGCCTTTGAAAAATTTTCATCAAATGTGATGGCAAATATTTTGTTATAAAAAATTGCCACAAGCAAAACAACAAGCAAAGAAAGCCCAACAGAAAGCCAAACTTCCAAAGATGAAAGATATAGAATTTTGCTGGAAGAGAACAAAATGTCACAAACATCACCAGAGATGTTTCCACTTGTTCCAAACACGCTCATCAAAATGTAACCAATTGCCAGAGCACTAACCGAAACCATTGCGATGCTGGCATCGCCTTTTATTTTCCTGTTTTCTCCACCACAAAGCAAAAAGATTGCAAAAAGAATTGTAACAGGCAAAGTTAAAATCATACTATTTGAAATATTGCAAACTGTGGCAACTGCCCAAATTCCAAATGCGGCGTGAGATAATCCATCTCCAATATAAGAATATCTTTTCAAAACCAAAGTAACTCCCAACAACGAAGCACACACCGAAATTAAAACAGCCACAATTAATGCATACCAAACAAAAGAATAATTAAAATACTCAAAAAAACTAATATCCATTATTGCCCCTTTTTGTCAAACTCTAAAAAAGTTTCACTATTTTTATATTCTTCCACTGTTGCAAAATAAGGTTTTTGTTTCACATGCAAAACATGTGTTGCATATTTTAATGCATGTTTTATGTCATGTGTTATCATAATAATTGTTATTTTGTCCACTTTGTTTAAGTGCTCAATAATGCGATACATATCTTTTGTGGCATTCACATCAAGCCCAGAAACTGGCTCATCTAAAATTAAAACATCTTGTGCAGAACACAACGCCCTTGCAAGCAACACTTTTTGTTGTTGCCCCCCAGAGAGTTCCCTAAAACACTTTTTTTGCAAGTCTAAAATTCCAAGCTTTTCCATACTATCATAGGCAAGCATTTTTTCTTGTTTGGAATAAAAAGGTCTAAATCCCATTTTTGATACGCACCCAGAAAGAACAATCTCCCACGCACTTGCAGGAAAATCTTTTTGAACAAGAGTGCTTTGTGGCAAATACCCAATTTTTTGTTTTGTTAGTTTATCTCCAAACAAAATTTCTCCAGAATAGTTGTTATCAAGCCCCAAAATTGCTCTTAAAAGAGAACTTTTTCCTGCTCCATTTTCTCCAACAACACACAAATAGTCCCCTTTTGAAACAGAAAAATTAAGAGAGTTAAAAACCTCTTTTTGTCCATATGAAATTTTTACATCCTTACATTCAATTTGTGCCATTTTTTTGTTTCCTTTATCTGTTTTCGAGTGCTGTTCTTAGTGTTTGATAGTTGTGTTCCATTGCCTGCAAATAACTTTGAGGGTTGTTTTTCGTGTTAACAGATTGAAGCGAGTTCATCACAAGAATTTTTTGGTCTTTTGTGTTTGTTTTTTCAATCACCGCGTTTGCTATATTTCTATTTGCATTTTCAATTATCACCACATATTTTAGGTTATTGGTGTTTATGGTGTTTGATAAAGATAGAACTGTTTTAGGGCTAACACCAATGTCTGTTGAGCAACCAGAAAAGGCTGCGTCATACAAAATATTATAGTCGTTTAGAAGATATCGAAATGGAAAACGGTCACAAAACACCACAGTGTTAACTTGTTTTGTTGCCTCTAATGTTTCAAATTGACTATCAAGCCCATCTAACTCTTTTAAATAATCTTTCAAGTTTTGTTCATACAAACTTTCATTTTCTTTATCTAGCAAAATTAGTTTATTGCAAATTTCTTGGCAAATAACTTTTGCATTTTTAACCGAAAGCCAAACATGTTCATCATATTCAACTTCATCATCACTTTCATTTTCGCCTTGCATACTGCCAATTGTTTCTTCTTCTTTTAGATTGCTTTCAAGTGAGTTAAACATATTAATTTGTTGCTGTTCTTGTTTTGCATCTTTAACCGCATCTAAAAGCCAACCACTTTCACTTTCGCCACCAACATAAATAAACATATCTGCTTTCAAAACTTTAATCTTATCTTTTGCTGTGGGTGAATAGTTGTGAGCATCAACTCCCTTTTCAAGCAGATAAATAACCTCCACATCTCCACCACGACTGATGTTTTGTGCCCAGTCTGCTGCTGAATAACTTGTGGTCACAATGTTTATTTTAGCGCTTGGGCTAGTTCCACAACCAACAAATGAAAATGAGAAAAGCAAAAGAAACAAAGATGCAAAGATAATGCTTAATATCTTGTTTTTTGATAAAACTTTTTTCATTTTCTCCCCTTTTATTGTTTGCATTTATCACACACGCCATATAACACTGTTTTATTTTTATCTAACAAAAAGTTTTCATTCCCCAAAATACTTTCAATTTGTTTGGCTTCCTTTTCGTGAAGATGAAAAGTTTCTTTACACTTTATGCAAGAAATGTGCAAAACATTTTGACAGTTTTCATTCTTTATGTATTGATAATAAATTTCTTGATCGCCAACACCAGAAAATCTTTTTAAAATGCCCTCTTGCTCCAATTTTGCCAAATTCCTATAAATTGCACTCAAACTAATTGGACCTTGTATTTTCTCGAAAATCATTTTTGCCGTTAGTTTTTGGTCTAAGTGCTCGTTAAAAAAGTCTAAAAGCACTTTTCGCTGTTTTGTTTGATATTCCATATTTTCTCCAATTTGCGAACGATTTGCAAATTGATTATACTAAATAGTTATTTAATTGTCAATATCTTTTTTAAAAAAATATAGAAATGTTATAAATATGTTTGTTTTATTTTTGTTTTATGTTATAATCAAACTAATAAAAGTGAGGGGAAAATATGGGGAAATTATTAAAATCACTCTTGATAATCATTATAACTCTTGTTATAATTGCGGCCTTGGCTGTTGGTGGAATTTGGGCATTCTGTTATTTTAAGTATGATGTGAATGTGTTTTCTGTGGCTTCTGCTTTAAATAAAATTTCCAGCGTTCCAGAGCAAGAAGAGGTGGCAACCAATATACCACAAGATGCAGACTACACTGCTGTTATGAACAAAATTAATGATGCATTCTGTTTGGGCACAAACAAAGTTATAACTTATAACAGTGAAACAAAAGAATATGCAATTGAATTTGGCGAAGCAAACAAAATTTTGGGAACAGACAACTTGATTCTAACAGACAAAGAAAGTTGTGCACTATTTAATATGATATTGTCTTCACAAGACCCATCTATTAGCACTGGAAGTGAAACATTCAAATTAAGTGATTATGACTTTCAACTTTTGGAATTTGATTTTGCCGACCACGAAATTGTGACTGCCGACGGCAAAACAACTATCAGAAATAGTTTTAAAACAGTTTCAAGCATCAGCCTATTAGATGTTAAGAAAAAAATGAGCACATTTCCACTTTCAATGTTAAAGGGAAAAGTTCCAGACACAATTTATATTGCATCAACCATGACCGTTATTATGGAACAAGGCACAATTTCTTATGAAGTTGAAAGCAAGGCATTAAACTTAAACAAAGTAACTTATGAGCAAATTAAACCTGTGTTTCAACTTTTGAACAACTTTGTTAAAGTTGGTAACGCAGATGAATTTAACAAACAAATTGGTTCAATGTTTGTGAACACACTTTTGGGAAACAGTGAAACAAATGGATTTGCATATAGCCTAACCACACAAGAATATTTAGGCATGAAAGTTGCTCAAAGCTTTGCATTCACCCCAACAGATGGAAAAACAGTTTTAACAATTTATGGTTCATAATAAAAAAGTCCTAGTGATTTAGGACTTTTTTATTATTAAAAACTTGGTTTATTATTTTTTTTACTGCTTTCTTTTTTTATTGAATTGTTAATTTCCTTACAACAACTATTTAAAAATTTGAATGGCACTTCTTCTTTAATGGTTTTGTCTTTCAAATTAACATTAACAAAAAGTTTAATTTTGTTGGTTTGCTTGTTTCGTCTAAAATACAAATCAAGGTTTGGCACATTTTTTCTGCCGCCTTCAATGTCTGACTTTAAAAAGCTATAAACTTCTCTTAACTCATCAATCCCAGCATCTCTTACGCCATGCTCCATCATATTTACCACCATAAATGCTTGAAAACTTTGATAAGTGAAATCTTTGTCGAATTGTTCATTGCTTTTAGCGTATGTTATAATGTTATTAATAGCTCCATCTATCATAAATGTTGAAGCAGGCTTTGAACAAAAAACAGCAGTATTTCCCAATTTGTCTTGCATAAAACACAAATTAGATATAATGCCACACAAAGCACCATCCTTGTTTTCACGTTCCATTTCTCTTTGAATTGGTTCAAATATGTCGTTAAGGAATTCTGCTATTTTTCTTCTTTTAATATCTTCCTCATCTTCAATGATTCTATATTCTTCATCTTCTAATGGTTCCACTTTTTTTACCCCTAAATGTTTTGTTATAGCATAATTATAACAAAAAAACGCCAAAAAGTCAACCCCACCAATTTCAAAAAAAGACTGATTAAATCAGCCTTTTTTGTTATTCTTGAACAACTTCTTTTTCTCTATTCTTGCTTTTTATGCGTTGCACAAAAAGTGAATATATTTGGAAACGATATCCATCGCCACAAGCATCTTTAATTGAATATTTGCATTCAAAACCAAGCTCATTTTTAGCCTTTTCTGTTCCTGCATAATTTTCTGCAATATCGCCCGCTCTTCTTGGAGCAATTTGATAGTTAATTTTGATATCATTTGCTTGTTCATAAGCGGCAACAAGTTCCAAAACAGATGTCCCTTTTCCTGTTCCCAAATTGCAAACAAACACACCACAATCTTGTTCCAATTTTTTAAGGGCCAAAACGTGCCCTTCAGCTAAATCCATAACATGAATGTAGTCCCTAACTCCTGTTCCGTCAACAGTTTCATAATCATCTCCAAACACATTTAAAATTGGCAATGCACCAACAGCCACTTTGTTTAGATATGGGAATATGTTGTTTGGAAGTCCGTTTGGGTCTTCTCCCAACAATCCAGTTGTGTGTGCACCAATTGGGTTAAAATAACGAAGAAGTGCAACATTTGTGCCTTCAACTTTGGCAAAATCGGTTAAAATCTTTTCAATCATAATCTTTGTTTGCCCATATGGGTTTGTTGCCTCTTTAATTGGTGATGATTCAGTGAGTGGAACACTGTCTGGAACACCATACACTGTGGCAGAACTAGAAAACACAATCTTGTTGCAAACTTTATATTTTTTCATCATTTTAAGAATTGAAAAAGTTGAACCAAGGTTGTTCTCATAATACATTAATGGTTCTTGACAACTTTCGCCAACCGCCTTAAATCCAGCAAAATGAATAATTGCTTCTGGCGTTTCTTTTTCAAAAAGTTCATCAAGTTTTTGTTCATCTCTCACATCAAACTGATAAAATGCTGGCCTCACACCAGTTATTGCATAAATAGAATCTAAAACTTCAATCTTTGAGTTAGACAAATTATCAACAATAACAACCTCATAGCCATTTTCAATAAGGGTTGTTACCGTGTGTGAACCAATATATCCAAGTCCACCTGTTACCAAAACTTTCATATCGCACCTTCCAAATATTCTTGTCATTAAGAATTATAACTATTTTTTTCAATTTTGTCAAGTTTCTTGTTAATTTATACTTTTTCACATCATATGCTTGATAATTTGTTGCCTCTTTTGATATAATTAATTTGAATATGCAAAGCACTTTGTTGCATAATAAAAATAGGAGAACAAGATGATAAAATCACAAAAACACATTTTAAACTTAGTTTTAATGTTTATTTTGGCGTTTTGTGCTGTTTTGTTGTTTGCTGCGTGCAACAACAACCCAGATCCAACGCCTGAAGACCCAGAAGAACCGCAACCAATTATGCACACAGTTACCATTAATTTGGGCATATTGGACCCAGAATTAATTGATGTGCCATCTTCATTTGTGGTTGAAGATGGAACCACCATAACATTAAGTTCAAGTGAAATAGAGCTCATTCAGCAAAACACCCCAGAAGAATATTCGTTTGAAGAAATTAGAATAAATGACCAAAACGGCGACATCTTTTCTTCTTTGGTCGTTGAAGAAGACGTAACTCTTTTTGTTGTTTTTAGTGTTAAGACTTATTCTGTTACATTTATCTATGACAACATGCTGGTTGAGTCAAGCGTGAAATATGCCTTTGGCGATGAAGTTTTGATTGAAGATATCATGAAAAACACCACTCTTGATGAGTTTGAAGAAGAAAAAACTGGGCTTTATTTTGTTGGCTGGTCAACAAACTATTGTGAGCTGTTTAATTTTAACGCATATACACGCCATGATGAGCAAAGTAACGAAGATAATGAGGATATAGAGCCAGACTACCCAGATTACTCTGAAACACACATGACCGCACAAGAATATGTGGGAAATTATTTAAACACACACAAAACAATCTCTTCCATAAAAATTGGCAAATCAAATAACCTTTATGCTGTTTATGCTCCAGAAAAATATAATGGCATAACAGTTGAAGGCTGCGAACAAACATCTTTTTATTTTGGAGAACCTTTGCCAAATGCTGAATATGGCTACACCTATGAAGGAGCTCCAATAACTCACTGCCCAGACTTGGGAGACAATGAAGAAAATGTTAATGCCACATTTGAAAAATTTGTGCCAGTTGAAGGAACAACCATTTTTTATATTATTGTTGATGAGGAAAGATATGACTTTTTAAGCATTAACACGCTAACAGATGTTTCAAGCCCTATTGAAGTAAACCCAGACTTCAACTTAAATATTGGGCATGTTTATGTTAATGGAACGCCCCTTGCCATTAATGTTACAGGAAGAGTTTCAGTCCTTAGCATTGATGACCCAACAGATGATGAACTCGATGACGAAGATGATGAAGAAGAACCAATTGATGTTCCAAACCCAGCACTAAATGGACCAACCAACCAAGTTTGGAAAATCCTCAGCGATGTTGAAAATTTCACAAAAAATGGAATTTGGATTCACGGAGATGATGAAATTGAGTTAACCTACACTTTAAATTAAAAAAATGCAAGAAAAATCTTGCATTTTTGTTTTTATAGGAAATAAACAACGCTATCTAGCACTTTTATTGGCTAAAATAAAAAAGTGCTCTTATGCACTTTTTATTAGATGTTGATAATACGAATTATCTTCTTGTTCATGATCATCCAAATTATGTCAAGAATCCATACAATGGTAAATCCAAAGATCAAACGGATAAGTCCAGCGACGATTTTTCCTTCCATAAATCTGGTAACAGCACCACAAATCCATGCTGTAACGGGAATAATTGCAAGAATCAAACTTACAACATAATTTAACCCAAAATAATCATTAGATGCTTTTGCCATTTCTTTTCCCCCTTGTTATTATATAATTATATATTAGCATTACGTCTAAAATATGTCAAATAAATTAAGATAGTTTTTTTATTTGTGATATGTGACATTATTAATTATGGTTCCAGCACGATATAATTGCTCCAAAAAGATAACTCGCATTAGTTGATGTGGAAAAGTGAGTTTAGAAAAACTTATATTAATTGAGTTTTGTTTAACCTTTTGAGAAAGCCCAAAACTAGAGCCAATAACGAAACAAAGTTCGCCTAAATCGGTTTTTTGATTAACAAAAGTTGCAAATTCTTCGCTAGTTTGTTGTTTTCCCTCCACACAAAGCGAAACAAGCGTTTTGCCTTTTGCTTTTTCTAGCACCTTCTCTCCCTCTTCACAAAGAGCTCTTTCAATTTCTTTTTGAGAAGAAAGCAATTTGCTTTCTGGAAGTTCAATGATGTTAAGTTCAAAAAACTTTTGAATCCTTTTTGAATATTCGTCTATAGCATCTTTTAGATATTTTTCCTTAATGGAACCGATGCAAATTAATGTTATTTTTTTCATAACAACATTATAGCAAAAAATCAAACATTTTTCAAGCGAAATAAAAACATTAAGTCTACTTTTGTTTGCCAACAAAAACGCTTTATGATATAATAAGGCAAATATAACTTTGGAGAAAAATAATGATTAAAACAACCTTTAATAAAGCATTTTTTATTGCACTTTTATCACTATTATTTATAACAATATCTTTTGCATTTGCCGCGTGCAAACCAAACAAAACAGCATTAGATATAAACCTTGTTGAACTTAATTCAACTGAATTTGTGTTCTCTGGGCAAGAAATTAAGCCAGAAATAACGGTTAAAAATAATAATACCATTTTTGTAGAAGGCGAAGACTATGTTGTGTTCTATGAAAACAACATAAATGCTGGAACGGCAAAATTGATTGTTTCTGCACTAGACTCTAGCAAAACACTTATGGGAAGAGCAGAAAAAACTTTCACAATCACAAAGAAAGACGTTGCCAGCACCGATATCACAATTTCTAGCCTAACCTTTTCTGGAAATCCACAAACAATGCCAGAGGTTAGCGTTAGAATTGGCACAAAAGAGTTTGACAACTCAAACTTTAACATAACAATCAGTGGTGGTTACCCAGACACAGAAAACACAATAAACATTTCTGCAAAAGCAGGTTCCAACTTTGTTGGAAGTGTTACAAAAAATTTTGTGGTTAACTATATGGACTTAAATGCTGCCACCTTTGAGGTGGAAAATGCCACATATAACACAGAGGAACAAACACCAAATTTTGTTATGAAAATGAATGGCGTGGCACTTCCAAGTTCTCTTTTAGAAGACCTTGAAGTAACTTATCAAAACAATATTTTGCCAACAGATGAGGCACAAATTAATGTTTTAGTTAAAAACAAAAATCATTATTTTGAACAAAACAAACAAAGAACAATTAATTTCACAATTCAAAAAGCAGATATTTCAACAACTGCCCAAATCGCTTCAATTGAAGACTCTCAATATGATGGCACAACCTCATATAAAATTGCCCCAGTGGTTTCCGCCTTTGGAAACACCCTTGCAATAAATGAGGACTTTGATGTTTTATACTTTAGAGATGGCAATGAAATCAACAATGATGTCGATTTTGTTGATGGTGGATTTATAACAGCACAAATTATTGGAAAAGGAAATTTTGTTGGAACACAAGAAATTCAATACTTTATTAGAGGAATAGACATCACTGAAAATCCTAACTTAAATATTGCTATTGATGACACAAATTTAATTTTTAGTGGATATGAACAAATTCCACAAATTAACATCACACTAGACGGGGAAGAAATATTTTCCTACACAACAACCTATTTAAGCAACATTAATGCTGGAACAAACACGGCAATTGTGAACATCACATTTATAGGAAATTATGCTGGAACAATTCAACAAACTTTTTCAATCGCACAAAAAAGCATTGATGAATATTTGCTAACCCTTTTGGAAACAGAAAGTCAATATGCGCCAAATGGTGCAGAAATTTTGTGCTCTCTTAAAGCCTTTGAGGGTGCGGAAGAACTTGCTTTAAACCAAGACTATGTTTTGGAATATGCAAACAACCAAAGCGTTTCAGTTTCTCCAAACTTTGCAACTGTTAAAGCAAAAGGAATTGGAAACTATTCTGGAGAAACTGCCGCACAGAACTTTATGGTTATTCAAAGAGAATTGGAAGAAAATATGCTCCAAAACTTTGAAACAACATTTAAATTTGATGGAACAGAGAAAAAACCAACAATCACAATCTTTGTTAATAACCAACTTGTTTCAAGTGATAATTATGATGTTTTATATTACTCAAACTATGATGAACAAATTGAAGCCACAGATTTTGTGTTAAGTGGGCAAACAATTTTTGTGGAAATCACAGGCAAGAACAATCTAACTTCTGCAACAATTGTGAAATCATACACAATTGAGCAAAATGAACTAACCGCAAATAGCACAAGCGTCACTCTATCTCAAGATGTTTTTGACTATGATGGCAACGCAAAAGCCCCAACAATAAACACAATTTTGTTCTGTGGCAACGCTCTTAATGACGAAAACTATGATGTGAATTATGAACGCAACACAAATGCCGGAACGGCACAAGTTGTTATTACTGGAAAAAATAATGTTTATGGAACAATCACAAAAGAATTTACAATCAGCCCAAGAGATTTAAGCACTCTTACAATAACTTTTGTTGAAAACTTAACCTACAACGCCCAAGTTCAAAACATTGTTCCAACAATTAGTGGCGAACTCGTCACTCAAAGTGACTACAATATCACATATTATGCAATCATTGATGACGAAAAAGTGATGTTAAGTGAAAACGAAGTTATAAACCTTGTTAACGCTGGAACATATGAAGTTAATGTTATTGGCAGGCAAAACTTTGCTGGAACTGTTTCTAGCACAACAATTATTCAAAAAATAGAAAACAAAATCACGCAAGAACTTAAAATCAACAATTGGAAATTTGGCGAAAACCCTTCAATTCCAAACTTCCAAGCAGAATTTGGCGAGCCAGTTTACTACTACGCCCCAAGTGAAACACAAGATTTTGCAAGAGTTGTTCCAGAAACTATTGGAGAGTATGTTTGCCTTGCAACCATTCCAGAAAGCACAAACTATTTTGCCATCACTTGCACAAACTCATTCAGCATCACAAAATGTGATTTATCAAATGCAAGCATTTCCATAAAAGAAATTAGCATTAATGATGGAACACTTGAAACACTTAACTTTGATGTTTATGTTTATAACACACTTCTCACAAGTGATGACTTTGAACAAAATGCCTCACTAAATGATGGAGTGCTCACAATTTCACTTGAAGCCAAAAACTCTTCACTTGTTGTGTATGGCGAAAAAGAACAGGAATTTGAAATTAAGAATGCTCAAAGCATTTCAATTAATGCAGAAAACGCATATGCATTTGGAAGCACTGCTGAGATTAGCACAAACAATCAAAATGCAGAACTAAAAATCTATCAAAAAACAAGTTTAAATGAAGTTAACAACAATGCCATTCTTGATGCAGGAGAATATATTGCGATTGCCAGCCTTTGCGAAGACGAACAAAACTACTTATTAATCACTCAAAAAGAATTTGTTGTTATGCCACAAAATTATGATGAAAACACAATTTTAATTCAAGGAATTAATAACCCAACCTACACTGGCACAAGTGTTTTGGAAAATTTGATTATCACAAACACAACTCTTAATCAAGAACTTGAACTAAACAAAGACTACACCCTTGCAACTGAAGATGATATGATTTCCGCAACAGGCACTGAAGTTAGTGTTCAAATCACATTTATAGGAAATTATATGGGGCTTATTACAAAGCAATTCACAATTCAACAAAAAGAGATTGGCGAGTTTGAAAGATTTTCAACCCCATACACAGGAGAAATTGTTGTTTGTGGAGTTAAACCACAAGATGACACAATGATTGAAGGAACAGACTATGAAGTTTTGCTCTACGCAGATCAAGCAAGAACAACTTTGGCAAGCAACGAGCAAAAAACAAATGTTGGCTTACTTTATGGTTTGATTAAATCAAACAATGCAAATCTTTTAGACTGCCCTTTTGAACTTGAAATCACAAAGCAACATAATGAATTTCTAAACAAAATATTTGCAGAAGATTTTGAATTTGGCGATGAAATCACAAAACCAGTAGTAAATGCAAAATTTGGCGAAACCAAAATTATGTTTAGTTCAAATGGCACAGATTTTGAGGAATGGACAAACGAACAAAAGCCAACCTCGTTTGGAACATATTATGTTAAAGCAGAAGTTTTGGGAACAGACAACTATTATTCAATTGTTAGCACAACATTTATGTTTAAAATCACAAGGCAAGAAATAAGACAAGAAAACATAACACTTTCATTCACGGAAACAGAATATCAAGAAGGCGTTTCGCAAGTTCCAACAATCGTGATTAAAGACAAGTTTGAAAACACTTTAACAGCTGGAACAGATTATAAGGTTCGCTACTTCAAACAAATTAACGAAAATGAGCGTGAACTAATTGCGGACCCAAGCACAATCATTGAAAGAGGCACCTATGTTGTGAACATCACAGCAAAATCTGGCTCAAACTATCAAACAACAAGCGATATAAACATAATCTTCACAATAATATAAATTTAGCACAATTTTAGTTAAAAATATAAACAAGCATTTAACCACTCACTATGTGAATCTGTGCTTGGCAAAAAATAGTAAAGAATAAACATTCTCTGTAAATATGATTTTAACAAGTTAGGAGATAAAAATTTGGACGAAACAAAAACAATTAAAAAGTTTACATTTTCAAAACAAGGCAAAAAAGAAGAGGGCGAAACAGAAACTTTAAATGAAGATTGTGTGTATCTTCAAGATGATTTGGGCTTTGTTTTAGATGGTGCAACAGGTCTTACAAACGACAATGTAACGCCAGAAAAAAGTGATGCCAGATGGTTTACTCGTGAATTTACACGTTTTTTGATAGAAAATTTAGGTGATAGAACACAAACTGTTCAAAGCATTTTGAAAAAAGGGCTTAATGAAGTTAATACAAAATTTGATTACTATTGTGGCACAAAAGAAATAAAAATAAGACCAAGTTCAACTATTGCCCTATTTCGAGTAAATGGCAATGAGGTAGAATTTTTTGTGCTAGGCGACTGCGTGTTCTTGATTAGAAATAACAATAATAAAATAAAAACATTAACAACAAACGAACTATCAAGGCTTGATGCACAAAATATTAAAATATTAGTTAAAAAAGCAAAAGAAAACAATATTGATACTGTTGATGCATATTCTTTAATAATTGATGAACAAATAAGATTAAGATTATCACAAAACACAAAAAATGGATATTGGATACTATCAAATAGCACAGAAGCAATAGACAATGGGTTATACGTAAAAATTAAGAAAGATGAGATTAAACAAATTATTGCTATGAGTGATGGATTTAGCCAAATATTTGATTTATTTAAACTATACACCGCAAAAGAATTTGCCGACCAAATACAAGGCGGAAAGCCTATTGAAGAACTTTATATGGAATTATATAACGCACAAGAACAAGACAGCACTTGCAACAATTATCCAAGGTTTAAACTAAGAGATGACACCACAATACTCAACATTGAATTTTAAAAGAAATTATCATATAATTTGAGATATTTAAGTAAAATATTCTAAGAATTATAAAAAACTATGATTTTTCAACAAAAAAAGCATCTTTTGATGCTTTTTTTACTTTAAAAAAATAAAATGGGTATTGCAAATAGGGCTTTTTTGTGATATAATCACTTTATTACACATCTAATATATAGGAGGAGAAAAAACTATGCAAAATATTAATGAAATGCAAGATGGAGATATCACAATTTTTAGATATTGCCCTTGCAAGAAAAAATATGTGAAAAAAGAAAATGATGATGAAGTTATGCTATCAAAAGAAGAATGGGCAGAACAAAACAAGAAAAAAGCCACTGCCATTCAAGAAGAAATTATGCAAAGATTAGATGTTTTGAAAACCATTAGGGCTCGCAAAGAAAAACAAATGTCAAAACAAAACAAACCTTTTCAATCCACGAAGAAACTAAACGAAATCAAAAAACAGTTTCACGAAATTAGAACTCAAAATCAGTTGTAAAAATTTAAAAAAAGAGCAAGAAATTATTCTAGGCTTTTTTGTTTATATTAAGATATAGATAGAGTTCAAAAAGTTCTATTTTCCCGAACCCAACTCATATGTATAGAATCTCTTTACATTCTATTTTAACCCTATGAGTTCGTGATTCTTACTAGAGATGATGTTGGCATAACACTACCCATTGAAAAATAAAAAAGTCAGGAGTTTAGTTCCCTTGGCTTTTTATTTTATTATAAAAATATTCAAATTGTGATATGTCATAAAAACTCATATATTGTAGTTCAAAGATGCTTGGAAGACCTTGCTCTTGCAATTTTTTATCAAGCCCTTCACTTGAAGTCTGAAACCTTGGATTTATTTCCATAAAGTAGATTTTGTCATTTTCTATAATATAATCAACTCCACCAATACCAATATAACCTAATTCTTGCAGTTTTTTGGCAATTCCATAGGTTTGATTGTAAATGCTAACCTTCAAATTAGAATTTAATTTTTCATATTTTTCAGAATCCCAGCCATCATACAAAAGTTCATTTTCTAGCAAAATGTTTTGAATAGTTCCATCAAAAATTAAAATTTTATTTTTTGTTATGATAAACGTATTGTTAATTGGTATATTGTTTTCCACATATTTAGAAATTGAATAAAAATGTGTTTTATTTAATTTTTGTAAAATTTTCGACTCACTTTCTTTTGATAAAACAAAAGTTCCAATCCCACCAAAACCAGTAAATTCTTGAACCACATACTTGTTGCTTTTAGCCTTAAACAAGGCGTTTATCTTCTCAAAACTAACATCTTTTCCTTCAAGATAAATATAATCTAATTGACTTACTATTCCTTTAAAAATTTCTCGTGTTTTTGGTTTGTTATTTAATGTTTTAATAAGGTCCAAATCATTCACACAAATAATTTTGTCCTTATTTTTTATATGTTGAATAGTTAGCTGATTATATGGCATAAACAAAGCATTGGGGTCTATTGCGCAAACTTTTTCTATCATATAATCATAAAAATTGCTAATAGGCACAAAATTTTCTATTAAGTTATAATCACATTCATGCCCTAAAATTTTTTCATAACAGGGAAAATTTGTTTCTATAGATGATTTAATCAAAATTTTATCTTTAAAAAAAGTTGTGTGTTTTACTGTTTTTTCTCTTAAACCCAAATAATATATATTCATTTTTTTGTCCTTAAAGTGTATTATGTTTATAGTATTTGCAAGTTTCAAAAGTTTGAAACCTTATTTTTGCTCTTTTTTATTCGCCACTAATTTTGTCATAGTCATCTAAGAAAGAAACAGTGTTGCCTTCTCTATCTTTATAAGATATGATTGTGTTTAAGTTCACATTTTCCACACTTCTAAAAATGTTTCCCTCAATTTGATGTTCTTTGTTTGAAAGTTTTTGCGACATTTCTTTGATTAACCTTTTCACAACTGCCCTTTTTGATTTCCCAGATGTATCGATTGAGCATTGTTCTGTGAACTTGCAAGCACATTGAATGAACCTTAAGTTGTTGTAATCTCTAAAACGCAAAATATCTTTTTCTCTAATTAAATACATTGGCCTTATGAGTTCCATTCCCTCAAAATTGTTTGAGTGAAGTTTTGGCATCATAGTTTGAATTTGTGCGCCATATAGCATACCCATCAAAATTGTTTCAATCACATCATCATAGTGATGCCCAAGTGCAATTTTGTTGCAACCAAGACTTTTGGCTTTGCTATATAAATGACCTCTTCGCATTCTGGCACAAACATAACAAGGAGATGACGTTATGTGCACAACATTTTCAAAAATGTCTGTTTCATAAATTGTGATTGGAATGTTAAGTTTTCTGGCATTCTCCTCAATGAGTGCTCTATTCTCTGGGCTATAACCTGGGTCCATAACAAGATAAACAACCTCAAAAGGAATTTTGTTATGCCTTTTGAGTTCTTGGAAAAGTTTTGCCATTAAAAATGAATCTTTTCCACCTGAAATACAACAACAAATTTTATCTCCTGGAGAAATAAGTTCATATTCGTTAATTGCCTTACAAAATTTTGTGAGCAGTTCTCTATGAAACTTTTTGCGTATGCTCTCTTCTGCTTTTAGGGCAATTTGCATATCTGTTTGGTTTGCGGCATCTTCATTCATATAATCTCGAAGCCACAACAAAAATCCGCCATTAATAGAAAAAACATTTGCACCTTGCTCTCTCAATGTTTCACAAAGGGTGTGTGTTAACTCCCCAGTTCTGCAACACAAATAATAAGCTTTGTCTTTTAGTTTATTTGCATCTAATTCACTGGCTGGAATGTTTATTGCACCAGCAATGTGCCCAAACTCAAAAGAAGATGGGTCGCGAATATCCACAATTTCATATGTTCCAGGTTTTTGTTTTTTGATTTCGCTAAAATCTATATCAACTTCCATAAAAATTCCTCTATGCTTTTAAAGTGGTTTCTGTTTTGATTTGTTTTCTGCTATCATTTTTCATTTTTTTGATTGCAGAAGATGAATTTATTCTCTTTGTGTCAAAAAAGAAATAGTCATCAAAATTATTTTTGTTTATAACATTAGACAACCATAGTTTTTGTTTTATGCCAATAATGTTTTCACTTTTTAAAAACTTTTCAAATAAATCTAAATTCAAACTCATATCTTCAGTGAAATCAAAGTTAGATTGAAGTTTTGACACAAGCATTTTGATGTTTCCTTCTTCTTTTAGAATTTGATAAACATTCACAGCACCAGAGATATCACGAATTTTGGCTTCCAGTTTTTCATTTGCACCCTTGCGTATAATATAACTTTCTAGGTCATCATCTAAAACATAAGGTTTGCCATCTTTTTTATTCTTTTCACAAATATTTTGCATATCTTTTAAGATGTTCACACTTTCTTTATTTCCAAAAAGTTTTGGCAAAAGTTTTTGTGGGCCGGTTTGTTCTGCAATAACTTTAACCGCTTGTTTAACTTCTTCTTTTTCTTCGTTTGAAAGTTCAATTTTCTTTAACTCGTCACTTTCAGTTTTGCTTATTTTTATGTAATCTTTTAATTCCATTTCTAGTTCATCAACATCAAAAAGTTTTTGAACATTTAATATCATTAACCCGTTTGTGGTTGGCTCAATTTTGTGAACTTCCACTTTACCCAAAACATTGCCTGTTGTTGCGTTTTCTGCATAGCGATTTTCTGCATATAGCCTTGCAATTTCATAGTCACTTGCGTGAAGTCCTGGAATTGCGTTGTTGTTATAATGCCCCAAAGTTTGACCTGCATTATCAAAACTTGGGTCAACAAAAAAGTTTTCTCCATCACTATTCACTCTGCCGTGAAAAAGATTGAGTTTTTCATCAAAATCAACAAGCACACCCAAACTTTTAAGACGCAAAATCGCTTCTTCTTTTTTTATTGCTTGTTCAACTAAATGCTGTATTTTTGGCATAACAATTTTTCCTTTTTTTCCATTATAGCACAAAACTTTTTTTATTTCCATATTTTTGGCATAAAAAAAAGAGCATAACGCTCTTTCTTTAATTAATTATGCTTGCTTTTCTGGTCTGCACAATAGCAAAATTCCAGCAATAAGGCTAACAAACAATAAAGTGCAAACTTTAAAGCCAACACCAATTGGTTCTCCAGATTTTAGCTTGTTGTTAAGATAAATTGTCATTGGAATACACCAAATAAGTGGAATTAAAGCAAATGCCATACAAACAGTGCCAATAATCATAAACACTAATGCAACCACTCCCAAAGCGTCATTTTGTTGAGTTTTTTGTTTTGTTGCAATGGTTGAATTTTCTGTTGTTTGTTGGCCACATTGTGGACAAAATGATGCATCATCTTCCATTTCTGTTCCACAGCCTTCGCAGTACTTCATAATTTTTCTCCTTTTAAATATTTTCTATGTTATGTTACCATAAAACACATATTAAGTCAAGAAAAAGTTGCAGCATTTTTACATAGGCATTTCTTGTGGCATTTGCATATTTTTATCGTCATCATCACTTACAACAATACTTTCTGTTGTGAGAAGTGTTGCTGACGCTGATGCTGCATTCAAAAGGGCAGACTTTGTAACTTTTGTTGGGTCAATAATTCCGCACTCAATCATATCAACATATTTGTCATTGAGAGCATCATAACCAAAACTTGGGTTCTGGTTTGAAAGAATTTTTTCAACAACAACTCCGCCATCAACTCCCGCATTTTGTGCAATTTGTCTAACTGGTGCTTCCAAAGCCGCCAAAACAATTTGCGCTCCAATCTTTTCATCTCCCTCAAGTTTTGAGGCAAAATTTTTAAGCATTGGGGTAACTTTTAGTAGAGCCACTCCACCACCAGCAACAATTCCTTCTTCAACTCCGGCTTTTGTTGCGGCTAAGGCGTCATCAATTCTAAGTTTTTTCTCTTTCATTTCAACTTCTGTTGCACTTCCAACCTTAATAACAGCAACCCCACCAGCAAGTTTTGCCAAACGTTCTTCCAATTGCTCTTTGTCGTAGTCACTGGTTGTTGTTGCAATTTGTGCTCTAATTGATTCAACTCTTTGTTTAATTTCTTCTTTGTTTCCGTTTCCCTCAACAATTGTGGTTGTGTCTTTTGTAACAATAATTTGATGAGCTCTTCCAAGGTCATCAATTGTTGCATCACTTAAATTTCTTCCAAGTTCTTCACTCAAAACTGTTCCACCAGTTAGAATTGCAATATCTTCTAGCATTGCCTTTCTTCTATCGCCATAGCCTGGTGCTTTCACGGCAACACAAACAAAAGTTCCACGAAGTTTGTTAATGATAAGAGTTGCCAAAGCCTCTCCCTCAACTTCATCTGCAATAATCAAAAGTTTTTGTCCTGTTTTTGCAACTTGTTCCAAAACGCCCAAAATTTCTTGAATACTTGAAATCTTTTTATCTGTTATAAGAACCAAAGCATCATCTAAAACTGCTTCCATTTTTTCCATATTTGTGCTCATATAACTAGATGCATAGCCTCTGTCGAAACGCATACCTTTAACAACTTCCAAACTTGTTTCCATTGTTTTGCCTTCTTCAACAGTGATAACTCCATCTTTGCCCACCTTTTGCATTGCAAGAGAAATTAGTTTTCCAACCTCTTCATCTTCAGCAGAGATGCTTGCAATTTGCTCAATTGCTTTTTCATCATCAATTGGCTTGCTTTGTTTTTTAAGTTCGTCACAAACAAAGTCAACAGCTTTCTTAATTCCTTTCTTTAAGATAATTGGGTTTGCTCCTGCTGCAAAGTTTTTGTTTCCCTCTTTAATGATTGCTTGTGCCAAAACTGCTGCTGTTGTTGTTCCGTCTCCCGCAACATCATTTGTTTTAACAGAAACTTCTTTAATAATTTGAGCACCCATATTTTCGAATGGATCTTCAAGTTCAATTTCCTTTGCAATAGTCACACCATCGTTGGTGATGAGAGGAGTTTGATATTTTCTTTCCAAAACAACATTTCTTCCCTTTGGACCAAGGGTTACTTTCACTGTGTTAACAAGGGTGTCAACACCTTTTTCAAGAGACTTTCTTGCCTCTTCACCTGATAATATTTTCTTTGCCATAGATTAATCCTCCTCCAAAATTCCTAAAACATCACTTTGACGCAACACGATGTAGGTTTCTCCATCAAGTTTAAATTCACTTCCAGCATATTTTGGATAAATCACTTTGTCGCCAACCTTTATTTTCATAACGATTTCTTTGCCATCAATAACGCCACCTTCGCCAACGCTGAGCACATCGCCAATTTGTGGCTTTTCTTGATTGCCAGCCAAAATAAGTCCACTAGCAGTTTTTGTTTCTGCTTCTGTTTGTTTAATCACAATTCTATCAAACAATGGTTTTATTTTCATAACTTTACCCTTCTTTTTTATACTTTTTTCTCTGCACGCTATAATTTTATCACATATTTTTAAAAACGCAACTGTGAGCGACCATTTTTTTGCAATATTTTATATTTTTTTGCATAAATTTATTGTATGAAAAAACCCTACCAAGAAGTGCAAATACAGAAAAAATCCTCAAAAAAAGTGTTTTTTGTGAGTTGTTTGTTTATTTTTTCTATATCGTTTGTCACTTTATTAAGCGTTTTTATCTCTCCAATCATAAATATCACAAGAGTTGCCAGCACAAACAACTATATATATGAAAAATCTTATTACTTTGTTATGCTAAACACAATGACCTCAAACAAAAAAGAGGCAGAAAAAGAATCCCAAAACATTAAAGCACGTGGAGGGGCTGGCGTTTTGATGTTTAAAAATTCTTATTTGGTGGTTACTTCGTGTTATGACAACGAAGCACAAGCACAAAGTGTTTGCCAATCTCTTTCAACAGAGGAAGAAAATTTTGTGGTGGAAGAAGAAAAAATTTCCATTGACTTAAAACCTTTTTCCAAAGAAGAAAAAGAAATTCTTTTGAGCCACCTAACCTTTTTTGAAACAAACATAATTGAAATCTATAACCTCTCAAATTCACTAGACCAAAACAATGCTTCTTCAATTTTGGCAAATTTGAAACTAAAAAGCATAAAACTAGAAGCAGACTCCATTACTAACAGTTTGATAAAAAGTGATGAAAGGTTTGAAGGTGTTAAGAAAGCATTTTTAAGTTTTGAAAGTGCATTAGAATATGGCAGCGAGCAAAGCCACCTAAACTCCGCCATAGTTCCGTATTCAAGCGTTTTGCGTGAAATAATTATTCATAGTGTTATATCGTTTTGCGAAATAAACAAAAACAACTGAATTTTGCTCAGTTGTTTTTTATGTTTATTGCTTTTTGAAAATGTGTTTTAAATCACGCCATGTTTTTTGTTGAATTCCAAACCAATAGATTGCAAACCCTGAAATCCAAACAACCAACAAGCTTGCAAGAATGATTAACACAATTGCCCATGCAGTCAAACCTTGAGAAGATTTTGCCTGATAGGCCAAAACAAAAGTGGAAAAGTGAGTTGTTTCAAAAATAACACATTCATCATTTTGCTCTAAAACTGTTATGTTTTCAATTTCGCCATCATTTTTAATAGAAAACACTTTGGCAACTTTGTTACGTGGAATTTGTTCTTGAAGTGGAATGCTAATTTGTGCCACACCTTGTGAAAAACTTGTTCCATCCAAATAAATTGTTATAACTTTTTGAGTTCCAGAAATGTTTTCGCTAAACCCCTCTTCTTGAACTTCAAAAACCAAAACAACATTTGTTGTGTTGGTCATACTTTGAACTGCTGCTTTATCAAATTCCACAACATAGCCTTCCATTTCAATAATCAAAGCTCTGTTGTTATTTTGCGCTTCCAAAATAGCATCTGCAATTTGTTTATTCGGATCTTTAAGCACAAATTCTCTTCTAATGCAATCTGGTTCCCAAATGGCATAAATTTTTAAATTATTTGTGACGTTAATAATGTTTCCAACACTAAAGAAGCCTTCCATTCCTTCAATTTGATATGCCATAAAAACCTTTCCTGCTGGTGCCTTAAATGTGCATTGTGGCAACACAAATTCAGACATTGCGTTTTCTATTGTTTGCATTGTTCCACTTCCACCATTTGCAATAAATTCAATAGAATAGGTTGTTTGTTGGGGAATGTCTTTCCATATTGCATATATTGTTGTGTTCTTCGAAATTTCCACAATATCGCCATATAATTTAATATTGGTGTTTTGCACATCGCCAATAGCCCAACCAGCAAACTGTTTGCCTTGAGGGGCTGTGAACTCACATTGAGGCAACATATATGGTTCCACAGCAACATATTCCTCATCTGCCATTGTTCCACTTCCTCCGTGAGAATCGAATGAAATAATGTATTTGTTTACAACAACCACATCAAAAGTTGACATAATGCTTTCATTGGTTTTAAGTTTTATTGTAAGAGTTATTGTTCCTGCTTCATTAAATGAGTAAGTTTCATCAATCACTTGCTCGCCACGATAAATGTTCACTCCCGAAAGAGAATTTAACCTTTCTTTTGTTTCATCTTCTAATGTGACTTCCACACTTAAGTTTTCGCTATTTAGTTTTTGCCCTCTTATGATAACTCCATCATAAGTTGCTGAAATTGCAACAACTTCATTGCCTTCTCCAAAAACTGTTTTGGTGTTTGGCTGTATTACAAAACCAAAAACACAAAAGGTCATAAATATTGCAAAAGTTAAACAAAAAGTTGTTATCATATTTTTTGAATTTATTTTCACAACTAATTCCCCCTATTTATTCAATATAATTTCTTTATTGTGTAAATATTATAACATAATAGAAAAATTTAGCCTAATGATTTTAAAATAAAAATATATTTTCCAAAATATTTTATAATTATTTAGAGTTTAAAATCAATAAACAAAAATAATATTAAATACAATTTTCTATAAAAATTTGTGCATTAAAAAACACTTTCAAACCTAACACCTTTTGATAGTTGCAAATGATCTAAAACCAGTTTAAGCTATTTTTATTGTTTTATAACTTTCTTTTGCCAACTTCTTTTTCCACATTTTGGGCATTTCATATACCTCGTTCTTCCATAATGCATTGACCACAACACTTGATTATAAGTTGGGATGTATTTGTTGTGGCAACACTGGCATTCATAAAAGCCAGCATCCTTTTCAATTCTCAAACAGAAGTGTACACCAACAAGAAATTCTAACAGTCCAAGTATAATAAGTCCAATTCTCCAGCCTGTTGAAAGATTGCAAAATGAAGCAATAAAAACTAGAGTTATAAAAGAAATTGAAGCCATATATCCAAGGACACACTCAATTGTTAGCAAAAATTTTGAACTTTGCTCTTGTTTTTGTTTTAATTCAACCAAATTATGTTCTGCTTGTTCTTTATATTCTTGAGATGACAGTTTCTTGCCAGATAGTAATTCGTTAGCCGAAATGTCAAGTTCTTTGCATAATGGAAGCATAAGTGTTGTATCTGGAAAGCCATTGCCACATTCCCATTTTGAAATTGTCTTTTCGCTTACCATAAGCCTAGATGCAAGTTCGCTCTGTGTTAACCCTTTAGCTTTTCTTTGTTCTTTTATAAATTTTCCTATAACTATTAAATCCATACTTTCCATCTCCTTACTTAAACCATTATATCATAAAATCCACAAAATAACTCCCACTAACCGTAGACTTGCGTCCTTTTATGTATTCTTTTAACAGAATTTTTAATTGTGTCTGTCACAAGATGTAACATATAAGCTAAATTATATTGTTATTAACAATGAGAACTGTAGTCTGGATTTGATAAAAAAACACTCTAACTTTTTTAAGTTAAAGTGTTCATTATTTAGCCAGTTTCAAAAGTTAGTGACTAACCTGAAAGTGTTTTTTAATCCATTAATTTCTTGAAACTTCCATAATGCGAATAATGAGTTGCAAAATCTTTAAGTATAGGTAAATAACAGAGAATGCCAAACTAAATGCAATTGCGTTTTCATATTTTTTGTCTGCACCCATTGTGACAGCATTTTCAACTGCATCAAAGTCCCACAAAAGGAAGAAGCAACCAATCAAAACTCCAATAATTCCAAAAGTTATGGAAATTGCTGGGTTATGATACATCCAAGCAACAGCAGCACTAGTTGCTGGAATGAAAGATAGAATAAATAGCAATAGTGCACCAATTAGGATTGTGAGAATTGAAGCCATTGTGAAAGCTTTGAATTTTTGTGATACTTTTATTACTCTAGTTCTGTATAGAACCCAAAGTGTTCCAACCAAAACAACTGTTAAAACCAACGCCAAAAGAATTGGACCTTGATATGCTGGAATTGCTGCAGCACAAAATCCGATTGGATACCCAAAACAAATGCAAGCAAGTGTTCCACAAACTGCTGCAGAACGATATGAAAAACTTGCAATAAGGCACGTCACGAATCCAACAACAGCTGTCACAATCATTAAAATAAGTTCTGCTTGACTGCAAGAAAATGTTCCTGCATAGTTATTATAAGTTGTTTTAGGGACTAATGCGTGAATAACAATTGCCAAAATTGCACCCAACACAAAAGATAGCAAAAAGAGCCCAGACTTCTTCATAACGCCTTTATAGGTAACACAATTTTCTTGAAGTTTTGCGCTTTTAGCCATTGCATTGCGGATGATTGGGTTAACCATTTTATCTTCAAAATTTGCCATAAATTTCTCCTTTCAATATAATTATAGTGATGATATGATGATAATATACACAAATTTCCCAAAATAGTCAAGCAAACAATAAACTTTTTCTTTTAAATATTTGTTTTTTGTGTTATAATTTGGCTTGAGAGGTTTATGAAAAATGATTCATTCTTTATCTGGTGGAATAATGAAAGAAAAAAGAACATTTGATTTCGCCAAAGTTGAAATTTTGGACGATTATTACTCTGGAACTTTTTGGTATATTTCAAATATTCGTGGATTAAAAGAAAATGATGTTGTTCTTGTTCCATTTAAAAATGGCGACATAACTTTGAAAGCAAAAGTGTTGCGTGTGGACAAAAACATTAAAGAAGACTGCGCCCCATTACCAATCAAAAGAATGGGCACAATCATTTCAAAAATTTAACTATTGCAATAATAGAGTATTTGTGTTATAATATATATAGAATACTTATGTCATAATATTGGCTGAGTATTTATGTTACGATAACTCAAGGAGAAACAAAAATGAACGATTTTGAAAAGATGAAAGAACACTTCCAAGCTAAGAATTATTTTTTAGTTAAGGATTATGTTGTTGGTTTTACATATATTGTGGACAGAGCAGTGGCAAATTATCTTTTTGGTAGAAGTTGTGATAATATTCGTTCAGATTGTCTGTTTAATTGCAATTATTTTTCTTCCACCGGTATTGCCCATTGCGACACAAAAGAATTGATGCAAGAACATGTGATACTTTTTAGAAGCGGTTTTGTTGGATCTAACAACAACCTTACACCATCTCTTAAAGAAAGAATTAAAGACATGAACAGCGAATTAAGGCACCACATCAATGTTCAAACAAGGGCAAAAACAGCACGAGAACTAAAAGATGGCAGAACAGTTAGACTTATTGGTTGCTATCACTCCTTGGAACAGGCCAGAAAAGACTATAGAAAAGTTTGCGCTCATAAAGAAAACTCTGGGCACTGCCAAGAAGAAGAAAAAGTTATTATTATGCACACAGGAACAAAAATCCCAAAAGATTTTAAAGGAAAAGTTACAATGAGTCCATCATATAGAAATTTTATTTAAGAAATTAAAAAAAGAAGCAGTTTTTGCTTCTTTTTTCTGTTTATTTGTTCCAAAGTCCTTTTTTATAAATCCCGCTATCTACAAGTTTTTTGATGCTCTCCACAACCTTTTCTTTGTCCTCTTTGTATGTCATACCATACCATACCGCAGATGTATCAACAACTTTCACACTTTCATTTTGCTCATCGATAAGATTTTGAATGACTTCCGGGATAAGATATTCGCATTTTTCAAGGTTTTCTTTGTTGTCGTCTAAAAACTTATTTAGCCCGTCTTCAAGAAATTTAAAAAGTCCTGGAGTAAAAGCAAACATATTCATTGAAACAGTTTGATTTTTGTCAACCTCAAAAGTCTGCCCTCCACTAAGCGGTGTTGCCAGAATTTTATCTCCAATCTTTTCAACAGATGATTCGACAATACGTGTCAAAAAGCCATTTTCGGCTTCACAAATGCCTCTTTTTGCGGAGCCATTCTCACTCAAAGTATTTTGTGCATGATAGGCCACAACAGCGTAATCGTTTGAATTTTTGTCCAAAAATTTCATATACTGCGAAACTTGTCTAAATGCATCTTCGCCATAAAAATCATCTGCATTAATGATGGCAAAATTATCTTTAACAACATCCTTACAGCACAAAATTGCATGGGCCGTTCCCCAAGGTTTTGCTCGCTGTGGAAAAACATCCAAACCACCTTGAAAAACATATTCTACTTCGATTCTGTTTCCTATGCGCTTTCCAATTGTTGAGCGAAAGATGTCATAATTTTCCTCTTTAATAATAAACACAACTCTATCAAAACCATATTTGACCGCATCATAAACTGAATAATCAATTATAAAATTTCCAAACTCATCAATCGGCTCAATTTGTTTAAGCCCACCAAATCGGCTACCCATTCCAGCTGCCATAATCACCAAATCCATAATGTCCTCCTTTGATTTTATATGACTATTGAAAAGATTATATCATACAAATAACAATACGAAAACTAAAATTTTGCAAAAAATAAAAAAAATTGGAAAAATGTGCTTCTTTGTTTAATGGTTTGAGAGTAACACCTCTTTTTTTGTGTGGGCTGGTTTTAGTTTAACTGCTTGCAAAATTGCTGCTTTTGTTACTCTGCTTTGTTTGATTGTTTTTTTCACTTTTATATCTTTCACCGTGACATAAAGCCCAATAATTGCACTCACAAGCAAAACGCACTGACAAGCAATGGCAACATAACTTCCAATCAATATTAGATATGTGATGTAGGCAAGGTTTGTGTAGATTGTGCAAATTTTTGTAACAAGAACTCCCCTAAAAGAAAGACTAAACAAGAACACTAGTGATGCAGATAGTGGCAACAAACTAATTGCTTCAGTCCAAGTGGACACAATTGCAATAACATCTGCAACAAACACAAAACAACAAACCAAAACTGTGTATCTGTGTTGCACTTTATATCGTTCAAACATAAACAAAATAAGAAGCAGCAGAATTTCATTTGATAACAAGATGATTGTGCTAAATTTCTCTAAACATAGATAGTGCAGCCCAAAAAACATATTTGTCACACAAAAGCTGAGCATCATAAACTCTTTTTTCTTTTGCGACAAAAATATAACTAATTAATGCACACACAAAAAACACTTGTGACAGCCAAAAAATCATATATCATTCTCCATTTTATTTTTCTTCGTGAACGCCAGTAACAACAATGTTTGAGTGTGTGTTTAACACATTTTTAATAAAAACATCGCCAATTTGATAATTTTTTGTTACTTTTTTCTTTTCTATTTCTTTTAGAATATCAAAATATTGCTCTTTTCTCACAGCAACATCAGTTTTTAGGCTAATTGTCCCTGTTTTTGTTTGCTTTATGGTGGTGATTGTTCGTCTTGGCTCTGTTACTTCTTGTTTGCCATATTCTTCACCACGAGGGCAAGAGTTTCCTTGAACAACAATTTTTCCATCGGCATATTTTTTTACTGTTAAGTTGCAACCAATTGGGCAACGAATACATGTAAAATGTTTTTCTATCATAAACTTTCCTCAACTTTTAAGACTAAATCTTTTCCAAGTTTTTGTTTATCTATCACAATTTCTTCAATAGTTCCTGGGCGCACAACAGGCTTGAAATTTGTTGAAATTTTATTGCCATCACTATAAGCATTAATAAACACCTTTTTCATTTCTTTTGAAACTCTAAAGAATATGCTTGTTTTGTCTTTGTTTTTATAGACATAGTTTTTGCTAACATAACGAATGTTTTGGTCATATTCCACTTTTATTTTATTCTTAATAGGCAAACTTTTGACAGCAAACTTTGCCGCACACTCGCCCGCCTTTAAGCCCTCACGAGTAACATTATCCACAAGGTCATTAACATGCAAAACATTTCCACACACAAAAAACTCTCTTTCTGTTGTTTGATAAAACTCGTTAACAACATATGAACTTGTCACACTGCTTTCTTCCAAATTCTTTCCACTCAAAAGTTCTGTTTCTGGAACTAACCCAACAGAAAGCAAAACTGTGTCGCACTCAATAAACTTTTGTTTTTTAAGGTCGAACGAAAAGTCTTTGTTAACAGGAGCCACAATAACTCCCGTCACTCTTTGGTCCCCACACACTTTCACGATTGAGTGAGATAAATATAGCGGAATGTTAAAGTCTTGTAAACATTGGGTAACATTTCTTGCAAGTCCGCCACAAGTTGGCATAATTTCATAAACCCCCAAAACTTGAGCCCCCTCACAAGTCATTCTTCTTGCCATAATAAGCCCAATATCTCCAGAACCTAGAATAACAACTTTTTTGCCCACCATTTTCCCGTGAATGTTAACAATTTTTTGAGCCTCTCCAGCAGAAAAAACACCTGCTGGCCTATCTCCACACAAATTGATTGCTGGACCTGGTTTTTCCCTACAGCCATTTGCAAACACAACCGCTTTTGTGTGAATTTTTTTAATTCCTTCCTCGTTTTCAATTGTTATAATAACATCTTTTTCTTTCTGCTTTTTAACAGAGATAACAACGCTAGATAATATTGTTTTTATTTTTGCTTCTTCAATTTTTTTAATCCAAAAGTTTGCATATTCAGGTCCTGTTAATTCTTCGCCCAAATAGTGAAGTCCAAAACCATTGTGTATGCACTGATTTAAAATTCCACCAAGGCGATATTCCCTTTCAATAATAACAACTTTTGCCCCATTTTTGTGAGCCTCGTATGCTGCTGCCATTCCTGCTGGACCCCCACCAACAACCACAACATCAGTTTTCATATGGGCCTCCTTTTTTTATGTCTCCACAAATAAGTTCAGAGCCATCTTGATTTTGAACAATTTGTTCCTTTTTTACTCTTTTTTCGTTTGCCATAATGCGAATTAGTTTTGGAATACAAAAACTTCCTTGACACCTTCCCATTGTTGGTCTAACTCTTCTCTTTAAGGCATCTATGCTAACTGGTTTTAGTGGAGAATTTAACGCATCAATAATTTCTCCCTCACTAATATGTTCACAACGGCACACAATCTTGCCATAACTTGGATTTCGTTTTATGAGTTCATTTAATTCTTTTTCACTCATATGCTCTGTGTTTATGTATGGCTTTCTTTTCTTAAACTTTATGTCTTTTGTTTCAATTCCATTTTCAATAAGTTTTTCCACAAAATATTTTGCAATTGCAGGTGCTGCTGTGAGCCCTGGAGAACAAATGCCAACAGCATAGAAAAAGTTTTTATTGTTTTCATCCTCACCAATTTCAAAATCTTTGCCAGCCTTCACACGAACACCCGCAAAAAGCTTGATTGTCTTTTTAAAGTTTGGTGCATCCATTGTGTTGTTTATTTGTGCTTTGATGTTCGTAATACTTTGAGTGGTTACTGATTTATCGTCTTTTTCGCACTCAACAGCAGTTGGACCAAACATAATGTTTCCGTGAACAGTGATGTTTGCCAAAATCCCTTTTGAAATTTCTGTTGGAAGTGGAAAAATTGGGTGGTGTATGTAACCTTGTGTGGATTTATCAAGCAAGATATATTCCCCTTTCACATAGTTCATATCAAAAGTTTTTGCACCAACCATTTTGTTAATTTCACTAGAATTTGGCCCAGCGCAGTTAACAACATATTTTGCTTTTATTTCTTGTTCCCCATCACTTATGATGTAACCATCTTTTTGTTTTTTGATGGACCTTACGCAAAACTTTAACTTAACAGTTCCGCCGTTTATCATTCCCTCTTCCGCCAAGCCAATGCAAACAGAATATGGAGAAACAACTGCACCAGTTGGAGCAAAAAGAGCAATGGTCATATTTGGATTTAGGTTTGGCTCCATTTTTCTTAATTCATCTTGTTCAATAATGCGTAAGCCTTGAACTCCATTCTCTTTTCCACGAGCCATTAATGCAATAAGTTTTTCTCGACCTTCTTCACTTGCAACAGTTAGTGTTCCGCACTCAAGATAGTCAACTCCTAAACGCTCACACATATCTTTATACATCAAGTTCCCTTCAAGGTTATATTTTGCCATTTTTGAACCAGGAATTGGGTCATAACCTGAGTGAACAATTCCACTGTTGGCTTTTGTGGCGTAGGCAGCCACATCATTTGCTTCTTCCAAAAGGCACGCATTAACACCCTTTCGAACAGCTTCTGAAAAAGTGGCTGTTCCCACAATTCCTCCCCCAATAATAACTAAATCAAAACTTTCCATATCATACTCCATCAAAGTTATTTATGCTTATTCTACTAAATATAGCTGAAAAATGCAAATAAAATAAAAAGTTTTAAATTATATTTGCTAAATTCTGCATTATTTTGCTATAATTATCACAAAGAAAGGGGGGTTATATATGAAACAATATATTGTTGCCATTGATGAAGGAACATCAAGTGTTCGAACAGTTGTGTTCGACATTTCAAAAAATGCTATTATTTTAACAAGAAAAGAAAAACTGCAATCATATTACCCGCAACCTGGTTGGGTGGAACAAGATGCGGAAGAAATTTGGGAAAAAACCAAGGCGTGCCTAGATGATGTTTTGGCTAAAATAGACCCTGCACAAGTTGTTGGCATTGGAATCACAAACCAAAGAGAAACAACTGTTGTGTGGAACAAAAAAACAGGTGTGCCAGTCAATATGGCAATTTCTTGGCAATGCAGAAGAACGGCAGATTATGTTAAAAGCCTTTCAAAAGCCCAAGTGGGATACATTCAAAAAACCTCTGGCCTTATTCCAGATGCGTATTTTAGTGCAACAAAAATTAAGTGGATTCTAGACAACAACAAAAAGGCTCAGTCACTTCAAGCAAGTGGCAATCTTTGTGCTGGAACCATTGATTCATTTTTAGTATTTTCGCTCACAAATAAAAAAAGTTTTGTAACCGACATCACAAATGCTTCTAGAACGATGCTCCTAAATATCAAAACTGGAAAGTGGGATAACAAACTTTTGTCTATTTTTGGAATTGATGAAAAAATTCTTCCACAGGTTGTGGAAAACGACCAACTCATTGGCTATTATTCATTTAACGGAACAGATATTCCAATTGCTGGCATTTGTGGCGACCAACAAAGTTCATTGTTTGGGCAAGCTTGTTTTAACAAGGGCGACATTAAAGCAACTTATGGAACTGGCTCATTCATTTTGTTAAACACTGGGGAAGACCTACTTTATAGTAAAAACAAACTTGTGACAACAATCGCCTTAAAACTCAAAGACAAACCAATCACTTACGCAGTTGAGGGAAGTGTGTTTAACTGTGGAACTGCGGTTGATTGGCTTGAAAAGATTGGATTGACTCATGGGCCAAAAGATTGTGATAGGCTAGCCCTAGAAGTTGATAACAGCAATGAATCACACTTTGTTCCCGCATTCACTGGGCTTGGTGCCCCTTATTGGGAGCCAAACGCAAGAGCAAGCCTTGTGGGAATTTTGTTAAACACAAACAAATCCCATATCGCTCGTGCTGTTTTGGAGGGAATTGCCTACTCTGTTTATGATGTTTTTAGAGTTCTGGAAAAAGACTTTAACTTTATTGGCAAAGTTATCAAAGTTGATGGTGGGGTTGCAAACAGTGATGTTTGTATGCAGACCACAAGCAATATGACAGGACGAAACATCACAAGAAGTAAAGAACTTGAATCAACATCTATGGGAGTTATTTATTTGTGTGGACTTGCTATGGGAGTTTTTAAGAGCCTTACTAACATTAAAGCCCGTTACACTCACGACAAAATCTACACTCCAAAACTTAAAAAAGACAAAGTTGATGAACTTTACAGCAAATGGAAAGATGCTGTTAAAAGAACAATTTAAGGAGGATACAAAATGATAGGCGCAAAATATGTTGATAGTTTTGATGGGGCAAAAATCTACACCAGACTATGGGATGAAACAAAAAATCCACGCGGAGTTGTTTTGATTATTCACGGAATGTGTGAACACTCAAAACGTTATGAGGACTTTGCAAAATTTTTAAATAAGCACGATTATGTTTGTTTTGCATTTGACCTTCGTGCTCACGGGAAAACATCGGTTAGTATTGATGCATTAGGAAAATATGACGGCGACTTGTTTGCAGACACAGTGAATGACGCAATCTTTTTCTCTCACTTGTTAAATGAGCTATATCCCTCTCTTCCTCTTTTGGTTTTTGGGCACAGTTTTGGCTCTTTTGTGTTACAAAGATATGTGGAGTGCTATGACCAATATAAAGGTGTTGTTTTTTGTGGAAGTGCAAATATGAAACATCAAGCAAGTGTTTCTCTTGGGCAATTTATTAGTGGAATAAGTAAATTCTTTTGTGGAAAAAACAAAAAAGCAAAAATGATTGCAAAACTAAGTTTTGGAGCATATGCAAAACCTTTTGAAAACGGAAACTGGCTAACTCGTGATGAAAAAGTTTGGGAAAATTACAACAAAGATGAATATTGTGGATTTATTTGTAGCCACAACTTCTATTATTCTTTTTTCAAGAATTTGAAAAAGATTTATAAAAAAGATAATTTGGAGCAAATTAATAAGAGCAAGCCAATGCTGATTATTTCTGGAAGCCAAGACCCAGTTGGCTCATTTGGAAAACTTTCAACAAAACTTGATGACCTATACACAAAAATTGGAGTAACTCAAAAGGAGTTTAAACTTTATGATGGCGCCAGACACGAACTTTTGAATGAAACAAACAAAGAAGAAGTTTATGCAGATATGTTAAAATATTTGGATAAATGCACGCAAAAAAGCGTTGCAAGAAGAAAAACAGCAAAAAATACATAAAAACATTTGTCTTTTGTGCTGTGTTTTGTTAAAATTAAGAAATAAATAAAAAATTTGGAGGAGAAATATGCTATATCCAGAGATGCCAAAAAGTAAGAGAAAATCCAGTTATATTGTTGGTGGAATTTTTGCATTGCTTGTTGGGCTCATTATATTTTTGTTATTTTTACCCAGCTTTTTAGACAAAAACTTTGGCTTTAAACCTTGGGATTGGAACACCATTATTCCAAACATGAATAATACTTTCTTTGGTCAAGTTGGATTTTATTTAGGAATTGTGTTGCCTGTTACTTTATTCTTGTGTGCTGTTGCATCACTCTTTATGGGCCTAAGCAAAAGCAGTGGGCTATTTAAAGGAAGTGTTATGGCTTCCACTTTGGCTTTAATTTTAAAGCACTCACTTGCCCCAGCAAATTTCACATCACAGGTTACAAACTTTTTTGCATATATTGAATATGCCTTAGTTATAATTGCATTAATTCTTGCCATTCTTGCAACAGTGTTTAGATTTATTGGCGAAGAACCTTATGCTCCTTTTAGAGCAAATAGTTTTCACTTCTACGCAAGTTATGGCCTCATTGTTGTTACTGCCTTTGATGTTTTTGCAGGACTGTTTGGTTTAGATGCAATTGTTGCAAATGTTAGTTATTATATTGGAGCAGTGTTTGGATTATTTTTGATTATTGCTGGAATTTGGATGTTCTGCACATCAACTCGTGATCCAAGTGAATATGGAATAGGTTACGAAAGAGATGCAAAAATTAATGCAGATAAAAAAGTGAACCAAACCAAAGAAAACGCTCAAACACAAAGTCCACAGCAAAACACAACACAACAACAAGAAACAACACAACAACAGAACACAACTCCGCAACAACCAAGGATTGGACCAGATGGAAAGCCTCTTCCTCCAATACCTCCAAGACCACCAATGCCAAACGGACAACCACAACCAAATATGCAACAACCAAACGCTCAACCATTTAACGCTCAACAACAAAACGCTCAAGCAAACATGGAAAAAGCTCCTCAAACCAGTGGGCAAGCACCTCAAGGAACAAACAGACCCGCTTCAGTTCCTCCAAAACCTTTCGTTGGGCCAAATGGAACAACACTCCCTCCAAGACCACCAATGCCTCCAAGAATTGGACCAGACGGAAAGCCACTCCCTCCAATGCCTCCAAGACAACCAATGCCAAACGGGCAACCACAACCAAATATGCAACAGCCAAATGCTCAACCAGTTAACACTCAACAACCAAACGCTCAAGCAAACGTGGAAAACGCTCCTCAATCTAACACACAAACAACCCAAACATCAAATGATGGCGAGGAAAAATAAAATATGAAAAAAAATATAAAACAAGACACGTGGGACTCAAGATATATGCAAATGGCACAGCTTGTTGGTTCTTGGTCCACTTGTATTAGAAAAAACAGACAAGTTGGAGCAATTATTGTTAAAGACAATATAATTATCTCAACAGGTTTTAATGGCGCTCCAGGAGAAATTAAAAGTTGTGTTGAAAGAGGTGAATGTTTAAGAGATAAGATGGGCATTGAAAGTGGAACAAGGCAAGAATTATGCTATTCTGTTCATGCTGAACAAAGTGCAATGATGCAAGCAGCAAAAATAGGAACATCAATTAACGGCTCAACAATGTATATAACACACCAACCTTGTTCACTATGTGCAAGAATGATGATAAATTCTGGAATTGTTAGAATTGTTTACGAGCAAGATTATCCCGATAAATTCTCACTCAAACTTCTAAAAGAAGCAGGAATTGAAGTTGTTAAACTTAAATAAAAAAAGGAACTTTGTAAATCAAAGTTCTTTTTGTTTTTAAAAAATTAAATTAATTTAAAATTTTTGTATTTTTAAATAAATTACTATTGTTTATTAAACCCTTCGGTAGTATCATGTGTTTTTTGTGCTTTACTAATAATTTCTTGTTTGTCGTTTGACCATCTATCACAAACAACATCAAGTTTTTCATTTTCATATTTTCCAACAATTGTGTCAGTATAAACAGAACTTTCTATTGCTGACTGCCCCAACACTTGTTTTTTACCAGCAGCCCTTATGCCTTTTGAAAAAGTGCAGTGACATAATTCACAATCATTAACAACCGAATAATTATTGATGTTGTCACAATCATGCAAAATTGTGTTTGTTACCTGTTTTGGCATATCGCCCTTACAACTTTCAATTTCACTTCCAATAACACTAAAACATTTATCTTTTATTTTTGCATTATCTTTAAATTTGCCAAACTCAATCTCAGAATTTTTTATGCCAGTGTTAACAATTTCCACCGCCCCATTTATGGTGCTATTTTCAACAATTGTTGCGTCTGTTAACGAAATACATTCATTTGAATGAATTTGGCTATTATCTATCTTAACACCATCTCCCAAAAAGCAGTTTGTTAAGTTGGTGTTAGAACCAATTGTGATATTTCTTCCATTTATTTCAACATCTTTAATGGTGTTGAATTTGTGTAGATTATTGTTGACCATTGAGAGATTAATTGCTGAAATTGTTGAGGGGCTTGAACTTGAAGATAAATCTTGCATATAAATCATCACATCTTCTGAACCTTGGATGTCATAATTATCAACAAAAGAGTCTTTTATAACAATGTTACGTCCCTCTATTTTTGAATTATTTATTAAAAATTCTCCAATCATTTTTGTTGTAACCGTCACATCTCCAACCAATTCACTATCTTTAATTGCAACACTTCCACCCTCTGGAAGAGAAATTTTAACATCTCCAAACAATTGGGAATTTCTAATTTGAACTGAACAAACTCCTTTTCCATACAAGATTGGAACTTTGGAGTGATCTTTCACATCTGGGAAAAACCTTGTTTTTTCATCAAAGTCCACTTTTCCTAAAAAATTAATAAGTGCACACACTTCGCCTTTTTTATAGTAAAATTCTATATCTTTGGCAAATCTTACTGGCAAATATGCCACTCCATCTATCATAATCCTTTCTGATTGTCTGTCTATTGTGTAATATTCTTTGTTTAGCATATTTTTCCCCTCCCAACTCAATATCAATATAACAAAAACATATAAAAAAGTCAATATAACAAAAATAAAATCCCATAGGATTTTATTTATAAAAGTATTATATCATTTATTAAAATATTTTGCATATTTGTCCACACGAACTTCTGTGATTGTTTTGTCTTTTTGATTAATGTCTATTGTTCCCAAATCATTAGCCTTGTTTTGCAAAATAACTGGAACAAACAAATAACCAATGATTGTGATAGATAAAAGAAGATAAACAATTCCCAAATTGCCTTTTTTAGCCCCCATAAATGCAAGTTGACCATCTATAGTGAAAAACCAATAAATCCAATATCCAATATTCACAAGTGGCACAAGTGAAATTAGAATATGCCCCCAAGGCATAATTCCTTTGCCTGTTTCTTCTCTAACTTCGTCTTGAAACTTATAGTTCCAAACAATGTAATAAATTCCCAAAGTTAAAATTGCCCACAATAGCATTAATCCAACTTTTCTCTGTTTCATTTTTCCCCCAATTTTCTATTATTCTCATTTTAGCAGAAAACATTAAAAAAGACAAACAATTTAGCAATTTTAATAAAAGATTATTGACTTAACTTTTAAAATTGATTATAATTTGAGTATATAATTATATCAAATTTAAGGAGCAAATAAGAAATGCAAGATATTTTTAACATTAGACATTCTCTCTCTCACGTTATGGCACAAGCCGTTAAAGAGATTTATGGAGATGTGAAATTGGCGATTGGACCAGCAATAGACAACGGTTTTTACTATGATTTTGACCTTAGCACCACAATTCTTCCAGAAGACCTTGAAAAGATTGAAAACAAAATGAAAGAAATTATTAAAAAAGATTTTGATTTCACTCAAAGTTTTATGACAAAAGAAGAAGCCAAAAAATTCTTTGCCAACGAACCATACAAACTTGAACTTATTGATGGCATTCAAGATGAAAAAGTTTCAATCTACACAAGTGGAGATTTTGTTGACCTTTGTGCTGGACCACATGTTGAAAAAAGTCAAGAGTTAAGAAATGCTGCATTCAAACTAACCAACATTGCTGGCGCTTATTGGCGTGGAGATAGCAAAAACAAAATGCTTCAAAGAATTTATGCAGTTTGTTTTTCAAGCAAAGAAGAACTCAAAAAATATTTGTTTGAAATAGAAGAAGCAAAACGCCGTGACCACAGAAAACTTGGGCCAGAACTAGACTTATTCTTCCTTGATGACACAGCCCCTGGAATGCCATATTGGCTTCCACACGGACTTAAAATGTATAACAAACTTTTAGCTTTTTGGCGTGAGGAGCACGAATCTCGTGGCTATCAAGAATTTTCTGGTCCTCAACTAAATTCAAGAAAACTTTGGGAAACCTCTGGGCACTGGGCACACTACAAAGAAAATATGTTCATCACTGGCGACGAGCAAAACCCACTTGCATTAAAACCAATGAACTGCCCTAACTCAATTATGGTTTATAAGCAAAAAGTTAGATCATATCGTGAACTTCCATTAAGACTTGCAAGTTGTGACAAAATTCACAGAAAAGAAATCTCTGGAACACTTCATGGACTATTCCGCGTTCAAACTTTCACTCAAGATGACTCACACAACTACATTCGTGACACACAAATTAAAGATGAAATTAATGAAATTATGGACATTGCCGACAAACTCTATGGTGTGTTTGGGCTAACATACAAACCACTTCTCTCCACTAGACCAGAAGACTTTATGGGCAACATCAATCTTTGGAACAGAGCAGAAAAAGAACTTAAAGAAATTATGGTGGAACGCTTTGGACAAGATGGATTTGAACTCAATGAGGGTGATGGTGCATTCTATGGTCCAAAAATCGACCTTATTATGACAGATGCTTTGGGAAGAAAATGGCAAACTGGAACAATTCAACTAGACTTCCAACTTCCTAGAAATTTTGACCTTACTTTTGCAAACGAAAAAGGAGAACTTGAAGTTCCGGTTATGGTTCACCGTGCAATTTATGGTTCTTTTGACAGATTTATTGGAATTATTATTGAACACTTTGCTGGTGCTTTCCCATTCTGGCTAAGCCCAACACAAGTTGGTGTTGTTCCTGTTAGTGAAAAGAACAACCAATATGCAAAAGAAATTGCTGCCGTTTTGAAAGAAAATGGAATTTCAAGCGAAATTGACCTATCTGAAAATGGAATGGGTGCAAAAGTTAATGGCTACAGAAAAATGAAAGTTCCATACACACTCATTTTAGGAGAACAAGAAGAACAAAACAAAACAATTTCAATAAAAATTCGTGGTGGAAAACAAGTTAACAACATTCCACTTAACAAGTTCTTAGAAATTTGCAACAAACAAAACAAAGAAAAAACCTTAAACCTTGTTGAAGAATTTTAATCAATTTAATATAAATAAAAACACCCCAACTTTTTCAGTTAGGGTGTTTTTTATAAAATCATAATACTCAAATATTTTGTTAAAATTGTGCAAAAGTGGATAACTTTTTTGCCCTTATCTAAATCTTAAAGAGTTTTTCCGCGTTGCCGTGAGCAATTTTTTCCTTTGATTGCTCATCAATGTCATATTCTTCCAAAAAAGACCTCACATTGTCTGTGTTAACAAATTCATTATTTAGATAACAGAAGTCTTGTCCCCAAAGAATGTGGTCTGCACCCATTGTTTTGAGGCAAAAATCCATATCGTCCTTAAAGAACATTCCAGAAGGATTTGTGTAGATATTATTTTTGAAGTAATAAGAAATTGGGTGCTTAAGTTTTGTGATATATTGATTTAAGCCCATATCCATTCTATCAAAATAATATGGCATTAGTTCAGCCCAGTGCCCTATGATAATTTTAAGGTTTGGCAATTTATCCAAAATGCCTGCCAAAATGATTCTCACAATGTGAACTCCAACTTCATAGTGCCAACCAATTCCATAGCCTGAAAAAGTTCTTGTCACATCTTCAGACCAATCTCCATTATAGTAGGCTTTTGTTACATTTGGGTTAACTGCCCCTGGATGAAAATACATTGGAACATCAAGTTCAGCACACTTTTCAAATATAGGGAAAAATCTCTTCTCATCTAAAAAGTGACCTTGAAAAGTTCCTTGAATCATAACGCCAACAAACCCAAGTTCGTTTATGCATCTTTCAATTTCTTTAACCGCTTCTTCTGGCTCATCAACTGGAATTGTTGCATAGCCATAAAATCTGCCTGGATATTTTTTTATTGCTTCATAAAGTTCATCATTAGCAAGTTTGCAAAGTTTGATGGCATCTTCTTTTGATAAATTCATTGGTGGATTGTTTCCATAACCAACAACTTGCGCATCAACGCCAACCTTATCCATATATGCAATTCTTTTTTCATCAAGGTTTGTGATAAGGCTATGCTCAACAAAGTTGTCAACATAAGCAAACATTGACGGATTAAAGTCGCCTTGTTTTTTCATTAATTCTTTCATTTCTTCATTAACTTTTTTAGACATAAAATGTTCTTCAACGGTTATTATTTTCATATTTTTATTCTCCCTTTAATTTAATAAATCCTTTATTGTTTCTTCTGGCTTTAAGTTCGTGAGGGCAACACTTTGGTTCCACAACTCCAACATATTTTCTTTGTTGTATGATAGGTCTGAAGATTTTTTGAACTTTGTGCTTCTGTCAAAATATTTGCCAGACAAATTTGAAAATTCATCTTGTGTGGCAACTTGAGAAAGTGCCAAAGAAGATTTATTTAAATCACCAACACGATTTGGCATAGTCATTTTAATGAAAGCAGTTTGTGCTGGATTTCTTGGACCAGCACCAAAGTTTGTTTTCATCATTCCTGGGTTAAAAGCGTTAACGGTTATTTTTGACCCCAACTTTTCAAGTCTTTCAGCAAGTTCATATGTAAAATAAATGTTGCAAAGTTTGGAATATGCATATCTCTTTCTGTCATCAACAGATTGATGTGCCAAATATTCCACACCTTGCCACTCAATTCCTCCTGGTGGATTATGCATATCACTTGTGATATTCAAAATTCTTGCATCTTTGTTCATATAAGGCAAAAGCAAATTTGTGAGCAAAAAATGCCCCAAATGGTTTGTGGCAAAAACAAGTTCAAAGCCATCTTCTGTTGTGCCATTATGCATAGAAGAAATGCCAGCATTGCAAATTAACACATCTAGTTTCAAGTTTAACTTTTTAAAGTCTTCCACAAAACTTCTCACTGAACTTAAAGAAGAGGTGTCGATTATCATTAGCATTATGTTTTGATTGTTTGTTTCTTTTATGATTTCTTCTTTTGCTGCAAGCCCTTTTTCTTTATTCCTGCAAGCAAGAATAACCCTAAAATTTTCATCTTTTGCAATCTTTTTGGCGGTTTCAAAACCAAGCCCAGAATTTGCACCAGTTATTATCACTGTTTTCATAATTAACCTCCATATAAAAAATTTATTAACTCAAACGAAACATTTTTCTGCTTCTATCTTTCTTCACGCCTCTTGCATATTTTATTTTTGGATACCCAAACCCAACAACAACCATAAGTTCGTGGTCTTCTGGAATATGCATAAGCCTTCTGGCTTCCTTTGATTTTGATAGCAATTCGGCTGAATATGTGGAAATAACCGTTCCAAGGTTATTTGCGTTTGCCAAAAGTTCAAAATATGCAGTGGCAATATTGATTTCCACAAGTGGTCCATCTTGAAATCTTGCATCTTTTGCTTTATGAGCAATAAACAAGCAAGGAGCATCATAAAGCCTTAGTTTTGAAAAATCGTCATTCTCAGTCGTTTCAAACATCGACATTTGCTTGCCGCCAAAAACTGCTTGATAAACTTGTTTCATTGCTTTTCGAGACTCAACAACACAAAACTCCAAACTTTGGTTATTTCCTCCTGTTGGCAAATTGCTCAAAGAATCCAAAATGCTATCAATAACTTTTTTATCAACATCTTGCTTTAAAAATGCCCTACAAGTTCTGCGATATGCTATTAGTTTTGCCAGTTCATCTTTAATTGATTCATTTGGCATAGCAGGAACATCTTCTGGTTTCACTCCCAAAACAGATATTGCACCAGTTGGGCAAACAGCCAAACAATGTTGGCATTTCCAACAACCTTTCCAAGTGCCAAGATTTTTTTCATCAACCATAACTGGGTTCCCATCTTGAAAATCCAACACATTTCCACCCACCATATTGCCCGGGCAAACAGACAAGCATTTGCCGCAACCAGTGCATTTTGATTTATCAACTTTAAAATTTGCAATTTCTTCAAACATATAAAATTCCTCCTCAATGTTTTTAAGTTCTTCTTAAAGCAAAAAAGCAAAGCATAAAACTAGTCTTTGCCCCTTTCTCACCCTTTGTTTTGACTTAACAAATATTCTTTAAAAAATGGTTTTGCACTATCACAAATGTAATCATAATATTTATTCACATCACTTCGAATTTTTGTGGAAGAAATGTTTATCTCTTCTCGAAATTCATCTTGCAAAACATATTTGCTCTCACTAAAATATTTTTTATATTCGTTTTCATAAGAGCGTTCACTGCCAAAAATAATATCTATCTTTTCATTTAACAAAGCCTTTAACTGTTCACTCCACTCCTTCCAACCATTTGGCATTGTTGGAATTCCCTCCTCGTTAAAACTTATGACTTCAACATTTTCAATGCCTTTGAGTTCATTTTTAATCCACTCTGTTTTTGTTTCCAAACTAATGAAAGGAATGTTTGCTTCATCGCAAATTTCTTTGTTTCTTTTTTCATCTCCACCAACAACAACAAAAAGTTTATCACATTGTTTTGCTGCTTTTTTTATTGCATTTATGTGACCTTTGTGTGGTGGCAAAAACTTGCCCACGAACATTCCAACCATTTTTGTTCACCTCAATTTTCTAACAAATTATATCACAACAAAAACGAAAACAAAAACAATATAAGTCACTTTGTTAAATTTTTCTTCTTAAAACACGCAACCATTGTTGCAATAATATAAATAAGCCCCAAAACGCCAAGTGATGGATACACAAAAGACACAAAAGAAGAAAAACCAATGCCAGACAAAAGAAGTGAAATAATCACAACCAAAGTGGCACAAATTGGTGTGCTTTTAATATATTCTTTTAGCCAGGAACAAAAGGGCAAACGCTGTGCTGAGTAGCCCCAACCACACAACAAACAACACAAAAAAGCCAAATTGTTTGTTAAGGCTTGCACCCATAAACACAATTGGAATATCTTGCGTGGTTGCCTCTGGACACAAAAAGAGTAAGAGCGTGATAATAAACAAACTAAGCATTAGCAAAGCACTTCCAAGGGCACTCCCCCACACAAATTCTTTTTTAGCATATGTGGCACCCATTTTGGCAAAAATAAAACCAGATAAAAACATATTGGAACACACAAACAAAAAAGCATACAAAAACCCAAAACCAGCCTGCAGTTTTGTACTATGCTGCGCTGAAATTAGCAAATTGCCATCTCCAAGTTTAAACGCAAAAATCACACCCACGCACAAAAGCATTAGTGGAACAATTATTGCATTTGTTTTTGTAACGCCAGAAAATCCAAAACACACAACCAACACAGCAATCGCCGCAGAAATAACTGAAGCAATCCTATATGGCATGTTGGGCATAACAGAAAATAGCAAACTATCCGCCCCAGCAAACATTGAGCTCAAAACCAAAATGTTTGATATTGCCACCATAATTTCACTTATAAAAGAAAACTTTTTATATAATTTGTTATTTGCTTCTTGAACGGTTGTGATTTGAAATTTTTTGCCAAAATAAAAAAACAAAAGTGAGCAAAAGAAAAACCAAATGGAAGTTAGAAAAATCATCAAATAACTAATGCTACCCCATTTTGCAAAATACACCCATATTTCTTTTCCAGAAGCAAAACCAGCACCCACCAAAGTTCCAAACATACAAAAGCCAATGCTAAAAACATTTTTTATGTTAGTTTTCACCACTCACCTCATTTTTGATTGAACAAGCAAAAATATCTTCCACCAATTTTGCCTCAACGCCAAAAAAGTTGCATGCATTAAAGAACACTTGTTCATTTTCTTTAAGCAAAAAACAAGCAATGACTTTTGAAGACATATTTTTCAAAAACACATTTTCTTTGTGTGAATTTGCCTTTTTAATAATTGATGGCAAAAGCAAAAGATGTGGATAAAAACACTCCGCATATGCTATTGCCGAACTTGTTCCATCTAAAAAATTGTTGGAAAAACTTTTCAATTCATTCTTTTTTAAGTTAAAACTAGAATAAACAAAGGAGCAAACAAAGTTATAGTTTTTGAACAATTCGCTCTTTATTGCTTCTTTTAAGATGACATATTTTTGCTTTTTTGTTGGACCTGTTGAAAGCAATAATTTTTGAACAAGACATATTGCTTTTTTGTTTTTGGAAGCAATTAAACTTTGTGTGGTTTTTTGCGTGAGTGACAAATCATTTAAATCATAACTCCACAAAATATCATTTAATAAATTATAACTTTTGTCTATCTCTTTTGAGAGTTTTCCACTCACAAATAGTTCAAGTAAATTTTCCACTTTTGCACATTCCATCTGTTTTGGAAGGCGTTTTCCAATCTTGCAACCATCGCCCAGCTCTCGTGTTTTGATGGCATCATAAAAAAATGAGTAAATTGGATTCTCTTCATCTAGCCATATGCTTTTGCCAACACACAATAAAGCTTCTTGATCTCTTTTAATATTATAGTAACAAAGTCCACATAAAAGGTGGTTTGTTGGGTTAAATTCATCAATCTCACATAGTTTTTCAAAATAACTAATTGCCCCTAAAAAATCTTTTTCATAGCACAAAAACATAGCCACACGTTTTATATCTTCTTTTTTGTTAAGTGATAATGCCAAAAGATTTGTCACTTCTTTTTGTCTTTTTGATTTATTTTCTTTTTCATAAACTTTGATTAAAACAATGTGAGCCAAACACGAGTTTGGATTTTCCATTAAACACTCTTTTGCTTTTAGTTTCGCAGAGGCATAATCTTCTTCGCAAAGGTCGCAAAAAGCAAGGAGTTCCAAAGTTTTTTCATTTGTTTTCATTTCGCCCAAAATTTTTCTTGCCGCTTTTGGGTTGTTTTGACTTAAAAAGCGTTTAGAAAGAAATAACATTTGTTCTTCGCCATTTGGCTTGTCAATTTCTTTAATGTAAGAAATCCACTCCACGCAAGCATCAGAAAACACGCCAAGCACATCCCACTTAATGGCCGCTGTAAAATATTCAAACGCCAAATCAAAACGCCTTAAACTTACCAAATTTCTTCCAATACCAAAAAAGGCACTTGCCCTCAAAACTTCACAAGATGCAACTTTGAAAAACTGGTTTAAACTTTGCTCAAACTGTCCCATTTCATAATAACATTGTGCAAGCATCACACAAAGTTTTTGCTTTTCTCTTTTGTTTTTTTGAAGGCTTTTTGCGTTTTTAATTGCATCTAAAACTCCCCAATAATCTTTTGCTTCATATCTTGCATACACTAGTTTTAGATAGTGCTTGAAACTCTTTTTAAACTTAACAATTTTTTGCATATCGCTATTTTATGAAATAAAAGCACAAAAAAGACTTGATTTGCAAAAATTTGGGTCACAAAAAATGATATTAACCCACTTTTTATGCTCGTTTTTCAAAAAGTGGGTATTGACTATATGCTTCTTTTATGATATAATGTATTATACATTAAGGGGTGAAAAAATGGAAAAAAATTTGGAAAGCAGTTATATTGTTGCAACAGAACAACAAAGGGTTGTTCGTGAATGCATTGAGAATGATGACTTTGAGAAAGCTATCAAAGTGTTAAATATTTATAATGAAGAAGAAATTAAAAAGTTGTTTTTGGACAGAAATGAAATTAAGGAGTTGCAAGGAGCCGCATACTACACCTTGGCAAACATTTTGGCACAAGACTACAAATTAACTCCAAAAGAAGCAAAAATTCAACAAACTTTTAAAATAGAAACAGACATTGAAAAAGCAAAAATATGTTATCGCAAGAGTTTGAAATGTGGATATGGCGATTCAGCAAATAAGTTATTTCAAATTTATTACAAAGAAAATAACTTTGCAAAAGCACATCAAATAGCAGAAATTGGTGTTGACCTTGGTGATGTGAAAAGTTACTATAATATGGGGAAACTTTTCTATGAAGGAAAAGGAACTAAGCAGAATTATCGCCAAGCAAGACAATTCTTTGAGGTATCTTTTAATGAAAATGGAAGATATGGTGGTTACCAACTTGGAATAATGTATGAACTGGGTTTAGATGTTTCAGTTAACCAAAGCAAAGCATTGGAATATTTTTATGGTGCAGCAGAATGTGGCGATGCTCTTGCGTGCTTTAAAATGGGTGGAATTTTGTCTGGATTTTATGATGGGAAATATACATGCATCAAAAAAAATCCACAAGCAGCAATTGAATATTATACATTTTATTTAACTCATTGCAATGCCAGCAAAAGAACTAATGCCCTAAGAAGTATTGCAATGATTGAAGCAAAAAGCAAGAATGTAAAAGATAGAAATAATGGTCAAAGAAAACTTTTGCGTCTTGCAAAAAGAGGCGATCAACCATCAAACGATGCCTTGGCAGAACAAACACCTTATGGAAAACTTGAAAAAGAATCTCGACCAGTTGATTTATCATTTCTTAACGTTTAATAGAATTAACCATTCTATGTGCATAGAAAAATAAACAAAAAAAGCCAAATTAGGCTTTTTTCTTTTTATTACTTTTTTTATCTTGAGTTGCTGTTTTTGCTTTTTCTGTTTTCTTATTATTTGCTGGTTGTTCTTTTTTGTTTTTTTCTTGTTTTGCAACTTCTTGTTCTTTCTTTTCTTTTTGTTGTTCTTTTTGTTTCTTTTTTTCTTGCTTTTTATATTTACTAAACAAGTGAGGGGCTCCAGACACTTCATCAACAGGAAGACTAAATGTTATTCCTTTCCCTTCTGTGTTGAGGTTGCAAACACGAACAATTTCTCGCATAACATTTTTTCTTAAACTCTTTTTCACAAGAATTAAAACCATTTCTTTTTCAGGCTGAATTGGAACACCCAACAAAACAGTGTTCTCGTGAATACTGGTTCCCCTACCACTTAATATTGTTGCCCCATCTGCGCCAGCATTTTTGCTGGCATTAACAACATCAGCAGAAAATCCTGGTGCCACAATTGTCACAATTAAACTCATTGCTTCTTTAAACATTTTTGCTCCCCTCCTTATCTTGTTCCTCTTTTATTTCTTCAACTTTTTGTTTTGCTTGCCCCATAATAAGTTCTGTTTCTTTTCCCATATCCAAAAGTCCATTCAAAGCATTTTTGGATATTGCACCAAGTTTGATGCTAAACACCATTCCTTGAGTATCCTTTTCAAGTTCAAGTTTTTCATTAAGTTCCATAATTATCTCTGCCGAAGAACTTGACTCCACTGGGCAAACCAAAAGGTTAACCTCCAAATCTTCCAAACCCATAACTTTCAAAAAACTATTATGCCCCACTCCTCGAGCAGGAAAAGCGTAAATTGCACAAGCACCTTTTTGATTTAATATTTCTATTGCATCTTTTGTTTTTTGTTTTGTGATTATGCAAAACAAAATTTTAATTGGTGGTTCCATAACTCCCCCTTAATCATATTCAATAATATCAACTCTTTTAAGTCCATCAAGGTTTTCATCTTTCTTTTGCTTCTTTAATCCAATGTTATAGATAAGCCCAAACAACAAAACAATCAAAACTGGCGCCCCAGCACACAATGCCAAAGTTCCAAACGCATCAAGCAATAAATTTCCACCCAATTTTGTGCAAGCGCCCATAATTAATGGAAAGGCAAAGGTTGTTGCAATTGAGCCTGTGGCAACACCTCCAGAGTCGTATGCCATACCCACAAACAGTTTTGGAACAAAAAAGCTTAAAATAATTACCAACGCAAATGATGGAATAATAATCCACAAGAAAGATATGTGCAGTCGAATTCTAATTGCACATAATGCTAATGCAAGCGCCACGCCAATTGCAATACATAATATAATTGTTCGCTTTTTAATTGCTGAACCCGTGACATCTTCAATCTGTTTGGCAAGCACTTGAACAGCAGGTTCAACCAGTGCCATAGCAAAACCAATAAAAGCACAAATAACAATCATCCAGTTAGGATGAAATTCTGCCAAAGTTTCTCCAATCATTCTTCCAACTGGAAGGAAACCAACATTAACTCCAACCAAGAAAATTGTTATTCCAATATAGGTGTAGATTAAACCAATCACAATTTTCCAAATTTCTCTTCTAGGAAGTTTTAATGCCACAATTTGAAACACGGCAAAGAAAGCAGCAATTGGCAACAATATGATTGCAACATCTTTGAGATATGAGAGTGCTGCCCCCCAAAAACCAACTGCTTCTGCCTCAACAGGGCTTGCTGTGTTAATTCCCATAATCCCCATCAAAAGCATAACAATAAGAATTGGTCCAACACTCGCAAAACCAATAAGTCCAAAACTATCTTCCTTTGCTTTATTTCCTCTAGCTGCTGCAATACCCAAACCAAATGCCATAATAAATGGAACAGAAATTGGCCCGGTTGTCACACTTCCTGAATCAAAAGAAAGAGGCACGATTGCTTGATTCAAAAATATAACCAACAAAAAAATCAGAGCATAACAAAGTGCAATAACAATGTCTATTCTCCATTTAAAAATAATTCTTAATAATCCCAAAACTAAAAATAGACCCACACCAACAGAAACAGTTATAATAAACACCCAAGTGTTAATTGATGAAACTTGACTAGCAAGCACCATAAGATCTGGTTCTGCAATGGTGATAATAATTCCCAAAATGAAAGTCAAAACAATCATAAGCCAAGGCTTACTCTTTTTAGATAAATAACCTCCCATTTGTTGTCCAATTGGAATCATTGCCGTATCAGCTCCCAAAGTGAAAAAAGAAATGCCCAAAACGAGCAAACCACAACACCCAACAAAAATAAGTAGAGTGTTTGTTGGAATTGGAGAAATTGTTAGCCCCAAAATGATGACCAAAATGGTGATTGGAAGGATTGATATGAAACTCTCTTTAAGTTTTTTCAGTAAAGCGTTTTTCATTCATCCACCCCTTTTATTTTTTATTATAAAAAATTTTGCAAAAAAGTGTCAACAAAAAAATGTTAAAAAGTTTAAAAAATAAGCAAAAATTTAGGTAAAATAAAAAATTTTATTGAAAATCATTCACCTATATGTTATAATACCAAAGATATTTTAAAGAAAGGAAAAAAACTTATGAAAAAAACAATCAAAAATTTTGACCAATCAACAAAGAAAAACAAAGAGAAACAAAAGCAGGAAACTTTTGTGTATGCAATTGATTGGTTTAAAAGCACAAAAAATATAAAAACTTATGATGAGTGTTTTTTAAGTTTAATGAATTACTACTCATACATTGATAAAGAAAAAACAAAAGTTGCACTTTATTATATAGATAAAAGAGATCTCTCAAAACTTAAATATTTAACGGAACCATACACAAATTTTGAGATGAAACCAACAGTAAACGAAACAGTAAACGAAATGGAAGCGCAAAAATATGATGCTTATAGATATTTTAGAAATTATGGAAAAGCTTCGAAAATTATAACTCAAAAAGGTGAGTTAAAAATTAATAAGGATGAAACCTTTAGTTCAAAAAAATAAGGAGAACAAAATGGAAACAACAATTGTTGCAATAGCAACTCCAATTGGGGTTGGTGGCGTTGGAGTGATTAGACTATCTGGCCCAAACTCACTCGATCTACTAAAAAAAATATTCACACCAGCAAAGCCTTGTGAATATGTTCCACGCAAAATGGTTTTTGGAAATGTTGAATTTAATGGAGTTAGTGATGACTGCCTTGCTGTGTGGTTTAAAGCCCCAAACAGTTTCACTGGCGAAGATGTGGTTGAAATTCAAATGCATGGCGGAGTTAAACTTTTGGAAGAAACTGTTAAAAAACTTTTGGAAGTTGGCGCCACGATGGCTCAGCCTGGTGAGTTTTCTAAAAGAGCTGTGATGAATGGCAAAATGGACATCACTCAAGCAGAGGGTTTGATTGATATGATTTATGCCGACAGCATAAAAGAGATGCAAGTGGCTGGCTCACAGATGCGTGGAAAACTTTATGACAGAATTAAAGAAATTCAAAATCAAATCAAAGATGAAATTGCCCACATAGAAGTTGCGTTAGACTTCCCAGAACATGAAGAAACTTTTGCAGAAGAAAAATTAAAAAGTGAACTTCCAATCATTATTGAAGAAATTGATAAACTTTGCAACACAACTGAAGTTGGAACAAAAATCAAAAATGGAGTTAATGTTTGTTTGGTTGGTGCCCCAAATGTTGGAAAAAGTTCTGTTCTTAATGCCTTGGTGGGTTATGATAGAGCAATAGTCACAAACATTGCCGGAACAACCAGAGATACAATAAATGAGGGGTATACCTACAAAAATATTAAGTTTAATGTCACAGATACAGCGGGATTGCGTGAAAGTGATGACATTGTCGAAAAAGAAGGCATAAAAAGAAGTATAAAAAGCATTGAAGAAAGTGATTTTGTTATATTTTTGTATGATAACGCAAAAAAACAAGCAGAAAACGATGAAATTTTAACATATAATGCACAAAATTTTGCAACAGTGTTAAATAAAATTGATTTAAAATCTCAAAACGACACCAAAAAGTTTGATTTATGCATAAGTGCTAAAGAAGGTGTTGGAATTGAAGAATTAAAAGAATTAATTTACAAAAAAACAATTAATCAATCACTTTTAAGTGAAAAAGTTATTATAACAAACCTAAGGCACGAAAAACTTCTAAAAGAAGCAAGCCAAAACTTAAAAAAAGCATTAAACGATTTAGATACCATATCTCTTGATTGTATTTCCGTTCCAGTTCTTCGTGCATGGGAACTCTTGGGTGAAATCACTGGAGAAACCGCAAATGATAGCATTATCGATGCAATTTTTTCAAAATTTTGTTTGGGGAAATAATAATATAAGAAAAAGAAGGAATAAAATGGAATATGACATTGTTGTTGTTGGAAGTGGTCATGCTGGGATTGAAGCAGCCCTAGCGGGAGCCAGAACAGGAATGAAAACACTTCTCACAACATTAAATTTAGATAGTATTGGATTTTTACCATGCAACCCATCAATTGGAGGAACAGCAAAAGGTCATTTAGTTTTTGAAATTGATGCTCTTGGTGGAGAAATGGGAAGAATTGCAGACCAATGCACAATCACAAGAAGAATGTTAAATGAAACAAAAGGTCCTGCCGTTCATTCGTTAAGAGCACAAGTTGATAAAGCCAAATATCACGAGATTGCAAAAAAAACGCTTGAAAATACAGAAAATTTATCAATTTTACAAGCAGAAATCACAGAAATAATAACAGAGGACCAAAAAGTTGTTGCCGTTAAAACACATTTAGGCGAAATAATCAAAACAAAAGCGGTTATTCTTTGCACGGGAGTTTATTTATCATCAAGGGTTATTATTGGCTCCTACACACAAGATAGCGGGCCAAATGGCTTTATGAACGCCAAAAGCCTATCAAAATGCCTAAAAGACCTTGGATTTAAACTTTTAAGATTCAAAACAGGCACTCCTATGCGTGTTGACAAAAACACAATAGATTTTAACGCATTTGAGCCACATTTAGGTGATTTAACCACACCAAATTTTAGTAAGAGAACAAAAACAAAATTTAAAAACATAGGGCAATGTTATCTTGGTTACACAAATCAAACAACACACGAAATAATTAGAAATAATTTAGATAAAAGCCCATTATATCAAGGAATTATCAAAGGTATTGGCCCAAGATATTGCCCATCAATAGAAGATAAAGTGGTTAGATTTTCAGATAAACCAAGACATCAATTCTTTTTGGAGCCCGAGGGGGTATCCACAAACGAAATTTATGTTCAAGGAATTTCAACAAGTTTACCATTTGATGTTCAAAAACAAATCATTCACAGTGTTAAAGGATTGGAAAATGCTTGGCTCATGAGACCGGCTTATGCAATTGAATATGACTGCATCGATTCAACCCAAATTAAGCCAACATTGGAAGCGAAACATATACAAGGAATTTACTTTGCAGGGCAAATAAATGGCACTTCTGGCTACGAAGAAGCGGCTGCGCAAGGAATTATTGCAGGACTTAACGCAAGTTTGGCGTTGCGAAACATGGAGCAAATTGTGCTTAAACGCAATGAAGCATATATTGGAGTTTTAATTGATGATTTAGTCACAAAAGGAACCAATGAACCATACAGAATGATGACCTCAAGAGCCGAACATAGACTATATATAAGACAAGACAATGCTGATCTACGACTTACCGAAATTGGATATAAAGCAGGGTTGGTTAAAAAGAACGATTACCTAAAAATGTTAAAGAAAAAGAAATCTATTCAAGAAGGACAAAAAATACTTGAAAAAACACTTTCTCCTAATGCGCGGGTGCAAGAATTACTTACGGAAAACGGAGAAACAGAACTAAAAACAGGCGCAAAAGTTAAAACATTACTCAAAAGAGCCAACTTGGATATCTATAAATTGAACGATAAATTACATTTATTTGATGGATATACCCCCGAGGTGTTGGAACAGCTGAATATTATGGCAAAATATGAGGGATATATTGAAATCCAACAGGAACAAATTGAAAAATCTGCCAAAAATGAAGATATTTTACTCCCAGATAACTTAAACTACAAAGAAATGAGTGGTTTAAGATTAGAAGCAAGACAAAAGCTTGAAAAAATTCGCCCATTAAGTCTTGGACAAGCCAGCAGAATCAGTGGAGTATCTCCAGCCGACATAACTGTTCTCACAATCTATTTGAAGAAGAATAATTTAATCTAATTTGATTGAAATCATTTTTATTGTAATAATAACCAGAATGAAAAAATGGTCCAAAAACGGCAAAAAATTGCTTGTTTGAGAGCCAAAACTGACCATTTTTATGAATAAGTGTTTATTAAACACAAAAAACAGCCAAGAATTGGCTCACAATTAAGATTAGAGCAAAAATAGTGCAATTTTAGCACTATTTTTTTGTTTTTTACCCATTTTTATAGTAAAAATAATATCTAACTTCACATTATCACATTTTTTCCATTAAAGAGCAAATATTTTAGCAAAATACTTTTATGAATTGACCCATTCTTATTCCAATTTTCATAATTTGCAAAAATTACATATCAAAATTTATAATTTTAACATAAAATCATATCAATTTCCAACAATCCATTTTTAATTAAACAAATTTTTGATATTAAACTCATTATTTACTTTAATTTTATTAAATTTCACTCAAATTTTAGATTTATGAGTTATTTTTAATAAAAATTAGTTGGATTTAAGTATAAAAATAATTAAAATAGATGAATATTATATATTGAAAAAATTAAAAACATTAATAAATCAGTCCAATATTCATATTACATCATAAAATGACTGAAAATAGATATAAAAATATCATTATTATCATTTAATTAGTGAATAAAAAAAAATATCTATATTAGCACAAATTTATTTATATAATAAGAGTATCAGCATAACGATTTTATTAAATATCGTTTTAAAAATATAATAAGGATTAAATATAATATTCTCACTTATATATCAAAAATTATTTATGTTAAAAAAATTATTTATGTTAAAACACTTGAACTTATCCACTTATACACAATTTTAGCTATGCGCTTGTTCCTTACGACACATTTTTTTACAAAAACACCTTATAACACATATAATTTAAGCTATATTTTAGTAAATAACAAATAAGAAAATATTTCTATTCAATAATATATATGCAATAAATAATATAATAATCCAATAATATTAATATATAGTTATGTAGTTATATGGTTATGCACAACACAAAGAGTAATGCAGTGAAAATATATACCAAAACGCACAGCATTCACAACTTTTTATGTTAAATCAAAAAACTATTCAATACTTCAAACAACCCCCAAAATTCGCCATATTTTGCGTGTTATTAGATTGTGCTATGCTTTTTATTAGCAAACAATATTCAAAATAATCATACATAAATAAAAAGGAATTAAAAAACCGGTAATTACTTAAAAGATAAATTAATAATCAATAAATAATTAATTATTTAGCAATAGCATTAATAATTAAATGTGTAAATATTATCATAAAAGAAATTGCACAGTATTAAAATAAGCATAATCTATAGATATATCATTATGCATAGTATTTATAAATTGTCTAAAATACAATAAAAAGACCAATTATAGTATTAGCAATAATTTATAATATTAGTATTATGCAGCAGAACTTTTGTTATTCACGCGTAAGAAGAAATACAGTAAAACAAAATAATCAAGCATTTATTCAAAAATAATTAAATGAGGCATAATTATATACTAAATAAAACATTTAACGCACCTTGCAAACACAAAAGCACATACGCACAAGCATTGAATATGAAATGAATCAAACATATTATAAAAATACAATTACTCAAAACTCTTTATATAAATATTTGATTAAAGTAAATTAAAAAGTAAAATATTTGTTTTTATATTAAAAGTTAAAAAACTAACCAGAATTACCCAAAAAAGTTTCTTTCAATACGTGCGCTGTTCCACAATAAACAAATTTTAAGATTAAAAAATTAAAATTTAACGATTTTACATTATAATTTTCATTAATTTTGCAATTATTACATATATATTTTTACATTTGGCATTTATGAACAAATATAAACGTTTTTTAATTATTTAATTAATTGGATAATAAATTTATTTGAAACAATAAACAAAAAATTACTCTTTATGCTTGTAATAACACAATTGTGCGTAAATCATATTATTATATAATTTATTTAATAAGATTACAGTTATTTAATATTTTATATTATTTATGATTGTAATTAAAGTATATATTATTTTTGCAGATATATTAATTATAATAAATTAATTTAAACATAGCATTAAATGAATTAAAACATATTGATGGGCAACTAAATTTAAATTTTTACCATAATTCCATCAATTTGCAAAAATTTACACCAAAAATACGCTTTTTATTAGAAATTTTTTATATTTTTTCGCAACGAACCATAATATTTTTTGTTTGCACTATATAATTTAAAGTAAAAAATTACAAATTTTAAATATAATTTCACAAAAATTTAAAACATTTTGCTTTTTATATTACTTTTATAATTTTTACCACATTTATATCAAAGATAAAATTATTCCAAATATTTTAGTATAATGACACCGAATTCTTTATAGGATTAAAATTCTTTATAGGATTAACCAAATTTGTAAATATTGTTTGCTTTAACACATTTTTATCAAACTATTAAATAAGTCTTTTATTTTACACTTCACATTATATTTTGTGATTATACTTGCATCAGAACGAACAATCTTGCTTTCAATTATAACAATCAATAAATCACGTTTGCAAAAACAACCTTCATAAAATCAGATTTTTTAGATAATTAAAAAGTGTTTTTGTTATTTTTGTGTTTATTTTATCAAAAATATTTGAATTTTTTAACAACTTTTTTCTTGTCGAAAAATTTTTTGATATCATGAGCGCTAACAAATTCTATATGCGCTAATCTTAATTTATGAGCATAGCGCAAAAAATTGTGAGAAACAGTTGACATTTTCTCAATGTTTCGCTTATAATATAAGTAAGCAGTATAAGGAGAAGACTATGGGGAAAATAATATCATTTATTAACCAAAAAGGTGGCGTTGGTAAAACAACAACTTGTGTGAACCTCTCAACTTTTTTGGCAGCCTATGGCAAAAAGGTGTTAATCATTGACCTAGACCCACAAGGAAATGCCACAACTGGTGTGGGAATTGACAAAACTCAAGACTTAAACACTTTCTATGACATAATTTTAGATGAGTGCACAATTAAAGACGCCATTATGGAAACAAAGATTAAAAATCTTTCAATACTTCCAAGTAATGTTGATTTGGCTGGAAGTGAGGTTACTCTGGTTCAAAGAGAAAATAGAGAAAAAGTGCTTAAAAATGTTATTAGCACCGTTAAAGATGATTATGATTGTATTTCAATCGACTGTCCACCATCTTTGGGCCTTTTAACAGTTAATGCACTAACCGCAACAGATACAATTATTATTCCAATTCAATGTGAATTCTACGCATTAGAGGGCCTTAGCCAACTTATGAACACTGTTAAACTTGTGAAGGAATATCTAAATAGTTCGATTGAAATCGAAGGGGTTGTTCTCACAATGAAAGATAATCGTTCAAATCTTGTTAACCAAGTGGCAAAAGAGATTAAATCATTCTTTGGTCGAAAGGTTTACGACACGGTTATACCAAGAAATGTTCGACTTGCCGAAGCCCCATCTCACGGTGTTCCAATTGTTTTGTATGATAATAAAAGCACAGGTTCACAAGCATATCAAAATCTTTGTATTGAATTTTTAAAGAGAAACAAAGACCACGGAAAACTTTTGAGTGTTAAAGAACTATTAAAGGAGGAAAATGATGTCTAAATATGGATTAGGGAGAGGGTTAAGTTCACTTTTCACAGCCTATGAACCAGAAGAAAAAGAAGTGAAAAAAGCCCCTAAAAAAACCACAACAGAGCCTAAAGAAGCAGAAAAGCCTAAAACAAAAGCTGAAACAGACGATGAAATTTTGGAAAGGGCAATGAATTTAATTAAAGAAAGTTCAACCTATAAAGAAGTGGCTGAGCCAATTGTTGCAAAACCAGAAAATGATTATTTAACACCTCTTGAAGAGCGTGATGATATTGTGGAAAGAGATGGTTATTTGCAAGAAAAATCATCACTTCAAAACAAACTTGACAAACTTGAACAAGATTTAAGCAAAAACCTTGATGCCTACAAAGATAAAATTGTGGAAATGAGTTTGAGCAAGATTGAGCCAAACCAAAACCAACCAAGAAAGAATTTTGATAGAGAAAGTTTGGAGGAATTGAGTCAATCAATTAAACAACATGGTGTTATTCAACCAATTATTGTTGTTCCAAAAGGCGATAAATTTGTTATTGTTGCTGGTGAAAGGCGTTATAAAGCCTGCATTTTGGCAGGACTAAAAACAATTCCTGTTGTAATTAAGGGATATAGTGCAAAAGAAATTAAAGAAATTGCTCTTATTGAAAACCTTCAGAGAGAAGATCTTAACCCAGTTGAAACTGGTTTTGCTCTTAAACAACTAATTGAAAACTACCACCTATCACAAGAAGAAGTTGCTGAAAAATTGGGCAAATCTAGAAGTGTTATCACAAACTATTTAAGAATTTTAAGACTGGAACCAGAAGTTTTGGCAATGGTTGAGAGAGGAAAACTATCATTTGCTCACGCAAAATCAATTGTTTCAATTCAAGATAGAGACCTTCAAATAAAACTTGCTAAAAAAGCTTGTGACGATAAGTTAAGTTCTCGTGAAGTTGAAAATATGGTTGCAGCAATTTTAAATCCAGAAAAAGTTAAAAAGCAAAAAGAAGAAATTGGTTTAGAAATTAGAAATCTTGTTAACTCAATGCAATATGTTTTTGGAACAAAAGTTAGCGTTATGGGTTCAGATAGACGTGGAAGAATTTATATAGACTATTTTAACCAAGACGATCTAGATAGAATTGCTGGAATTATTATGAAATTAAGATAAAAACATATGCGCTAGATAGTTTCGCACAAATTATTTAAAGTTTCGCACAAACACAAATAAAAAAGAAGTTAAAAATAACTTCTTTTTCTTTATTTTAAAAATATCTTCACAAATCTTCTTGGTTCTTTTCCATAACTTTCACTAATAACTCTACCGTCATTCATAATTATTTCATGAACAATAAATCTTTCATATGCGTTCATATAATCAAGACTAACCGGCTTTGCTGTTTGAACACACTTTTCTATTGCAGCCTTTGTTTTATTTCTTAAAAGTTCCAACTGTTTATCTCTATAATTATCAATATCAATTAATAATTTTTTTGAAAGTTTACTGCCTTGCGTTATAAAATTGTTAACCAAAACTTGCAATGCATTCATTGTTTCACCATGTGGGCCAATCAAATATTTTGAATCTTCAGAACTGATTTCAATAATTTTAGCTTTTTCAGTTTCTTTAACTTCAATTTTTGCATCAATTTCCATAGCTTTAAGTAAGTTTTCAATGAAATCTAGTGATTTTTGAATATTTTCTTCCATTAAATCTGTTTGTTTTTGTGTATTTTGAGTTATTTTTGTGCATTCTAAACTTGATTGAGACGCAAAACTTGAATTCGATATGACTTGTTCCTCATTCATTTTTTGGTCGTTTTGAACGGTTTTTGATTGGTTTTTTATTGTTTTTTCAGTTTTTTCACACTCTTTTTTTGCAATTTTATCCATTTTTATTTATCCTCATTTAAAAATTCTCTACTATATGATGGTCTATTCTTTGCTTTTGCTGGTGAAATTGTTATTGAGCCTGGTTTATTTGTTTTACTTTCTTGTTTTTCAAATATTTTTAATAGAACAAATGATATAATTGTTGACATAATTGAGTTTGTTACGATATATAAACTGAACGCTGTGCTGTATCCAATTGTGAAAACAATCATAAGTGCTGGAAGTAAGAATTTCATAATGTTCATTGCACCATTTGTTTGTGCTGGCACTTCATTTTTATTCTTCTTCTTTGTGCTTTGCATTTGTGAAAGTTTTATTGATAGATAAGTTATAACACCTGCAAGAATAACAAGGATAAAGTATCCGTTCCAAACGCCTTTGTATTGTTGGTTGATTCCATATGTTGTTATGTTGTATCTATTTTTATAAGTTGTTTTTAATTCTTCTGTTATTGTTTTAACTTCTTCATCACTTTTTCCTTCAATAAGTGGTGCTAGTTCGTTTTTAAATTCTTCAGTATTATATAGATTGGCTATTCTTTGATATGAACCAAAATCTGTAAACACACTTGAAGAAGTGTCTGGTCTCCACAAGTTTTTAACCCATAGGAAACCTTGTTTAATTTCATTGTTATATTTTTCTGCTGCATATTTTTGAACTTCTTGAAGTTTTTGATAGTCAGCATTTGTTGTGTCTGCTCTAAACATTATTTCTAATGCTTTTGAATAAACTTGGTCGTTTAATTCTGTTGTTTCAAGTTCTGTTTGTGCTTCTGTCACTGCAGTTGCAAATATTGCATCTTCTTTTGATTTAATATCACTTTCTGCCACTTCAAAAACTTCAACAAATTTTTGGTTATACTCAACTTCAACACCGTTTTTATATTGATTTACAACTTCAGTATTACTCATTCCAGTAAGTCCACTAAATAATGTGAAGAATATAAATAGTGTTAAAGCCATATTCACAAGCATTCCAACACATGAACCCATAACAGAGAAGTTTTCTCTTTTATATAGTTCCATTGTTTTTTGGTTTAGAAGCTGCTTGTTGTTCCCATATCTTTTTTGTATTTTTTCAAGTTCTGGTTGCATACTTGCTTGCTTCACTGCATTTTTTCTTGTTATCTTTCTTTGCCAATAATCAAGTGGGCTCAATATTAGTTTTAATACTATTGTGAACACAATTATCATAAAGCCCCAATTAGGAATAAAACTAAAAAGCCCAATAATCGCTGACCACATATCCTGCGTCCAGCCAGCTAATTGATACGCTAACATAAATTACCCCTTTTTTGTTTTTTTATATAAAAATATGTTTTTTCATATTATTTATAATAAATTTATTTGTTCTTTTATAAATTATTTTGCAAATTTCCTTACACTAAAAACTTTATGTTTGTTTTTAAGTTGTCTGGAACTGGGTCCAAACCACCCTCATGTTTTGGTGTGCATCTAAAAATTCGCTTTGTTCCTAAAATAACGCCATAAACTAAACCAAACCTTTTTATTGCCTCATACATATATGTTGAACAACTTGGTGTGTAGATGCAACAGGCAGGAGTTATTTTACTTATTGTGACTTTATATAATTTAATAAGTCCTAATGCCATCCACTTAAAAGGAAAAGCAATAATTTTTAATATATTAATCATTATATAAATTTCCTTTCTTTAATAAGTATTGAACCTCTGCCTCTATTTTAGAAAAATCGCACTCCACAATAGTTGGGTGTGCGATTAGGACGAAATTTTGATGAATTCGCAAATTATTTAATTGTTTTCTCACGATAAAGCGGAGTTGCCTTTTGATTTTGTTTCGCTGAACAGCTTTTCCAACTTTGTTTGAAACACTAAAACCAACTTTTGTTACATTTAGTTTGCTTGGTGCAACAACAAGTGAAAGATTTTTACTGTTAAACCTTTTACCATTTTTATAGATATAGGCAAACTCCTTTCGCTTTTTTAAACGGTTGTTTTTTGGTAACATACCTAAAATCCTCTATTTTTATGCTGATAATTGTTTGCGACCTCTTGCTCTTCTACGTTTTAAAACTTTTCTGCCACCTGTTGTTTGCATTCTTTTTCTAAAACCATGAACTTTTGATCTTTGACGCTTCTTTGGTTGATAAGTTCTTTTCATAATTTTCGCTCTCCATCATTTAAACTCGTATTAAATTCAAATACTGTATGGCGATTATACCACATAAACACCTGTTTTGTCAAGACTTAAAAATTTATTTATCAAAGATTTTAACTAAAAATAACGCTCTAAAAAGTTTATAAATAGTTCATATTTTTTATTTTTTTAATATTTATTTTTTAAACACAAGTTTTTATTTGTTAAATTTTTATAGTTTTGCAAAAAATTATGCTTAAATTTTTAAATTTTTATTAGTTTTTTAATTAAAATTAAGTATTTTTATTTTATTTATATATTTTTTCATTATTAATATATAGATTTTTATTGTTTTTTTGTTATATAAAAAAGCCCACCAAAATTGGTGAGTTTTTTTATGGACGCATTGGAAGAACTAAATAGAAGTAATCATTTTTGTCTTCATTTGGAACAATTTGTGCTGGTCCCATTTCTCCACAGAAGTTAATTTTTATGAATTGATCTCCAATAACATGCAAACAATCAATTAAAAATCTTCCATTAAAGTGAATTACAATATCATTGTTATCATGTTCAATTTGCATATTCTCTGTTATGTTTCCTTGGTCTGTTGAAGAATTTAGTGTTAAGTTGTTTCCTTTGATTGTGAGTTTTATCTGTCCAAGAAAGTAGGCTTGCTCTTTCAATTGCGTTATATAATTCTAGTCTATTAACAACAATTGATGTTTTAAATGTTTTTTGAATAATTTGTTCATAGTTCACAAAGTCTTTTTTATATCCCAAAAGCCTTGTGATGAATATTGTGTCTCCTAAATCAATTTTTAGGTGGTTATCTTGAACTTGAATTGAAATAATTGTGTCGTCTTCTGGAATTAATTTAACAATTTCCAAAAGAGCTCTTGCTGTGATAACAATTCCAAACTCACCTTGTTCTTTATCAAGTTTTTTGGTTATGATTGCCATTCTAACTCCATCAAGAGCAACCCCTTTGAGTTCATCTTTGTTAACTTCAAGAAGTATTCCACGAAGCATTGGTCTTGAATCATCTTGAGCAACAGCAACACTTGCTTTTAGTGCTAAGTCTTTTAAGTCACATGCTTTCACGTCAAATATTTGTGGTTCACTTATTTCTTTTGGCATTGGGAACTCGTCTGCATTTTGGCATTGAATAAGTCCGTGGTTTTCTCCATACAAGATTTCAATAGCTCCGTCAACTTTTGTGAATGTTATTTGTTCTGCCACAATCTTTTTAACAAACTCAGATAAGAACTTTGCTGGAATAACACAACTTCCTTCCATCTTAACATCTGCTTTAATTGTTTTTATAATTGTTAGTTCGAGGTCGGTGCACATTAATGTTAGTGTGTCGTCTTGTGCAGTTAGTTTAACACATTCAAGAATTGGATTTGTTGTTCTAACCGCTGCGGCTTTACAAACTTTTAAAACAGCATCGCTTAACTCTTGGCCTTGACATATAAATTTCATAGCTTTTTTCTCCTTAATTTAAACTTAAAAAGATTATATCACAAACCTGAAAATTTTTCAACATATTTTTTATTTGTTTTTAAAACTAGAAAAGATATTAAGTTTTGTGACTTGATAGGTTGAATTGAAAAATTTATTTTTTTAATTTGTTTTTTTGTGTGCTATTCATCAAGTTATTTTAATTTAACTTTTTTAGTAGTAGTATTAGTAGTAGGCTATGTGAAAAAGTGGAAAAGTGGATTGAAAAGTTTGAGAAACCCCCTATTTTATAGCCTTTTGAAATTTAACTAAATGTGGAAAAGTGGATTATATTAGTGGAAAAGATGTGTATAAAAAGTGGGTTTAAGTGTAAAACCTTAATTTTTGTGTGTAAAACTTTTAATTTTGTTTGTTTTTCGTTTGGGAGTTTAGGTTAATTTTATGTTTAAAACTAATATTATAATTTTAGAAATAACCCAATAAATAATTATAAGATTATTAAAATAATTAAGTGAAAATATTTTATAATTGTTAAATAATTGCTTAGTTATATATATTATATATAAAAACTAAATCTATCTTTAAAAGTAATATTAAGTAGATTGATTTAAAAATATTTTTCACTAGGTTATTTAAGTTTCTTAAAATGTGTTATGAGATAATTTGAGTAAAACAAAAATTTAGTTTGAGGTTCTTTTAATTTTTTTGAACAAATTATATTAAGTTTTGAGTTATTTTAAGCTATTGACTACGTGTGTTCAGGTAAATTTTATTTATTTTTTTTGCGAAAATATTTATTACAAAAAAAATCTAACAATAACATATTTTTTTGTGGAAATTATGTTTAACTTTTTTGTTAAAATAATTTATTCACAAAGTTTAATTACTATATTATTAATTAACAGGAAAATTATGTAAAAACAAAAGTTCTTATATTTATTTTCAAACTAAAAATAACTATTCTTAAATTAGTTTAAAGTTAATATTTATTAAGCGTTTTTTGTGAGATTTCCACAAAACTTTTCCACTTATTCATAATTACTTCAGTGATTTAAGCAACATAAAAAACATTAAAACAAATTATTGGTTATTTTTAGTATTTTGAAATTGGTTTTATGGTTAGTTTTGTTAGTTTTATATTGGCTCTGTGTTAGTTAACATTTTCTCTTACAAACAACAAAACTTTTCACACTAAATTGGTTTGAATAATAGTGTTTATGGGCTTTTTATGTGTGTGAAACAAATAAAATTTTAACGCCTTTAATAACTTTGTGGAAATAAGTTTTATAAAAAAAATGGACACTTATGCTTGACTTTTTGAAAACTTTTGGATTATACTTGTGTTAATAAAAATATTTTATTTTTAACCCAGCCCACCAAAAGGTTAAAAAAGTTTTTGTTCACAAAATATTTTACAAAAGGAGAAATGTGCTATGCAAAACTATTTAGACAAAATTTGGAACGACTGTTTAACAGATTTGGAAGACACAATTTCTTCTGTTGGTCTTGATTTGTGGATTAAAAAAATTAAACCAATCAATATTGAGAATGACACTTTAATGTTTTTGGCTCCAGATGAAATGGTTAGCAACACAGTTGTTCGCGGCTACACAAAACCAATAATTGATGCTATTTCAAAAAATTTTAAACTTTCTAAATTTGATTTTGTTTTGGATTCAAACAAAGATGAGTATATTCAAAAACATAATTTGTTGGAACAAAACAAAGATAGTCTTCCAAGAGCAATCACAAATGAAGAAATTTCAGAAAATCCTTTTAACCCACGCTACACTTTCTCTAACTTTGTTGTTGGAACAACCAATCGTGTTATCTATGCAGCCACAAGGGCTGTTGCAGAAAACCCAGGTTCAAGATTTAACCCACTTTTTATTTATGGTGGGGTTGGTCTTGGAAAAACTCACCTTTTACACGCAATTGGAAACTATATTTGGGAAGCAAATAAAGGGCAGATAAAAATTGTTTATGTGTCTAGTGAAACTTTTACAAATGAACTTATTGCTGCATTTAGACCAAATTCAGATAAGGGAACAATTGAGTTTAGAAAAAAATATCGAATGGCTGATGTTTTGCTTGTTGACGATATTCAATTTATTGCAAACAAAAAATCTGTGCAAGAAGAATTTTTCCACACTTTTAACGATTTATATCAAGCGGGAAAGCAAATTATTATTGCTTCAGATAGGCCACCAAAAGAGTTAAGTGAACTTGAAGAAAGATTGACTTCAAGGTTTGCTTCTGGTTTGGTTCAAGATATTCAAAAACCAGATTTTGAAACCAGAGTTATGATTATTAGCAAAAAGATTGAATTAGAGGGCTACACTTTTGAGGAGAGTATTATTCCAAAACTTGCAGAAAGGTTGGAAAAGTTTAATATTCGTGAAATCGAAGGTGTTTTGAATAAATTAGACCTTTATGCTAAACTTCATGGTCATTTTATTGTTGATGAAGAAGTTATGAACGAAGTTTTGTCTAAATCACACGAACTTGATGAAAGTGTTGGTCGTGTTGTTACTGAAGAAAAAATTATTGATGCAATTTGTAATAAATTCAACATAAAACGCGAAGATCTTTTTGGTAAGAAGAGAAACAAAGAACTTGTTGAACCAAGACAAATTTGCATATATCTTATGTGGCGAAAACTAAACATTCCTTTAACAGCAATTGCAAAACTGTTTAACCGTGACCACACAACAGCGATTCATGCAAGAGATAAGGTTATTGACCTTATGAAAGAAGACCCAGAAGTTAAAAAAATGATTGATGACCTTGAAGATGTGATTGTTCACTAAAACAAAGAGAGAGTTTTAATTTGTTTTAAATCCCTCTTTTTACCCCCTAAAATTTGCCCAAATTTTTGTTTTGGCAAGTTTTTAAGGATTTTATTCATATTAAAAATTTTAATCAAAATTTTAGCCAATTTTAAGGATTTTAAAATTTTTTGAAGAAGAGGTGGGTTGTTACTCTTCTTCTTTTTTATTTTTTTGTTTCATTTTTTAAACTGGATTATAAATCAAAACAATAAGATTTGAATTAACCCACAAAAAATGGCTTAAATTTTGATTTTATATAAAATCTTGAGGGTTTTATTGATTGTAAATAAAAAAATAAAAATTTAGGCAAAAAAAGTTGCTTAATTTGTTTTTTTTGTGATATAATCTTTTCAGGTGAAAAAATATATATATTTTTTATTTTTTTTAACCTTTAAAAGGCGGGAGTTGATCGTTGAAGATTTTGAGTTTGGGCGTGAAGAATTTTAGGAACCTTGATGTGCAAACAATTGAATTTTGTGATGGACTTAATGTTTTGCAAGGTAAGAATGCTCAAGGTAAAACAAACACGCTTGAAGCAATTTATCTTTCAACCATTGGCAAAAGCCCAAAAACAAGGCGTGATGGAGAAATGATTGCTTTTTCTCATGGCCATATGGAAGTTTTGTTAAAGTTTGAACATTTGGGAACTGTGAAACAAATTAAGTTAGATGTAAATCACAAACAAAAAAGCGTTTACCTAAATGATGTGAAACTGAAAAAGCTTTCTGATGTTATTGGAAATTTTGGTTCAGTTTATTTTTCGCCAGAAGAGCTTAATTTAATTAAGTCGGGCCCAAGCCACAGAAGAAGATTTTTGGACATTATTTTGTGCCAGCAAGACAAAAGTTACTTAAGTGATTTGCAAACTTTTCAAAAAATTATTGCTCAACGAAATTCTCTTCTAAAACAAGAAAACGCTCAATCGCAAGTTTTTGTGTGGGACAAACAACTTGAGATAATCACAAAAAGACTTTATGAAAAACGCAAAAAGTTTGTGGAAAAATTAAATGAAGTTGCTCGCCCAATCCATCAAAAACTCACAAACAACCAGGAAGAACTTGAAATACAGTATGATAGTCAAATTGATGAAGAAAGTTTGAAAGAGTTTTTAAATATTTTGCAAAGTTCTTTTGAAAAAGATGTTTTGCTCGGTTACACAACATTTGGGCTTCAAAATGATGATTTGAGTTTTAAAATAAACAAAAAAGATGTTAAAAAACATGCAAGCCAAGGGCAACAACGAACAGTTGTGCTTGCGTTAAAACTTGCTGAACTTGAAATTTTGAAGGAAGATTATGGAGGATATCCAGTTCTTCTTTTGGATGATGTGTTAAGTGAGCTCGATTCAGAACGAAGAGAAAAACTTTGTGAATATTTAAATAACATTCAATGTATTTTAACTTGCACAGATTTTGATTTAAATCTTCCTCACACTTTGTTTTATGTGAACGAAGGAAAAGTTGTTAAGGCACAAAAATGAAATATTTATGAGGGTTAATTAAAAGTTTTAAGTGAAAGTAATTCAAAAAGGAAAAGATAAATAACTATGGAAAATAAATGGAATAAAGGTGGGTTTGGAAAAAGAGTTAAAAAAAGCGAAGAGTTTCCAGAGGGTTGGCAAGAATGCTCTTTTGATGATGTTGTGATAGACCATAACAAAAAAACAATTTTATATTTTGATGGTAATGGTGGAATCACAGCAAAAACAGCCAATTTTGGTGCAAAGTTTATTGAAGAAATGATTGGTAAAGCGAGTGAAAGTGGATATGATTTATTCTCATTTTATTATGGGCATGAGGATGATCACGAAACTGGAGAATTTTCGGAAGAAGAAAATGATAAAATTTTTAACACTTTTATAAAACCAATGCTATATGATGAAAAACAAAAATTATTGCCAGAAGAGGAAATTGAAAATAATTTGCAAAACCTTAGAATTCATGCATATTGTATGGGAATGGTGGAAACAAATATTTTACTTAACAAAGCAAATGATGTTTTAAGTGAAAACTTTGGAAATGTAAAATCAAAAAATCTTTTAGAAAATGTGTTTATTGTGTCTTATGCGCCATTTAATGAACCAAAATTTGGAAGTAATGTTGAATTTAAAAGTTTGCAAGATGACAAAACAAAAGAACCTTGGTTTGTTAGTAAACATGCAAGTGATTTTGATGCGTTATACACTGGGCTTGCTCAAATTGAGTTCAATAAAGATAAAAATGGATTAGAGGTTTTTTCAAACACATTTAACGCTTTTGGAATTAATGAAGATCCCCACAATATGGGCAGATTTTTGAAGGAAAATGGAATTGTTTCAAAAAACAATGTTTTGGTGGATAAGGAAGGAAACAGAATTTATTCTCGCCAACAAACAATATCTGATTTAATTGGTTTAAGTCTTGCTTATGGTGTTTTGAAAGATAAACCTGATTTGAAAGAAATTAAAAGGATTTTAAACACTCAACTAAAGCAAGATGAAAAGAATTTTTTTGAACAAGAACAGAAAAAAGTTTTTGAAGAAATTGCGCAAGGTGGAAGGCCATTTTTAACGGTTTTGGAAGAAAGTGGATTTTCTTTATCAGATGTTTATGCTGGAAAAGTTAAAAAAGAAAATTTAAAAATTCCAAATAGTGGCGTTAAAAATGATTGTAAAGAGTCGGAAGCTGTTTTACGAGGATATGTATCCAAACCATACTCTAAAAATATTCTCGCATCTCCAAAAGATAATAGGTATGGCAATGGACTGGCGATTTATTGTGAACAAGTTTATATGCACAAAGGTGATGGTGGCATGAAATTTGCTTTTGAGGTTTTAAAAAATGGAGGTTCAACAGGGTTTAAGTCAAACAAAGATTTGGCGTCAGTGCATATGGCTGGAGAAGATTTGAAAGACTCAATCGTTATGGAAACATTTGTTCAAAAAGATGTAAACCAAAATGAGAAAAACACCATGACAATTGATATTGGAAAATGTTTTAAAGACAAGGAATATCAAAGTTATGACGAACTTTTAGAGGGGGTTCAAGATTCTTGTGAGGGAAACATTGAACTAACCCCAGAGCAGACAAGAGTTATTCTAAATGAAGCAATTGCGGCAAGAATTCCATTTTCAAATATTGAACTAAAAAATGGAATAACGTTTAATAAAGATGTTTTGGAAAAAGAGGTTGAATTTGATTCAAATGAACTTATTTGCTCAACAAAAATCACAAAAACACAAACAAAAAATGAAGATGGGTTGGCTATAGGCTAAAAAATTAAAAGAGGTTAAAATTATGGAAGAAAATAAACAAGTTTATGATGAGAGTGCAATTCAGGTGTTGGAAGGGTTAGACCCAGTTAGAAAACGCCCTGGAATGTATATTGGTTCAACAGATGAGAGGGGGCTTCAACACTTGATTGTTGAAATTGTTGATAACTCAATTGATGAGGTTTTGGCAGGATACTGCAACAAGATTGAAGTTGTTTTGGAGGCAGATGGTTCTTGTTCGGTTACAGACAATGGCCGTGGGATTCCAACAGGAATGCACAAAACAGAACATAAGTCTGCAGTTGAAGTTGTTTTAACAAAACTTCACGCTGGTGGAAAGTTTGGTGGAAGTGGATATAAAATCTCAGGAGGGCTTCACGGAGTTGGTCTTTCTGTTGTTAATGCGTTATCCACAAGGCTGGAAGTTGAAATTAAACAAAATGGAAACATCTATCATCAAGATTATGTTAGAGGAAATCCAACAAACCCATTAACAATTGTTGGAAAAACAAAAGAAACTGGAACAAAGGTCACATTTTTGCCAGACCCAGAAATTTTTGAAACAGTTGATTTTAACTACGACACATTAAAAGCAAGATTTAAAGAAATTGCTTTTCTAAACAAAGGACTAACAATTTCTTGTGAAGATAAGCGTGAGGGAAGAGAAGCAAAAGATGTTTTCCATTATGAAGGTGGAATTGTTGAGTTTGTGGACTTTTTGAACCGTGGAAGAGAAGTTGTTTTGCCTAAACCACTCTACATATACAAACAAAAAGATGACCAAATTGTTGAAATTTGTTTCCAATATAACGACGGATATAGTGAAGTTATTCACGCATATGCAAACAACATCAACACAGAAGAGGGTGGAACACACTTAACTGGATTTAAAAACGCTTTAACCAAAATTATTAACGACTATGGTTTAAAGAACAAAATCCTAAAAGAAACAGAAAAGTTAAGTGGAGAAGATGTTCGTGAAGGAATTTGTGCAATTATTTCTGTAAAACTAACTGAACCTCAATTTGAAGGTCAAACAAAAACAAAACTTGGAAATTCTTCAATGAGATTTTTTGTTGAACAAGTGATGCAAGATGAGTTTGGAGCATATTTGGAAGAAAACCCACAGGTTGCTCGTGAACTTGTTCTTAAATGTGTGACCGCTCAAAGAGCAAGAGATGCTGCAAGGTCTGCAAGAGAACTCACAAGAAGAAAAGGTGTTTTTGAAACAAGCACACTTCCTGGAAAACTTGCCGACTGCACTAGCAAAAACCGTGACGAATGTGAAATCTTTTTGGTTGAGGGAGATAGTGCTGGTGGAACAGCAAAACAAGGTAGAAACAGAAAGTTTCAAGCCATTTTGCCACTTCGTGGAAAGATTTTAAATGTGGAAAAAGCAAGACTTCCAAGAATTTTGGAAAACCAAGAAATCAAAACTATGATAACAGCTTTTGGTTGTGGAATTAGTGATGAATTTGATATTTCAAAACTTCGTTATGACAAAATTATTTGTATGACTGATGCTGATGTTGATGGTAGCCATATTAGAATACTTATGCTAACTTTCTTCTTTAGATTTATGCGCCCACTTATTGAACAAGGACACGTTTATATTGCACAGCCACCACTATATAAAGTTGTGCGTTCGGGGGTTACGAGATATTTCTATGATGATGCAGCACTAGAAAAATATTTTGCAGAGTTTGGCAGAAAGGGAATTGAACTTCAAAGATATAAAGGTTTGGGTGAAATGAATGCTGACCAACTTTGGACAACCACCATGGACCCACAAACAAGAACAATGCTTCAAGTTACCATGGAAGATGCTTTTGAGGCAGACCAGATTTTCACAACACTTATGGGAGATTTGCCAGAACTAAGACGTGAGTTTATTGAACAAAATGCAACACTTATTAAAGAACTTGATGTTTAATAATTTGTGTTGTGGAGTACTCAAAGAAAAAATTGTTTAAATAAGATATAAGGAGATGTTTTTGTGGAAACAAAAGATATAGAAAGGCTAAAACAAATTGATGAAGTGCTAAATGATAAAAAATATAAAAACAACTTCAAATTGTTTCCAGAGTTTGGTGAAATTGCCAAAATGATTGCAATAGATTTTGATGTTGAAAATATGCCAGAAATATTAAGACACACAAAGATTAGAGCGTTTTCAACAGGAAGTCAAACAGATGCGATTGCAGAAAATGATGAGGGCGAAATTGACACAATTGCTTTGGGGCTTTCTTATTCTGTTATTAATAAAAAATTGAATAAGCCCTATGATGAAAGAACGATTTTTATTAATCAATATTATGATGAACGTGATAGGTTTGATTTTAGCGATTTTGCATCGCTCTATGGATATAACAAAGTTGCAAAACAAAGGAAAAAAGACAAGGCTAATTTTGTTGAGAATGATGATGCAGAAAATGTTAAAGACCCTCAAAATGAACAAAGTTTAACGAAACAAAAAGCAAACATTTTTCCAAAAGAGAGAATTGAAGAAATCACAAGTGGTAACAAAATTTTGGAGCATAAATTGTTTAACACGGTTACGCAAAAAGAGTTGGTGCAATACAAAAAGAAAAACAAAAATATTGCAAAGATGAGTTTGCAAAAGCAAGTTGACCTTTTTTATCGTCCACAAGTTAGGTTGAAAGATGAAGAGATAAAACAAGAACTTAAAAATTTTTTTGACCAAGCCTTTGAGGGCAAAAACATAAGTGAAACAGAAATCCCAGAAATTGATTTATATGAACAAAGAGCAACTTTATGTCACGAGTTTTTGCACGGTTTAACAAAAAGAAGAGGGTTTATGTGGGGTGGAATTAACACAAGGTCGAAATATTATCTTCATGAGGGTATGACTGAGTGGCTCACAATGCAAACAATTCAAAAACACCCAGACATCTTTTTTAAAGAAAAAGATCATTCTGGCGAGGTGTTTAAACCATATTTGGCTTTTGTGTGTTATGCGGAAATGATGGAACAAGTTTTTCCAGGGTGTGTGCAAGATGTGTATTTTAATGGAAAAGAAGCAATAGAAAAATATAAGATAAACGATTTTAACTTACACAAAATGATTGATGATTTTTCTGTGATTCAACAAATTAACGACCCAGATGATTTTGCTGAAAGTGGGGAAACACAACATTTGGCAAAAAAACTTGAAACAGTGTTATCTTCGCAAGCAGAAAGAGTTAAAACTTTGGCAAAGAAAAAAAGTATTCCACAAGAAAGATGTGAAAAATATTTACAAAGTGTTCAAGGGTGTTATGACGCACTTATGGCAAACTCAAGCACCTACACCCCACATAATTTTCAAGGCGGACAAGAAAACGCTGAAATAGGATTAGCAAGAAATTGTTAGCAACAATTTTAAAATATAAAAATTAAGGTATTGAAAAGGTAGTAAGAAAAAGGAAGGAAATTATATATGGAAGATGGAAATGAAACAATAATGGATAAAGATAGCCAAATCATAAAAGTTCCAATTGTTAGTGAAATGAAGAAGAGCTTTATTGCATATGCGATGGCGGTTAACGTGTCGAGGGCTATTCCCGATGTTCGTGATGGATTAAAGCCGGTTCATAGGCGTATTTTATATTCAATGGGAGAATTAAACCTATATTCCGACAAACCATACAGAAAGTGTGCCAGAATCGTTGGTGATGTTTTGGGTAAATATCACCCACATGGTGACACTGCTGTTTATGAAGCGTTGGTTAGGTTTGCACAAGACTTCACTCTTCGTGCTCCACTTGTTGATGGGCACGGAAACTTTGGTTCTGTTGATGGTGACCCACCAGCTGCCATGCGTTACACAGAGGCAAGACTTTCTAAAATTGCGGGCGAAATGCTTAGAGATTTAGATAAAGATAGTGTTGATTTTGCACCAAACTTTGATGACACTTTGATGCAACCAGTTGTTTTGCCAGCAAGGTTCCCTAACCTTTTGGTTAATGGTGCTGATGGAATTGCTGTTGGAATGGCAACTGCAATCCCAACTCACAACTTGGGAGAAGTTATTGATGGTGTTATTGCATTAATTAACAACCCAGACATAACTGTTGATGAACTTATGGACTACATAAAAGCACCAGATTACCCAACTGGTGGTATCATTATGGGCAGAATGGGCGTAAGACAAGCATATAAAACTGGTCACGGAAAAATTGTTGTTCGTGGAAAATGTGAAATTGAAGAAGACGACAAAGAGCGTTTCCACATTGTTATCACAGAACTCCCTCATCAAGTTAACAAGGCAATGCTTATTATGCAAATGGCACAACTTGTGAAAGATAAGAAAATTGAAGGAATTTCTGACATTCATGAAGAAAGTGACCGTGATGGTATGAGAATTGTTGTTGATATTAAAAAAGAGGCAAACCCACAAGTTGTTTTGAACCTCTTGTATAAACACACACAACTTCAAACAAGCAATGGAATAACCTTTTTAGCACTTGTTGACGGAAGCCCAAGAATATTGAACTTAAAAGAAATTTTGTATTACTACCTAGAACACCAAAAAGAAGTTATTTTAAGGCGTTCTAAATTCGACCTTCAAAAAGCACAAGAAAGAGAACATATTGTTGAAGGTTTGGTTAAAGCTCTTTTAGATATTGATGAAGTTGTTAAAATAATCAAAGGTTCAAAAGAAAGAGCAGATGCACTTGCTGCATTAATGGAAAAACTTTCATTAACAGAAAAACAAGCCAACGCAATTTTGGAGATGAGGCTTGTTAGACTTACTGCTTTGGAAATTTCAAAACTTGAACAAGAACTTGCAAGTTTGAAAGAGTTTTGTGCGGAAATGCAATCCATTATTGATAGCCCATCAAAAGTGTTGGCAATCATTGCAAAAGAACTTTTGGAAATTAAAGAAAAATATGCAACCCCAAGGCGTTCACAAATTTCTCATGATGTTGGAGCTATTGAAATGGAAGACCTTATTGCAAGAGAAGATATGGTTGTGACCATGACAAAGCAAGGTTACATTAAGAGAATGAGCACACAAGAATATCACACACAAAATCGTGGTGGAGTTGGAATCACTGCCCACAAAACAAAAGATAATGACTTTGTTTGTGACGTTATAAAAGCAAACACTCACGACGACCTTATGTTCTTCACAAACAAAGGCAAGGTTTACACTATTAAAACATATGAAATCCCAGAAGCAAGCAAAGGCTCAAAAGGAAGGGCTATTGTTAACCTTTTGCAAGTTGAACAAGATGAAAAAGTTAATGCAATTATTTGCAGAACAGAGCAAATGGAAACAGAAAAATTATATCTTGTTATGGCAACAAAGAAAGGCTTTATTAAAAAGACTTTATTTAGTGAGTTTGATAGCATTAGGCAGGTTGGTAAGAAAGCGATTCTTCTTGATGATGATGACGAACTTATTTCTGTTCAAATTAGTGATGGGACACAAGACATCTTAATTTGTTCTAGTGCTGGAAGATGTATGCGTTTTGGCGAAAGTGATGTTAGGGCTAGTGGAAGAGTTTCTCGTGGAGTTCACGCAATGAAACTTTTGGACGGTGCAACACTTGTTGATATGAGCGTTGTGAGAACTGGAACACAAATGCTCACAGTAACAGAATTTGGATTTGGTAAACGAGTTAGTGTTGATGGATATAGAAAACAAACCCGTGGTGGACTTGGTGTTAGTGCTGGAAACTTAAGTGACAAAACTGGAAAGGTTGTTGCTCTAAAACAAATTAATGAGGGCGATGATATCTTAATTATTTCTAGTGCCGGTGTTGGAATTAGAATTAGTTCTCAAAGTGTTAGACTTTTGTCTAGAACGGCAACCGGAGTTAAGATGATGAGGCTTAAGAACGGCAACACTGTTTCTTCTGTTGCTGTTATGGAACCAGATGAAGAGTCTAAACCAGTTGATGTTAATGAGGTTGCAAAAGAAGTTCAACAAATTGAAGAAGAAGTTGAGGGAGTTATGGTTGCAGAACATCAACCAGAAAACAACTATGATGATGTGGTTGTTCCAGAACTTAACCTAGATGATGATTTAGATATGGAAGAAGAAGAGCAAAATCAAGAAGAAGATGAGGATATATAAATGAACCTAAAAAAACAAAAGTATGAGGCTGGTTTGTGTGAAAAAGTTGAGGCAGGAATTGTGAGAGTTCTTAACAAGTTTGACACCACTGTTGAGTGTGCGATTGCGTTTAATTCGCTTTTTGAAAACATCTCGCAAATTTTTGAACACCCACAAGGCTCAAAATATAGTTTAAACAAAATCTTGAAAGGAAACGAATTTTTCTCAACGGAAAAAGAGTTTTTGGAAGAGGAAGTTAGATTGTTTGTTGAGTTTATTGAGTATTCAAAAGCACCAGGAGGATTTGTTATTGCTGTTTCAACCATTAAAATAGATGAAACCTTGCCGGTTAATGCGAGTTTGTTTGTGTTAAAGGAGGAAATGATTGAAAAATTTTCTAAAACTTGATGATGGCACAAATGTTTTTTATGAGGTAAACCCAGTTGAGGGAAGCAAAGTGTGTTTGTTGATTGTTCATGGAATGTGTGAACATCATAAAAGATATCAAAACTTTATGAAAGAATTGCGTCAAAGCGGCATATCAACTGCTGCTATTGATCTTCGTGGGCACGGGCTATCATCTGGTAGGCGTGGAGATATTAAAAGCATGGATGATTGTGTTGATGATATCTTTCAAATTGCTGCAATCATCAAAAAAGAATTTACCTTTCAAAAACTTGGAGTGTTTGGGCATTCTATGGGTGGAGAGATGGCAATTATTGCTTGCGGGAAATACCCAAAATTGTTTGATTTTTGCGTTTTATCTAATCCGGTTATATATTTTCCCAAAAAAGTTAAATTCTTAAAATTTATACCATTTAGAAACAATCCTTTGATTTCGGTTAAAAAACGAGTGAGTGAGTCGCCAGAAATGCTGGAAAAAAGTTTGAAAGACCCACTTGCTGCAAATGTGTTTAATTTAAGAACGGCGAACCAAGTGTTTTGTAAGGGGGTTAAAGATGTGAAAGATGTTCAAGAATTTATCACTTGCCCTCTTTTGCTTTGCCGGGGAGGTGCAGACACTCTTTTGACCGATAATGATAAGTTTGAAGAGTTTTTTCAATCGCTTAAAACAAAGAAAAAAGAGTTTTTGTTCTACGAGCGAGCCAACCATAGGCTTGTTCAAAACGAAAACTCCACAAAGCATATTCAAGACATTATTGCGTGGATTAAAAAAATCACAAAAATGAATTAATAATTTATATAATTTCCATAAAAAAAGAACCTTTTTAGTTTCAAAAACTTGAAACTAGCAGAATATAGCAAAAAAAGGGTGTGTCATTTTGATTATGATATACTCTTTTTTTATTTCAAAATCTGCTTTGTAAGATGAATCATATATTTGTTGAATATGCGGTGCAAAATTGAACTTTACCCCTTTTTGTAAAACGCTTGACAATGTGTGTGTGAACATATATAATTATTGTATACTTTTTTGTTAAAAATGCTTTGGTTACTCATATGTGGACAAATCGTTGTGTAATGAAAGAGGTAAAAAGGAGATTGATTTTATGGAAACAAACACCCCAAAAAATGAAGAGATAGAACAAAATGGCATGTTCTCTGTTACGGAAGAGGAAATGCAACAACTTCGTCAAATTAAGAGTAAGTATAACTCACTTACAAGAAAAATTAGACGTGCCCTTCCTTTTGTTGCTGGAATGAGTGCCGCAACAGCTTATCTCGTGCCATCACTAATGAAATTTAATGCGGAAAGAGATGCCGCTATAGACAAAACTTTGATAGAAGCAATGGAAAACATTCAGCAAAATCATACAGCAGAAATGATTGAAAATGCAAGAAATTTGTTTGCAGGAATTGATATAAACAAAATTAATGCATCAAACTCATCATACGACTTTTCTTTGGACTATTTTCCAAAGAGTGTTCGAAATGCATTACAAGAATTAGGGAAGGATAATCCTGAACTGGTCCAAAAATTACATCAAAGTATGGATGGTGACGAATTTGCAAGAGAGCGTGGTTTTGCGGACTATCAAGAGTACCTTGGTTTGCTTGCTGACAAATTCCCAGAGATATTTCCAGAAAATTGGGAAGCCAGTTCAACAATACCTCCTGAAACAATAACAATGACTCCTGCACGGCTTGACGAGTTTTTGTATTATTGGCAAGACTTTAGCGCAGGTATGACCGAACAAGCGCTTAATCGCAACGCAGAAGAGCTTTTAACTTATGGCATCGATGTATCTTCAATCTTTGATCAACCGATTGGAGAAGAATATGTTTCTGGAGGTTTTAGTTTTGGTTCAGAAACCACACCAAGAGAACTTTTAGACGCGAAATCAAGTTCTTCGTTCGATATGTCTCATCTAACCGACTTAGCACAACAAGACATGGCAATTGGAACTGTTTTGGCTGGTGCGGTGGCTGCTGCTGTAACTGGAATTGGTGTTGTTGCATATGAAAACAAAGATAAAGTTAAAGAAAAAGCTACAACTGCAAAAGACAAAATTAAAAGTGTCTTTAAAAAAGATGACAACAAATTTGAAAGATAATAACAAAATTACTTCATTTTTGTATTTAGTGATATAAAAAAAGAACCTTTCCAAAGGTTCTTTTTTTATTATTCTCCATCTGTGTAGAAAAGGATTCCAACGGTGTTTGGTCCACAGTGTGTTGCAACTGTTGCGCCAGCACGAGTGATTAAAACTTCTTTAAAGATTGGAGAAATTTTTTCTTTGATTGCTTCAACAATTTTGTCATCAAGTGTTGAATATGTGATGAAACACTTTGTTTTGTCTGGTTTGTTATATTTTTCTAGAGTGTAGTCCACATAGCGCATAACAACATCAGCAAACTTTCCTCGTGGTTTTGAGTCCACATCCATACTCCCGTCTTTAAGAGCTATGATTGGTTTAATTTTTAAGAGGTTCGCACCAAACATTTCTATGCGAGAGCACCTTCCACCTTTGTGAAGATATTTTAGTGTGTCAAGCACAAAAGATGCTTGAGCGAAATTCTTTCTTTCTTCAACTTTTTCAACAATTTGTTTTGGCTCCAAACCTTGCTGTGCTAGTTCATAAGCATAAATCATTTGAAGTCCAATTGCGGAAGATAGTGTTTGGGAATCAATAACAAACACTTTTCCATCAAAGCTTTCGCTAGCTGTTTTTGCGTTTTGGCAAAGAGAAGATAGTTTTGATGAAAGTGCAAAATGAATGATTGCATCACATTTTTCTTCTTCAAAGATTTTTTCAAAAAACTCTTTATATTCACTTGGATTAATTGCAGATGTTCTTGGGTGAGATTTTGTTTTTTCACATATTTCAAAGATATTGTCTGAGGTTAAATTAACTCCATCTTTATACTCTTCATCTCCAATTATAACAGGAACTGGAATTGTGGTGAAGTTATATTTTTGTTTTATTTCTTCGGTTAAATCACTTGTGCCATCTGATGTTATTTTTATAATCATAATCTTATCCACCTTTTATTTTTTTGCAAAAAATTGTGCCAAAAATTAAAGAAAAAACTAAAATTTAGTTAATTTTTGGTTGAATATGATAGTATTGTAACAAAATTATTTGTTTTTTGCAACTAAAAAAGATATTAAAAATTGTTAAGTTTTTATTAAGTTGCCAAAATTAAAAATTTATGTTTGATTGGCGTGAGAAAAAATGTGCCATATGCAAAAAACAACTTGAAAAGTGCCTATAAAGGTTAATAACAAAAATATTTAAAAGCGTGAAAAGGAGGGTGTTGTGTTGTGAAACAAACAGCCATAAATTGCTTGAGAATTTTTGATATTGACTTTTTTTGATTTTTATGTTATAATTAAATAGATATTTATGGAGAAAAGCAATGAGTGTTTTTGATGATATTACAAAAAAATTTAGGAAGAAAAAGATAACACAAACATTTCCATCTTCTAACACTGTTGAGGAATCGCAGCCTAAAATCACTTTTGATTTTGAAAGAAAAACGCAAGATGACTTTGAAAGAGATTTAAAAGAACAAAAGGTGGCTGCGAAAACAGATGAAATGCTAGATGTTTTGGACCTAAACACAGTGTTTTGGCTTTTTGTTGAGCACCAACACAAAGATGTAAATGAAAAAGTGCAATCTTTGGATATAAAGTCAATTCCAATGTGTTATGTTAGTGAAACAAACACAATGAAAGATGTTGTCACTGGCAAGGAATTTGCACTCTATGATGTGTCAAAGGGAGAAAAACTGGGCGATGCGAGGAGTGATGGCTCTGATATGTGTTTGTTTAGTGCATATTTGCAAGGTAATTTTAGTAACTATAGAATTGTTGGGAGTGGGGCATATTATAACTTAGATAAAAATTGTGCAATTGATTCCTACAACGCTGGTGCTCCGGGTCTTCTAAAACTATTTTCACAATCTTTTGCGGAGGCTAGTTTTGCCAATGTTGTGGATCATTCCCAAAAGGGAGAAACTCTAAAAACGCCTGCCTTGGTTAGTAGAAAAGATGTTATAACACTAGATGGTGGAATAAAGAAAAAATATGAAGAGCAAAGAATGGAAGAAATTAAAAAAGCAGAAAAACAACTTGTTAAAACTTTTTAAAAAGCAAATCTAAATAAGATTTGTTTTTATTTTTTTGTGAAACAACCAAAGAATCAAAATGCTTTTATATAGGCTTTTTTACTTGACAAAATGGGCTTTGGTGTGATAGTCTTAATATTAATTTAAAGAAAGTTTAAATTGAAAAAACGCGATAAAGAAGGAAACAAAATATGGATATAGCAAAAGTGTTAGCGCAAAAATTTGACATAAAAGAAAATTATTCACAAAACATCATTAATCTACTTGATGAGGGGTGCACAATTCCGTTCATTTCTAGATATCGAAAAGAGATGCATGGAAGTTTGGACGACCAAACAATTAGGGAGTTTTCAGATAGTTTAAACCAGTTAAGGAATTTGGGAAAGAGAAAAGAAGAAGTTATTAAACTGTTAACTGAACAAGGTAATTTGACCGATGAACTCAAAAAGCAAATTGATGATGCGATCACAGTTACTGAAGTTGAAGATATTTATAGACCATTTAGGCCAAAGAGAAAAACAAGAGCATCTGTTGCTATTGCTGCTGGCTTGCAGCCTCTTGCTGATTTAATCTTTTCTCAACCAAAAGACCTTAACATTCAAGAAGAGGCTAAAAAATATATTAATGTAGAAAAAGGAATTGAAACTGTTGAACAAGCACTTCAAGGTGCAAGCGACATTATTGCGGAAATTGTTGCAGACTCAAAAGAGGCTCGTGATGCAATCCGTGACATTTATTGGCAAAGTTCAAAACTTTCTAGTGAGTGGAAAGAAGAAAAAGATGAGAAAAAGGTTTATGAAACATACAAAGATTATATGGAACCAATCAACAAAATTCCATCTCACAGAATCTTGGCTCTTAACCGTGGAGAGAAAGAAGAGGCTCTTAAGGTTGAGATGAGCCCAGAAGACATTGCCTATGCGGTTAACACGCTTTCAAAAGAATTTGTTAAAGCAACAAAAAGGGCGAACTTAGATTTGTTTAAAGATGCTGGTCTACTTAAAGAGCAAGAAGAAGAGAAAGAAACATCAAAAGATAAAAAAGATGACAAAACAGCAAAAGTTAAAAGTCCAGCCATTGCAATCACAAAAGGTGTTAATGTTTTGCGTGAACACATAAAAAGCAAGCGTGAAGAACTTTCTTTAACAGATTTTGTGTTTGATGCCGTGATGGACGGTTTTTCAAGGCTTTTGGCACCATCTGTTGAAACAGAACTTCGTGGAGTGCTAACAGATAATGCAAACGAGCAAGCAATTAAAATGTTTGAAAGTAATCTTGAGCCACTTTTGCTTCAACCACCTCTAAAAGGAAAAACAATTTTGGCAGTTGACCCAGCATATAGAACTGGTTGTAAGATTGCTGTTATCGATTCAAACGGAAATGTTTTAGATAAGGCAGTTGTTTATCCAACACCACCACAAAACAAAACGGAAGAAGCAAAAGTTGAACTTAAAAACCTTATATATCGCCATAATGTTAACGCTATTGCCGTTGGGAATGGAACAGCAAGCAAAGAAGCGGAAATTTTTGTTGCTGATTTAATTAAGAGTGTTGACACAAAAGTGCAATATGCTATTGTGAACGAGGCTGGCGCCAGTGTTTATTCTGCATCAAAATTGGGTGCGGAAGAATTCCCACAATATGATGTGACAATTCGTTCTGCAATATCTCTTGCAAGACGTTTGCAGGACCCACTTGCTGAACTTATTAAGATAGACCCTAAATCTATTGGTGTTGGGCAATATCAACACGATATGCCACAAAAAAGACTTGGCGAAGTTTTGGACGGAGTTGTGGAAAAGTGTGTTAACAGTGTTGGGGTTGATTTAAATACTGCAAGTGTTCCACTTCTCACAAAAGTTAGTGGACTAAACTCAGCCAGTGCAAAATCTATTGCTGAATATAGAAAGAAGAATGGAGATTTTTCTTCTCGTGAAGAATTGAAAGATGTTCCAAAACTTGGGGCAAAAGCATATGAGCAATGTGCGGGCTTCTTGCGCATTCCAAACTCTAAAAACATTTTGGACAACACTTCTGTTCACCCAGAAAGTTATGGCGCTGTTGAAAAACTTTTAAATCACTTTAATATTGACGAACAAGGAATTAAAGATGGCAGACTCCAAATTCTTCCAACAGCAATTGAAAGTGAAGGTGCGGAAAATGTTGCAAAAGTTTGTGGCGTTGGTGTTCCAACTTTAAATGATATTGTTGAAGAACTTCAAAAACCAGGTAGAGATATTCGTGACAGTTTGCCACCAGTTGAACTTCGTGGAGACCTTTTGTCGATTGAAGACCTAAAAGAGGGAATGATTCTAAACGGAGTTGTTCGAAATGTTATTGACTTTGGTGCTTTTGTTGATATTGGAGTTCATCAAGATGGGCTTGTTCACATTTCTCAAATTTGTGATAGATATATCAAACACCCAAGCGAAGAACTGACTGTTGGAGATAGGGTTAAGGTTAAAATTATTGGGCTAGACCTTCAAAAGAACAGAATTAGTTTAAGCATAAAAGATGCTTTAAAAGAACAATAATTTTTGGGATTTGCATAGAAAAAGAACTCAAACATTTGAGTTCTTTTATTTTTTTTGAGAGTATAATCAAAAAATATAAAACTTTGCTTTTACTCTTGACTTTAAAAAGTTTTGGTGTTAGAATTTGTTTAGCAATGAAGGAACTGGCAATTCCGGAGCGGGTAAGCCTAAACCTAAAAGGGCATAAAAAAGAGTGCATCATTTTTGATGCAAAATAGGGTGGAACCGCGGTTAAGATAATCGTCCCTATGCAAAGTTAAAATTTTGCATAGGGTTTTTTGTTTTCTATGCATAAAAAAGGAGAGAGGAAAATGAGTGAAATAACAATGAACGAACTTGTTGCTTTATGTAAAAATAGAGGTTTTATTTTTGCGGGTAGTGAAATTTATGGAGGGCTTTCAAACACGTGGGATTATGGTCCTCTTGGCGTGGAACTTAAAAACAATTTAAAAAGAGCTTGGTGGCAAGAATTTGTGGAAAGAGAACCAACAAACGTTGGGCTTGATAGTGCGATTTTAATGAATCCGCAAGTGTGGGTGGCAAGTGGACATTTGGCAAACTTTACTGACCCACTAATGGATTGTAGGGCGTGCAAAAGCAGAGTTAGGGCAGATAAATTAATTGAAGAATGGCTTTTTAATAACAACAAAACAATTGAAGGTTCAGTTGAGGCAATGGGTGATGAAAAAATGGAACAGTTCATCAAAGACAACAATATTTGTTGCCCACATTGTGGTAAGTGTGATTTCACACCAATTCGAAAATTTAATTTGATGTTTAAAACATTTCAAGGAGTTACTGAAGACAAAAAAAGTGAAATATATTTGCGTCCAGAAACTGCTGGTGGAATTTTTGTAAACTTTAAAAATGTGTTGCGTTCAACAAGAGGAAAACTTCCTTTAGGAATTGGTCAAATTGGAAAAAGTTTTCGAAATGAAATAACGCCAGGAAACTTTATTTTTAGGGTTAGGGAATTTGAACAAATGGAACTTGAGTTTTTCTTTGACCCACAAGATGAAAAAGATTGGTTCTCTTATTATAGACAAAAGGCTTATGACTTTTTGCTTTCTTTGGGAATTGATAAACAAAACCTAAGATTTAGAGATCACGATAAAGAAGAGTTGTGTTTCTATTCTTCTGCAACAACAGATATTGAATACACATTTCCATTTGGTTGGGGCGAACTTTGGGGAATTGCAAACAGAACAGATTTTGATTTAACACAACACCAAAAATTTAGCGGACAAGATATGAGTTATTTGGACCCATTTACAAACAGAAAGTTTATTCCTCATGTTATTGAACCATCTGTTGGGGTTGATAGAGTTTTGTTGGCGCTTTTGTGTTCTGCTTACACAAAAGAGAGGTTGGAAAACGGAGAAGAAAGAATTGTTATGAAGTTTACGCCAAAACTTGCACCAATCAAAGTTGCTGTTTTGCCGTTATCAAACAAACTGAATGATGAGGCTGAAAAAGTTTATGCAAAACTTGCTCAAAACTTTAGATGTGAGTTCGACACATCTGGTTCAATTGGAAAGCGTTATCGCCGTCAAGATGAGATTGGAACACCTTTCTGTGTGACTGTTGATTTTGACACTTTGGAAGATGGCTGTGTGACAATTCGTGACCGTGACACAATGAAGCAAGAAAGAATTAAAATTGATGAAATTGTTGGGTATGTTACTGAAAAATTGGCATTTTAACGCAAAATTTTGCAATTTAGCCACCAATTTTTTGCAAATCCTGATTTTTAGAAAAGAAAAAGTGTGATGAATTTCACACTTTTTTATTTTGTTTTTAATTATAATTCATTAATTATTTTTGCGTTTAAGTGTGTTAAAATAAATCATAACACTCAATTCACAATTTATGAAAAACCACTTTGTTGATGTTTTTAATATTTAGCCACAAGCAAAAATCTAATTCAAATCCTATTGTATATTTGTTTATATTTGGATTTTTGATGTATTTTTGTTTTAATTTTTGTTTTTAATTTTGTTTTGTTATAAAATTTTTATAATAATATTTTTTTGTTGCACCTGCATTAAAAAACAAAATTAAAAATGAATTTGCAAAAAATTTGGTGTAAAAATTGTAAAAAAATGTGTTTTTTATATTCAAAATTTAAGTTTAAATATTTTAAATAAAATGAACGCAAAAATATGTTAATTACAACCCCCAAAAATCCATTAAATAAACGCTATTTTGGGTGTTATTATATATTTAAAAAATATATAAATATGCAATTTTCTTTTGACTTTTTGTGGCGAAATTTGTTAAAATTTGAGTATAACCAAAATGGGAAATTTTTCATTTGTTTTAGTTTTGATTAAATCAGTTTTGGTTGGTTATAAAATTAAACATTTTTCACATTATAAAAATAGGAGTTTTAAATGATGACAAAATTTAAGCAAACATTAAGCTATGTGATAACACTGTTGGTAGTGCTGGTTTTATCTACCGCCTTGTTAGCATCTTGTGGCAACCCAAGAAAGGGACTTAAAATTGAATATGAGTTGATGTCAACGGAAAAGGCTATAACCTATGATTCTGATGGCAAGGCTTTCTTGTCGCTCACAAAAGAGTTTGATGAGAATGGAAATCTTACCAATGTGGGTAAAGCTAATATCGATGTGAAAGTTTTGAATGGTGCTAACAATCTTTTGAGGACAATTAGAGTTGAATCTAGTGACCCAGCAAAAGTTGGATATAGCTGTGAATATGATTCAAATTCTCAAACGAACCATGTTCAACTATTTGCAAATGGTGCCACAGCACAAAACGACAGCACATATGTTCAGTTCATCTCTGAGGAAGATTCCACTGTGTTTGCAACCCTTTATGTGCGTGTTGATGAAAAAGCAACATCAATGGATTTTGCAGATAATATCAATGTTGTGAGAGATGGTGCTGGCAATCAAGTTATCACAAACCTGGGTGCTTTTGATGGTGTGCCATTCCATCTGCTAACTAACAAACTTTTCAAGTTTGGTCCAAGCCAAGCAACAACTCCTAACCTTTTGTTTAGTGTGGGAGAAATATTTAATTTTGTGGACGGAAGTGAATTTGTTTATAGTTCATCTTCCTTGGGGTCAGCAACAAATGTTTTGAGAGAGAATGTCACCGTTTCTGGCACATATGCTGACGGGACTTCATATAAAGCAATTGAATTTAGAGTGATTAATGCTGATGATAAAACAAATGAAACCTTTATTAAAAAATTTAGAATTCCTGTTTATGAAAATTTGAGTTCAAATGTTTTGACTATCACAAAAAATAGTGCAACACAAAGTTCTGTTGAACTTGAAACTGTTTTTGAACAGGTGCAAACTCCTAGAGATTCTGGGGCATATATTGGGCTGTATGTTATCAGCGTTCGAGATGGTGTTGAAGAATATGTTTTGGTAACAGAAGCAAACTTAAGTGGATTGAGTATTGTTCCTGGAACAACTGCTGCATACAAGAAAGCAGATGTTGATACAAGAATTGTTTTTATTAATAACAAAAACCGTGAAAGTGGAAACATTTCATTAACGCTTGAACCAGCGAATGAAAATATTTATTACTCATATGAATTAACTGAACCAGAAAGTGCTTACACATATTTATCAGCACAAGAAAATGGGCTTAATAGAGAAAGTGCCTACATTGGCAAATACATAAAACAGAATGGAAAGTATGTTTTAATCACGAAAGACAACTTCTCTTCGCTTAATATTATTATTGGTCAAACACCTTGCTATTCATATTCTGGAACAATTACAATCGCTCAAAACTCCAACTTTGAAGGGGAAAAATTAAATTCATTTTCACTCTATGCATGGAGAGAAAGTTTGTCTGGAACATATTTAACTTTTCGTGCAAGTTATGCTGGATTTTTGGAAGATGATGAAATCACCATAATTCCAAAAGCAGAAAAAACAATTGAAATCAAAGTTGTGAATTATCCAACACAAATATTTGTGAACGACAAGGGAGTTTCATTTGTTCCTCTTGAAAACAGTGATGGAACGCTTGTCACATCATTTACAAGTGTTGAGAACTTTTTGGGTGAAGATGGAAGTGGGCTATATTATTTTAGAACTGGAGAAACAATCAACACATATGCCTACACCCTTATAACAAAAGATAATTATAGCATTACTAATTATGAAATTGTGATTAACGGAACCAGTTATGAATTAGACTACAGGAATTTTGCGGGAACTATTTTATTTGAAGAGGCTGCCGATGAAATCTCTGTTTTTGATGTTTATAACACATCAAGTTTGAGTCAATCAATTATGGTTGAACTTAATGGGTTTTCAGAAGGGTTTGATGAATTTTATGTTTATGTGAACTCTCAAGAACTTGCTCGTAATGGGGATAAATATAGAAACGCATTAATCATTGCTGAAGCATTGAGGCTTGTGTGTGATGGGCGAAATGATTTCCTAAAACAAGGCGATGAGTATTCAAAACTTGTTTATAAAAGTGGAAGTGTTATATACATCTCTGCAAACACTGCCGTAAGCCTTAATGGAGAGATTCCAATTGTTGTGGAGGCAAAATATAATAGTGGAAAACAACTTCAAAGAAAACTTATTCTAAGGTTTGTTCGGGGAATTGAAGACATTTCTGCTAGGGCAATCAAAACAATTTCTGGAATTGATGTGGAATTTGATGTTGGTCCAGAAGAGGATTTGGAACTTTATATCCCTGCAAGTGGAGATTTGAATAGTGTGAGCCTAAGAAGCAACATACTCCTTTTTGCTAGTCCAGATAATTCTGCAACATATCAAAGCATTATTGATGGAACAGTCAAAACTTATTTAACTCTCCAAAATTCAAACAGTAGTGTTGTGAAGGTTGGTTATTTTAACGAAAGTGAAGAGTTTGTTGAAAATGCAATTAATCCAATGACTTTAAGTTTTGTAATTATTGGGCAAAAGTTTGGGAATAGTGAGATTGTTATTTCTTCCCCTACTGGTGTTAGGTTTACTTTTGAAGTTTATGTTAAAGAAATTGCATCAGCAATCACGCTAAACTTGGATGAAGACAGTGCACCAAACAACACATTCCAAACCACGAAAAAAATAACGGAAGATGACACAGATGAAAGAACAACTTTAACATCATTGATGCTAACAGAAAATGTTACTGATGTTTATGTTAATGCTAATGTTTATCCGGCAAATGCCTCTCTTTTGAAATCTGAACTATTCTACATAACAAAAGAGAAATATAACGCTCTTTATAGTTCTGGGGAAGATGAATTTAAGAGCGTGTTGTTGGAATATATGCTTGCACTTGAGCCATCTCCATTAGGTTATCTTGATGGAATTAATACCAACCTATCAAACAAAAAAATTGTTGCAGATCTTGTTACAAGCAAAAAAATAAGAATTTCAACCTTCCAAAAGAACGAGAGTGAGAGTAGTGACGGTGTTGATGAGGGTGATAATGAGTGTTTTATTTGTGTTGCTTTTGTTTATGAAGATGAAAATAATACTAAACAAATCGCAATAAACTATTTTTCAATTTCGGTTTATAGGGCAGTCACAAGTTTTGTGAGCACTGATGGAGTTGCAACTGGAGGAGTTGTTTCAGCGTCTTTGCTTGCGGCAGGAGGGGCGTCTAACCCATATCTAGATAGACAAACACAAGTTACTTTGTCTGTTGATATTGGTCCAAGCGGAACCGATAGAACGGTTAGTAAGGTTATTTGGTATTTTGTTGATGGGGAAGAATTAATTCGTAGTGGAATAACGGAAGAAAGGCAGGAAATAGGTGGCAGGTTGGTGACAACTGGCTTATCTTACAACAAGGTAACGGTTTCTGCTGTTAGTGGTTCAAGTTCGTTGCAGACTTTTTATGCGAATGTGACTGATGGAACGTCGAGTGATTTACCTGTGCTTAACAAGAAATATGTTCCACAATATTTGCAAGATGTGATTACCGAAAATGGGAAACGACCAAGTGCATCATATAACTTTTTTGTTGGACAGAAAATAATGGTTCAATCCAAACAACTCAATGCAGATGATTTTGATGCATATTTGCATAATATTAGAGCATGTATTCTTGATGTTAATGGAATTGTTTGGACTGTTAAATTTGCTGTTACTGTGAACAAGATTGTTTTAACACAGGCCCTTGATGTTTATGATTATGATGAAGATGATGGCATATATTTTGAAACAGCACAAAAAATGTCTTCATTACCACTTGATATTGATGGGGTAACTGTTGTTGACAGACTGGCAAAACAAAATTCTTATGGCTATAATGACGTTGATGCACACAGTCAAAAACAAGACATAAATGTTTCAGTGGCCGCTCAAACACCAAGTCCAACTCTTGCTAATCTTGAGTATATTTTGTTTGATGCTGATGTGAAAGATGGAATTTGGAGTGTTGCAGAAAGTGCAAACAGAAGCGGTAGACAATATAGTAGTTCAAGTGTGTGGCTTGGAATTAATGAAACAACAAACAAATATTTTGTAACCCCAATTAAATATGGTTACACAATTTTGTATGTTATTCCACAAGACCAAATGATTAAAAAGAATGAAGATATTGTCACTTCTGCAGATATGACTGAGGTGTTGAACGCAATTACAAATTCTCAAGTTGTTAAAGAGTTTCATATAACTGTTGCAGATGGATATAAAACTTACATAAGATTGAGTTCTGCACAAGATTTTGAAAAATTATATCAAAGTGAAAATGCGTGGGATAAAAACTATTACATCACAAATGATATAGATTTAAGTGGTTTAGACCTCGATGTTATTGGAACATATAACACACCTTTCTCTGGAAAAATTACATCAATGCCATTTGCAATTACCGTTGATGGAGTTCAAACTTCAATTATTCCAACTTACACAATTTATGGAATAAGATTAAAAGATACTAATGATGGCAATTCAAGAATTTTGAATGCAGACACATATAGTTACTTTGGTTTGTTTGGTGTGTTTGCTGGAACAATTGAGAAAGTTAATTTTAGGTTTGATTCTGTTTCCTTGGAAACAAACATAACAGCAGGTGCCTTTCAACCAGATATGTTGATTGGTGCTTTGGCTGGAAATGTTTTGGGCTCTTATGACTATAAGAAAACTTATGAAACTATTGAGGGCTATTATGGAAAGGCTGTTTATGATGAATATATGGGCGAATATGTTGTTGTGGATGAAAGTAACGCCAGCACATATATAAAAGATGGCGACTATGATAGTATTGGACGAAGATATCGTGTTGACGCTTATATGATTCCAACCCTTAAAGACATGAGCGTGAGTGTTCAAGAATTTGATTATAAACTAACAAGAAACGCAGGTGCAAATTTCGTAACGGTTTATGCGGGTGTTATTGGTTCAAATAAATCATCAAAGATTGCTGGCATTAAAATAAACATAACAGCAGAAATGTTTGAGCAAGCAAATAATCTATTTACTTGTGTTTTTGGTGGGTTTATTGGTGCTAACAATGGGGCTTTCCCATACGTTGAAGAGGGTGTTAATTCAAACATTGAAGTTAACACAAATCTTGTTATTCAAACAAAAGGTAATAGTGTGGGCATTGTTGGTGGCGTTGTTGGACAAAACGAGGCAGAAATAAGCAATATTATCGCAAATGGAAGCATTGTTTCCAGAGGTCACGCTAACGAAGTGTATAATGCGGGTGGAATTTGTGGAAGTAGTTCTGGCGTTGTGAGGAATTGTTATTCTAGTGTTAGCGTTTGGGGTGGACAAAATATTGGTGGAATTGTTGGATATCAAGATGGCAACAAGATTGAAGACTGTGTTTACTCTATTTATGCTGGAACAACAAGTGCTCTTTATGGGGAGTCTTGTGTTGGTGGAATTGCGGGAGTTTTAGATGGTGCAGATGTTGTTTCTTCTTATGTTATGAGTTATGATGCGGATAACAAACAAGAAATATGCGGCACATCTTGTGTTGGTGCGCTTGTTGGACAAGTTATGAACACATCAGCAATAAGAAAATCTTTCGTTTCAGCAAGTGCTCAAGGTGAGATTGTTGGTGGAATTGTTGGGGCATTAAGTGGAAGCAGTGTGTCTCTAACGATTGAGAATGTTTTTGTGAAGGGAGATATTATCACAACAGCAAACAACACAGACAATGCGGGATTGATTCTTGGTGCTAGAAATATGAATGCTAGTGTGACAAAATCTTATGTTTCAGCTGCGGCACATATGCTTGTTGACAATGTTTTAATTGATGTGCAAATAAAAGTTAATGCTTATTGTGCACCAAATTGTGGGGTGTATGTTTTGGACACTTCATTTAACTCAGAGAGTGGCGAAGAAGAAGTGACAGAGTTAACGGTTGAACACTTGAGAGATAAAACAGCAATTGATGGAACAGAATTTTATAAAAACAGCAATATGCCGTTGCTAGACTTCTTTAATGGGGGTGTTGGCGACACCAACCCTTGGACTGTAACCGAGCAAAATGAGGGGGAACCAATTTTGAAGGGGCTTTACCCAACAATACCAACTGACATTGTGGCAAACAGGTTAAGTTCCAATTTGACTGGAGTTTACAATATTTCTAATACTGAAATAATTATTTCATTAAGTGATTACTACAAAACATATGGCAATAATTTAACAAATAATGCGTCAAAATTCTTTGAACTTCAAATATTGCCAAACACAACTGATGGGTTGGCACTTGTGAACACAAATGAGGATGCAAAGGAAGAATTGCAACATATTTGGATTAATGTTCAAAACACAAACGCATCAATTCTTCAAACTGCTTATTCAAATCTTTATGATTTAACCTTTACTCTAAGTGGTCAAACAGGAACAACCAACTTAACATTAAGTTGTGCACAAAACACAAACGCGAAAATAACATTATCAATTTGTGTTATTGAAGGTTTTGATGAATATACATTTAGTAATTCTAGCAAAACTTACAACACAGATAGTGAAACGGCTGGCGAAGAAGATGATGATAACAAACTTATTTCCATACAAAAAGGTTTGAGTGATAGAATTAATGTTTCCTACACTCAAATAGGAAGTAATAGAACGAGTGCAAACGTTGTTAGTCCATCTCATTTAAATGCTGGTTTTGCAATATGTTATGAGGAAGGCTACTTCACTTTTGGCGCAGATAAATTTAGCCAAGTTGCATACAAAGAAACAGAAGAGTCTGAAGAAGTAATTGTTTTAAGACAAGATGTGTTGAGAGAATTTGTTGCTTCAGGGTTTGATGTTAATGAGATTAAAAAATATTATCCAAGCAGCACAGTTTCTCTAATTGATGAAAGTGAATATTATTTGATTGAAGTTGATGGATATTATTATGCAAAAATTTTGAAAACAGAATATAAACAAGAAGTAACCCCAAGCACTTTGGATGATTATGTTGGAAAATATATTGCCAATGAGGGCAGCTATATTTTGGTGACTGAAGACAACAAAAATATGCTTTCCATATCACCAAACACAACAGAAGCGTTTATGAATCAAATGTTTGTTTATGCTTATTATGAAAACTCAAGTTATATCACCATTTTTGGAAATGAAAAAATAGAAAAAGCAAAAGTTACATTCACAAAATATTATATCTTTGAGAATGGAAACAAAAAAGTTGCATATTATTTGGATGATGGTTTCAATCTATATGTGAAAGTTTATTCTGGAATAAGTTCTCTAAATGTTAATGGTGGTTCACACTCAATATTAGACATTGACAAACGTGCTCCATCTGATGAGTTTTCTAGTGAAATAACTTTTGTTTCAGATTCCACAACAGACCTAAAGTGGGGAACAAACATTACATTATATTTGCAACAAACGCAAACAATTCACGCAAATAACACTATTGTTTATGATGATGAATATGGAATTAATCCACAAGTTTATGCAAATATTGAAGATTATTATGGCAAATATTTGAAGACTGGAGACGATGTGTTTGTTCAAATAACAACACACAACGCAATGCTTGATGAAAGTGGTTTGATGCTTGTTGTTTTGTTGGATGATGAAGGAGTGGTTGTTTTTGAATCCTTTGTTGACGTTGATGTTGATGAGGAACACCGCGCTAGGTCAAACACAGTTACAGAAGAATTTAAAAATAAATTTATTCCAGGCTTGGAAGAAACAAGAGATGCAAGTGGAAATATTACCTTGCAAGTCTTTAAGTTTGCCTTGATGCAAAGTTACTATAAAAACTTGGATGAAATCCTTGTGTTTAGAATGGAAGTTGAAAACACAGATAAGAATGCAAAACTAACACAACAAGTGTTCTTTGAGTTTGCACCAATCAGAGTTAATGCTGTGAGCGTTTCTCACTACACAGATGCAGACCTTGAAGAGGGCGATGGAACCATGGCTTCCAACTATTTAACCAATGCCGGAATTATTCCAACAAACACGATTTTGGCTGGAGATTATGGACTACTTCAAATAGATTTCATTCCAGAATATGGTTCATTTAACAAGTTAACCGTGAGTGGTGTTGGAACAAATGGCGATGAAATAAGTTTTGTTCAAAGAGTTAAAAACACCTACACAGCAAAGGTTAACAACCAAATTGTCACACAAACAAGATATTATTTGTTTGATGCAGTTAGCCAGAACGCAGATGGCACAATAAACCCTCAAGCCGTTTCAAACTATGATGATGGAATGGTTAGCATAATGCTTGGGAGCACCATTCTTTATATGATTAGTGCAAGCACTGAAAGTGAAACAAAAGAAGCATTAATTGCTGGGGAATATTACTACAAGATAGATGGCGACTATATTCGCGTAACAGAAGAAAATTATGATTTAAACAAACAAGCATTTTCTGTTACAACAACCTATCAAACAATTAACAATTTTTCAAACGTTGAAAATAATGGATTCTATTATAAATATCAACAAAACTATGTTCTTGTTAAAGATTTAGTTAATATTAACGAAAACACCAAAAAATTAAAAGTTCGTGATATAAGTTTTGATTTTGATGGAACTATTTATTTACAAACATTGATTGCAAGACAAACAACAGCAGCAAGTTTGTTTAACATTTCTATTGATGTTGAATATGATGGAGAAACACAAAACTTCACACAAGCACTTGAAGCAGACACATCTTCAACACTTGCTTGGATTTATTCTGGAATTGTGAAAGATGCCAAGGCACTTGTTCAAGAAGCATATATGCCTGTTGGAACAACAAATCAAAATCTTTCTTTAGAGATTGTTGGCGAATTTAATTCATTATTGCTAACTTATGGTAATGATGACGAGAGCGGGACTGGAAAAATTTATGTAACAGAACAAAACAGTTCAAACATTTATCAAATTGACACACATGATGCCAAAATTGGAGATGTTTTCACAATCACGGTTATTGGTCAAAAGAATGTTAGTGGTTATGTTAGAAAAATTCAAAGAAGAATTAAAATTAATGTTGTGGATTATATCTTGCATAATGGTGCATTTCAATTTGAAGAAAGCAGTAATGACATTTTAGACAAAGTTTACACAAGTGATGCATCTTATAGACTAACAATAATTCCAAACTTTGATAATATTGAAATTTCTTCAAGTGAGCCAAAAACTTTTGCTTCCAAAGAAACATATGTGGGATACTATTATAAAGATGAAAACAAAGTGTTCCACAAAATTGTTAAGGAAGATGAAAATGTTGTCATTGATGGGCTCCCTGGAGAGTCTGTTAATGAGGGAGAAACTCTTGCCTACACTGAAGAACTTAAAAACCTTTGGACTTATGTTTATGCGTTTAACACGGATGTATATCAAACCTTGTTGTTAAAAACAGTTGATAGTTTTGGTGGGGTTGAGGATAATCGTCTTGAGGAACAAGCAAATGGAACAACTGAAAGTGATGGAGAAGATTATGCTTTCACCAAAGTGAAATATAAGGCTTCAACAATTAAGGACGCCGAAGATTCGTTAAAGGAAGAATATGAAGCTGTTAACACAAAGTCAAAACTTCCTAACAAAACTGCTCCATATTATTACATTAAATATGTTTATTTTAACGGAAATAATAATGGCTTCTATATTTGTCCATTAAGTCAAGGGTATGGTTCAGTTTTGTATATTACTGACATGGATTATGGTTATGATAATGGAGTTTTAACTTTGTGTGGTGGAATAAAGGTTGCAAATGAAGAGCTCCCTGACAACACATATACTTACACCAATATTTCTAGCGATGTTGAATTGTTGCAAGGAATTGTGAGTTATGGAACTGAAATAAGGTTTAGCCAAAAAACTTCAATTGACCACCCAATTCCAATCTACACAGAAGAAGAATTTTTGGCAATGGGTGCTGGAAATCATTACATTTTGATGAATGATCTAACATTTAATGGTGGAGATTCTGGCGCTTGGGCACCAATCAACACTCCAATTGCCAGTCTTGATGGAAATGGCAAAATAATTAAATTTAATTATAAAACATTTAGTGATGTTAGTGGAACTGCCACAAACCCTGCAAACGTTGGCTTCTTTGGAACTGTTGCAAGTGAAACACTGTTGAAGAATTTGGTTATTGAGTTGGGCGTGCAAATGGAGGCTATTGACTATAGAGAAGTTAGTGGGCTAAACTTTGGTGTGCTTGCTGGAACAAATGATGGAATTATAACAAATTGTGCAATAATGGTGTCTGATCCTTCAAGTCAAACAACTGTGAAAATTGTTAGCAGTGATCGACAAACAGATGTTTTCCAAGTTGGTGGTTTTGTTGGAGTTAACAATGGTTCAATCACAAACTCAAGAGTTCAAAATATGGCCCTAACAGCAAATGGGCTTGTGGCTGGCTTTGTTTGCGAAAACAATGGAGTAATCTCAGCTTCTTATGTGAACTTTGGAAGTGTTAAGAACTCTTCAACTCAAACAAGCACGAGTAAAACGGCTGGTTTTGTTCTTAAAAATAGTGTCAACGCAAAAGTTGCTTCAAGTTATGTTGGAATGGCATATTTGGAGGAATATTTCAAGGATGGCAAGATTGAGCAAGAAGTGAAACAAACACAAACTGTTGTAACAAATGTTGATATTGGTGGTTTTGTTTATGAAAACTTGGGAGAAATTAGCGATTCCTTCTCTGCAATCAAACTTTCAAGTGACACATCATTTAACGCATCATCTGGTGGATTTGTTCTTATGAACCAAAGTGGTGGAACAATTGTGAGATGTTATTCAATTTCAAGCACACAAAGTGAATCTTTTGCAAATGCTCCTTTTGTTGGTCCAAACAAACAAACTGGTTATAACACTTTAAACTATGGAAGTTTAGATGCTTTTGTGGATTGTTTCTATTATAATGATTCATTTGGTTCAGTGATGGTTCAACTCACTGAGGCTTTGAGCATTAAATCATTAACAAAAGACCAATTCTTAAATACTAACAACTATTATGCAGAATGTTTTGAAAACTATAGTGTTAGCAGATATTACAACAGTGAGGGTTATGAATATAGTTCTGTGTGGGCTTTTGCTAACCTATTCTATAAATCAATAACAACTGACAAGTTGTTGCCTAATAACATACTTCAAAGACTGAGAACAAGTTCTGGAAGCACTATAAATCTTCTTGGACCACAACTTGTTTATGCAAACCTTGTGTTGCAACCAGAAAGAGAGGTTAAAGAATATGATGATAGTGACCCAGCAGAGCCAAAATATATCTACACAGAAAATAGTAGTTTTAGATTGGGTAACACAACAACAAAATTAAATGTTAGAGTTATTGATAGTGCCAAGAGTTTGATTGAAAACTTTAATGCAGACCTTGATGCTGATGTGGGGGACAAGTCTTTAGATGATTGGTATAGGCTTGTTGCGAATATTGATTTAACTGGAGTTGATTTATCTAACTATGTTAACAAAACATTCACAGGAAACTTTGATGGAAATGGCTTCACGATTTCTGGAATTAACATAACGTCAGCAAAAGAGAATTATTGTGGATTCTTTGGAAAAATCGCAACACAACTAGTTCCAGAAACAAAAGAAGAAAAAACTTATTATGTTAATGCGGATAGCACAATTGCAAGTGTTCATAATTTAAGGCTTTCAATAAATGCAATCACAGCAACAGAGGTTGTGTCTGTTGGTGGTCTTTGTGGAGAGGCGGAAAACGCAATTCTCTCAAATATTGATGTAACTGCAACTGATGTTTCAGATATTCAAATTGTTGGAAAGAACTTGGTTGGTGGAGTTGTTGGAAAACTTTATGGAAATTCTAGAGCCTACAACATCACAAGTGAAGCTTCTGTTTCTGCCGTTTATGCTGAAACCTACACAAACAAATTAATTTATAATAGTGACCTTTTGCGTGCTTATACAAAAGAAATTGATGAAAGTGTTTGTGTTCTAGATGTACACGACGCAGTGAAGGCAAGTAATAGTGACAGCGTTTTATGCTATGCTGGAACCGTTTTTGGTGTTGCAGATTTATCGCCATTTAGCCAAGAAGCAGTGATAGTTACTCAAACTGGTTATAATGATGCAAGAATTTCAAACATTAAATCTTATGGCACAAGCAAAGTTGTTGGAGGAACTGTTGGTGGTGTGTTTGGACTTGTTGGTGCAAGCACATATGTGAATAATGCACAAAAAATTGTTGTGAACGGTTCATACATTAAAGGTGGAAGGTTTAGTGGTGGAATTGTTGGAGAAAATCACGGAATTTTGAACTACGTTCGCGTGAACTACACCCCAACACTTCAAGATGCTGTTGATGAATTAATTGTTGGCGCTGTTAATGAAAACGCTAACATAGACCTCTTTAGGTCACAAAGTGCAATAGTAAGTGAACAAGCAAAAGCTGTTGGTGGACTTGTTGGATTTAACATTGGTTTATCTTTAAGCCTTGTTAGCGAGATAAACACTGGTGCTATTTTGAATAGTAATGTTAAAGTTAGAGTTGATGACCAAACTTCAAGCTATTTGGGTGGACTTGTTGGAATTGCTATTGGTGGCGTGTTTAATTCAAACTTTGTCACTGGTTCCACCGTTGGTGCGAGTGTTGGTGTTACTGGTGGTGCTATTGGTTTTGTGGCAGACTTTATGGATAGTGAAATTAGGCAAACTATTGCAAACCCATTTGATGGAATTGAATATGATTCATTTATGCTGAAAGATAGAAAATATTATATTTCTAATAGTGAAATCATTGACATCACAACTAGTGAACACGCAATTATAGCATTAACAGAAGATGAAAATTTCCAAAGGTTTAAAATTGACGGTGAAACATATTATCTTAATAATGCCAAAACAGTGGTTTACAACAATAAGGTTGATGAAACTAACGCAAAAGAGAGTGTTGTTGCTTTCGTGAACAAGAGAAGTTGTTTGAGTATGGATGAGCAAACACTAATCTTAAATAACATTGTTGCAAGAAATAATTATGCTTACACAGATTATTATAGAATTCAAACAATTATTGGTGGAGAAAGCGGTGCTAACGGAGTGTTTGGTGGCTTTATTGGAAAAACAAGCCTATATAGCAATATAGACACGCAACATCAATCACCTGAACTTGATGCAACAAAAGAATATAACTTCTATGTTTCTCAAATTTATTCCACACAACAACCATACACAAGAGAAGTGTCTGCTGGTTTGGTGTTAAATGAAATTGGATATGATTTGCGTGAAACTAGAACTTGGGAATCATTTATTGTTGTTAATGAAGGAAATACAATAATCACTATCAATGGAAATAAATACATACGCGGTTTAGATACATTAAATATTGAAGAAAAAACTTATTATGTAAATGCTGGAGAGTTTTCTATTGATGAAGAAGGATTTATAATAATTTCTGACCAGCTTTATCACTTAAATTATGTTTCTGACATTGAGACGACGGCTGAAAGTAAACAGTTTGCTATTGGGGACACATATTATGTAATTGAATATAATGAAGATGAACCAATAAAAATTTCAAATGAAGAATCGGAAATTGATGTTGAGAATATTGACTGCACATATAATTATGAGACATATAATGTGTTTAAATTTGAGCTGAATGATAAGCAATATTTAATAAGAACAAATGTTATTGTTGAACTTGAAGAAATAACACTGAACACACACATAGAAAGTAGCGAATTTGTATTTAATGGAACGACATTCACACTATATAATGATAGTGTTAGGGTTCACTCAGAAAATGCAACTATTTCACCAACAAATTATGTGACTGTTAGAGGGGTTAATTATTATCTTGAGGACATCCAGAACAATAATTACAAAGTTGGCAAATATATTGTTGGTGACGCAAACAATGTGTTCAAAGTTAGCAAGGAGTTTGCACCTTTGGCAACAGGACTAACAAGATATGAAATGTATGCTGGAAGTTATCAGGCAAATAGAAATAATAATAGAATGTTTAGCCACTGGAATGTTTATAACTATGGAACCAAACAAGCAATAGATGACACCTATAAGATTGTGAATTATGATAAGGCAATGATGCCAATTTATAATCCAACAACCGATGTTGATGAAGTTAAAATCTACACAGTTGAAGACTTTTTGAATATGCAACCAACAGGCAAATATAGACTTATGAACGATTTGGATTTTGAATATCAAAATGTTTGTTTGTTTAGGGATGAGCCATTTACTGGAATATTTATTGGTGCATCAGATTCTATGGGAGATGGGGAAACAATTCACACATTATTTAATGTGAACCCAACTTGGGAAGTCGACGAGAAAGTGCTTTATGCTGGAATATTTAACAAAACGCAAAATGCAACCATTGAAAAACTTAATATTTCAGGTGTTGGCAAAATGAACTCAAGTGGTGAACTTGAACCAATGACGCTATCAAATAACTTTGTTGAAGGTTTTGGAATTTTGATTGGAAAAGCTGTTGACACTCAAATTAACGAAATTAACATAACAGAAGACTATAACTATATTGCTTCTTACATAAATATTATGGCAACAAACACAGAAGGGGATAACTACACAAACTTGTTTGCAATCGGGGAAAACCTTTATGAAATAACCTCTGGAAATGTGTTGGTGGGTGAGAACGTCACTCAATTTAAACAAATTGGAGAATCAATAGCGGCAGTTTCTGCTGATGCGGACAATCAAAAATCGTTTAAATTAAATGGCACAACATATTACTTGTTTGAAGACTGCACACAAATTGCACCATATTCTTATAGCACAAATCTTAATGGCACAGATCTAACACAAATTGGTGCTGATGGAATGTTTACGATTGGTTCAACAGGCTATTATTTATTTAAAAATAACATCTACGAAAGTATTGATGGAGCTGAGACTAATTGTGAGAGCAACAAAATAACCATTGATGGTGAAACATATAGAGTAGATAAAAGAGTGGTTTACAACACAAAAGCATACATATTTAAAATTGGTGGAAATACTTATCAAATTCAAGATGGAGAATACATCTATAAACAAATAGCTGAAACAAATTCTGATGAACTTGTGTCTAGAATTATTGGTGGCAGGTTTATGCTTGATGGAATTACTTACACATACTCTGATGGTAAAGTTTGGGTGTTCACTTTAACATCTGCTGACACAGAGAATAAAATCGACTTGAAGAGTGTGCCTTCTGGGCAATATGTTGGTGGACTTGTTGGACGTTATGAAGCAAAAGAGTTGCCTGAAAACAAAATCACAAACATCAACATTGAGTGTGATATCAGTGTGGAAGGAAAAACATCATCAGTTGGTGGTGCCGTTGGATTAATTCAAGGTGTTCAGGAATATAGGTTATTAATGCAAAATGTTGTTTATGAAGGTTCTATTGAGGCTGAATGCGATAGTGGAAACTTTGGTGGAATTATTGGTTGGGCGGAAAATGTGACCTTTGCGGGCTCACTTGTGTTGGCTGACATGGACATTAAGTTAACAGGCTCAAGCAGCACAGAACGACCAACTGTTGGTGGCTTTGCTGGAAAACTTGATGTAAAAAATGAAGAAGAAAGTGAGCCAATTTATTGTGAAGGCATTATTGTGTTGAATGATATGACAGTTAGAATTGAAAATGACAAAATTGATGTTGGTGGCTTTGCTGGAGAGTTTTCATCAAGATTATATAACAGTGTTATTGCACCAAACATAACACTAGAATCTAATGAAATATCAAAGATAGATAATTATTGTGTTGCTGGTTTTGTGGCAAACTTTAGAGAGAATGCATTATCATATAATGGCGATAATTATAAACCAGTGCAAAATGTTTTAATTTTAACAACAACATATAATCACACAATTTTGGAAAAAGTGTTTGCAGTTGTGGAAGAATCTGCAACTTTGCGTGATTGGAGTTCAAATGTGTTCTATGACCAAAACTTGAGTTTGGTTGAAGGTGTGCAAACAAATTATCAACAAACATCTGAAAACCTTTTTAACGCAAAAGCTCAACACTTGTTTGTTGAAGAAATTGATGGGCTGGATTTCTTGAGAGCTTCTTTGAAAAATTTTGGTGCAGAAGACAAGCACTACACATTGTTTGAAATGAATGAAGCAATAAGTTATCCAATCCTTAACGGGAAATTGGAAGACAACACAAAATCTGGTTCAAAAATTCAACCACTGCAAGTAGTTAACAAAAATCCAGATGAATATCAAAAAGGATTTGCTGATATTTCTGCATCCGCAGAGGACAAATATTTGTGGTATGTTCAAAATGAAGACATAGATGATATTGATCTTTTATCTCCTGTTAACTTGAATGGTTTTTATAACGGGAACAACAAACGCATTACTCCAAAAGCCATAGATGGTGTTTATGGAGAAAAAACAGAACAAGCGCAAATTGGAGCGTTTAACCTTTATGGTGGTTCGACAGTAAGTTCATTGTCGTTTGTGGCTGAAGTGTTTATGGACAATAGCCGTATGCTAAACATAAATATTACTAACAACGACTCCGGAGCAACAAATGTTAAAATTGGAACTATGGCTGCCTTTATGGATGGAAATTCTGTGATGTATGCTTGTGTAAGTAATGGAAAACTGCAAGTTCAAAACACAAACAAAACATTGGCTGTTGGTGGTCTTGTTGGTGTTTGCCAAGGACAAATTATTGCTTGTGGTTCTAACACTGATTTATATATTGCTGGAGATGTGCAAGCAAATGTTGTAAAATATGTTGGTGGTCTTGTTGGTGTTGTTGTGCCAACCTCAGACAAAATGTTCAACATCAAAAACAGTTTCTATAATGGAATCATAAAAACTAAGTATGTGGATGCTGTTGGTGGTCTTGTTGGTGCAAGTCTACAATCCTCTAATGTTGGTCCAACAATAGCAACGGGTAACATAAAATTAAAAGATTCCTACACCTTTGCAAACATTGTTGGAAGTGATGGTGATGCAGTGTTGGGTGCGGGCACAATGGTTGCTGAAGAGATTTACTATGCTGATAAGTTGGCTGTTTCTAACCCTAACCATGAGTTCAATCATAATTCATACGATAGTGTCTTCACTTATAAAGGCACAATGAATGAGGGTACCAACATTAGAACGATTAATGGATTAATTCGCACTGATAACCGCAATGAATGGGGAAACTTTGTTGATGAATTTATTAATTCAGGTCTTCCAGTGTGTGCTCCATTAAATTCGGGATGCATAATATCAAGGGCAACAGGTATTGAAACTGAAGAGGGCACAACCACAACATATGTTTGTGTTAAGAATGAACTAGAACTTGCTTATTACATATCAACCTCTGCCCAAGGAAAAGAATATGTTTTGGATTGTGATATGAATTACGGCACGATGGATGATTATTCTGTGGCAGATAGTAGGAAATTTGAAGAACTTCGTGGAACTTTGAATGGAAATGGGCACAAAATTGATGGCTTAAATAATAACTATTTTGTTGCAACGAACTCTGGTACCATTAAAAATGTTGAATTTTCTAACAACGATTCTAACAAATATGTTGCAAATAGTAACCAAGGCATAATTCAAGCAGTTCTTGTTGCAAATGGCAATGAAATTGTTAACACACAAAACGGAACAATTGAAAACTGTTTGGTTGGAACAAATGCTATAATATCAAACAGTGAATCAATTAGCACCGGCAAACTCGATTATGCAAATATAGGAACAAAAGGCATAGATTTCTGGAATGTTTGGACTCTTGTTGGAACAACCACAGGAACAACTGGAGATTTAAAACTGCAACAATTCAACAAAACAACAAGCACTCTTGATGTGTTTGGGATTGATGGTGTTGCTAACATAATATCTGATACATATATTGAAACAAACATCACAAACAAAGAACAATATAGTGCGGTTGTTCAATATTTAGATAGGCATAGTGACGAGAATGAAAGTGTTGAAATGACTATAAGTAGTGATATAGACTTTGGTGGAATGAATGTTACAAAACTTAATGGATACATAACATTTGTGGCAGATGATGAAAAAACCCTTTCTAACTTTAGCATGGTTAACACAGAACTCATATATGAACTATGTGTTTTAAATGATGTAAACATCATGAAAAATATAACATTTGAAAATGTTAACTACTTTGCTGAATCTGCAAGTGGTTATGATAGTGCGTCATTTATTGCGAACTCATCACCTAACAGCTCCACAATTGATGGTGTGAAAGTTACAAATAGTTTGTTTAACTTTAAGTCTGGTAGTGCTGCAAACTTTAACACTATTTCAACTCTTGTTGGTGACAATAGTGCAAATATGCAAAATATAACAGTAGACACAGTTGTTGTGAATGCAAACTTCAATCAAAACTTGGGTTTAGTTGCTGGAAGTCAAAATTCTAGTGCCACAATTAACACAGCAAATATTAGCAATATTACATTAAATGCAACATCAAACGCATTAAACAATCCTTATGTTGGGCTTATTGCTGGAGCGAATGAAAGTGGTGCAACAATTCAAAATGTGGCTATTTCTGGCACTAATAAGGTGACATTAGCTGATATTGATAGTTTTGGTGGAATTGCAGGACAAAACATTGGAACAATTTCAAACTTTGATGTTGGCAACTCTGGCGCTTTAAGCATAAGTGGAAGTGCACAAAATATTGGTGGAGTTGTTGGAAATAACATCTCAGAAATTAGTTTTAATGGCAGTGGAGACGGTAATAAGGTTACAAACCTAACTATTGATGCCACAGCCACAAATATTGGTGGACTTGTTGGAATAAATGGCACTACGACAATCGATTCTGTAACAAAAACTGGAACAATCACTAATGCAACAGTTGATGGAAGTGTTGAACTGCAAGGAAACAATAATATTGGTGGACTTGTTGGAACAAACAACGGAACAATCACAAACACTCAAGAAACAGTTGGAGGAATAACAACAAACACTATTTCTATTGATGGAGTTACAATCACTGGAAATTCAGATTCAGCAAACCTTGGTGGACTTGTTGGAGAAAACACCAGCCAATTAAACAATATGGTTGTTAGTAACATAACAATTGAAGGACAAGCCACAAACATTGGTGGTGTTGTGGGTACCCTTACCACGCTTGTTCCAGTATCTGCAACAGTTGATCATTTAGACATAAGTGGAACAGCCACAGCTGTTGGAGGAATTGTTGGAACAAATGAAGCTTCTACTTCTGGTTCAACTTCAGATTCGATTGGAAGTTTGGGAATTACTAATGCCAAAATTGATGTAACAGCCTCTAAAGTGGGTGGAGTGATTGGACACAACAAAGGTCAAGATGTATTAATTAATAATGAAGTAATAGATATAGAAGTTAAAAATAATAAAAACACTAAGATAGTCGAGGGTGTTGAAGTGGCTGATGGCTATGTTGGTGGAGTTATTGGTTATGCAGAAGCTGGAAGTGTTGGAATCAATCAACAAATCACGATTACTTTGAGTGAAGACAGTAAACAAACCAGTTTTGGTGGAGTTGTTGGAAAAGCCCAAAATATGGGCACCATAACTGTTACGGAAGCAATAAGCGTTACAACAACCCAAACAACATCATCAGGCCTAACAACCACTAACATTGGTGGTGTTATTGGTGAAGCGGTGTATGTGGATGAGATTTCTGTTAACAATAATATAGCTTTAACAAGTCGAGCAAAAGCCACAAATGTTGGTGGTGTTATTGGACAAAGCAATGACACAAACACAGTAGGCAAAAACATTAACTCAAATTCGAGTGGTTTGGCATCAACGATTACAGCAAACATTTACAATGCTCAATTTGTTGGTGGAGTGATTGCAGATTTGCAAGATGTGGCAAATAATCTAACAGTAAACTTGCAAGGCACAATTAATCTCACAACAGGAACAGCGGCAGATGTTGTTGGTGGAGTTATTGGAAAAATGGGTGCAATAAATGCAACATCTAGCAATATTCGTGCGTTTGGAATAATTAATGTAATTCACACAGCTGCTGCTTCTAATAGCGTGTGTGGTGGACTGGTTGGGCTTACTAATAGAGAGTTTGAATATTATAGTTCAAGTGCAAATTCAAACACTTTAACAATAAATTCTTCAGCAAGTGTTGTTGGTGGAGTTGTTGGAAAAACTAACAAGAATGTTACTGCAACAATCAACAACGATGCTGTTCGTGATACATTTACAATAAATGGAACCAGCACGAGCGAACAACAAATTGGTGGAATTGTTGGGCAACAAGAAAATAATAGTGTTTCCATCACAGCAGATGTCAGTGGAAATGCAAGTAACTTTGTGGTTAGAGCTTATCCAAATGGTGTTTATGATGTGAATAATATCCATAACAACACATGTGTTGGTGGTGTTGTTGCAACAAACATAGGAACAATTAACAAAGCAATTATTTCAGGTATGACACTTAGTGGAAAACATTATGTTGGTGGAATTGCTGGAAAGAATACTGGAAACATTAACACACCAGATAATTCTAACTATGCTCAAGTTAAAGGAGATGTGCACATAACAGCAGTTAAGGAATCAGGACTTGTTGTGGGCGTTAACAGTGGAACAATTAATGGAAATGGTTTAAACGCAATCTTAACCGACACTGCAGGAGCAAATAGCGTGACATACACCGGAACAACTGATTTAGGAATTGCAATATCAGTTAACACAGGAAGAATTGAAGATGCGTTTATCAAGCTGGGTACATCGGGTACATCTAGTGCTTACACAATTTCAACTATTTCAACTGAAGCCCAAAATGTTGGGTTATATGTTGCAAATAACACTGGAACAATTTTTGCTGGTAAAGGAGCTGGAGCTTTGGTAAGTAATGACACATATGAAGTTACATTGAGTGCAGAAAACAGCACAAATGTTGGAATTTTTGGTTATAATAATGGAACTGCTGGTAACACTGGAAAAATTTCATGTGCAAGCATAAAAGCAACAAACTATAATATTGTTGGAAAAGAAAATGTTGGTGTGGTTGGAAACAACAACAGTGGAACATTTGGCAGCCAAAGCGAAACCGAAACCGAAAGTAAAGAAATGGACATAGAGCTCAATAAAGCAAGTGGAACAACAAATGTTGGTGCAATTGGATTGAATAACACAAGCAACCTTCCAGGCAAACTAACTGCCACAGTTACAACACTCTCTGGGGAGGAAAATGTTGGTGGTGTTATTGGAAAGAACACTGCGGCATTATCTGGCATTGAACTTATTTCAAACAGTGGCTATGATGGCACACAAGAATCCACATATGTTGGAGGAATTTTTGGACTTAACGAAACAACCTTGAATAGCCTTACATTAAGTGTTAATGTGAATGTTGGAAATAGTAACACCTCATATGTGGGTGCAATTGCTGGAAAAACAACTGCTGGCATGCAACAAGTAACAATGAACAAAAATAGCGCTTCAGGAGCAAGTGTTACTGGAAAAGAATATGTTGGTGGTTGGTTTGGAGAAATTGGCTCAGGCGTTAGTTTGAATAACGCAACAGCAGGGGATAATAACAGCATAAAAATAACTTCTGTTGGTGGCTCATCATATGTTGGTGGAATTGCTGGACTAAATAGAGGAACACTTCAAAACTTTAGTGCAACAACTGGGGTTACTGGAAACGATAATGTTGGTGGCATTGTTGGACATAACGAAAGTGGTGCAATAATTTCTAATTCAACAAATGGTGCAACAATTAATGCTCTCCAATATGCTGGTGGAATTGCTGGACTAAATAGCGGAACAATTAGTGGCTGTGTAAATAATGAGGTAATTGACATTACGGCGGCCACAAATGTTGGTGGAATTGCTGGTTCAAACATTGGTGGAATTGCTGGTTCAAACACTGGAGAAATTTCTGGCTCAACCAATAATAAAAAAGTTGTTGGAAAAGATAATGTTGGAGGAATTGCTGGAACAAGCTCAGGAACCATCGAAAGTTCCACAGTTGGGGGAGGAGAAGACACAAACACAAACGACATTGTTGGTGGAATGAGCAATGTTGGTGGAATTGCTGGTCTTAATAGTGGAACCATCACAAAGAGCACTGTTGGGCTTAATGTTCAATACGCAACCTTTGAGGATGGCACACGGAATAGTTATGATGGAACATCAATTGCACAAAGTTCATATAACATTGGTGGAATTGCTGGAAAGAACACAGGAACAATTGGTTCAATGACAAACTCAAGTGGTGATGCTAACATACTTAATGACATGAAAGTTGTTGGGCACACAATTGTTGGTGGTGTTGTTGGATATAATAGAGGAGCTGTTTACACAACAAATGTTACTGGAAGTGTTGAAGTTGTTATGCTTGGAATTTATAGCGCAATTAAGAATGCTGAGTTTGTGTCAATTTATTACGATTCAGAGTTAGAAAAATACTTGGGAACAAATGTTGAACTTGCAACTTTTTCTAAAATAAAAACAACAAGTTTGAGAAGAGCATTAGTTTCTTCAGCATTATATAGTCAGTGGAGATATGTTCAGTCCTTCACATGGGATATTCCGCTTATTGGAGAAAAGAGTTTTGAAAATGAAGAGTATTATATTGACGAGGGCTATTATGAAGTAGATGATGAATCAGAATGGAGGCTTTGTAAAATGCAACAATTATATCACGAAAGCATTGAGCCTGGGAATGATAATATGCCAAAGCATGCTTTCTATGGTGTTGTTGGAAAGGCAATTGGTTATGATGGCAGCAGAACCTTTAGAGCGGCAGCCAATGATAGAGATACGATTGGTGTAGGCAATGTTGGGTTAACAGGCGGAAATGTTACAATAGGTTTTAGAGATATGCAATATAATGATAATTCAAAAAATGTTTATCAGTTGCGAACAATTTACGGCAATGATTGTGTAGACACTTGGGAGTTTGGATATGTGGATAATGTTCCAGTTCCGCATTTTGTGATTTCCCCTGAGGTTACATGTGAACAAGCCTTTACTATTGGAACACATGATGTGTCGTCATCGTCAGGTGTGAAACAAGACCTCATTGGTGTTTTTGAAGCTGTAAGTCGATCTTAAACTAACATTTCATAAAAGCAAAAAAGAAAGCAAAAATTTGCTTTCTTTTTTTGTTTTCTCATATTATTTTTTGTTGTTCATAATTTATTAATATTTTGCGTTGTTGGCAATTTTGGGAGTTTTATATATTTGTTTTTGTTGACAAACAGACATTAGCCCATAGCAAATTGTTTTGCACAATTTGTTAATAATGCTCATTTTGGCATTATATAGAGAAGAAAAATGTTTTTTGTGAAGTGAACACACTCCAAATAAAAAATAATCCGCTTCAACATGCAAATCATAGAGTGTTTGGTTAAAAGGTTTATATTCTTTTGCTAAAACAATTTTTCCAATTCGTTCTACTTTTGATGTTGTGCTGGCATCAACAATTAATATCTTTTTATTTTTGTGCGTGGCTTTCAAAAATGCCAAAGCGGGCTTTAAATTTAAACTGCAAATTGGTGCATCAAGGGTTCCATAAACATAACCTTTGTAACCTAGTTTTTTTAGCATACTGCCCACCATGGGTCCCAAACAATCATCAAGCACTTTGGGTGTGCCCAAGCACAAAACAATTGGGTTTTCTTCAAAACAAGAGCCAATTTGTTTGGCATTATTTTTTACGGATTGCCCCCAAATAGACCAAGACTTATTCATTTTTCACCACCATTTATTGTGATTGTTGCCAGTGTTAGCGTTTTTAAACACTATTTTTGTTGCAAAAATTTAATTTATATGCTATCTTTTTTATGGAGGATAAAATGAGTTTTCCAATAATAGACATTATTGTGGTGTTATTGCTATTGTGCTTCTTGCTGGCTGGACTTATTAAAGGACTTTGGCGAAGCCTATTTGCGTTTCTGTCTTGTTTTGTGACTTTCATTTTGGCAATTTTGATAGCAAAGCCAGTGGCAACACTGTTTGATGGTTGGTTCCACATAAGTGATGCGTTTGCAAACTCGTTCCATGGAGGGATTGAGAGTTATGTTGCACAAAATGGTTACTCAACTGGTTGGATGGCTGAAGCTATGAAAATTTTGTTGGGTAAGGATTATAAAGACTTGGTTGTGGGTGACGACACTTCAACCCTTGTTAACAATTTTTCACACGCACTTGGATATGTTGCTCTTGTTTTAATTTGTGTTGTTGTTCTTTATATTGCAATTAGACTTTTGCTAAAACTTTTGTCCAAAATTTTAAAGAAAATAACAGACAAAGGTGTTATGAAAGGTGTGGACAGAAGTTTGGGCGCTGTGTTTGGAATAATTAAAGGTGCGCTTGTTGTTTTTATTGCGTTTGCAATTATGTTTGAACTTTCAACTTTTATCACGCCAATTGGAGATTGGTTTAACTCAATGCTTGCGTCTAACCCAATTTCAAAAACAATGTATGGATGGACAGAACACATTATACAAAATGTTTTGGTTCCATTCATGTCAAAATAAAGATGAAAAACTCATCTTTATTTTTTTGTTTAGCAAGAGGCTAAAATTTTTTTGCATATAAAATTTTTATTAGTATCACAAAAAATATGCTATATAATTTGGCATTATTTTTTATTTTCGACAAAAATGAATAAAAATGTTGAAAAATGTGCACTATTTTTTTGAAAAGAATATCAAAATAGTTTTTTAAATTGCAAATTATTTGATAGTCTTTTATTTATCGACACCTATTAAAAATTTGGAGGTATTTAAAATGCAAAAAATAAAAATCGCAGTTGTTGATGATAGCCAACAAATGAAGAAATTGATTCAAACAAACTTTTTGGAAGATGAAAGATTTGAAACATTAGAGATAAACGACGGAGAAAAAGCCGTTGATGAAATTAAGCAATTTTTGCCCCAAGTTGTGATTTTGGATTTGGTGCTTCCAAACCGCGATGGTTTTGCTGTTTTGGAGGAGTTAAAAAAGATGGAAAACTCGCCAAAAGTTATTGTGTGTTCAGCTCTCACGAATGAAAATTTTATTCATAAGGCCCTGCAACTTGGAGCAAACAATTTTTTGGGTAAACCAATTTCTTATGAGGCGTTATCTAAGGCGATTTTTGAAGAAGTTTTTCCAAAAGAAAACACAACAATCACAAACATAAATTATGGTGGCGAACTTGTTTCTCATTCTAAAAAAATTGATGAAAAAATTTCAAACATATTCATAACAGTTGGCATTCCAGCGCATATAAAAGGATATCAATTTTTGCGTGAAGCAATCAAAATGACAATCGACACGCCAGACATAATTAATTCAATCACAAAAAAGTTATATCCAAGCATTGCCAACAAGTTTTCAACTAGCCCATCAAAAGTTGAAAGAGCAATTAGACACGCAATTGAAGTGGCTTGGAATAGAGGCAAAATTGAAAATATTAACACCATTTTTGGCTTGCCAGTTTATGACTCAAACGACAAACCAACCAACGGAGAATTTATTGCTCTTGTTGCAGATAAGATGCTTGTTGAAAGTGCGTAGATTTTGTGAAATGCTATTCTACTTTTTTAAGTTATTCCCCAAAAACAACCTATTTGTGGTTGTTTTTCTGTTTTTGTAGAAAAAATGTCAAAAAATTTTGAAAAAATGTGCATTTTTAGTTTACTTTTGCAAATTATTAATCTATAATAAAGCAACATATGCTTTTGGAGGTTTAAAGTGGCAAAAATGGAATACATTAGATGTCCAAGATGTGAACTTAACTACATCTTGAAGAAAGACAAACTTTGCTCTGTTTGTAAAAAAGAAGTTGAGGCAGCATACAAAAATGGAGAGGACGACGGCGATATTGATTTATCTCTCGATTTTGACATCTGCCCAGTTTGTAAGACAAACTACATAAGTGAAGAAGAAGATATGTGTGCTCAATGTGCACGCGAGCGTGATATGGATAGGGCACTTCACGGAGACAGTATGCTTTATGAAGACACAGAAGATCAAGACGATTATGAAAACGATAGGCTTGAGGAAGATGATGAACTTGGCGATATGATGGGCGTTAGTGATGTTGATGACCTTGGCGGTGACATTGGCGACCTAGACCTAGACATTTCACTAGATGACGATATGAGTTTTGATGACCTTGATGATGACGATGATGACGATGATGATGACGACGAAGATGACGACCTAGATGATGACTTCGATGACGATGATGATGACGACGACGATGATGATGACGATGATTTTGATGACGACGACGATGAAGAAACTCCAAAGAAAACTAAAAAGAAATAATGAAAAATTGCTGATTACAGCAATTTTTTTGTTATAAAGTTGTAAAAAATTTGTTTTTTGTTTATAATAAGTTTGAAAGAGGTAGTTAATGGAAAAATTAGTTATTATTGATGGAAATAGTTTAATCAATCGTGCATACTATGCACTTCCTCCGCTAACCACAAAAGATGGGCACATTTATAACGCTGTTTATGGTTTCACAAACATACTTGTTAAACTTTTAACGGAGAACAAACCAACACACGTTGTTGTTGCTTTTGATGCTGGCAAAAAGACTTTTAGAAATGAAATTTATAGTGACTATAAGGGCACCAGAAAGTCTATGCCAGAAGAACTGAGATGCCAACTTGAACCACTTAAAAATCTTTTGAAAGAAATGGGAATAAAAACTGTTGAGAAATTGGGAATAGAGGCAGATGACATTATTGGAACAATCTCAAAAAACATAAATTATCCAAGTGTTATTCTAACTGGAGATAGAGATTGCTTGCAACTTATTGACGATAACTGCGAAGTGTGGCTCACAAAACACGGTATTTCTGAAATTCTTCCAATTAACACAAGGCAATTAAAAGAAGAGTTTGGGCTAACGCCATCGCAAGTTGTGGATTTAAAAGCACTTATGGGCGATGCCTCTGACAATATTCCAGGTGTTGCGGGTGTTGGAGAAAAAACAGCCAAAGGGCTTTTGGAGCAATATGGAACTGTTGAAAATTTGTATGCGCACATTGATGAAATTTCTGGAAAACTTCAAGAAAAACTTATTAATGGCAAAAGTTCTTGCGATATGAGTTATGTTTTGGCAACCATTAAAACAGACTGTGATATTGAATATAATCTAGATGAGTTTAAAGTGAGTTTGCCATTTTCTCAAAAAGTTTTGGATATTTTTAGGGAATATGAGTTTGCCTCACTCATAAAAAGGCAAGATTTGTTTTCTTCTTCAGTAAACAACAAACAAGAGGCAACACAAACAAATAAAAAAGAAATCAAAAGTGTTAAGGAAATTTTGCCAAAACTTGAGAACCAAACAGTTGCAATTTTGCAAGTTAACAACACTGTGGAACTTGCTGTGAGTGAAGATGAGTGTTTTGTGATGGAAGGCACAATAAAAGATATTCAAGAAGTTTGGCAAAAAGAAAATATCACAAAAGTTGTGCATGAACTAAAGCCGGTTTTGTTTGATGTTGAAACTCAAGGCATTTGCCATGATGTTAGTTTAATTACATATCTTCTAAACAGCAACACAAAAGTTGAAGATTTTGAGAAGATTATGGAATATTACGGAGTTTTGGGGGCACAAACTGCGTGTTCGCTTTTGAAATGTTTTAATGTTGGCAAACAAAAACTTAATGAGTTTGGAATGGAAAAACTCTACTTTGATGTTGAACTTCCACTTGTTTATGTTTTGCAAGATATGGAAGCAACGGGAATATGTGTTGATGAAAAGTTTTTGGAAGAACTAAACAAAAAATACAAACAAGAGCTAGATGAACTCACAAAACAAATATATGAACTTGCTGGCGAGGAGTTTAACATAAATTCGCCTAAAAAATTGGGAAGCATTTTGTTTGAAAGACTTGGCATTCCAGACAAAGGAAACAAAAAACATTCCACCTCTGTTGACATTTTGGAAGGAATTAGAAAAGAACACCCAATTGTTGAATTGATATTAAAATATCGAACTATTGCAAAACTTAACTCCACATATGTGGAAGGAATGAAACCTTACATCACAAATGGAAAAATTCACACAACCTTTAAGCAAACAAACACGGTTACTGGAAGGCTTTCTTCAAATGAACCAAACTTGCAAAACATTCCAACCAGAACAAAAGAAGGGAAGATTTTGCGCAAGATGTTTGTGGCATCTCAAGGGTGCGTGTTGCTTTCTGCTGACTACTCACAAATTGAACTTAGGTTGCTTGCTCATTATAGTGAAGATAAGAATCTTATTGATGCTTATAAGCAAAATAAAGATATTCACGCAGAAACTGCTTCAAGGATTTTTAACATACCATATGAAATGGTTGATGATGAAAAAAGAAGAATGGCAAAGGCGGTTAACTTTGGAATTATTTATGGAATTAGTCCATATGGACTTTCCAACAACACCGGAGTTAGTGTGCAAGAAGCCAAAGCATTTATTGAAACATATTTTATGATGTATCCAACGATTCAAAACTTTTTGCAATCTTCAGTTGAGATGGCAAAAGACAAAGGCTATGTGACCACTTTGTTGGGAAGAAGAAGAAATATTTCTGAAATATATTCCACAAACCATAACACTCAAATGTTTGGCGAAAGGGCTGCAATGAATATGCCACTTCAAGGAACTGCATCTGATATCATAAAACTTGCAATGCTCAAAGTTTTTAACAAGCTAAAAGAAAAGAACTTAAAAACTAAACTCATTCTTCAAATTCACGATGAGCTTGTTCTAGATGTTTTGGAAGAAGAACAAGAAGAAGTTGCAAAAATTGTTCAAGATTGTATGGAAAATATTGTAACTTTAAAAGTGCCACTTGTTGTGCAAATTAGCACTGGCAAAAATTTATATGATGAATAATAAGAAAAGGGCTCTATGTAGAGTCCCTTTTTTATGCTGTTAATGCTGCCTGGTCTGTGTTGGAAATTTGTGTTTCATCATTGTTGGTGTTTAAAACTTGTTCTTTGTTTGTAATTTGTAATTTTTTGTCTATTTTCTTAACTGTGTAATCTTTTGGCATATTTTGAATTTTGCCAAACCAATAAAATGACATAGCATTTGGCTCAATTTTTGGTTCACCATCAAAAATTATTCGCTCAACGGCTCTTATGTTGACTGCATTTTCTTTAATTTCTTGCACGTTTTTTGGTATTTCGAGTTCTTTGAATTTAACGCAACCAGTAAAAACCCCTTCTTCTAAGGTTGTTAGGTTGTCAGGCAAATGAACATATCTTAAGTTCACATTGTTTTGAAAACCAAATTTTCCAATATTTTCAACAGAATCTGGAAGGTAGGCAAGAGTGAGTTTCATGCAATTTTTGAAAGCACCATTTCCAATGTATTTAAGGTTGGTGCCAGGTTGCAAGATTTCCATTTGGCTTCCAACAAAACAAAAGTCGCCAATGCTTTCTAATGAATCTGGAAGATTTAACTCTTTAATTGAGTTAGAAAAGAATGCTTTGTGTCCAAAGCTTTTAATCCCTTCACAAAAATTAATTTTTTCTATTCTGCAATGGTAAAAAGCGCAATCTTCAATTTTTTCCACTTGTCCACAAATATCCATTTCTTTTATGCTATCGCAATCTCTAAAACAATTTTTGGGAATGGTTGTTAAGTTATTTGAAAGGGTTACTTTGTGTAATGATGGGCAGTTCATAAATACGCTATGTTTAATTTCTGTTACGCTGTCTGGAATATCAACTTCTTGCAAGTTTATGCAATTTTTAAATGCTTTTGTCCCAATGCCTTGAAGTCCATCATTTAGAACAATTTCTGTTAAGTTTTGGCAGTCCTTAAATGCTCTTGAACCAATAAAAATAAGACTACTTGGACAAATAATCTTCTTTATTTTCTCATTTCCCATAAACATATCAGTGCTTATAAGTTCCACTCCCTCGGGAATTGTTAGCACGCCGTTTTCATCTATAAATTTTTCTTTTGAACGGTCGCTATAAAACTTCTTTTTTATAATATAATTTTTTAATGAATCAAACATTTTTCACTCCGAAAATTGGTTTCTAAAATTATTATATCACAAATTTTTACGTTGTCAAGATGTGATTTTTCTATTTTTTTGATGATTTTTCACAAAAAAATTGGTGATTTTTTTGCAAAAATCCAAAAATAACATACTTTGTTGTAAATTATGAAATGATTCAGTCAACAAAAGTTTAACAATTTATTTTAACTTAAAATGAGTTATGAATTGGCAAGGTTCGTGAGATAGACAGACAAATTAAATATATTATATATATTTTTTGCCTATTTTTAAGATTTTCTATTGACAAAACATTTTGTTTATGCTAACATTATTTAGCACTGACCGCAAGGGGTGTTAATTTTTTATTGAAGAGGTATTATTATGAGAACCAACATAACGCTTGTTTGCACAGAATGTAAGGAAAGAAACTACGACACAAGCAAGAACAAAAAGAATGACCCAGACAGAATGGAAATCAAGAAATATTGTTCAAGATGCAAAAAGCACACTATTCATAAAGAAGGTAAATAATTTTTAGGGGAGATAGTTTATGGCACAACCTAGACGCAAAGGAAAGTCTAAACAAAAGAACAAGAAGCCACCAGTTGTTGTTGAAACAGAGGCTAAAAAGGTTGATGAATCAACAAACGTAAAGCCAGAAGAAAAAGTTCAAACAACTGTGGTTCCAGAAACCAAACCAGAAGAGCCAGCAAAGCCTATGAGCAAAAGAGAGCAAAAAAAAGCATTAAAAGCTCAAGCCAAAAAAGATAAGCGTATAGCAAAAGAAAAGGCAAAAAAGAAGCAAAAAGAAGCTGACGAAAAGGCTGGTAAAATTGGTTTAAAGCAAAGATTTAAAGAAACTGGTAGTGAACTTAAGAAAATAAGTTGGCCAAGTTTTAAAGAAACAATGAAGAAGACCGGTGTTGTTATTGCAGTGGTATTGTTTTTCTCAGTTGTTTTGGTTGCGTTCGACTTTGGTCTCAGTAAACTATTTGGATTGTTGATGTAGGGGTGAACTATGGCAGAAAATAAATTTATGAGCACAGAACCAAAATGGTATGTTTTGCACACCTTTCACAGTTATGAAGCTGTTGCAAAAGAAAACCTTGAACAGGTTGTTGAAAATGGTAACTTGCAAAACAGAATTTTTGACATTGTTATTCCAACAGAAGATGTTATTGAAGAAGTTAACGGAAAGAAAAAGTTGGTTACTCGCAAATCAATGCCTTGTTATATCTTCATTAAGATGATTTATGGTGATGACATTTGGCATACAATCACTCACACAAGAGGAATAACTGGTTTTGTTGGTCCAAAAGGAAGGCCACTCCCTTTAACTGATGAAGAAATTAGAAAAGTTGGACTTGAGAAAAAGCCAGTTGACTTTAGCCTTAATGAGGGCGACCAGATTGAAATTATTGCTGGTTCTCTTATTGGAAATGTTTGCACTGTTATCAGTGCCGACAATGTTACACAAAGATGTAAGGTGAGTGTTAACTTGTTTGGAAGAGAAACACCAGTTGAGTTATCTTTTAACGATGTTAAGAAAATTGAACAAAAAAGTGAATAATTTGGTTTTACCTTTATAGCAATATAAAGTTAAAATATATGGTGCCATATGCTTGCCAGTGTGTGGCACCGTGGGAGAATGAGCGAAAAAATTAAGGCGCTTGTTCGTTAACACCACAAAAGGAGAAAAAGAAAATGGCAGAGAAAAAAGCAGTTAAAGTTATTAAACTTCAACTTCCAGCCGGAAAAGCAACACCAGCTCCACCAGTTGGAAGTATATGTGGTGCAGCAGGAATTAACATTCCTCAATTTGTGCAACAATTCAACGCACTAACAGCATCACAAGTTGGAACAATCGTTCCAGTTTTAATCAGCGTTTATGCTGATAGATCATTTAGTTTGGAGATTAAAACTCCACCAGCAGCAGTTCTAATCAAGAAAATGTGTGGAATTGACAAAGCAAGTGGAAAATGTAACAAAGAAAAAGTTGCAAAAATCACAAAATCTCAAATTAAAGAAATTGCAGAATTAAAAATGAAAGACCTCAATGCAGCAAGCTTGGAATCAGCAATGAAGATGATTGCTGGAACAGCAAGAAGCATGGGCATTACAGTTGTTGAGGAGGGTGAATAATTATGAGCGGAAAGAAATATAATGAAAGTTTGAAACTTGTTGACCAAACAAAAACTTATTCACCAGACGAGGCAATGGATTTAATTTTGAAAACTTCATATGCAAAATTTGATGAAACAGTTGAACTTCACGTTAAACTTGGTGTTGATGGCCGTCAGGCAGACCAACAAGTTCGTGGTGTGGTTGTTTTGCCAGCAGGAACTGGTAAGAAATTAAGAGTTTTGGTTATTGCAAAAGGCGATAAACAAGACGAAGCAACAAAGGCAGGAGCCGACATTGTTGGAGCAGAAGAAATTATTGCAAAGATTAATGGTGGATGGCTTGACTTTGATGTTTGTATCACAACACCTGATATGATGGGACTAATTGGTAGAGTTGCCAAGATTTTGGGGCCTAAAGGACTTATGCCTAACCCAAAGAGTGGAACTGTTACTATGGACATTGCAAAGGCTGTTAGTGATGTTAAAGCCGGAAAAGTTGAATACCGTTTGGAGAAGAACAACATTGTTCACTGTCCAATTGGAAAAGTAAGTTTTGGAAAAGAAAAATTAATGCAAAACTACACAACACTTATGGATGCTTTAATTAAAGCTAAACCAGCTGCTGCAAAAGGAACATATCTAAAAAGTGTTTCTCTTGCAACAACAATGGGACCAGGAATTAAAGTTTCAACTCAATCAAACTAATATAGAAAAAGTTATCTCAAAACGGGATAACTTTTTTGTTTTATAAATTTAAGTATGTTGACAAAATGGCTATTTTTATGTATAATAAAGTTGAAATAAAGAGGTGCAAAGTGATGGCAAAAGTAATTGAAAAAGAAAAACCGATGAAGAGAGTGAAAGCGTTTAGTGAAGTGTTCTTATTAGATGCTTTTAACGAAATTGAGGAAAATGTTGAGTGTTTTTCAATTTTTGATTTTCAAGATAAAAGCTTGTTTTTTTCAATTTCAAGTTTTGTGTGCGAGGCTAGATTAAAGTTAAAAAGTGAAATGGAATGCAAAACAATTGTAAAAGAGTTTGTGGGCGGCAAGTTTGACATCACTTTTGAGGAAGAGCCAATTTTAAGACATGTGTTTGGCGATGTTGTTAATGAACTTGTGGAAACAAACAAAAAGGGTGCGGATGAAGATAGGGCCTTAAGAGTTGAATGGGCGGGAAGCACTTGCAAGAAGATGTGTGATGTTGCGTGCGACTGCATTTTTGGTTCTGAACGAGAAGAAATCATAGAGCAACGAACAAAAGCAAAGCAAGAAGTGAAAACTTTTGTTCAAAAGGTAATTTCAAATAACACTCGTTCACAAACTATAACGCATTAATTTGTTTATTGTGCATAGAGAACAAAATGTCTAAATTGTTTATAATAAAAAAAGAACTTATATAAAGTTCTTTTTTATTTTCCACTTTTCCACATTTTGTGCCAAAATTATTCATAAAACAAAATTTTTTGCTCATACTAGTTATGTTAAAAGAGAGGTGTTTTATGAAATTAATTGAAAGTGAAACTTATCACAATTTAGCAAGGGCGTTTGCTGGAGAATGTCAAGCGCACATAAGGTATATGTTTATGGAATATGGTTTAAAACAAGAAGGATATAAAAACGTTGCGGCCATTGTGGACAAAATATCTTATAACGAATTTAACCACGCAAGAATGTTCTACACATTTTTAAGTCAGGCAAGCAAAGATACTATTGATAATGTTGACATTATGGCGGGTTATCCATTTAGAGAAAAGTGGGATGTTTTGGAAAACCTTAAACTTGCCGCTGAAGATGAACAAGAAGAAGCGGAAGTTGTTTATCCAGCCTTTCGTGCAAAAGCTGAGGAAGAGGGGTTTGCGGAAATAGCAAAGCTTTTTGATGACATTATTATGGTTGAAAAAGGACATAAGGAAACATTTTTGGAACTTTATGACCAAATGAAAAATGGAACATTATATAAAAAAGACAAGCCAGTTGTTTGGCGATGTGCTGATTGTGGATATGAAAGCACATCAACAGAGGCTTGGGATGAATGCCCAGTTTGTAAGGCAAAACGAGGGGCAATTGTGTTGCATTTGAAGAGCACACAGCAAGTATAATTTTACATTATAAAAAGGATTTATTAAACTAGTGGATTTTATCCACTAGTTTTTTTAATAGCAAAGAACCAGTTTTTTCTCACTAACTACTTGACAACTTGGGGGGGGGTATGTTATAATGCACATGTGCTAAAAGCATGTGAAAAGGAGAAAATATGGAAACTGTTACGAAAACCATTTATTCAGCAAATGCTGAAGAATACCCAAACTTGGATGTTGAGTGTAAGGTTGTTGAAGACATGGAAGCCTATGCTAACGGGCTTATTGAAGACATGAAACAAAATGGACAAAAACCTGGGAAAGCAAGAAAAACTGCAATTGTTGATGCAAGAGCTGGCGTTTTGGGTGAGGAAGTTGACACAAGAGTAAGAGTTAGCGTTGATGATAAATTATACTTTTTATCTGAAACAAAAAATATTGTTAAGAATGGAAATAGTATGATTGTGACCAATCCAGACGGCGAACAATACATTGTGAAAGGCGAAAAATTTGGAACGAAATATGAAAAAACAGAAAATGAAGGTAAATATCGTCCACTTGGAGGAGATATAGACTATATTATAGCGCCAGAAAATATTGTTTTTCAGGCTTCTTGGGGAGAGGAGATGACAGCCCTAAAAGGTGCGGCATTAAATGTTTCTGACCTAAAAGATATTTATGCAATTCAAAACACTGCATTTGAAAGCACATATACGGCGAAACAATCTTCAATGTCTCAAGATAAAGAGGAATCTCTTGAAAATAGTAAATAAATTTTTTTACATTATTAATTAGAATGAAAAATTGCAAGATAAATATTTTGCAGTTTTTTATTTTGATATTTTTTTCTTTTGTATTATAATTATATATAAACATAGGAGAAATTATGGCAAAAGATGTTATTTTATTTTTAGACACGGGAATCGATGATGCAACAGCGTTGTTGCTTGCTCTTGCTGATAAAAATATTAATGTGAAAGCAATTGTTGCAACGAGAGGAAATGTTTCAACAAAACAAGTAACCGTGAACACACTTTCGATTTTGGAATTTGTGGGGAAAGATGTTCCAGTTTTTGTTGGCTCCAAACATTTTTATGGAAAAACAAAATTTGAAATTTGGAAAGGTCATGGAAAAAATGGTGTTGGGGACTATCAATTTCCAAAACCAAAGCAAAAGCCAAAATCATTTAAAGAGTTTATTAAATTCTTTAACGCATTAGAAAAAAAGGTAAATATTTTGGTAACATGCCCTTTAACTAATCTTGCCTATTTATTTAAAAAGGTGAATGTTGAAGACAAAATTGAGGCTTTGTATTTGCAAAATGGAATGCTTGAAGACCCTAACTATAAATCCTTCAACATTGCTTGTGATCCAAGCGCTGCTGAAGTTGTTTTTAAAATACCAATAAAAACAATTTTATGTCCTTCTGATATGGGGCACCGTGCATATCTAAACAAAACTGATGTAAAAAAACTTAAAAGTTTAAACAAAACTGGTGAGATGCTTGAATTTATGTATCGTTCATATCATGATAGAGTGTGCCAAAATAATGTTGCAACACATGATAGTTGTTTAATTTATGCTTTCACACACAAAGAGCAATTTGCTTGGGAATATGCAGATGTGAAGATAGATTATGTTGATAAAATTGGAGTTTTGCATTTTAAGATGGCAAAGCAAAAAAGAAATACGAAAATATGCACAGAAATAAACATAAAAGAATTTAAAAATTATTTTTTTAGTGCCATAAAAACTTTTAAATAGTTTACAAAATTTATATTTTATTTTATAATGTTAGCATACAAAAAGGAGAAAAAATATGACGTGGGCAGAAATATGGGAAAGTGTGCAGCACTTTTTTGCAACAAGTGGACTTAATATCATAAAAGCGTTGCTACTTTGGATTATTGGTTATATTGTTGTTAGGCTTATTGTGCTTGTTATTAAAAAGATTTTCGAAAGAAGCCGAATAGAAAAAGTTGCACAAGGATTCATTATATCGGTTATACGGTTTGCACTGAATATCGTGTTGATCATAATGGTTCTTCAAGCACTTGGAGTGGAAATAACAGGAATTGTTGCACTCCTTGCAACGGCTGGACTAGCAGTTGCATTGGCTCTTAAAGATAGTTTGGGAAATATTGCAAGCGGAGTTATTCTTTTGGTGACAAGACCATTCAAAGAAGGAGATTACATAAAGGTTGATGGTGTTGAAGGTAAAGTTAAAAACATAAAAATCTTCACAACAGGATTAATAACCCTTGATAATAAACTTGTTGTTTTGCCAAACTCAGCCGTGATAAACAATCCATTAATAAACTATTCAATTAGAAAAACAAGAAGGGTGGAATACACTTTTGCGGTTGCATATGAAAGTGATGTGGATTTAGTGAAACGAGTTGTTACTGATGTTATGAAGAGTGATGGTAGAGTTTTGTTAGACCCAGCACCAACTTGCAGAATTTGTAACTTTAATGAAAGCAGTGTTGATTTCTTTGCAACGTGTTGGTGTGATTCAACAGACTATTGGGATGTTTATTATTATGTGTGGGACAATGTGTTTAATGAGTTTAAACGCAATAACATTTCAATTCCATATAAACAAGTTGAAGTTAGAATGCGTGAAGACACAGTTGTTATGCCAGTTAGACCAGAACCATTGCAAGAAAGACAAGAGAAAAAGCGTAAAGTAGAAAAGATTAAATCAGTTGATAAATTTTTTGATCAACTTGAAGATGGCAAACTAGATGCAAAAACTTTAAAAGCGCAATCAGAGGAAGCAAAACGAGAGAGAAAAGATCGCAAAGAAAAGAAGAGACAAGAAAAAGAAAAGAAAAAACAAGAAGAACTTCAAAAGAAAAAAAGCAAGGAATAAGGTTAAAGACTTTTGAAACTAACTGAAAAATAAAAAAGAATTCCTAGAAATTGGGAACTCTTTTTTTGTTTTTCTAAGCTTCTTTTGTTAAAATTATGTCTTTTTTAATCCATTTTAATGTTCTACCGTCTGTTAAAAACTGATTTACTTCTTCTTGTGTCATATCCTTTATTGTTACTTCATTGGTAGAAAAATCGTAAGACACTGTTTGTGCCTCCACTCCTTTTTCATGAATCAGCTGTAGATCAATCTTTGTTATATTATCATCTTTGTCAAACAATAAATTCATTGACCAAAATTGTGTATTCCCGCTTTCCGCCCAAACAGATAGTATATTTATTGTTTGCTGTGTGATACTAATTTTATATCTATATTCAGGTGTATATTCTAATATTTCCTCCGCCCTTTCTTCATCAACATAAACAACTTTATCGAACTCAAGTTGAGCGAAATAAACTAATTTCATCATATATTTCATAGTGTCAACATAAAATTGTGTTGGGTGCGCAGAGATATAGATATCTTCACAATCGTCACTAAAAGTAGCATCTTCTACATAATTAAGTTGTACATAAGCTTTTTCAAAATTCTTAGTGGCTTGCTCCTCATTCTTGGTTTGGTTTGGGTTAATACAAGCAGAAAAACCTATAGCAAACGCAAAACCAACAATTATAAGCATAAAACTTAAAATAATTTTTTTAAAATTGCTCTTTATTTTTTCCATTTTTCCCCCCATAAAAATTGATATAATAATTATATATATATATATATATTGTCAAGTCTTTGAAAGGATTTTTTATCAAAACAAAAAAAAGTATAACGTAATCAAATGCTATACTTTTTTATGTTAGATATTGCGTATAAAAATATCTAAAAATTTATTTATCAAAATTCAATACATATGAAACAAAATCTGCGTATAATTATTTTTGTTTATAATATTATTTTGTTTTTTTAGCAACTGTTTTTTTAGCTGGAGCTTTTTTAGCAGCAGGCTTTTTTGTTGCCGTTTTGGCTGGAGCCTTTGCTGGAGCTTTCTTTGCTACAGTTTTAGTTGCAGGCTTTTTTGCTGCTGGCTTCGCAGCTGGCTTAGCAGCAGGTTTTTTAGCAGGAGCTTTTTTAGCTGGAGCCTTAGCAGCAGGTTTTTTAGCTGGGGCTTTTGCTGTTGTTTTAGCTGGAGCCTTAGCAGCAGGTTTTTTAGCTGGAGCTTTAGCTGTTGCTTTAGCTGGAGCTTTTGGTGCTGTCTTAGTGGCTGCTTTTGTTGCAGGTTTCTTTGCTGCTGGTTTCTTCGCTGTTGTTTTTGTAGTTGTTTTTTTAGCAGCAGGTTTTGCTGTTGCCTTTACTTCTTTTTTAGCAGCTGTTTTTTTGGCTGCTGGTTTCTTTGCAGCTGTTTTTTTAGCAGCTGGCTTTTTTGTTTTTTGGGTTTCCATAACCGCCTCCGTTGTGATTTTTTTAATTTGTTTTTCTAATTTAGAATCTGTTTTTTTGCTTATCTTTTTCTTAAGTTCTGCGACTGATTGGGTGTTAATTGCTTCAATCATTGGCTCTAATGTGTTGTCTTCAACATCTTCAACTGTGTTTTCTCTCACAATTGAATCAAAGAGTTTTTGTTCTTGTGTGGTTAGAACTGATTTCCAATTTATTATTGAAAAGTCCATTTCTGCAATCAAGAAATAACTCATTGTTGTGTCACCAGTTGCTTGTTCTTCTTTTATTTGTTTAATGATTTGCTTTTTCGCAACAGTTAAGTCTTCTTGGCTTAATAGTTTTGGACTAAGTTCCATTAAACATTCAAAGTCTTCAAGCCTTGATGAATGTAGCCAATCACCTTCTTCAAGAAGAATTTCTTTAACTTGTTTTAAGTTTGCTTGTGTGAAGAAGCCAGCATCATAATATGCTTCCACGAAGTAAACCAATTTAGAAACGAGTTCGTTTTTTCCATAAGTCACTTTGTTCTTTTTGGCTTCTGTCCAAACCATTATTGCAACATCAAACAAGTTTTTAATTGTTGTTTTGTTTTCAATGTCAAATTCAGCAATCATTGTTGAAAGTTCCAAACTATCAAGGGCCATATCAATAACGATTTCAGAATATAGTGTGCTCGTCATTGCCATTTCAATTGTTTGTGGTTTGAAATTTGATTTAAGCACATCCATATTGTGCATAACACGACATTCTTTTTGAGTTAAGATTCCAGTTGTTTCCAACTCATATATGGCGTAAATAAAATCACTTGTTTGACCTTTGAATAATAGGACATTAAAATATTCTTCAATCAAATCATCATCGATATATTTTGTGTTAGCCATATTTGAAATAAGTCTTGTCATTTGACCAATATCGTTTGACACAAAAACATCATCAACAATAAATTCCCATTCCTTTGATGAAATGATGTTTGCACCGTTAGATAAAAGTTTGTATATGATATCTCTAGCATAACGTGCGTCCATATAAGACATTTTTATGTTTGCCCAATCAACAACTTCATCTTTTGTGAGAATTTTTGCTTTATAGAGTTGTGCAATTAATTCTGGCTCTATTTCATCTTGTGAAAAATCAATTGTGTTTGAATATTTGTTAATATATTCTCGAACAATTGTTTGACAAAGCGAAAAATCAATCGCTTTTGCTTTTAGAAGTTCTGGTGCGCTGTTTATTATTATTGCCATTGCATTTTTGTCTTGCGTTTTGAGAACTGTTCCAAAAATTTGTTTGCTATCTTTTTGTGAAAAGATTTTTAATTGAAATAACTCTTTAAAGTGAGTGACAAGATGCTCTAGCGTTAAGCTATTGAGCAAAGCTTCTCGCCACTCTTGTTTTTGTTTTAAGTTGGGTTTTTGTTTTTTTATTGTGTCAATAACTTCCGCAATATCATCAAATTCCACAACTTTGTCTTGTTCCATACATACCTCCTTTTTCTAATTTTAACTTTATTATAGCAATAAATTTTATATATGGCAAACAAAATTAAAAAAATAAAAAGAAAAAACACCAAAACTATGGTGTTTCTTCATCTTCTAAGGGTTCGTTTTTAATGATTTTCTTTCTTTGCTGTTTATTTTCTTTCATTTGTCTGTTATAAATAATTCTTTTTGTAATTAAAACAAGAAAGACAATCAAAATTAAACAACCCAAAATGATTGTTGAGATTAAAACCCAGTGCATAACGTTTGAAACAGTGCTCAAAGCTCCATCTAAAAGATTTAACATAAGTCCCCCTTAGAATTTTCCTTATTTATATTATACAAAAATGGTTTATAAAATGCAAACAAAAATAATTATTTTTTAATAAGAACAAAAATTTGTTGTTAGAAAACTACAAAAGACCTAACACAAAAGTTGCAATTGTTCCTAAAGACCCTAAAACTATTGAAATATAAAAGAAGATGTAATCGGGTTTATGAGGTTTTTTAGGTGCAACCATTTTGTCAGATAAAACTAATTCCGTTGTGCCTTTTGTGTTGCCTGCCATCATATCATTGAAAGATAAATTTTGTTCTTGAAGTTGTTTTTCTAAATTTAACATATTCACTTCACGATATAACCCAAACACAACAGCATCATTGTTGATGTCGATTTCTTTTTCCAGTCCATTTTTTTCAATTTCTTTTTTAAGATTTTTCTTAAACGCAAAATAATCTTGTTTTCTTCCTTCTTTGAACATATTTGTGATACACCAAGAAAGACCATATAAGCATAGAATAATAATTAAAATTCTCATGATAATTGTTAACGCAAAACTTGATGATGCGAGCATTCCCATAAAGAAATCAACAAGTCCATTTCTCATCCAAGTTGAGTTTAAACTATAACTTATAAAAACGCTTAAAAAGTTGTTACAAAAATGCATAATCATGGCTGGAATAATGCTTTTTGAAACCATTGTCACAACACACAAAAGCATTCCCACCAAGAATGCATAGCCAAATTGAACAATGTTTAAGTGTAGGAGTCCAAACAAAAGGCCTGTTAAAATAATGCTTCGAACAGCACCATTATGTTTCATTCCATTGAGAACAAGACCTCTGTGCGTTGTTTCTTCACAAATGGCAGGAAGTAATCCAACAAACACAACGCTTAGAACAAAATTTAAGACGGAATAATTTGAGCTTGAACTACCAAATTTATAGCCAACAAGTTCCAAAAAGCTAGACCAAACAGCACTGAAATAGCAAACTAAAAAATACATACAAATTCCAGCGAGAATGGAAAGCCAAATTGTTTTTGATGATATTTTTTTGAATCCAAAATGAGCAAATGTTTGTTTAAAACTTTTTTTCATAAAAACTTTATACAAACAAACTGGAAGAATGAACATAAGTCCAATTTGAACAATAATTTTAAAAATAAGGTCTGCTCCAGTGAACTCAAGTAATCCAAAATAAGAACATATTTTAATTCCTGTGAATATGCAAATAATTAAAAAGTAAATAAGTCCACTATAAAAAACCAGCTTGTCATTGATTATATTTTTTTTCATAATTCTCCATTAAATAAGGTTAATAAGTATTAAACAAATTGCAACACCATATCCCACACAAAGCAAAATAATTCCAGATTTATCTTGTTGTGATTTTGTGTTAGGAAGTTGAATTTCGCGTTTTATTTGTTCAACCATTTCTTTTTGCGTTAGCACACCTTTTTGATTTAGTTTTTTGTTTTGTTTTGTGCTAATTTCTTCTTCACTTTCGCTATTATTTGAAACTGCTTGAACTTCTTTTTGTGCCAATTGTTTTTTGATGAGGCTAATTAAATAGAATGCCAAAACAACAATTCCAACAGCCGCAATAAGAAGAAGTATTGCTTCAATAACATAACTTGCTGAAAGTGATTCAGGTATGGTGCTTGTTTGTGTGATATACATTTGTGTTATAACAGTTGCGTTGTTAAAGAAGTGAATTGTCATGCAAAGAATAAGGCTTGATGTTTCAAACATAACATATCCCAAAACAATGCCAAGTAAGAAAGTGTATGGTAATTGTGCAATGTTTCCGTGCATTAAACTGAATGCGAGGGCAGAAAGAAGAATTGCGGACCATTTGCCAAGACCTCTTAAACCATTAAGAATAATTCCACGATACACAAGTTCTTCAGTGACTGCTGGAAGAAGTGCAATCATAAGTATTGAAAGGGTGTATTCTCCAAAATTGGATAAAGGAATGTTCATTGAGGAATTAATGTTAATGCCAATTTTATCTAATCCAATTGCAATTATTGTGATAAACTTATCTGTGAACAAGCATAAAGTGATTCCAACAACAATGCAAATAATCACCATTAAATAGTTTGGTTTTTGTGTGATTCCACAAGCCTTATATGATATTTTATTGCGTGAGGTGTAGAAATAATATATTCCAACCAAAATTGCTGCACTCAAAATTTGCAAAAGACAAATAAACCAAACTTTGTCAAGCACCAAAAAGCGGTTATTTTCATCTTGTGGTGAACCAGATAGTGCCAGGCTTAAAATTAATGAAACAACAATTGGAATAAGAAGTGCCCACAAATAAACTTTCCCAGCATCTCTTTCGTTATATGACTCTCTTTTCATATGTTCCTCCAAACTTATAATGTTATTTTATAATAAATGCAAAAATTTCGCAACAAAAAATAACTTATTTAATGTTTTTTGCTCTATTTTTTAACAATTTTTCAAAAATAAATGAAATAAGTTGATATAACACACCCAAAATAACAATAATGATTAAGATGTTTAAGAAAAGTGAGATGAATGGTTTAAGCATAAGGCACATTAATGCTTCAACACCACAACTTAAAATATTGCCAAGCACTAAGCTCGTTATGCTTGCTGGTATGGAAAGTTTTAGCAAAGAGCACAATATTGCACCACCATAAATGCCAGAAAAAGGAACGGGCAAAAAAACAAATAAAAGGCACATAAAAATCTTTTTAGGCTTTGATAGATTTTGGAGTTTTGAAAGTGGCTTTTGCAACATATTTTGAAATTTTGTTTGTAAGTTGTTTGACTTGCGTTTTTTGTTGAACAAAAAGTGAAAAATGACAATTAGAACAATGCTCATTAATGAACTTGAAATTGTTGCAATTAAAAAACTTTGAAAAAGTGATAAGGAATTTTCTCCAAAAACAGAGTAGTCCATTCCAAGCGGTATGGCAATTTTTGTTTCAAGAGCTGGCAAGATTGAACAAATTGCAACACACAAAACTGGTCCCAAGTTGTTTAAAAAAGTTATAAGAGTTTGAGTTAGCATACAAAATGTTTATGCAAAACAAAAAACAAAAATGAAAGAAATCTTAAAACAAAAAAAGTTGCAACACTGCAACTTTTTCTTAAACATTTCCAAAAAATCTTTTAATTTCAATTTCAGCAGTCTCTGGTGCATCACTTCCGTGAATTAAGTTTTCACGGTCGTTGCAAGAATAATCACCACGAATTGTTCCCATTGGAGCATCAAGATATTTTGTTTGTCCCATCATTTGGCGCATACCTTTAATAACATTTTCACCCTCAACAATCATTCCAATAACTGGTCCACTTGTCATATATTCGCAGACTTCTGGGAAGAATGGGCGGTCGGCGATGTGAGCATAGTGTTCTCTTAAAATTTGGTCGTTAAGCGTAAACATTTTCATATTTGTTATTTTATAGCCTTTCTTTTCAATCCTTGAAATAATTTCTCCAACAAGGTTTCTTCTAATAGCATCAGGCTTTAACATAATGTAAGTTCTTTCCATTTTTTCACCTCAAAATAATATAGTGATATATTACCACAAAAATATTATTTTTTCAAGTGAAAAACAAAAGTTATACAAAAATTTAAAAAAGTTCGTTTTGGTTGCGTATTTTTTAAAAATTTGTTAAAATAAATAAGGTTAAAAACACAAAGGTAATGAAAGGAGTTCTTATGTTTGACTTTTTGGTGTATAACAAGTTTAAGTTTCGAAAGTGGGACAAACTTTCACTTGAAGATAGGGCTTTTGCTTTTCAAAAACTGGAAATGATACAAGCACGAAAACTGCATAGACCAGTTGCTCAAGTTATTTTTAGAGAAATGGATGAGCATCTAAAAGGACAATTTATTCCTGAAAGAAATATAATTTTTTTGAACAAAATGTTTGTAACAGAGGATTCTTTAAGGTTTGATGGAATGTTCACACTTTTTCACGAAGGACGTCACGCGTTTCAGCACCACGTGTGTTTTAGTGGAGAGGAACTAGGAATATTTTCAAAGGCACGCAAATGGAAGAAGAATTTTGGTGGATATATTAATGGTGCTGAAGATGAATATTCATTCTATGCCATGCAACCAGTGGAGCGTGATGCAAACAAATATGCACTGTCTAGACTAAAAAGTTTTAAATATCGTTTTATTGAAGATAGATATTATAACGCAACAGTTGTTTTTGAAGAAAAGTGTTTTGATGATGATAAATTTCGTGCAAAAGAGGAACTTGGAATGTTTTATCAACACAAACTTGCAAAAAGGCAGGAAGAAGAATATAACAAACACTTTTAAGGAAATAATATGGAAACACACAAGATATTGATAAAACAGAGTTATTTAGTGGCTTGTGTTGAAAAAATAAAATTTAAGGGGAAAAATTATGGAATTAATTATTAAAAAATGTTTAAAGTGTGGGGCACTTGTTGAAGTGATTCGTGATTGCAAGTGTGGTAATTGCGGAATTATGTGCTGCAATGAACAAATGGTGGAGTTAAAACCAAATTTAGTTGATGCCTCTTTTGAAAAACATATTCCAACATACAAAATTGATGGCGAAAAAATTTTGGCAGAAGTTAATCATGTTATGGAAGAAGAACATTATATTGAGTTTATTGCTTATGCAAGTGAAAAAGGAATTCAAAAGGTTTTTCTAAAACCAAACACAGCTGCAAAGGCAGAATTTGTTTATGATGGCAAAGGAGAATTATATTCATATTGCAACAAACATCTTTTGTGGAAAACAGAAGTTAAATAAGAGGGAAAAGTTTATGAAAGTTTCAGCAGCAGGAAGATATGCTGTTCGCCTTATGGTGAGCATTGCAAGAGCAGATGATGTTGTGCCTCTTAAAGATGTGGCACAAGAACAACGCATATCACTAAAATATGCAGAGCAAATTATGCGAAAACTAACAAAGGCAAATTTGCTCATAAGTATGCGTGGGCAAGATGGGGGCTATAAGCTAAAAAAAGAGGCTGGCAAAATAACCATTTATGAAATTTTGTTAGCCACTGGTGATATTCAAAAAGATATTAAGTGCGTGCAAGAAAAATGCCCAAACCTAAAGTCTTGTGTTGGGGTTGATGTTTTTGTGACGCTCAACGAAAAAATTAATGACTACTTAAAATCAGTCACACTTCAAACTTTGCTTTAAAAGCAAAGTTTTTTTCTTGACAAATGATAATATTTATATTAAAATAAATCATACTAAAATTGTAGGAATTAAATGGAGATAATATGGAAACAATCTTAAACATTAATGACTTGTTTGTTAAAGCAAACAAAAAACAAATTCTAAAAGGCTTAAACTTAAAAATCAACAAAGGAGAAACCCATGTTATTATGGGCCCAAATGGTGCGGGAAAAACAACTCTTCTAAACGCCATTCTAAACAACCCAAGTTTTGAAAAAACAAAAGGTCAAATTTTGTTTTGTGGTGAAGATATCACAAACGAGAAAACAGATAAAATTGCCAAAAAAGGTGTGTTCTTGTCTTTTCAATCCCCACAAGAAATTGAGGGAATTTCTGTTTTTAATTTCATTAAAACAGCAAAGCAGCAACAAACTGGCGAAAATGTGAATTATTTTGACCTTAAAGATGACCTGGAAGAAAAGGCACAAACATTAAATATGCGAGAAGAACTTTTGTCGCGTGACCTTAATGTTGGATTTTCTGGTGGAGAGAAAAAGAAAAATGAGATTTTGCAACTTTTGAGTTTAAATCCCACACTTGCAATGCTAGATGAAACTGATTCTGGGCTTGATGTTGATGCAATTCGCATTGTGAGCCGCGGTGTTAAAAGTTTTAAGACAGACCAAAACGCCATTTTGGTTGTCACACACTCTGCAAAAATGGCAAAAGAACTTGAACCTGATTTTGTGCACATCTTGATTGATGGAAAAATTGTGAAAACGGGTGGAAAGGCTTTTATTGACCAAGTGGAAAAAGATGGTTTTAAAAACTTTTAATGTGAGGTGAAAGGTGAAAAACATAAAACAGCCAGAGCAAAACATCTATGATTTTAAGAAAAAAGATAGTTTTGCCTACAAAATGAAAAAAGGTTTGAGTGAAGATATTGTTAGAGAAATATCCAAACAAAAAAATGAGCCAGAGTGGATGTTAAAGATTAGGCTTGACGCACTAAAACTATATAACAAACTCCCACTTCCAACTTGGGGGCCAGATATTAGTGAATTAAACTTAGATGACATAGCAACCTATGTTAGACCAAAAACAGATATAAAAAATAGTTGGAATGAAGTGCCAGAAGACATTAAAGACACATTTGAGCGTTTAGGTATTCCAAAAGCAGAACGAGATTATCTTGCTGGTGTTGGTGCACAATATGATAGTGAAGTTGTTTACCATTCCATTAAAGATGAACTATTAAAACAGGGCGTTATCTACACAGATATTGATAGTGCCATTAAAGAATATCCACAAATTGTGAAAGAATATTTTTCAAAATGTGTGCCACTTGCGGACCACAAATTTATTGCTCTTCACTATGCAGTGTTTAGTGGTGGAAGTTTTGTTTATGTTCCAAAGGGTGTTCACTTGGAGATGCCACTTCAAAGTTATTATAGGCTAAATTCTCCAGAGAGTGGCCAGTTTGAACACACGCTTATTATTGTTGATGAAGATGCAAGCCTTCACTTTATTGAGGGGTGCAGTGCACCAAAATATTCAAAAGTGAATTTACATGCTGGGTGCGTGGAACTTTTTGTGAAGAAAAATTCATATCTTCGTTATTCCACAATTGAAAACTGGTCCAAAAATATGTTTAACCTAAACACCAAAAAAGCAATGGTATATGAAGGGGCTCAAGTGGATTGGATTTCGGGCAACTTTGGAAGTAAGATTTCAATGCTTTACCCAATGAGTATGCTTTTGGGAGATAATGCCAAAACAGAATATACAGGAATAAGTTTTGCTGGTCACAACCAAAACATCGACACTGGCTTTAAGGTCGTTCATGTGGGTAAAAACACATCATCACTATGTTCCAGCAAAAGTATTTCAAAAGATGGTGGCATTTCAACGTTTCGCTCTTTTGTGAAAGTTATGCCAAATGCACAAAATGCAAAATGTTCTGTTGATTGTGATGGTTTAATGCTTGATGATAAATCTCGTTCAGACACAATTCCCGCTAGTGATATTCAAAATAGTGATGTTTTGTTTGCTCACGAGGCAAAAGTTGGGAAGATTAGCGAAGAAAAAATATTTTATCTTTTGAGTAGGGGGTTAACTGAACAAGATGCAAAAGCACTTATTGTGAAAGGTTTTGCAAATCCAGTTTCAAAAGAACTTCCAATGGAATATGCCGTGGAAATGAACAGACTTATAAATCTTGAACTTGAAGGGAGCATGTGAGTTATGATTTCAATAAATGAATCTAGTGTTTTAACTTCAAATAATTTTGGACTAAATTCTTTTTTAATTGATGAAAAAGAACTCTTTTCGCCATTCAAAAAAAGCATAATTAACTTTGAAAATTGTGACAACCAAGAAATAACAAATGATGCAAACTTTTTGCTAACTCATAATTTGTTCACGGCAAACACAAAACAAAATGGCAAAACTTTGCACATAACAAAAAGCCAAACAAAGCCAATATTTGTTTCACTAAACGAAAAAGAAAAAGCGTTTTTTAAATTAAAAGTTGAATGTGATGAAAATGTTCAAGCAAAACTTATTTTAAGAACAAATTGTGATAGCCTTGTGAAAAGTGAGTTGTTCTTTGAAATGCAAAAGGGCTCAAACCTTGATGTGATTGTTTTTTGTGAGGGAGAAGGAAAAAACTTTTGCAATATTGAAACAAAACAAGCAGAAAAAGCACAAATTAGTTTTGTTGTGTTAGATTTTTGTGAGAGCATTAGCCTTTATAACATATTTTCACAAAACACAAAACCAAAAGCAAGTTTTAACCTTAATATGCTTTATGCCAAAACCATGGCACAAAAAATAGATATCAATGTGTTGGCAGAAAATTATGGCAAAGAGAGCATTACAAAAATTAATGTTTTGGGGCTTTTGGACGGTTTGGCAGAAAAGTCGTTCAAGGGAATAATAGACTTTAAGCGTGGTGCTAAAAAAAGTGTTGGAGAAGAAAAAGAGTTTTCTCTCCTTTTATCACAAGGAACAAAATCAAAATCACTTCCAGTTTTGATGTGCGGTGAAGAAGATGTGACTGGTTCACACGCAACAAGTTCTGGAAAACTTATGGACGATTCCATATTTTATATAACAACTCGTGGAATAGATTTGGGCACTGCAAAAAAACTTTTGGTTAAAGCAAAGTTTAATGTTGTGCTAAATAAGATTTTTGATAAAAACCTTTTTGAAGAAGTAAGCAAAAAAATTGATAGGAGCATTGATTGTGGAAAATAATTTTAAAAAAGATTTTAAAATATTAAATAATGATTTTGTCTATTTGGATAGTGGTGCAACAAACCAACACCCACATAAGGTGTTAAAAAGCGTTATGTCATATTATGAACATAGCAACGCAAACCCTCACAGGGGTTCATATTCATTAAGTGTTAAGGCAACAAACATATATGAAGGAGCAAGAAGTGCTGTTGCAAAATTTTTGAATGCAAAATATGCGGAAGAAATAATTTTTACTAAAAATGCAACAGAGAGCATAAATCTTGTTGCAAATGCTTATTGTGAGAAACTAAACAGCAAAGATGAAATTGTTCTATCTATTTTGGAGCATCATTCAATGATTGTTCCTTTTCAAAGTTGTGCAAAAAAAAGTGGTGCAAAACTAAAATATATGTATCTAAAAAACTACAACATTGATGAAAGTGAAATTGAAAAAAAGATAACAAAAAACACAAAAGTTGTTGGCATTAGTTGGGTTTCAAATGTTTTGGGCACAGTGACGCCAGTTGAAAAAATAATCAAAAAAGCACACTCTGTTGGAGCGAAAGTTATTGTGGACATTTCGCAAAGTATTGCTCATATGCCTTGTGATGTTCAAAAACTAGATGCCGATTTTGTGGTTTTTTCTGGGCATAAGATGTTTGCCCCACTTGGAATTGGTGTTTTGTATGGAAAGAAAGAATTGCTTGAAGATTTCCCACCATTTTTGCTTGGGGGCGATATGATTGAATATGTTTATGAGCAAGAAACAACTTTTGCTCCTATTCCACAAAAATTTGAGGCAGGGACTCAAAATGTGGGTGGTGCAGTTGGTTTGCAGGCTGCCATTGAATATATTAACGAGATTGGATATGAAAATATTCAAAAAATTGAGCAAGAAGTTTATAATTATGCCTACAGTGAATTAAAGAAGTTAAAGTTTTTGGAAGTTTATGCTCCACAAAACAAAAATGAAAGAACAAGTGTTATTAGTTTTAACATTAAAGGAGTTCATTCACACGACACTGCCTCAATACTAGATGCATATAATGTTTTTGTGCGTTCTGGCAATCACTGTGCACAACCACTTTTAAGATATTTGAAGTTAGATTCCACTTGCCGCGCAAGTTTTTCAATCTACAACACAAAAAGTGATGTTGATAAACTTGTTTTTGCACTGAAACAAGCATATCAAAAATTTAGGAAATACATAAAGGAATAAGATAATGGAAATAGATGATATATATAATGAAATTGTGATGGAGCACAGTATGAACTCTCCATATAAAAAAGATTTAAAAAATCCAACTTGTTCCACACATGCACACAATCCAAGTTGTGGAGATGACATAACACTAAACATAAAGTTTGAAGATGGTAAAATTGTTGATGCAAGTTTTACGGGAAGTGGTTGTGCTATTTCTCAAAGTTCAACTTCAATTATGATTGAAACACTTTTGGGAAAAACAATTGATGAAGCAAAACATATTGTTGATGTGTTTGTTTCAATGATAGACAGAAAGCCAATTTCAAAAGAAGATAAAGCCTTACTTAAAAATGCACGAGCGTTTGAGAGTGTGAAAAATATGCCAGCCAGAGTTAAGTGTGCACTCCTTGCGTGGAAAACTGCACAAAACATTTTAGATGAACAAAAATGAATGCCAAAGTTTTTAGAAGATATTAAAAAAAATTAAAATTTATGGGTATAATATATTGAAAAGTTAAAATTATTTTGCTATAATAATTTTGAAGAAGAGAGGATGAAATTATGAAGAGCCAAAGAGAAAAAATTGAATTACTTGTTGAAAAAGCGTCAAATCGTGAGGAAGTTTATAGAAGATTTGACCCAAAAAGAGAACGATATAGTGGTTCTCAAATGAAGAGTTTTATTAATGCCTATAATAAAATGATTAGAGCAGAAAAGAAATTGGAAAAAGCATTAGTAAATTTTGAACAATAAAAAAGATAGATTAACTTAATCTATCCTTTTTTTATTTTGCAGGTTTTCCATTTATGTTCAAAACCTTAACTGCAACATCTTGTGCTTTTGCAAGTTCTTTTGCAATTTGTGTTGCTTCTTGTTTTGTTGCAACTCTTCTTGCTGGTTTTTTGCTGCCTTTTCTTTGAACGGTCCAGCTTGATTTTTCTTTATCAAAAGCAACAACAAATTCTCCAAGTTGTGGAGTTGTTTTCTTAGTTGTTTTTTTAACTGCTTTTTTTGTTGGAGTTTTGGCTGTTGTGTTAGCAGTTTTTGCCGTTGTTTTGGTTGTTGTTTTAGCAGTTTTTGCTGGGGCTTTTTTGCTTACAGCTTTTGCCGGGGTTGTTTCTTTCTTTGTTGTTTTAGCTGTTTTCTTTGTTTCTGCTTTTGAAGTGGTTTTTGCGTCTTTCTTTACAACTTTTTTCACAGTTTTAGGTTCTTCTTTTTTAGGCTTTGTTGTGTTTTTTGACACTGTTTTTTGAACTGGCTTTGTTGCCTTTTTGGTTTGTTTACTTGAAGATTTTTTAACAGTTTTTTTAGTTGGTTTTTCTTCTCGTTTAATTAATGCAGGCTTAGTTTTTGGTTCTGCTTCATCTAAATTGTCGATATCAATATTTTGTTCTTTTACTTGTTTTGATGTTGGCATAACATCAGGCGTTCCCTTTTCACCTTGTGGATTTGTTTGTTCTTTACTTGCGACCTGCTGCAATGCTTTTGCTTTTGCTCTTTCTTTTTGTTGAAATTTTTGCTCATCTTTTTTGGCATCTCTGCAGTCTTTAACCATTAGAGCAATTAAAACAACAAAAACAGCAACAAGCAAAACAATTATAACAGTAAGCCACCAATACTCTTGAAAAAAGTTCATAATTTCCCCCTATTTTTCCATTTTTCTGTTGTTATTATATTAAATAAATAATTTTTTTTCAACTAAATGAAATAATTTTTTTAATTTTTTATGCAGTTCTTGTTGCTTCTTCTTTTGAACTTGTTTTATTTTCAGCATGTGAATTAAACAAATTTTCGTTTGCCGTTTTCCCACGATCTAAAATGTTAGTGATTCCACATCTAATTGTTGATGTAACTCGTGGAACTTTTTCTGGTGCTGTTTGTTGAAAATGTGCTGTTAAGTTTGTTTGTAGTGAATCAACATAATCTTTTGCTTGTTCCAAAAAGTGAAGGGCACCTTTTTCGCTTGTTTCTGCCAATGTTTTTGCATCTGTGTTGAATTCAAAATATTTTAACACATTGTCTGCAACCCAACTAGAAAGTGGCGATAAAATTGGATGAAGTTTTTCCCTAACTTTTATTTGAGTTTTTTCGCCTAAAGGTTTTTCATCTGATTTAAGTGTTTCATTAAAATAATCTTGTGTAATTCCAAAAGGAAGCAAAAGAGCATCTAGAACTTCTTTTTTGACATTTTTATTTTTTTCCATAATTCACCTCACACATTAAACTTAAATAGCATAACATCGCCGTCTTGCACAACATAGTCTTTTCCTTCCAATCTCACTTTTCCGTTTTCTTTTGCAATGTTATAGTTTTGGGCTTCAATCAAGTCTTCATATTTCACAACTTCGGCTTTAATAAATCCTTTTTCAAAATCAGAGTGAATAACTCCAGCGGCGGCTGGTGCTTTTGTTCCCTTCTTAATTGTCCAAGCACGAACTTCTTTTTCTCCAGCAGTTAAAAAACTCATAAGTCCCAAAAGAGAATAACTTTCACGAATAAGTTTTGGAAGGCTCAATTCCTTTAGGTGATAAACATTCAAAAAATCTTCTAGTTCTTCGCCCTCAAGAGAAGAAAGTTCTTCTTCAATTTGTGCACTCAAACACAGAACTCCAGCGTTTTCTTGTTGTGCAATTTCTTTCACTTCGTTTATTTTTGGGTCTACATCAGTTGTTTCAATTTGTTCTGGACTTATGTTGCACACATAGATAACTGGTTTTGCCGTGAGCAAGAAACAGTCACGCAGAATTGGTTTGTCATCATCATCAATTGGCATTGTTCTTGCTGGTTTGTTGGAAGATAGATGAGTTTTGAGTTGTTCCCAAATTTCCAATTCATGTTTTGCGCTTTTGTCGCCAGACCTTGCAAGTTTTTCTGCTTTTTGAATTTTTTTCTCCAAAGTTTCAAGGTCGGCAATAATGAGTTCTAGATTAATTGTTTCAATATCTCTTTTTGGATTAATGTTTCCCTCAACATGAATAATGTTTGGGTTTTCAAAACATCTAACAACATGAATTATGGCATCAACTTCACGAATATGGCTTAAGAACTTATTTCCAAGCCCTTCGCCTTTGCTTGCTCCTCGAACAAGTCCAGCAATATCAACAAACTCAATTGTGGCAGGTGTTATTTTTTGCGTGTGATACATCTCTGCCAAGCGTTCAAGCCTTTCATCTGGAACAGAAACCATTCCAACATTTGGCTCAATTGTGCAGAATGGGTAGTTTGCACTTTGTGCACCTGCTTTTGTTAAGGCGTTAAATAATGTGCTTTTTCCAACATTTGGAAGTCCAACAACTCCTAATTTCATTTTTTTGTCCTCATTTTTCTTGATTATAATTAAATTATAAAATGAAATCAAATTTTTGTCTAGCAAAACAAGGCTAAAAACATTTAATTTTTAATAATTTGGCTCTATCGCACAAAAATATCAGATTTTGAAATTAAGTGTTATTTGAGTTAATTTATCAAAAAATGCTTAAAATGTGCAAAAATGACAGCAAACATGGCAAATATTAGCCATAAATTGCATAAATGTTGTTTATTTATTTGCCAAAAACTGTATTTAATGCTAAAATATTAGCAGAATAGATACAAAAAGGAGAAAATTTATGGCTGTTCCTAAAGAAATGCAAGATGCATTGAAGAAATATCAGGATCTTACAAAAGACAAAAGAAACTTGAATATGGAAGAGATTGCACAGGCTAGAGATGAAATTTTACGATTTATTGGAGAAAACTACGGTAAGGTTGACAGCAAGTTATTGCAAAACGATGTTAAAAAAGCGATTGAGGTAATTAACAGTGCTCCAGAAAGATCAGGAGTAAAGAATGGTTACTTATTTGAATTGCCAAATGGAGGTATGATTAGTGCAGAGGGTTATTTCTACACTAATGAGCAACTTATGCAAATGAAAGAAGAAGAAAAACAAAAACAACTTCTTTCAGGTGATTTTGAGTTTCCCGAAAAAGATGAATTTGGACCAAAGGGTTATGTTTCGGAAGTTGGAACATCATATGTTAATGACGCGAAAAAGAAGTTGAACGAAAAAACAAGAAGAGGTCGTTTGGTTGGCGGCTTAGTAATTGCTGGTGCTGCGGCTGTTGCCCTTGTTTCTGGTGGTGTTGCCATTCCGGCTCTTGCTGCCGCTGGTGGTGCTTTTGCTAGCCTTGGAGCAAGTGCTGCGGGAGTGGCTGTTGGACTTGGTGTTACTGGTGTTTCCACTTTGGTTGCCGTTGGTGCGGCTTCTGTTATGACGGCAAGGGGAATTGTAAATTCAAGGGACCCGGAGATTTTGAAATACAAATATGACCGTGATTATGGAAAACATGTGCAAAAAATGGGAAATCTTGAAACTAAATTGGCAAATGCTAGAAATAATGGATATACTAGTAAGGCAAGCATTAAAAGAATAGAAAAAAGACTTGCTAAAGAAATGGAAAAAGGTCTTAGAATAGACAAAGCATATGCAACAAAGGTTAACAAACAAATTGGAAGACTAGAGAAAATGGGGGCACTCACAGGTTGGTTGGCTGACCATGGTGTTGAAAGGTTTGAAACTTCAAATGACTATAAACTTGGTTGTTTGTCAATGTTGCGTCAGTCTGCAAACAACAGAGTTGCAGACAACTTGAGACAAGGTTTGAGGTTAAATGATAAGTTTCAATTAGACCTTATGAGTGGAAAAAATGCTCAACAAATTTTGAATAGAAATGAAAAAACTGGGCTTTATGGTAAGGCTGAATTGTTTGGAACCAACAGAACAGTTGCTGAATATGATGCAATTCACTCAAAAATAATTGAAGATTCATTTAATGCACACCCAGAGAAATATGGGAAATTGGGTAGTTGGAATGAAGTTGTTGAGGCCATTAGAAAAGAAGTTGGTTTTGAAGGTGACCTTCCTCCAAGAACAGCCGTCAAGCTTATGTTGTCAGTACAAGGAGACAAGCGCATTTCAGAACAATTGAAAGGAGAGGCGAAGGCATTAATCATAAAATCGCCTATTTTGAAAGATGCAGTTCAAGAAATGAGGGAAAGTGGTTCTTATGATTCTGATTTGGCAAAACTTTTGAAAAATAATGAAAAATATTTTACTGGTGAACAACCTGAACACTATGATTCAACCAAAGAAGCTTTAAAAGAAGAACCACAAAATGTTGATGATTGGGAGAAGGAAAACAAGAAGCCTGACGAACCAAAAATTCCAAAATCAGCAGATATTGAAGTGGTTCAGGCACCAGGTGATGAACCACAATATGATGAATCACGCTATAACACTGAGGAAGCCAAGGAAGAAGCTCTTCAGCAATATAATAAAGACCATTATGATTGGGCAAAGCAGCAGAAGGAGTATGAGAAATATAGAAAAGACTGGCAGAAATCATACGACGCATGGAACGACTATGATGCAGCCTGTAAAAATTGGGAACAACAGAGAAAGGCTGTTCAGAATGCATATGAAAAATATGCTGATGATAATTCTCTAAAAGAGAATGACAAAGTAATAAAAACTTGGGCTGAAAGGAAAACTGAGTGCATTGACTACGACATTGCAAAAGAAGATTATGAACAAGCAATACAAGAAGTTGATAAAATGAATCCAGTTAGTGAACCTGTTGAAGTAATGACACAAGAAGAGAAAGAAGAACTTGCTAAAAAACGTGATGCTGCAAAGAAAGAAGCTGAAGCAGGTCCAACTCGTAATAAATAGGGGTTTATCTAAAAAGAAGAAAGAGCGTTTTGCTCTTTCTTCTTTCTATTTAGAATGACAAGTCGGGCGTGTGTGTCATGTTGAGCCTCGACCCCCTGCAATTTAACGAAACATCTAGAGATTCTTCGCAAGAATACGCTAGAGGTCGGCGCTCAGAAGGACAAAGTGTGGTGTCATCCTGAGCCATGCTTCGTTGCCCTGCCCTCTTGTCATCCTGAGCCTTGCTTCGCAGTCCTTTAACGAAGGATCTCAATTCTTCAAGGTCGACACTCTGCTGGTCGGCGTTCAGAATGACAAAGTGAGATTCTTCGCAAGAATACGCAAGAGGTCGGCGCTCAGAAGGACAAAGTGTGGTGTCATCCTGAGCCTTGCTTCGCAGCCCTGCCTCTTGTCATCCTGAGCCTTGCTTCGCAGCCCTTTAACGAAGGATCTCACCCTCGCTGTCATTATGAGGAGTGAAACGACGTGATAATCTCGCACCCTCGCTGTCATTATGAGGAACGCAGTGACGTGATAATCTCGAGGGCGCAATGGCCTAGATCCTCACGTCGCCACAAAGTGGCTCCTCAGGATGACACCACCAAACAGCCGAGATCCGGGTCGGGCTTTGTCCTCCTCAGGATGACACCACCAAACAGCCGAGATCCGGGTCGGGCTTTGCCCTCCTCAGGATGACAACGAAAAACAGCCGATTTGGTTTCAGTGTTTAACTACATCATTTTTCAACAAATTATTCCATTTTGTTTGACACACCACTTATAATAAATGCTATAATAATTATGTATCTATAAAGGGGGGATATATTTTATGGAAAAAGCACAGAAAAGCTTTAAGCTTAAAAATGCACTCTATCTTTTGTTAGTTTTGCCTTTGTTGTTTTTGTTTACAGCTTGTGGCGGAGATGCTGCAACAGCACAATTAAGAACAGAAGCAAGTTGTGACACAAGTGGAGAGTATGCAACTGAAGCATCACAAGCAGAATATGAAGAAATTATTGGCGAACAAACAGATTTTGCATCTAATGCTTACAGAATGACAGCAAAAATGTCTCTAACAATGCCAAAAACTGATGAAGAGCAAAAACCTATTTATGACGAGCAAGGCAATGTTGTGACAGAAGAGGTTGAGTTTACAACAATCAACATGATCATCAAGGAAAACCAAACAGACCCAACAGCTGTAACTTATGAAGCAGCAATAAAAGTTAGAATGTCAAACATATTTAAATCAGTGTTAGACGATAAAGATTTGCCAGACTACTATGAAATGTATATGTATTTCAAAGATGGCAAAATGTATAGCGAAGATGAAGATGGCAACAAAACATACCAAGAAATGGACTTCTACGAAATTTTTTACGCTGAAGAAATGGAAATGATGTCTTTCATCTGCCTTGAAGACATTTTAGATGTTGTTGATTATGCTGATACTGTGACAGTAACAAAACAAGACAACAATTTCAAACTTGTTGCAGATGATGCAATGGTAATTTATGGTCAAGAAATTGACGCTGGTGCAGTGGTTTATGTTAACTTCAACAATGAAGGAGATGTTGTTGCAGCACAAGTTGAATTTAGTATGTCATTCTTTGGTATGGCAACAATGAACAGCACATTCACAGTTAGTGAATTTAATGGCGACATCGCATTCCCAGATTTTTCTAAATATGTTGAAGCAACAGACACAAATGATGACGCCCTTGATGACTATAGTGACTTCTTTGATTAATAATTTTCATAACAAAACCCTGATGTGAGATTAGCGTTAGCGTTTTGAAAGTTTTAGGGTTATTATATCATCAAAGACTAAAAAGAGAGTTTTTACTCTCTTTTTTTGTTAAATTGAGCATTAGAGCACGAAGAAACTATTGTTAAGAACGACAAAGTGAGATTCTTCGCAAGAATACGCCAGAGGTTGCCGCTCAGAATGACAAGGCGTGTGTCATGTTGAGCCTTGCTTCGTTGCCCTGCTCTCTTGTCATCCTGAGCCCATCTTCGCAGCCCTTTAACGAAGGATCCCTTCGAGATTCTTCACTAGAATACGCAAGAGGTCGGCGTTCAGAATGACAAGGTGTGTGTCATGTTGAGCCTTGCTTCGTTGCCCTGCCCTCTTGTCATCCTGAGCCCATCTTCGCAGCCCTTTAACGAAGGATCCCAATTCTTTAAGGTCGACACTCTGCGGGTCGGCGCTCAGAATGACAAGAAGAGATTCTTCGCAAGAATACGCAAGAGGTCGGCGTTCAGAATGACAAGGCATGTGAACGTCAAAAAGTAAATTTTTCACATTTTTTTTGATTTTTATATACAAATTTTTTCTTTTATGGTATAATAAGCTAATTGTTGAAGTCGCAACAATAATTCCATCCAGGAGAAAACAAAATGAGTGATGTTGAATTTAACAAAGAAAAAGAGTATTTGGCTGAAACAATTGGTGCAATAGACTCAAAAATCTATGCTTTGAATGAGAATATTGAAAAGCAAAAAGATTGGGCACTTGAACTTAAAAAACAATATATAAGAGATTTAAGAGAATATGACCAATATGAGTTTGCGGATAACTATAACAAACTTAATGAAATTCTTGATTTCACAGATGAGCAAATTGCAGAAGTGAACCGTTTGCGCGATATTCGTGAAAAGCCTTATTTTGGAAGAGTTGATTTTAAGGCAGATGAAGATGATGAAGTTCTAAAACTTTATATCGGCCTTATGAGCATTAGCACAAACGAAAATTTGTATGTGGTGGATTGGAGAGCTCCAGTTAGTGAGCTTTTTTATGAGTCTGGCAAAGGTAGAGCAAGTTATGAAGCTCCAGATGGCAGAATTAATGGTGAAATCACATTAAAAAGGCAATATGAAATTGAAAATTCAGAACTTAAAGATTTCTATGATGTTGACATTAACTTGTTTGATGAATATTTGCGTGAAGTGCTTTCAAGAACAAAGGGAGAAAGGCTTGAAAACATTGCCTCAACCATTCAAAAAGAGCAAAACGAAATCATAAGAAACCTTAAAGATGACATAATGATTGTGCAAGGCTATGCTGGGTGCGGAAAAACAACCATTGCTCTTCATCACATTGCGTATGCGCTTTATAGGCTTAAAAATTTAAAATCAGCCAACGTGCTATTTTTTAGTCCAAACGAAGCGTTTTTAACCTACATTGGAAAAGTTTTGCCAGACCTTGGGGAAGAGAACACAAGAAATGCAACTTTCCCTAAATTTATTAGGAGACTTTTAAAAACCTCAAAACCAGTGGAATCAACAGATGAGTTTGTTATGCGTTACAACTTTTTAGACGCAAAAAACAAACAAGCAATAGATAAAAAATTGGCTTTCTCTATGCGTGACAAAATGAAAAATTGGCTTGATGAGTATGGAACGACTCTCCGTTTTACGGGCGATATTGTGGTGGATGACAAGACATTTGCAAAAGACAAACTAAATGATATGCTTGTGAATGACCTAAAACACGCAAAATATCGTGAAAAGATTTATGCTATTGCCACCCACATTTACAAAGAAGTGAAAACTCAAGATGTTGGCAAGAAAGAATATATCTTAAATGAAATTAGTGAAAATGTTAATCAACCAATAACTCTTTTTGCACTATATGACAAAATGATGGCTGACTTTGGCTATTCTGCTTTAGATGTTGATGAACCAATCTATTTTGAAGATGCTGTTTTGCTTTGTGTTTTGAAAGAACTTTCGCAAAACATTGTCACTCGTGTGGAAATTAAACACATTGTTATAGATGAAGCACAAGACTACCCACTATTATTTTTTGATTTCTTAACAAGAATATATTGTCACTCAAACTTTTGTATTGTTGGAGATATTAACCAAAAAACTGTGCCAGGAGAACTTGATAGTTTGAGCGATATTGGAAAACTTGAACAAGCTAAAGATAGATTTTCTTTCACAACTTTAGATAAAACATATCGTTCTTCAGAAGAAATTGTTGAATATTCTTCCAACCTTATTGGCAACCCAAGGCATAATGCATTTAGGCTAAAATATGGCGAGCCGGTTGAAGAAACAAAATTGGGTAACAACTATATTGCTCAAATTGAAAACATACTTGAAAAAGTTGATTATTATCACAAGCCTGTTGGAATTATTGCTGGAGATACCCAAACGGCGCAAGAAATTTTTGATGAACTTTCAAAAACAAAATCTCCACAAGAAATTAGTTTTGTGAAGAATGCTTATTCTGTTGCTGGAACAAATATTGAAGTTTGCCCAATAACACTTTGCAAAGGTTTGGAATTTGACACAGTTATTTTGGTGGAGAAAGGAAAACTTTTTGAACACGAGAATAAAAACAAGTTTTTGTATGTTGGAGCCACTAGAGCAATTAACAAGTTGTTTGTGTTAAAGAAATAGGTTTTGCAAAAATTTGGATTAAAAAAACGATAAAAAATTGAAAAAATATATTAAAAAAGGGATTTTTTGTTATGAACATAAAAGAAATTGTTTCAAAAGAAATAAAAATTGATGGAATGACTGATAAAGATGTTGAAAAAATTTTGCTTGTTCCACCACAAAAAGAAATGGGAGATTTAACCCTTCCTTGTTTTTCTCTTGCAAAAACATTTCACAAAAGCCCAAACGATATTGCCTTGGAACTTCAATCAAACTTGAAAGATTGTTCACTTTTTAGAACTGAAGTTGTGAATGGTTATTTAAATTTGTTTTTAGATGAAAAATATTTCAGTAAACTAATTTTGGAAGATGTGCAAAATAATATGGAAAATTATGGGGCGCAAAACATTGGAAAGGGTAAATTATGTTTAATTGAATATAGTTCAATAAATGTTGCAAAAAATCCTCATGTTGGACATTTGTGTGGAACAGCATATGGAGAAAGTTTTTGCAGAATGCACGAGTATTTTGGCTATAATGTTAAAAGGCTTAACTATTTGGGCGACTATGGCACGCAATTTGGAAAAGTTATCACAGCCTATAAAAAATATGGCAGCCGTGAAAAAGTTTTAGAGCGTGGCGTTGATGAACTTCAGGATTTATACATAAAAGTTAATGCTGAATGTGAAACAGATGAAGAGCTTTTAACAGAGTGCCGTGAGTGTTTCTTAAAACTAGAGCGAGGCGATAAAGAAATCAAAGAACTCTATGATTGGTTTAAAGAAATTTCAATTGAAGAAGCAAAAAGAATATATAGCGAACTAGAAATTTCTTTTGATGATTGGAGAGGCGAAAGTTATTATGCTCAATTTAACAAAGAAACTCTTGAAACCCTAAACCAAAAAGGTTTAACAAAGAGAGACGCAGGTGCACTTCTTGTTGATTTAGAAAAATATAATTTGGGAAAGCTTATTGTTGAGCAAACAAGTGGTGCAAGCATTTATGCAACTCGTGATTTATCTTGTTTGGTTCATAGATATGATGAATATAAATATGATAAACTTTTGTATGTGACCGGTGTTGAACAAGAACAATATTTCCAGCAAATTTTTCAAGTTGGAAGACTTATGGGGCTTGATTATATGGATCAAGTTTTCCACTTTTCCACAGGGCGAATATCTTTGCCAACAGGCAAGATTTCTTCAAGGAAAGGTGCTGTTGCGCTTATTAAAGATTTATTTAAAGCATCTCAAGAAAAAGCACACGCAGTTTTGGAAGAAAAAGGAACAAACGCTAGTGATATTGAAAAACTTGAAAAAGAAATTGGAATTGGAGCACTTATTTTCACAATTCTTAAAAGTTCATCAACAAAAGATAGTGTTTTTGACCTAGATAAAGCGATTAGTTTTGATGGAGAAACGGGGCCATATCTTCAATACACATATGCAAGAACTTGCTCAATCTTAAAAAAAGCGGAAGAGTTAAACTTAAAGCCTCAAATAGACTATGATTCACTCCCAACACAAACTTTTGCACTTATCAAACTTTTCCCACGTTTTAAAGATGCCATTTATAATGCTTTTATTGAAAACGACCCAAGTTATATTGCAAGATATTCTATGAACTTATGCTCTGAGTTTAACAAACTTTATAGTGAAATGAGAATTATTAGTGAAGATACAATCCTTTCACAAAGTTTGCTAAAACTTGTTGAGTGCACAAATTCATTACTTAAAAAATGTTTATATTTCTTGGTTATGAAAGCTCCAGAGAGAATGTAAGAAAATAAAAAAGAGATGATTTTTCATCTCTTTTTTATTGTTGATTATTTCTCTCCAAAACCTCTTGCTGTTGCTGTGCTTGAATTGCTCTTGCTTGGTGCACTTCTTTTTTTGGTGGCTGCTGAGTCAAGAGAAAGTCCACACATTTTGTTCATAACTTCAATATTGTCCTGAAGTGCTCTTCTCTCATCCTCTGGGAGTTGCGCAATCTTTTTGCCTAAATATTTTTGTTGTTTTTTAATGTCATTTTCAAAATTTGCACGAGTTAATGGCAATTGCGCTTCTTCCAAAAGGTAGATAACTTTTGTTGAAATTGGAACGCCATTTTGTGATGCTTCCATAATAATATATTCTTTTCTTCTTTCTGCTTGTCTGCCAAAAGTGTCTGGAACTGGACGTGGAACATATCCACATTCTTCTAGTTTTTTTATGTAACCTTTCATATATCTTGAAATTTCTCTTTCTTGTTCTTCTATAGCCATATGTTTAGTTTCTCCTTTTACAATTTTATTATAGCACAATAAAATAACATTGTAAATACCTTTTTTAAAATTTATTTTAATTATTTTTAGTGAGTGAACAAAAAATGTGACATAATGCAGAAATTTTTACATTATACCACATAATTTTTGTGTTAAAACATATTTTTTTATATTTCGTCGCCATCAAAAATATCTGGCATTTCTTCATCATCTAGGCTGATTGTATCAAATTCTTGTGGTGGTGTTAAATCCCTATATGCCTCTTCAGCAAGTTCTCCAGTTGCTTTGCTTAATGAGCTCTCATCTGGCATTTCTTTTGGCATAGAACGCTCCAAACTTTGCAAATTGGAATCTTTGCCCATATCGTGGAATGTTGTGATGTCGCCTCTCCAGAATAGTGGAACATCGCCCAAAGGACCATTTCTGTGTTTTGCCACTGATAGGGTTACAACATAATCTTTTTGGCTGGAAGAATCTTCTTCATCGTTTTGCTTGTTAATGAACATAACAATGTCGGCATCTTGCTCTATTGAACCACTTTCACGCAAGTCGGAAAGCATTAAGCGTTTATCTCTTCTGCTTTGGTTTTCAACAGAACGGTTAACCTGACTTAGAACCAAAACAGGAACATTAAGTTCTTTGGCAAGAAGTTTTAATTGCCTTGAAATTTCACTAACTTCTGTTTGCCTTGACTCAACTCTTTTTCCACTGCTCATCAATTGAAGATAGTCGATAACAATAAAGTCTAATCCCTTTTCTCTTTGAAGTCTTCTGCATTTATTGATGATTGTTCCAGGTGTGTTCATTGAGGAGTCATCAACAAATATTTTGGCGTTTTCCATTTCTTTAACAGTTTGGAAAAGTTTTCGCCATTCTTTTTCATCTAGTTTTGCTCTTAATGCTTTTTCCATTGAAACTTTTGAAGCAGAACACAACGCCCTTTGCATAAGTTGAACCCTTGGCATTTCTAGTGAGAAGATTGCACAAGATTTTTGTTCCTTTAGTGCCATATGTAATGCAATATTCATTGCAAGAGAGGTTTTACCCACACCAGGGCGGGCAGCCAAAATGATTAAGTCGCTGTTTTGGAAGCCGTTTGTAATTCGGTCTAGCCCAGCAAAGCCGGTTGGAATACCTTGCAAAGCATCTGGGTCTTTTACAAGTTTGTTGAATTTGTCCATAACATCAGTTAGGCTGTCTTTAATGTGTTCCAGTTTTCCACTGTTGTTGTTTTCGGCAATGCCATATATTTCACTTTCTGCAAATTGCAAAGCATCTTCTGCGTTTTCGTTTTCATAAACTCTGTCAATAATCTTTTGGCTGGAAGTGATAAGTTTTCTTAAAGTGGAATTTCTTTTCACAATGTCCATATAGTCTTTGTAGTTTGCAGCACTTGGAACAATGTTTGTTAGAAGCGATATGTAACTAATTCCGCCAACACTTTCTAAAAGCCCAACACGCTCTAGTTCGTCTGGCAAACTAACATAGTCGATGTTTTTTCCTTGAGAGAAAAGTGTTTTCATACAAGAAAAAATGCTTTTGTGTGAATTTGTGTAGAAATCTTCTTCTTTTAAATCATTTAAGATGCTAACTGGTGCATCTTTGTCAAGCATAACACAACCCAAAATGGCTTGTTCCGCCTCTAGGCTGTGAGGAAGTTTTTTGGCCTTTAGTTCTTCTTGTGTGTTTGCCATAATATGCTCCTTTTTGTGTTATTTTTTCTTTTTGTGTTTTTTGGATATATTATTTTGATAATTTCTTTTTTGTTTTTGAATTATTTTTTGCGGCTTTTGGTTTGCGTCTTGTTGTTTTTGCTGTTCTTGTTCTTGCCTTATCTTTTCTTGCTCTGCTTTTTCTTCTAATTCTTTTTTATGCAAGAACTCTGTGCGCTTTTTGGTTATGTGGTCGAGGTGCTTTTGTGTTATAACAAGCCATAAAACATAAACAAGAATAATAATGAAGCAGTCAATCACAATAAGCCAAACACTTGAAATTTTGGTTGCGATAAGTATGTCCACAACAAACAAGATTGGAAGAGAAATGAGAATCGATATTAAATATCGTTTAAGAGATGTCATTTTTTCTTTTCTTGTCATTTTCCCCTCCTAATTTTTTTCTATTGTATCACATAACAAAAAATTTTTCCACCCTTTTTTTAAAAAAATATAAGAATAATTTTTTAAAATATTTTACATAATGGTTATTAAAGCCACTTTGTTGTTTAATTTTGGCGTTTATTCTTGACTTTTAGGCGTTAAAAAGATAAAATATATTACAAAATTAGTTTAAGGAGAGTATTAAGATGCATTGGGCAGATGAAATAGCACACAATTTGGTTGAAAAACACCCAAACACACAGGTTTTCACTTGTGCTTGTGGAATAAGTCCATCAGGAGTTGTTCACATTGGAAATTTTAGAGAAATTATCACAGCTTATTTTGTTGGCAAAGGATTAAAAGATTTAGGAAAAGATGTTAGATTTATTTATTCTTGGGATTCTTTTGATAGACTTAGAAAAATTGCAAAAGGAATTCCTTTGGATGAAAAATATATTGGAATGCCATATAGTGATGTTCCAGACCCTTTTGGAACGGACGGCAGTTATGAAGAGCATTTTGAAAAGCAATTAATGGAAGCTTTAGATGAAATTGGCATTGAGTGTGAGTTTATTTTTCAATCAAAAGAATATAAGTCAGGCAGATACGCAAAAAATATTGTTGAGGCACTTCAAAAGAGAAAAGAAATATATGACATTATGATGAAGTTTAAAACCCAAGAAGCCAATGAAGAAGATAGAGAAAAATATGTTCCAATTGAATTGTATTGCCAAAAATGTGGTCACGACTTCACAACAATAACAAAAATTAGTGATGATTGCACAAAACTTGATTATGTTTGTAAGTGCGGTCATTCTGGTCAAGTTGATGTTATGAAAGATTTTTGTGTTAAACTGGTTTGGAAAGTGGATTGGCCAATGCGTTGGAGAGAAGAAAGCGTGTTGTTTGAACCTGGTGGAAGAGACCACTCAAGCCAAGGTGGAAGTTATCAAGTGTCTTCAGTGATTGCAAGGGAAATTTTTGGGATTGAACCACCAACATATAGAATGTATGACTTTATTAACTTAAAAGGTCAAACCAAAAAAATTAGTTCAAGTTCTGGAACTGATATGTCGCCATCAACGCTTTTAAAAGTTTATGAACCAGCAGTTTTGCTTTGGATGTTCACAAGATTTTTGCCAGAAAAGAGTTTTGACATTGCTCTTGACGGCGATGTTTTGAAAATGTATCACGAGTTTGACAGAATGTATGCTTCCTATAAAGCGGGCACATGCGATGAAATGGTTAAAAGAATTATGGAACTTGCTTTGTCAACAACAAATGAAGAAGACTTTGTTCCAGTTGATGCAAGTTTGATTGCGTCATTTGCGCCAATTGTTAACTTTGACCTTGATATGTTAACGCATTTGTTGAACAAGATTGGTCAAAACTACACAAAAGAGCAAATAAGGCCAAGATTTGAACGCATTAAACACTGGCTTGAAACATATTGTCCAGAAGAGATTGTTCATTTAATTCCAGAAAAGAATGAAGAGTTCATAAAAACAATGACCGATGAAGAAAAATCTTGGGTTCAAACTCTTGCAACAACTATGGAACAAAAAGATTTAAGCACAGAAGAAATGCAAACTCTTTTGTATGATATTCCAAAAATTAATGGCGAGCCAGACAAAGCAAGACAAAAAAGATTTTTCGAAATTGTTTACAACCTTTTGCTTGGAAAGAGTAAAGGTCCAAGACTATATTTGTTCTTAACAGCAATAGACAAAAATGATGCATTGAAACTACTAAAAATATAATAAGGAGTTTTTGTTATGATAGATATTAATTTAATAAGAAATAATGCCCCTCTTGTTAAAGAAAACATCAAAAAGAAATTTCAAGATGAAAAACTAAAACTTGTTGATGAAGTTAAGGATTTTGACGAACAAGCAAGAAAACTTAAGCAAGATATAGACCAAAAGAGAAATGAGCGAAAAACAAAGTCAGACCAAATTGGCCTACTTATGAAAAACAAAGAAATAGAACAAGCAAATTCTATAAAAGTTGAAGTAACAAAAATAAACGCAGAAATTGAAGAAAGTGAAAAAGTTTTGGAAGAGTTAAACCAAAAAATTAACGAAAGAATGCTTGTTATTCCAAACATAATGGACCCTTCTGTTCCAATTGGCGAAGATGACTCAAAAAATGTGGAATTAGAAAGGTTTGGAGAGCCTTTTGTGCCAGACTATGAAATTCCATATCATGCCGACATTTGCGAGGCTGTTGGAGGTTTGGACAAAGAAAGTGCTGGAAGGACAAGTGGAGAAGGTTTTTATTATCTTTTGGGCGATGTGGCAAGGCTTCACGAAGCAATGCTTGCTTATGCTAGAGATTATATGATTGAAAATGGCTTTGAATATTGCATTCCACCATTTTTAATTCACAGTGATGTTGTGACTGGTGTTATGAGCTTTCCAGAGATGGATGCAATGATGTATAAGATTGAGAATGAAGACCTATATTTGATTGGAACAAGTGAGCACTCAATGATTGGAAGGTTTAAGGGACAAATTATTCCAGAAGAAAAATTGCCTATTTGTTTAACATCATATTCGCCATGTTTTAGAAAAGAAAAAGGTGCTCATGGTATTGAAGAGCGTGGGCTTTATCGTGTTCATCAATTTGAAAAACAAGAGATGATTGTTTTGTGCAAACCAGAAGATGAAATGGCTTTTTATAACAAAATGTTAATGCTCACTGTTAACTTTTTTAGGTCTTTGGACGTTCCAGTTAGAACACTTGAATGTTGCAGTGGAGATTTGGCAGACCTTAAGGTTAAATCTTGTGATGTTGAGGCATGGAGTCCAAGACAAAAGAAATATTTTGAGGTTGGTTCTTGTTCAACACTTGGCGATGCTCAAAGCAGAAGACTCCAAATTAGGGCAAAAGGAAAAGACAAAAACTATTTGGTAACAACACTAAATAACACTGTTGTTGCCACCCCTCGTGGACTTATTGGAGTGATTGAAAACAACTATCAAAAAGATGGTTCAATTCTCATTCCAAAAGTATTGCAAAAATATATGGGCGGAAAAACAAAAATAGAAAAGAAATAAAAAGTGGGTTTTTTATGGATAAAAATGAAAACTTACATTCAGGGCACTACAAACGATTAAGAAGCAAAGCATTGAGCCAAGATATCACAAAGATGAGCGAAAGAGAAGTTTTGGAATTAACACTTCAACTTTGCTTTAATCGCGGAGATTTAAACGACTTGTCTGCAAGGCTTTTAAAACATTTTAAAAGTTATTACAAAGTTTTGTCTGCGAGCAAAGAAGAATTATTGTCAGTTGAAGGAATTGGCGAAAGTGCGGCAGAAAAGCTTATGCTTCTTCCAAAACTTGTGAATTATTATGATATGTCTAAGGCAAAAGAGAAAGAAGTTTTTGCATATTGCACAGAAGACTGCATCAAAATTGCTTGTGAAAACTTGAAAAACTTGGAGCATGAAAGGCTTATGATGTTTGTTCTCAACGGCTCTGGCAAACTGATTAAAGAAATTGTTTTGGGCGATGGACAAGACGCATGTGTGAAAGTTAAAACAAATGAAATAATTTTAAAAGCAGTTGAGAGTAAGGCGAGCAAAGTCTTTTTTGCTCACAACCACCCAACAGGTCTTGCAAAACCATCAATGAGTGATATTAATTTCACATCTCAAATATCAAAAGCACTTTTTTATGCTGGTGTGAAAGTTGTTGACCATATTATTGTTGCCAAAAATGAAGTGTTTTCGTTTAGTATGCAAAATATGTTATAAAAAAGATTTAGCAAAACGCTAAGTCTTTTAGTTTAAGGAGAAAAAATGAAAGAATTAGAAATTTTAGCGCCAGCAGGCAATATGGAAAACTTGCAAACAGCCATTAATTGTGGAGCGAATGCCGTTTATTTGGGGCTTCAAAACTTTAATGCAAGAATGTCGGCACAAAACTTTACAACAGAAAATATTGGCGATGTTGTGCGTTATTGTCACAGTTTGGGCGTTAAAGTTTATGTAACAGTTAACACTTTGGTATCTAACGATGAAATGTCTCAAATGGTGGAAACAGTTATGGCGTGTGTTGATGCAAAAGTTGATGCCTATCTTGTTCAAGACCTTGGTGTTTTTAATGTTTTGAAAAATTGTTTTCCGGGCATTTGTTTGCACGCATCAACACAATTAGGCATACACAACCTAGAAGGTGCAAAAATGGCAGAAAAATTGGGGTTTTCTCGTGTTGTTTTATCTAGGGAAGCAAAACTTAGTGATGTGAAAGAAATAAAAGAGAACACAAGCCTTGAAATTGAGTTTTTTGTGCAAGGGGCATTGTGCATTGCTTTTTCTGGGAACTGCTATTTTTCTGGAATGGTTTTAGGGGAAAGTGGAAATAGAGGAAGATGCAAACAATTTTGCCGAATGAAATATAAAACTAGCGAAGATGGGGAAGAAAGTTATTTGCTTTCTGCAAGAGATTTGTGTTTGCTTAAAAACCTAAAAGCACTTGTTGATGCTGGCGTTCAAAGTTTTAAGATTGAGGGCAGGCTTCGCCACGCTGGATATGTTGCACAAAGTGTGACATCATATAGAAAAGCATTAGATGCCATTTTGGAAGATGAAAAATTTGATATAGAAAGTGAGAAGCAAAAACTTAAAAAAGTTTTCAGCCGTGGAGATTTCTTGGAAGATGCTTATTTGCAAGATGGAACGCCAGATAATGTTGTGAACAAAATGGTGCAAAATCACAGTGGTGTTTTTATTGGAAAAGTTTTGAAAACTGAAAAGTTTAAAGACTTGTTTAGAGTTACCATTCAAAGTGCCTACAAAATTTCTGCTGGCGATGGCTTAAAGTTTTTTGAAAACGGAAATGAAGTGGCTAGCGTTGGCGTTGGCAATGTTGATGACCTAGGAAATGGAAAATATCAAATCTATACAAAGAGGAACATAAAGCCAAAACTGGATGTGAATTTAATCTTAGATAGCGAAATGGAGAAAAAACTACTAGAAAAAACAAAAAAACAAAGTTTTTCAGCCAAAATTTTTGCAAATGCGAACAAACCGCTCAAAGTTTTGTTTAATTTTGGTGGAAAAGAATTTGAGTTTGAATCTAGTGTTATTCCAGAAAAAGCAAAAACAGCAGCGCTCACAAACGAAGATATTATTTCTCAATTTTCAAAATTGGGTGGCACAATTTTTGAGGCGGAAAAGATTGAGGTGGAAAGCGATGATGTGTTTATTCCAAAAAGCGTGTTAAATAATTTTAGGCGAGAGGCGTTGGAATTTTTAACACAACAAATTATTAATGAAAATGAGAAAAGCATTACAACAAAAATTGATGATGAGCAAATTAAAAATTATGATAGTCTTTTAAAATCTGTGGAAACCAATTTAGAATTTTCTAACATCATTGTTGTGAATGAACACAACCAAGATTTTGTGCCATTATTCAAAAACACATTATATGTTTTTAGTCCACAAGTTTTTGGTGTTGAGCAAGTTGAAAACTTTAAACAAAGGTTCAAGGGATATAAAGTTGGTTTGGAACTTCCAAACCTTGCTAGCAACAAAGATGTTTTGCTTATAAAGAAAATTTTGGATAGCAACAAAGACTTTTATGTTATCGCAAACAACTTGTATGGTTTAAGTTTTTGTGACACGCACAAAGTGATTGCTGGAACTCAAATGAATGTGTTTAATAATTATAGCATTTCATTCTTAAAAACTTTGGGCGTTTTTGGGTTTGTTATCTCAATTGAACAGCAAAAAGAAAATATCAAAGGCATTGAAAACTATTTTGTTTATTCTTTGGGGTTTGTTTCACTTATGACTTTTGCTCATTGCCCATACAAAACTGTTAATGGAAACACTTGCAAAAATTGTTCATATAAGGCGGGGTTGAATTTTTATGATGTTAAAAATAACGCATACAAAATCTATCGCTATCAATTAACGCAGTGTTATTTTAGCCTTTTGCATAGTCACTTAATAAACAACATTGGTTATGTTTCGTTACCACAATATTTAAATTTAAATGGATTAACTGAAAATCAAATAAAACTTGCACTAACTGGGCTTCAAGAAAACAAGAAGGTAACTTTATCAAGTAAAGACATTTTTGGGAAACTAAACAAACAAGTGAAATAATGTTAAGTTAAAAAAAGAACTCTATGGGTCATAGAGTTCTTTTGTGTTGTATTTGCTATTTTGAATGTTTTGCTAAAAGGTTTTTCTTTGTTTCAGCAAATTCTTCTTCAGTTATAAGTCCTTTGTCGAGCATATCTTTAAGTTCACTAATTTCTTGTTCCAAACTTTTTGCTTGTGTGTTGTTTTGTGGTTGTGCATATGCTTTGCCTATTTCTTTATCTTTTGCCACCCAATCAAACACTGCTGCAACAATTAACAAAACTGTTGGAAGTAAGAATATGATAATTGATGTCATAACAGATAGTGATGGTGATGCACATGTTTTAACAAAAAGATACATTTGCAAAATGCCACAAGCAATAGCAGCAATGGTTAGAGTGATTGCACCTCTTCTTGCTTGTTTAACGCTAAGGGAAGCACCAACAATTCCAACGATAGCACCCAAAAATGCAATCCAACCAAGAACTGCTAAAGTTGTTCCAATGTTTTGTGCTTCTGCTGTTGGAATAATACCTAGCATATTCCCAAAAACACCAAATGTGAATCCCCAAAATAGGCTAAATATGCTTCCAATAAGACCACAAATTAAGGCAGTTATACTTCTTCTCATAATTTCTCTCCTTTATGAATTTAATTGAATTATATACTATTTTTTCGTTTTATGCAAACAAAAAGGCGTGATAAATAAAAAGAAAAATAAAACATATTGTAAAATTAATATTTCAAAAACTTAAAAAATATCAAAAAAAGATATTGAAACGAAAAAATGGCTGTGCCATAATATAAATGGAGGTGGAAAGAGATGAGTGATAATCCAAAAGAAGATAAAGAAATAATGAGAAGTGTTAGCAGTGAAATTGCAGCTGCGACAATATCTGATGATATAGCCTATGATATATATCGTAAATTGGTCAAGAAATGTATTGAAGATTTAAATGAAAAAGATAACAAAGAAGGAAAAGATATCAAAGAAGAAAGAGATTTGGATTTGCGTCTTTAATTTAAAAAAAACAAGCAAAAAATTTGCTTGTTTTTTTTATTTTCATAAAATTTATTCTGAAGTTACTGTAACATAAATTCCGTGACTAGCAAAAGTATCGGTTGCTGTGATAAGAATGTAAACATATGGTTTTTCCATATCAATATCATCTAGTGAAACAGTTGTGGTTGAATTTTCAATATTGGCTGTTTCAAATGTTCCATCGGTATTAAAGTAACCATAAGATATATCAGCGTCCAACGTTGCATCACACTTAATGTCATAAGAAACTTCTTCTTCAACTTCAAATCTATAATATTTTACATCACCATTGTTCATGCTAAATTCTGTTTTATCAGCTGAACTTGCAACAATTTGAAGTGTTGAACCAGCATAATAATTTGAATATTTTGCAATTCCATAATCATCTAATTCATCTTCAAATCTAAACACGCCATTATTAATTTGAGATGGTGCTGTTAGAACAATATAATAGTAATCATCATATGGTGTTTGCTTTTCTGCAAAACTGTTACCAATTGTTATTGCTTCAAAATTGTTATTGTTTAGTGAAGCATAATATGTGAAATCTCCAGATTGCAATTGATTGCCCCCATTAACATTTAACAATCTTCTAAATTTAATATTATCACCAGCATAAGCAATTCTGTAATATGCTTTACCATCTTTTTGTAGTGAAACGGTCACATCTTCATAATAATCAATTGTATCACCTTGATATGCACCACACTTTGTGCAGAAGCCATAAGCATCCAAAAATTCGTCATTGTGGTCATCTTCCTTGATTGTCACATCACCACTATTAATTCCATTAGTGAGTGCTGTGACTTTAATACAATAGTCATCACTTTCTTGAATTGCAATTCCAGCTTCATCAATTTCGTATGTGCTTGGTGTTGGCCAAACAACGGTTCTTGTTGCAACAAGTGTTCCATCTTTCTTTTGAAGTTCAAAAGTGAACACGCTTCCTTGCTCGTCGGCATCAAATGTGAAATAGTAAACACAATCATTAACTAATGAAATTTTATAATAGGTAACTTCATCTTTTTCTAAGTCAACATATTCACTTGTGTTAACAGCTATTGAATCAATTGAAATTGTGTATTCATCACTTGTTGTAATTTCTGGAAGTTTGTAGTTTCCAGCGTTTTCACCAGTAAGACCAGTTGCTGTGAATGTGAATGATGAGTCATATGTAATGTTGTCATCTCCAGCAGTTAAAGCGTTTTGCACCTCACAAACATCTCCCTCAACAAGTCCAGTTGCTTCAACAGTTGGAACTTTTGCTTGTTCATCATAAACAAGGTTTGTTGGAGCCGTCCAAGTTAAACCAATCTCTTTTTGCACACATGTGTTTGTGTTAACAACATAATTTTGAGTTTCTTCATCATTATATATTACCACACAGTCTATAACGTTTGCACCAACATTTTTGTTTTCAAAATTGATTATAAGGCTAACACCAGCTATGCCAAGGTCTGCTTCATTAACTGTGTATGATGTTTCTCCATTATACTCAAAGTCTACATTTAAATTATTTAAAATAATTGGGGTGATTTCGTATTGTGGGCTAGTAACATTTGTTGGAAGTTTGTAGTTTGAATTTAAAACATCATTTGCAACATATGTAAATGATCCAACATTTTGGTTATTGATTTAATATTATTTGCACCTCACAAGCATCTCCATCAACAAGTCCAGTTGCTTCAACAGTTGGAACTTTTGCTTGTCCATCATAAACAAGGTTTGCTGGAGCCGTCCAAGTTAAACCAACTTCTTTTGCTGTTATTGAAAAGTTTGCTGTTTTTGTTGCTGATTTAAATTCATCATTTGCCTCAACTCCAGCCATAACAACATATTCTCCAACATTTTGTGGCGCTGTTTGAGTGTAGGTTGAATCATCAGCATTGGCAAGTTTATATCCAATTATTGGGGTTTGACCACTTGTTGCTGTTGCAGTCACTGCAATAGCTTGCCCATCATAAACCTTATTGGACACTGTTATGCTAATTTCATTGTCTTTTAATTCTTGTTCATTTTTATTATTATCTCCGCCACAAGCTGTTAAGATGAAAAAGCATGGAATGAGCAAGGCAAACGACAACACAAAAAGCATTATTTTTTTTACATTAATTTTTTTAGTTTCCATAATTCCTCCTTCTTTAATAATTGTTATTCTCCATTAAAGGTGAATATTTTTCTAGAAAGCATCTCCTGTGTGATACACAATAAGTATAACATAAGTAGTTTAAAATTGCTGTGATTTTGCTGTGGTCAAAAGGCTCTTTTTTTATATAAAAAAGTAGCCAAAAGGCTATATATTTTTGAGAAGAAGTTTGTGAATTTTCATAAATTGTATCGTTGCAATATTTGAATTTTTTTGTTATAATCAAAAAGAAAGAAGTGGGAGAAAAGTATGGACAAGATTAGAATTTTAGTTTGTGAAGATCAAAAAATTGTTTTGGAGGGGCTTGTTTCAAGTTTGAACAAAAACAAGGCTTTAAAAGTTGTTGCAACATCAACAAATGCGGGTGAGATTTTGCCTATTATTAGGAAAAAGCCAGTTGATATTATCCTTACTGACATTATTACAGACAGCAAGAAAAATGCTCTTGATGAAATTGAGAATATTTTGAAAGAATTTCCAGAAGTAAAAATTATAACAATAACAGGATTTCCAGATATATCATTTATGGAAAAAGCAAAAAAACTGGGTGTTTCTTCTTTTATCTATAAAAACATAAGTATTGAAGAACTTTATGGAACCATTATGAACACTTACTCTGGATATAGCATTTATCCTCATGAAGATACCACCAATAAACTTATGCTTTCTAATCTAACCGAAACTGAAATGAAAGTTTTGAGAATGTATTGCTCGGGCAAAGAACGAGAAGAAATTGCAGAAGAACTTTATATTTCAATGTCTAGATTAAAAGCAATTATTGCCAGCATTTTGGAAAAAACAGGTTTTTCATCTATTGCAAGGGTTGCAATTTATGCAGTGCAAAATGGACTAATTGTTGTGTAGGCCTATGACAAAGAAAAATCAAATACTTTTAATTTCTTCATTTTGTGTTTTGTTTATAGCACTATTTACTCTTGCAATAGTGTTTTCACAAGGATTTGCACAAGGTGGAACAATAGATTATTTAATTACACTCATCGCCTCATTTTGTCTGTTTTTTTGGGGCATGACAATGGTTTATAGAGTGCAATATAAAAAGCAAAGAACAATTTTGCTTATTATTTTTATTATTTCTTTTTTGTGGATTGCTTTGAGATTTGTGAAATGGCTTGCAAACATTCATTTTGTTAGTGTTTATGCAGATTATTTTTACTATGTTCCAATGACAATCATTCCTTTGTTATTATTTATGCTTGTAGTAGAAACATTTTGTCCCAAATTTAGGCATAAAAAAATTGTTTATGCTATTTTGAGTGGAATTATATCATTATTTATTGTTCTTGCATTTACAAATGACTTACATCACTTGATTTATAAAAACTTTCAATCGTTTTATCCAGCAGATAATCCCGGAATAGAAATTATAACCTACGATTATAACTTTTTGCATTTTGCAATGCTGGGTTTTGTGTCATTACTGAATATATCTACTATTGCTTTATTTTTTGGGGGAACATATAAACAGATAAGTTTTAACCAAATTATTATATCTAGTCTTTTGGTCATTTTGCTTTTTGTATATATAGTGCTTTACACTCTTAATGTTGAGTTTATAAAACACACTCCTCTTCTAAAAGACTTTGCTTTAGTTATTGTTGTTTTTGTTTGCGCCATTCTTGAAACACTTCTTGATGTTGGACTTATTCAAAACAATGGGAAATATGCAGATAATTTCAAAAAATCGAATCTCCCAATGTGTATTTATGATGAAAACAAACAAGCAATTTATGTGAGTGAAAAGTTTTCAAACACATCACATAAAAAATTGAAAGAAAAAACCAAAACAATCGGCGAATACACACTTGTCTTTCAAGAAGATTTGACAGAAATTGTTAACTTAAAGGAAAGTATAAGTGCAGAAACAAAAGATCTTGAAAAAATTAATCAAATGCTGGAAAAACTTATTAAAATAAATAGCGAACAATCAAAACTTGTTCACAAATTGGAGTTTGCAAGCGAGATTGAAGTAAGTATTGAAAGCACAAAAAAAGAACTCCAAAAACTTATTTTGTCATTGCCGGACAAAATAACAAAAGAAAACGAGAAAGCAGTTAAACAGAATCTTGGAATTATTGCATTATATCTTGGATATATGAAGCAAAAATGTATGTTACTTCTTAATTCAAAGGAAAAACAGAGTTTAACTTATGATGGATTTAATCTCATTATGCAAGTTATTTCAAAAGATATGCAAAGTGTGGGTTTTCAAGATATTGCATTTAACATCACAAAAACAGAAGACATTTCATTTGATTTTGCGTTAAAAGTAAACGATTTTGTGTTTTTTGTGGCAAAAAGTTATCAATTTTGTGATTTAGACACCATAATTTTTGCAAATCCAAATGGCAATACTTGCACAATGGAACTGGCCGGCAAGAATATTCAAATCAAAGAAATAAAAATAGACGGATTAAAAATCACTTGCACAAAAGAAGATGATTATGTTCGTATATCTATGGAGGTGCAAAATGATTAATCTTCTTTCACTTCCGGCATCACTTAGAATTACAATGTTTTTCTTTGAAATGATTGTATCTGCAATATTGCTGTTTATTATTGTTTATGGAATTTTGGGCAAACGCAAAAAGTTATATTTATCTTACGTAATTTCATTATTTATTAGCTTGATTGTGATTATTATAACCCGCACGCCAATTGTGCTTGGTCAAAATGAAATTGTTAGTTTATGCCTAAACTTTGTTCTAATTATACCATCAGTTTTGGGAATAATATTATTTGCAAAAACGAGAGTAGTAAAGTTTTTGTTAGATGGTATAATGTGTGTGTTTAATATTCCAATTTTTGAATTTATTCCATATTATGCCTATATTGTTTCCGGTCTATTTTTGTAGTGCGAGCATTGTTATCTCTATTTGAAAATATAGAAAGTGTCAAAAAATATCCCGGTAGACTTGCAATAAAATCTGCACTTGACGGGCTAAATGACGGAATTGCGTTTGTAAATTCTTATGGGAAAATAACCTACATAAATAACTCATTAGATAGGATATTTTTATCTCTTGAAATTTCGTCTTACACAAAAGTTCAAAACATTGAAAAAACTCTTATACAAAAAGCAAAAGAAAATGGAAGACTTGTGTCAGATAACACATTTATTGTGAATGTTAAAGACAAATCTTACAAATTTACATTTTCAAATACCCATTCTCAAATATCTTGCACAGATGTAACTATTGAAGAAAAACTTTTGAAACAAAGCGAACAAAACAAATTGTCGCTTGAAAAAGCGAATATTGAATTGAATGCAAACCTTGATAAAATTGACCAAATTCAAAGAGAACAAGAACTTTTGTCTATCAAAGGGCACATTCACGACAATCTCGCTCAACAACTTTCAATACTTCACATGTTTATATTAAATGATAAATCTAATAATTTAGTCGAACTAAAACAAATGCTCTCAAACCTTGAAATAACTGAGAGTGAAGATGCTTGCGAAGACTATTTAATGAGGCTAACAAAAGTGTTAAAAATGATTGGTGTGGAACTTGTTGTAAAGGGCGAGGTTCCCACTCAAGATAAGATAAGAGCATTAATTTATAAAATTATCAAGGAAACTTCAACAAACGCCATAAGACACGGAAAAGCGACCAAAATTGATGTAGAAATTGTTAATAACAAAAACAATGTTGAAGTAAACATCTCCAACAATGGAATGATTCCAGAATCAATTGTTTATGGTAACGGACTGAATAACATCCAAGCAGAACTGGGCAAGTTTGGTGGAAAGATGAACATTCAAACAAAAAATATTTTTACAATAAAAATTTTAATCAAAAACAATGTATAATATTGCAGTTTTTTGTTTTATTTAGAATTATCAAAAGTTATAATTTCACAATTTTGTAACTTTAAAGCATCATAATTACCATCTTTTGGTTCGCCTTCAAAAAAACATTTTGTGTAAATTGTCACACCAGCGTGCGTGACAACCAACACATTTTTACCTTTATATTTTTCTGTTATTTCTTCCCAAAAAGATTGAATTCTATTTCTAAAAGAGCTTATTGTTTCAATGTTATATCGTGTTTCGTTGGGGTCGTTATAATCAAGCGCTGGAACATCTTTTAGTAGTTTGCCATCTAAATCGCCATTGCTCCTTTCAATAATTCTATCATCCGCAATAATTGGGCAATCTGTGATTATCTTTGCAGTTTGCATTGTTCTTTGAAGAGGGCTTGAAAACACATAGTCAAATTTAACATTTTTTAGTTTGTCTGCCACAATTTGTGCTTGTTTAATTCCAGTTTCATTTAATGGAACATCACATCTCCCAGCAATTCTTTTTTCTTTGTTCCAATCTGTTTGACCATGTCTAACAACATATATCATAAAAAAACTCCTAATAAATTATTTTGCTATAAATAATGTTTTATTATTTTTGTAATTTGTTATAAAAGACCACATCAATGTATGATAATTTTATTCTATCATATATTTTTGAATATTACATCAAAAAAGCGTTATTTTGTAAAATAAAATTCATTTTATGTAAATGGCTAGTGGTTTTTGATTTACTAATAACTAAATATATTGTATAATAGGTTCATAATTAACAAAGGATGTTGAAAATATGGATGATTTTATTTCTTCTTGTGAACTGATGAAATGTTTGCTTTGTCACGATGCACCATGCAGTAAAGCATGCCCTTTCAAACAAAATCCAGGGAAAGTGTTGAGGTCGTTGCGGTTTGAAAATAACAAGGGCGCATTAAAAAATCTTGAGGATTGCTGTAAAAATTGCAGTGCCCCTTGTGAAAAAGAATGTGTGTTATCTTCTAAGGTTGAAATCAAAAAAATTTTGTCTAATGGTTGTTCAATGAAAAAAGAATTAAATTTGGACTATAAAAAGGCAGATATAAAAAGCGATATTTGTGGAATTGAGATTGAGAATCCATTTTTGCTTTCTTCATCTGTTGTGTCTTCTTCTTATGATATGTGCAAGAGGGCTTTTGAGGCTGGTTGGGCAGGAGCGGCATTTAAGACAATTTGTATGATGGATATTCACGAGGCTTCGCCAAGATTTTCAGCACTCAAGAATTTAGATGGTTCAATTAGTGCCTTTAAAAATATTGAACAACTTAGTGATCACTCTGTTGTGGAAAATTTTGAGATATTCAAACGACTAAAACAAGAATTTCCAAATAAGTTCTTGCTTGTTTCAATAATGGGTAGAGATGAAAAAGAGTGGGAATATTTGGCAAAAGAATCTGAAAAAGCTGGAGCAGATGCTCTTGAACTTAATTTGTCTTGTCCAAATATGACAGAAGATGGAACTGGCAGTGATGTTGGCCAAATTCCAAAACTTGTGGAGAAATACACAAAAGCAGTTACATCTGCAGTGAAAATTCCAGTTATTGCCAAACTAACTCCAAATGTGGCAACAATGTCGCCAGCAGCACTGGCTGCCAAACGAGGTGGAGCAAAGGGAATTGCTGCAATTAACACAATTAAGTCTATAACAGATATGAATGGGGTTGAAAAAGTTTGTTCCTCACAAAAAATAGACAAGTTTGCAGTTGGTGGGCTATCTGGTCAGGCAGTAAAACCAATAGCACTTCGCTTTATTGCAGAACTTGCACAAAATGAAGAACTAAAAGATATGCATATTTCTGCAATGGGTGGAATCTATAATTATAAAGATGCATTAATGTTTTTATCTTTGGGCGCGCGTTCCATTCAAATCACAACCGCTGTTATGGAATATGGCTACCGCATAATTGATGATTTAGTGGAGGGTTTGGAATATTTTGTGGCAGATAGTGGGCACAATAGTCTAAAAGAATTGATTGGAGCAAACATTACTAATGTTGTTGATGTTGAAGATATTCCAAGAGATATTGTTGTGTATCCTAAATTTTTACGCGATAGATGTTTGCATTGTGGAAGATGTTATATTTCTTGCCAAGATGGGGGTCACCAAGCAATTAAGTTCGATGAAAATAGAAATCCAATTTTGGACCCACAAAAATGTGTTGGCTGCCATCTTTGCACTTTGGTATGCCCAAACAAAGCAATTGTTTCAAGTGAAATAAAAGTCAAAAAGAAAACAAATGCATAGCTTTTAGATTTAAATTAGTAGTGACTATTGGCATTGCAAAAATTATTATTTTTTCGAGAAAAAATAGAGCAGTCCATTCCATAATTTCCGAAACAAAATGCGTTGATTCAAACAATTTTCTTGCAAAAATTTAGCAAGATATGATGCTTCTAAAATCTTTTTATACTATGAATAAAAATTATAATCAATCTAAAAAAGTTATAAAAAATGGAATTTATTATTTGTTTTGGAGGAGATTATATCAATAACAAAAAACCTAAACAAAGTTTGATTTAGGTTTTTTTTATTCGCAACACTATGTCTGTTTAATTTGAATCATAAAACATATATTGTGGGGTTGGTTTATTTTTTTCAAAAATTAAATAGACATTATATAAATTTGGCATGGGTTTTCCGCATCCCAAAGTGTTGGAAACACTTCAAGTTCTTTAAATCCAAGGCTTTTATAAAATAAATTTGTTTTGTCGTATTCTTCATATTTACCCATTTGAACAGTTTTTACTTGTATGAAAGAATAGCCTTTTTGTGATGCAATTTGTTTTGCTTTTTCAAATAATTCTTGACCTATTTTATTTCTTTGATATTGTTTAAGAACCCCCATCACCGCAATTTCAACAGTATCTTTACTTGTTTCTTTTAGACATAAAAAGCCCACAGGAAGATTATTTTCAAAATATGCTAACATAATTTCATCAACACAATTAGATATATAAGATTCTCGCGCATCTGAAATACTAAACCATTCTTGCAAAGATTCTAATATAACTCTTGCAATTTGTTGTTTTTGTTCTTTTTCTTCTATTAATTTAATCATTGATTATCTCCCATAAAACTATAATAATAGTATATCTTTCGCTTAAAACAACTATATTAATTGTTTTAATAAAAATAAATTCTGTAAAGATTTATTCAATAGTTATTCTATTCCCAATATTTTCATATAAGTCCTTTAAGTTACCTTGCAAAACATCAACAATATAATTTGTAAGAGCCTCGCTATCAATCATAACATTTCTGGCTACTACTTCACAATCCATAAACATATTTGCTCCATCGCCACCTTCTAACAGTAAGAAATCTATTGAAGTGATTGTGTATTGTCTATTTGGGACAATGGCTACATATTGACCATTTTCTAAAACCATAACATTTTTTACTCTTCTTTGTCCTTCAATGCTGACAAAAGCACCTGTGCTGTCAGTAACAACCGAACTGTCAATAGAAGGGTCAATCGTATATTTTAAACCTGAAACCTGAGCAAACCCTCCGTTTTCACCAACTGCTTTCAACCCATTTGAATATTCACTTTGAGTGTGTCTTGAAACAAATTCAAGATAATCTAAAATTTGTTGCCCCGAAGCCTTTACCATGCAAAGTGTATTATCAAAAGGTAGAACATTTTTTATATCACCATAAGTCAATTCTCCACTTTTAAGATTGTCTCGCAATCCGCCACCATTTACAAAGGCAATATCTGAATTCAAGACATTTCTAAAGGAGTCTGCAACCAAATCGCCAAGTCCAATTTCTCGATTTCTTGCCATTCTAATTCCTGCATCATCATATAATGATAAAGATAAATCATTTGTCGCAACTACTTGATTAACTTCTTCTGCTATTTTATCTGAAATTTCTGCAATTTTACTCTCAATTTGTTCATCTTTATCGGGATAAGATGTGATAACACCTAAATGAACATCACCATTTTTAGTTATTGTGATTCTGCCAAACACATTCATTTTGTAGCCAGCGGTACAAAGCGGAACCAACTCGCCTGTTTTATTTTTATAATAATTGCAAGGTAGCATTTGATGAGAATGCCCATCAATTACCGCAATTGCACCCGTTGTATTTGCTATTAGTTCGGGTGAACTATTTGGTGAATAGTTATCCAAATATCCAAGATGCGTAACCAGTATAACATATTTGCAACCAAGTCTATGACATTCATCAATATTATTTTGG
>CAJOLU010000005.1 GCA_905235475.1 uncultured Clostridia bacterium
TACAATGGCTCATATGAAAAAGACAAGTATTGGTTTGCGAAAGACAGCAACATCTACCTTAAAGGCTTGTGGACGAATAATAAAAATATTGTTATTGGAAATACCACAAATGAAGATGTTTCTACCTATAACATGCCTGAAGCAACATACTACGCAGTTGGCGAAAATATGGACGATTTTCTCCAAAAACTCTCTCCAGCAAGAACAAAACCAGATTTCAGTGCTTGGCACTAAAAACAAAATGACTTAGCGTTTGCTAAGTCATTTTTTATATTGCATATTTTAAAAACAAGAAATCGTGATGTGTTTTTTGTTATTATTTTTGTTTAGCTTCATATTCAGCACGTATTTTTTCAAAATATTCACAATCTGGAAGTTCTTTAAACACTTCTTGAATTATGTCTGCGGCTTCATCCATAAGTGCCTTTGTGTGAGTGGCTGTGTAGGATGTTCTAATAATTGCTTCACCAACTGGAACTGATGGCGAAATGCATGGGTTAACATAAACGCCCTTATCAAATAGTTCTTTGCAGGCATAGAAAGTTCTCCAGTCGTCATATGTGTTGATTGGGATGATTGGTGCATCACTTTGTCTTATAGGAATGTTTCTTTTTCTAAGTGCTTCACGCATATAATCAGAAATTTCCAAAAGTTTTGTAGGTCTTTCTGGTTCTTTTTCCAAAACCTTTAGGGCAGCAAGGGCTGCTGCAACATTTGATGGTGGTATTGATGCTGCAAAAATGAATGGACGAGAGTTGTGTCTAATATATTCACAAACTTCGTGTGTGCAAGCCATAAATCCTCCAAGAGATGCTAGCGATTTTGAGAAAGTTCCCATAATGATGTCAACTTCATCATCTAATCCAAAGTGAGAGGCTGTTCCTCTTCCGCCTTCACCAAACACACCAAAACCATGTGCGTCATCAATCATAAGACGAGCACCATATTTTTTCTTTAGAGCAACAATTTCTGGGAGTTTGCAAAGTTCTCCACCCATAGAGAAAACACCATCGGTAACAATCAAAATTCCTTTGTCTTTGTCGATGCTTTGAAGTTGTCTTTCTAGGTCTTGCATATCGTTGTGCTCAAAACGGAGCATTTTGGCGTAACTAAGACGGCAAGCATCATAAATACTTGCGTGGTTTTCTTTATCGCAAACAATAACGTCATTTCTTCCAGCAATTGCACTGATAATTCCTAGGTTAGACATAAACCCTGTGCTGAATGTCACAACATCTTCTTTTCCAATAAATTTCGCAAGTTCATTTTCAAGTTCCATGTGAAGGTCTAGTGTTCCATTTAGGAATCTTGAACCAGAACAACCAGTTCCATATTTTTCCAAAGCTTTCATGCTGGCTTCTTTAACTTCTGGGTGACTTGTTAAGCCTAGATAGTTGTTTGAGCCAATCATAATAACTCTGTGTCCTTCCATATTAACTTCAATGTCTTGACCACTGTTTAGGTAGTGAAAATAAGGGTATAATCCCATTTCTCTAGCTTTTTTTGCTGTGTCATATTTAGCACATTTTTCAAATAAATCCATATTATAAACTCCCCAATTAAAATAAATGTTAAAACCATTATAGCATACTGTTATTTATTTGACTAGTAAAAATTGTGTATTTTATAAAATATTTTAGGCAATTTGCACAAAATACTTGTGTTTTTACTTTTTGTATTGTAATATAAGGTATGAGGTATTTATGATAGAACTTAAAAATGTTTCACTTAGTTATAACAAAGTTTATTTTTCTTTATTTGATATTAATCTAACAGCAAAAAAGGGGGAGATTATTGCTGTTTCTGGCCTTGGTGGGAGTGGGAAAACTGCTCTTTTGCGTGTTATTGCTGGGCTTGACAAGGCAACCAAAGGTGAGGTTCTTATTGATGGAGTAAAATTGGAAGATGTGGATTTCATATCTTCTGTTTCTGTTGGTTATCTTTCTCAAAAGCCAGTTTTTTTTGAAAGTAAAACAGTTTATCAAAACCTTGCTTGGGCTTTAAAAATAAGAAAGGTTGACAAAAAACTTTGGGAAGAAAAAGTTGATGAAGTTTTGAATGAGTTTGGCATTATGGACTTAAAAAAGAAAAAAATAAACAAGTTATCCAAAACAGAAAAAAAACTTGTTCAAATTGCTAGACTTATGTTAAGACCACTTGATATTTTGCTGTGTGATGACATAAACTTGTATAAAGAAGATGAAAACTATGAGGTTTTATATAAGGCATATAAAAAACTTATTAGCAAAGATAAAAAATTCAAAATAACATTTTTTATTTCAAATAATGATAAATTGTTTAAAGAACTTGTTACAAGAGAAATTAAACTAGACTCTGGTAGCATACAAAGTGATATGGGAGTGGAGAGAAGTGAATAACCAAACAACTGAAATATTAACTAGCATAGTTAATGGAATGCCATTATCTAGGGTGGAATATCTAAAAGATGAATATTTTGCTGGAACGAAATTAAAAGAACTTTTAAATAATGAAGAATTAGTTAAAACTATTGATGCTTTTTTGCAAAACGACTTAAATGTGCTAAAGACAAGTAAACAAACCTTTATGCACAGAAACACGCTTTTATATCGAATTGAAAAGATAAAAAAACTTGTTGGACTAGACATAAGGCATTTTGAAGATGCTTTAACAATGAAAATTTTGTTAGAACTTAACAAAATGGAACAAAAATCTATGTGATTAATCAATCTTATTAAGAGAAGAAATGTATGAGGGAATTGTTTCTCTCTTTTTTGTTTCTGGCTCTTTTTTCTTTAAAAGGTTTAAAATCTGTGGCAAAAGTTCCATTAAGATTGCTAGTTGATTGTTGTTAACTGAATTTTGCTCTGGTTGGGGTTGTGGGGTTGTGCCTTCATAGACTGGGGGTTCATCATAGTTTGGAAGTTTGTAAAAAGATGAATTAAAGTCTTGCACCCTTGGTTCTTGGCTGGGTGCGTTTTGAGGAGAATTATTGTTGTTTTGCATAAGTTTTGTAAGAATAGAAATGATGTTTTCAATATCCATATATTCACTCCATTATCAAAATATTATATGAAAGCATATAATAAATAGTGAAACACAGAAAGGAGAAAATAGATGGATATAAAAGACTATTCCAAAACAAAAATAGATAGTTTTGAACCTAAAAAGATTGATGAAAAAGACCTTAAAAAAGCACAAGACGGCTATGCTGATTTGGTTCAGGAGTTTATGAAAAGATATGGCACAATGAGTGAAAAACAAATGATTGATGAAATGATGTTATTAGTTGAGAAAAAGAAGAAAGAAGGCACTTTTAATATTGATGAAATTAGAGAAATAACACAAAAGGTGAAGCCATTTTTAAGTTTTGAACAACAAAACTATGTGGAAGAACTTTTAGCAAAAATTAGTTAATGCAAAAGATAGACAAAAGTTTGTTTGGTGGTGTGGAAACTTTGGGGGTTGAAAGTGCATCAATAAAGTGCATTGTTTTTTTGAAAAATGGTTTTCCAAAAGTTATTTTCAAGAACCTTGTTGGGGAGCAAAACATTTGTGAGTATTTTCCTTTTTTGAACGCATATGTGATTAAAATTAAAAAAAGCGAATTAAAAAAACTTGCATCTTTTGAGATTGTTGAATATGTTTCTAGCATACAAAAAGCAAGCATTCTTTTGTTTAATGCAAGAAAATATTTAAGAATTGATGAAATACATAAACTGGGCTACAATGGGCTTGGCGTGACAGTTGCTGTGATAGACACTGGTTGCTATCCACATCTTGATTTTTGCTTGGGACACAACAGAATTGTTGAGTTTGTGGACCTTGTGAACAATCAATCATATCCATATGATGACAATGGTCATGGCACCTTTGTTTGTGGCGTGTTGGGTGGAAGTGGGCTTGTTTTTAACAAAAAATATAAGGGGATTGCTCCAAACTCAAATTTAGTTGTTATAAAGGCATTAGACAAAAATGGAGAAACAACAGCAAGCACAATTTTGAGTGCGATGCAGTGGGTTTTGGATAACAAAGAAAGGCTTAATATAAAAGTTGTTTGTATGAGTTTTGGAAGTAATCCACTAGATGGCTACGATCCATTAATGGAAGGGGCAAAAGTTTTGTGGGAAAATGGAATTTGTGTTGTTTGTGCCGGTGGAAATGATGGCCCTAACGAACAAACCATAAAAAGTCCTGGTGCATGCCCTAATGTGATAACAGTTGGCAGTTCAGCCAAACTTGATGAGGAAAAAGAAATTGATGTTGCGCCATTTAGTTCGCGTGGTCCGGCATTTGATTATGTTAAACCAGATATTATTGCTCCAGGCGTTGAAATTGTTTCCACAACCAATGGAACAGATTTCTATTCCACGATGTCTGGCACAAGTGTTTCCACACCATTTGTTGCTGGAATTTGTGCATTACTGTTACAAAAAGACAAAACTCTTATGCCTAATGAAATAAAGTCTATTTTAATGAGTAATGCTCAAAAACTTAGCGATGGAAATAATGCGGCTGGAAGTGGCTTTGTGTGTGTTGATAAAATCTTCTTTAACTAAAGTTTTAAAAAAAGTGTAAAAAAGACATATTACACTTTTTTCTTTTAAAAATTTTATCTTTTTTTAGGTTACAATATCTTCAAAGGAGGAGAAAATGCAAGTTAAAGCAAAAGTGAACAACGACACATTGATTTTGAGTGTGGAAGGGGAGTTGGATCAGCACACAGCAAGTGCTGTGAAAAATGAATTAGATGCGCATATGTCCAAAGTGTATGCAAGGCAGGTTATTTTGGACCTTTCGAACTTGGAGTTTATGGATTCCACAGGAATAGGAGTTTTGATTGGAAGATATAAGAAAATGAAGGAAAAAAATGTTCCTATCTTTATATTAAATCCATCAAGCCATATTGATAGAATTTTGAATATGACGGCAATATATCAAATTATGCCCAAATTAAATTAGGAGTTAAAAATATGAAATATATTAATCAAATGACATTAAAGTTTGAATCATTATCCATAAACGAAAGTTTTGCACGCAGTGCTGTTTCGGCTTTTTGTGTGGGGATTAATCCAACCTTAGATGATATTATAGATATAAAAACGGCTGTTAGTGAAGCGGTCACAAATTGTGTTGTGCACGCATATCCAAACACTATTGGTGAGATTGAAATTTGGGTTGGTCTCACTCAAGACACAGTTTACATATCAATAAAAGATGAAGGAGTTGGCATAGCGGACATCAAACAAGCAAGAGAACCTTTTTTTACAACAAAAAGCGATGAAGAACGGGCTGGAATGGGTTTTACTGTTATGGAAAGTTTTATGGATGGTTTGGAAGTGCTACAAAATCCAAATGGTGGCACACAAGTTAAGATGAAAAAGAAAATTTCAAAAAAATTAATGGAGCAGGGAAAAATTGATGGTTGATGAAAACTTGGCGCTATTATTAATGGCTCAAAAGGGTGATGAGGACGCAAAAAATGAACTCATAAACCAAAACTACCCACTGATTAAAAGCGTGATAAAACGCTATAAAAACAAAGGGGTGGAGTATGATGATTTATTCCAACTTGGGTGCGTTGGGTTTGTTAAGGCAATTAATAATTTTAACTCATCATATGGAGTTAAGTTTTCAACCTATGCTGTTCCAATGATTGCTGGTGAAGTGAAAAGGTTTTTGCGAGACGATGGAAGCATTAAAGTTAGCAGAGCACTTAAAACGCTTTCAATTCACATCAAAAAATATGTTGATGAAATGGAGCAAAAGGGCATAAGACCAACACTTCAAGAGTTAGCCCAAAAATTTGAAGTTGATGAACAAGAGATTGTTTTTGCAATGGATTCAAGCATATATCCTGTGAGTTTGTTTTCACAGGTTGAGGGAATGGAGGAGTCTGGCGTGTGTTTGGCTGATGTGATTGAAGATAAAAATAACAATGAAAGTGTTTTGGACCACATGATGCTAAAAGAACTTATTAAAGGATTGAATGAAAGAGAGCGAAAGGTTATTATAATGCGATATTATCGAGATAAAACACAAAGTGAAATTGCCAAAATGCTTAACATATCACAGGTGCAAGTTTCAAGAATTGAAAACAAAGTTTTGGAAAAATTAAAAAAAGAGTTCAAGGCGCAATAAAGCCATAAAAAAAGGAATTAAGCTATAATTCCTTTTTTATTTTTCATCCATAACAAGTTGGCTTCCGTGGAAAACAACTGCAAGTGTTCCAGGTCCAGCGTGAGTTCCTATTGTTGTTCCAACCATAACAATGCGTATTTTAAGTGGGCCAAGCGCTTCCAAAATCATCTTTTTCAGTTCTTCTGCACCTTGTTCATCATCAGCATGCATAATGATAACCGGATGTTCAGCCACATCTTTGCCATATTTTTCAATATATTTCACAAGGCTTGCCATTGCTTTTTTCTTTCCCATTGCTTTATCTATTACATTAAGTTTTCCAGATTGAGCAACATGAATGAGTGGTTTTATTTGAAGCATTGTTCCAATAACTGCTGTGGCTGCTCCAATTCTTCCACCTTTTTTTAAGTAGTTAAGGTTATCCACAAAGAAGAAAACAGGGTAGCTTGTTTTATTTTGATTTGCCCAGTTAACAAGCTCTTTGTGTGGCATTCCTTGTTTGTTTCTTTTTGCAACCTCATAAGCAAGCATTCCAGCCCCAGTTGTGAGGTTTAAAGTGTCAATTGCATCAATTTGCCTATCTTTATATTCTTCTTTTAATTGTTCGATGGCTTGTTTTAAGAAATTAAATGTTCCACTAACTCCGCTTGAAAAGTGAATGTAAATTATGTCCTCACCGTTTTTTAGATATGGTTCAAAAGTTTCGATGTAGTAGTGTGGATTCAATGAACTTGTTTTAACATCGGCACCTTTTCTCATTCTGCCATAAAACTCTTTAAGAGGGATTTCGCCTTTGTCGTATGTGTCGTTATCAACGGTAACAGGCATTGGAATAATTTTTATATCATATTTTTCAATGATATCTTGTGGAATATCGCATCCAGTATCAGCAAAAATAATGCTCATAAAATTTTCTCCTAATTTTAGAATTGCACTCTCATATCAGTAGACAATATCTCTACTATTAATAGAATTAACCATATTCTACAATAAATAATAAGAAATTGCAAGCAAAAATAACAAAAAGTTAAAATAAATCTAAAAGTTATTATATTAGCGGTTAAAGCAACATAATTTGTTGCAATTTTATAAAAAATAATATATAATGAAATAATCAAACAACGAGCAAGGAGAGAAAGATGAGTAACGAAACAAAAAAAGAAGAGACAAAAGAACAGGTTAAAAATGAAAAACCAAGTGAACCAAAGCAAAAGTTTGGTGCATTGCACCTAACCAATCTTGCAGTTATTCCTGGGGTTAGTGTTAGTTGTGAAATTAATAACCCAGTTGAGGTGGAATATCTTCAAAAAATATTTGAGCAAAGTGGGCAAGTTGTTTTGGTAACATCAAAATCGTTCACTGTGGCTCCAAAGAAAGAAGATATTTTTGAATATGCTTGTCTTGGAGCAGTTGAAAAAGTTGAGTTAACAAAAACTGGAACTCTAAAAGCAAACATTCAAGGGAAAGAAAGAGTTAAAATTCTTTCTGTTTTGTCTGTTGAGCCAATTGAGGTTATAATTGAAAAGGTTGAAGAAATTAATCAAAACACAGAAAGAGCACAAAAACTTGTTGCTGAAATTAAGAACAAATGTGTTGGGCTTAATAAGTTTGGACACTTTATGCCTTTTGAAATTGAACAACAAGTTCTATATTCAAATCTAATGCCAGGGCAGATTGCTGATTGTCTTGTGCATCTTCTTCTAAAAGATGTTGAATCTCAACAACAAATGCTGGCTGAACTTGATGTTGAAAAGAGATTGAGTGAAGTTAACATTTTGCTTGATAATGTTTACGACACAATTAAATGGAAAAAAGAAATTGATGATAAAGTTAATGATAACTTGAGTAAGTCACAAAAAGAAATGTTCTTGCGTGAGCAAATGAAAGTAATTAATGATGAATTAAATGGCGAAGAAAATGAAATTGAAGAATTAAGAGCCAAAGTTAAAGCCCTTCATATGCCAAAAGAACACGAAGAAAAAGTGTTAAAAGAAATTAACAGAATGTCAAAACTTCCTTTTGGTTCGCCAGAAGTTGGTTATACTAGAAACTTTATTGAAACTGTTTTGGATCTTCCTTGGACTGAAAAAACGGAAGATAATCTTGATTTAGGGCTTGCTAAAAAAGTTTTGGATGAAGACCATTATGCACTCGACAAGGTTAAAGAAAGAATTTTGGAAAGTTTGGCTGTTATGAAATTAACCAAAAAGGTTAGTGCTCAAATTATTTGTTTGGTTGGCCCTCCAGGAGTGGGAAAAACATCTATTGCAAAAAGTATTGCAAGAGCAATGGGCAGAAATTTTGTGCAAGTTTCACTTGGTGGAGTTAGTGATGAAAGTGTTATTCGTGGACACAGAAGAACATATGTTGGTGCAATGTGTGGAAGAATTCTTGCCGCAATGAAACAGGCAAAAACAACTAACCCAGTGTTTTTATTAGATGAGGTTGACAAACTAACAAGAGATATTCATGGCGACCCATCAAGTGCTCTTTTGGAAGTTTTGGACCCGGAACAAAACAGCCACTTTAAAGATAATTTCCTTGAACTCCCATATGATCTTAGTGATGTTTTGTTTATCATCACAGCAAACACTTTGGAAACAATTCCAAAGCCACTTTTGGACCGTATGGAAGTTATTGAACTTAGGAGTTACACGGAGATTGAAAAAATTCACATCGCAAAAGAGCATTTAATTGAAAAACAAGAAGTTTTGTGTGGACTCAAAAAAGGAACTGTTCCATTTACAGACGAAATTTTAAGTAAGATTATTCGTGAATACACATATGAGGCGGGAGTTAGAGGGCTTGAAAGAGCAATTGCAACAGTTTGCCGTAAGTTTGCTTCATTTGAGGTTGGACAAAAAAGGTTTGCTTTAACGCCAGCGAACTTGCCAAAGTTTTTGGGCAATGATTTTGTTCACGAACTTGAAATCTATCAAGGTGGGAATGTTGGAGAGGTTGTTGGACTTGCTGTTACTTCTGTTGGCGGAAGCACATTGTTAGTTGAAGCTAATGTTGTTCCAGGGGATAAAAACATCGTTTTGACTGGAAGATTGGGCGAAACAATGAAAGAAAGTTCTCAAACCGCATATTCACTAGTGAAAAGTATGGCAACAGACCTTGGAATAGACCCAGAAAGATTTTCTAAAGAAGGTTTGCATATTCACATTCCTCATGTTCCAGGTGGAGTGGAAGGCCCAAGTGCTGGAATTGCCACAACCACAGCAATAGTTTCAGCTTACACACAAAGAAGAGTTAAAAAACACCTTGCTATGACGGGTGAAGTTTCTCTTCGTGGAAGGGTTTTGCCAATTGGGGGAGTTAGAGATAAACTTATTGCTGCCCAAAGAGTTGGAGTTAAAACGGTTATACTTCCAATAGATAATGAAAAAGACCTAAAAGACCTTCCAGATGAAATTAGAAGTAAGTTAGACATTCGCTTGGTTTCAGACATAAAAGAAGTTTTGGATATTGCTTTGGAGAAATAATATGGTAATAAAGAAAGCAGAATTTGTGAAAAGTTTTGCAAAAACTGATGGTTTGGAAAAACTTGACAAACCACAATTTGCATTTGTTGGCAGAAGTAATGTGGGTAAATCATCACTACTTAACGCACTATGCAACAGAAAAAATTTGGCTAAAACAAGTTCAACGCCGGGAAGAACTAGGCTTATTAATACTTTTTTAATTAATGATGAGTTTTATTTTATTGACCTTCCAGGCTATGGTTATGCAAAGGCTAGCAAAACAGAACAAATAGGGTGGAAAAGCCTTATTGGTGGTTATTTAGAAAAAAGTGAAAATCTAAAACTTGTTTTTGTTTTGGTGGATTCAAGGCACGAACCAACAGAAAAAGATTTGCAAATGCTTGAATATTTGTATTATTATCAAATGCCATTTAAAATTGTTGCAACAAAAATTGATAAACTAAACAGAAGTGAACAGCAGAAAAGCAAATTGATGCTTTCTTCTTGTTTGGGCGTTGGGGTTGATGACATAATTTTTGTTAGTGCAGAGAAAAAGCAAAATATAGACAAAGTTTTGGATTTAATTGAAGAAAATTTGAAATAAAAAGGTGACAGAATGGTTGTTCGTGGCGTTGTTGAAAACATAGTTTTCCAAAACAAAGAAAATGGCTACACCGTTGCAGATATAGATAGTAACGGCGAACTTATCACTTTGGTTGGAAAAATGCCAACACTAAAAGAGGGACAAAATATTGAAGCAACAGGAGAACTTGTTCGCTCTCAAAAATGGGGCGAGCAATTTTCTGTTTCTCATTTTGAGATTGAAGAACCATCAAGTTTAGAGGGAATCAAAAAATATTTATCCAGTGGTCTTGTGAAGGGGATTGGACCAGTGACGGCAGAAGCCATTGTTAACAAGTTTGGCGAAAAAACGCTTGAAATCATTGAATATAACCCACAAAGACTGGTGGAAGTTCGTGGAATTAGTGAAGCAAAAGCTGTGGAAATTGGAAAAACGCTTTTTGAACTCAAAAAAATGCAAGATACAGTGATTTTTTTGTCACAATATGATATTTCAACATATTTGTCTGTTAGAATATATGAAACCTATCAACAAGAAACAAAAAAAGTTTTGGAAGAAAATCCATATAAACTGGTGGAAGATGTTGTTGGAATTGGTTTTAAAACAGCAGATTTAATCGCACAAAAACTTGGAATACCGCAAGACTCAAAGTTTAGAATTCGTGCGGGAATATTGCATATTCTAAATGAAGCAAGTGACCACGAGGGCAATACATATCTTCCAAAAGAAAAGGTGATAAAAAGGCTCTCAAAGCTTTTGGAAATTGATTGTGAATTCAAACAAAATGACATTGAAGATGTTTTGCAAATAATGAATATTGATGGAATTGTTAAAGAAATTGTGTTTGAAGATGTTGACTGTTTGATGCTCACAAAATATTATGTGATTGAGAAAAAATTGGCTCAAAAACTTTTGCTATTAAAAGAGCAGGCACCAACATATCATTTGGATATTTCTGCTGACATTAGTGAGTTTGAACGCATAAACAAAATTGAGTTTCACTCCGACCAGAAAGAGGCAATAAAACTTGCCATCAAAGAGGGAGTTTGTGTGATAACAGGTGGACCAGGAACTGGAAAAACCACAATAATTAAATGTATTTTGTCTAGTCTTAAAGCATTAGGCAAAAATGTTGCACTTCTTGCTCCAACAGGAAGAGCAGCAAAAAGAATGAGTGAAAGTTGTGATTATGAAGCAAAAACAATTCATAGAGCATTAATGGTTGACCCAGCAAAAACTGGTTTAAATGCTGATGCTGTGTTTTTATATAATGAACACAATAAGTTCCCTTTTGATGTTATTATTGTTGATGAGGTTTCAATGGTTGATGCAACACTTGCATATAACCTTGTTAAAGCATTAAAGCCAGGTTCAAAACTTTTGCTTGTGGGAGATAAAAACCAACTTCCAAGCGTGGGTGCTGGAAATGTTTTGGCAGATATTATTTCCTCGGGGCTTATTCCATACTGCAACTTAACTCAAATTTATCGTCAGGAAGAGGCTAGTTTAATCATACGCAATGCACACGCAATTAATAGGGGAGAAATGCCATTATTAGATAATTCAAGTTCAGACTTTTTCTTTGAAACCAAATCTGAACCACAAGAAATTATGCGCTCAATTGTTCATATGATGTGTTATAGAATTCCAAAATTTTTGGATATTGAACCAACAAAAATTCAAGTTTTGGCACCAATGAGAATGGGGGTGTGTGGGGTTGATAACTTAAATAATCAAATTCAAAGTATCTTAAACCCTCAAAGTGTTAATTTGCCAGAAATTATGGTTGGGCAAACAACTTTTAGACTAAAAGACAAAGTTATGCAAACAACCAACAACTATTCCCTAGAATGGCGACGTTCTTATGGTAATCGTTTTGAATTAGGAGAAGGCGTTTTTAATGGAGATATTGGCTTTATTTCAAATATAAACTTGCAAACTGGAACACTTGAAGTTACTTTTGAAGACGGCAGGGTGTGTGAATATCCAAGGCACGAAATTGGTCAACTTCACCTAAGTTATGCCACAACCATTCATAAAAGCCAAGGAAGTGAGTTTGATGTTGTTATCATTCCAATGATTAGTGGAGCACCTCAAATTCTCACAAGAAATTTGCTATATACCGGAGTTACAAGAGCAAAGAAAATGGTTGTTCTTGTGGGGCAAAAACAACATTTGCAGGCTATGATTAGAAATAACTACACAGCCAAAAGATATAGTGCCCTAAAGCCACTTCTTCTTGAACAACAAAAAAGTGTGGAGAGTTTGATAGGTGAAGAGTAAATTTTTTGAAAAGACAAAGAACTTCTTTAAACGAATGTTTAAGAAGGTGGATGGGGTATTGTTTCCAGCCAACATAAAGTGTTTGGGCTGCGGAATAGATTTGCCAGAAAAGCGTGATATTGAAATTTGTGATGACTGTTTAAAACTACTGGAGCCAATCACAGAAAATAAGTGTTGCACTCTTTGTGGAACGAGTTTAAAAATGGCAAATCTTTGCCCACATTGCAAAGAAAACAAAAGAGAGTTTAACATAGCAAGAAGTGCTTATCGCTATAACGAATTTATGGCGGGTTTGATTAAAAGATATAAGTATAACAACCAACCTTATATGTGTGCTACTTTTGCACATATGTTGAGTCAAAAATATAAAGAAATTGGCTTTGATGTGGATTGCGTGATTCCAGTTCCAATCAGCAAACAAAGAAAAAGACAAAGAGGGTATAATCAATCAGAGTTAATTGCAAAAATTTTTGCAGAAGAAAATCATTTGCCGCTAATCTTGGATGTTTTGCTAAAAGATAAGGAAACAGAGCATCAAGCAGACTTAAATTATGAAGATAGACAGAAAAATATTGTTGGTTCCTTTAAAGTTAAGAACAAGCAAAAAATTGCTGGGAAAAATGTGCTAATTATTGATGATGTGTTCACAACAGGTGCCACAACTTCTGCTTGTGCAAAAGTTTTAAAAAAGGCAAAAGTTCAATCTGTGAGTGTGCTGTGTGTGGCTTCAACAAGCATTTTATCTCAATCTCAAAACTCAAAGGTTAAGAGTGAAAAAATAAAAATATCAGCTTATGTTGAAAACCAATAGCAGTGATTTTAGACTGAAGAAAACTCGTTCTTTATGTCACTTTTTAAAAATAAAAAATTTAAAAAAATTTATTAAATTGTTTGTCTGCATTGGCGTTTCACTTTTTTGTTTAGTGTTATTAATAGATGTTGAGTTTGTGGGTTAGTTATTGACTTTTATGTGCATTTATGTTAAACTATCATCATGGCTAAGAGGGGGATATAATCCATGAGCTTATTGGATAAATATAGAGATTACAAAACTAAAAAAGAATTATATAAAGACGCTAAAGAACAAAACAATAGGGCTAGTGCATATAAGTTTATTGAGAAGTTTGGAACGGAAGAGCCACAAAAGGCTAAAGAAATGGCATTAGTTATGGTTGATAACTGGAAACTAGATGACTCTTATATCTCTGATCGAACTTATTCTATCGCAAAGAGATTTGACATTCAAGATGTGTTGGAAAATAAAATTGAGGAATTTGTTAATTCCAATACATCTAAATTAGATGATTATTATAAAGCTGAACAACAATCTGATTTTTTCGATTATGCTGTGCTTGATTTACTTAATTTTGTTGTAGAGAGAAATATGCAGAAAGAAATTCCTATTTTGCAAGATTTTGTTATAAGAAATATTGAGCATTCTCGTAAATTACTTACTGGTTATGCTGAATATTTAAAGAAAAATGGGCTTATTATTGATGAAAGTGCTTACGAGTATATTATTAAGGGAAATAATGTGCGTGAAATATCAGATTTGGCTGAAAAAAAACCAAATTTGATGGATTATAGAAGAATATTTCTTGGCAAAATTGAAAATGAATATAGTCAATTAGAAAAAAATAAAGATTTCCGTAATTTAGATTCTCTAATTGTTGGAAGTTTAAAGTGTAGTTTGAGTTGTAAGCAGTTATTTAGTGATAAAGATATTGAGCATATTATAGAAATAGCATTAACAACAAAGGGATTAAATTGTGTTCAAGATTATGTTTTGTATCATATAAAAGACTTTAATATCAAACCAGAAGTAATTGAAAATTTTATTGTAGAAAATAAATGTTATACTAATATTGTAGACATAGCAAAGATGAAAGGCATAGACGCTAAAAAGTTGGAGCAAATGGTGTTAGATAAACAAGATTTTTGGTTGAGTTATGCATTTGCTACTCAAGTTGGTGGAGCCGACACGAAGGCACATCTTGAAATTATGGAATTAAATATGCCAAGAGTGTCAATGGAAACTGTTACTTATAATCATGCTTATTTTAGCCTTATGCGATCTTACAAAAATGATTTTAAAATCTTTGGATTACATACTATGCCGGCGGGAGATATACCTGAAGAAGATGTTTATATCAGATTGCATGAATTGCAATCGAGGGCTATAAACCGTTATGAGGAAGAGACAAATAGACTAAATCGAGCAATTAGTGAGGTGAAAAGTATGATAAGGGATGAAAAGAAAACAAAAGTTAATGTGGCGGAAGGACGTGAACGTTGATTATTGTTAAATATATGCAAAAAATGTGAAAAAATCGTGGACATGAAGAAACGGTTCAAATGAAATAAATGGGTAGAATTTTTCTTGTAAAATTTTACCCATTTATTTTGTAACTTGGGAAATGTTGTTACTTAATGGCGTAGAATGTGGTATGCAAACTGAAGAAAACTTGTTTTGATTTCAATAGATTTTTAATGCGATGGCTAGCGTTGGGAACTGCGTCGATGTTCTCCTTTCACAAAAAATAACTTCGTTTTTTGGCGTTTAGCCTGTTGAATTTGTTGATATTCTAAAACCAATATCATTGGTTTTTTATTTTTGCCAATTTGTTTGACATAAAAATTGTGAAAAGATATCATTAGATTATAAAAGAGGAGAAAATAATGGAAATTAGCGTAAGTATAATGCTTCAAATTATCACTGTTGCAATAACTGCTGTGTCACTTTTAACTGATTATATTTATAATTTGAATGTCAATAAACGTAATAGAACCTTTGATGTTGTTATTCAAGGTTCAATGGATAGAATGGACAAGTTTAGACATGCATACTCACAAATTTTATATTATACTCACCCATATATTATACGGGACTGCAGGGAAGATAATATAAAGCCGGGGAGATTTAATTCTTTTTATGCATACGAACTTAATTTTGCGAGGGCAGAAGTTAGAACAAACTCGTGGCCATTTTGGCCAAAAGAAGTTTCACTTCATAAAAAAATGGATGAACTTTGCAAAGAAAGTTTGGCTTATTATGAAAGAGAACGAAAAAGTGAAAAAATTGAAGAAAAGATTTTAAAACTTCGTGATGAATTTTTTATTGAATGTTCAATTTATGATTGGGCACTTTGGGAATTTAATCAACATCAAGCGAATGGGCAAAAGATTAGTAGAAATCAATTAGATAAACAATATTATTCTGTTTTAACAAGAATTCACAATTCAGGTAGTGGGCATACTTTAAAGTTTAAAGAGGCTTTTGAAAATGTTTACGACTCTTTAATGCCGCAAACACCTCAAAAAACTGCTGACAATAAAACAAACAAAAACAAGGAGGGGAAATAATGGATGTTTTAATTATTTTGCAGTTTGTAACGATTGCAATAACACTTTTTTCCCTTGTTTTTGGATATATTGTTGCTGCCAAAGAAAAAACAAAAGACAACAAAACAGAAATATTTTCAAAAAAATTGTCTGAAAATATTGTGTTTTTAAGAGAAAATATGAACATTATTTTGGCGATTTCAAACCCATCAACATTGCGTGAACAAATTCATTATAAAGAACTTCAAAACCCAAACCAAGGTTCTAGTCCTTGGCTAGACTATATGGTCTTGGAAAAGTTTGAAGAGGCTTTGAGCAACATTAAATCAATATTTTTCCCATTTTATCCACAAGAAAACCACCTTATTTCAGCTATTGAAAGTTTAAAACAAACATCAATGGAGTATTTTGAGTGCACAAACAAAAAGAAACAAGAAGAAATTTTGGTTACTTTAAAGGCAAAAATTCGTGAGGTTTATATGCAATATGCTCTTTATGACAGGGCAATGACAGAGGCAATTGCAGAAACAACAACAAATAGTAACTATGGATTTTATTCTTTTGATGAGTATTATTCAAAAATTTCTGAAGAGCAGAATATTAGAGTGTTACAAAATAAGGCAAAATCCTTTACTCGTGAAAATCAATTAAAGACAATCGACGAAAAAGAAGTGGCAAATCTTGTAAATAATCAACCAAGAATAAAAGGCAAGAAAAGTGGCATTTCAGGGGAATAATAAAACAAAAATATAAATATCTTTTTGAAAAAAGACAAATAATTGCACAAAAGTTCTTTTCTTTTGTGTAATTTTATTATATAATAATAAAAATCACAACTATTAGGAGAATTTAAATGTTTGGATTTATGTCAGATAATGCAAGAAGTTTAAAGAAACTTGAAAAAATGGCAAAGAAGGTTGAAAACCTTGAACCTAAATATCAACAAATGACGAATGAGGAACTTAAACGACAAACTCAAGTTCTAAAAGATAGATTAAGAGAGGGTGAAACCCTTGATGACATTTTGTATGATGCTTTTGCTGTTGCAAGAGAAGCAAGTTTTAGAGTTTTGAATATGAAACACTTCCATGTTCAAATTATTGGTGGAATTGTTCTTCATCAAGGAAGAATTGCTGAAATGTATACTGGTGAGGGTAAAACTTTTGTTGCCGTTTTGCCAGCATATCTAAATGCACTTGCTGGAAAAGGTGTTCACATCGTGACGGTCAATGAATATTTGGCAAGTCGTGACGCAGAGTGGATGGGAAAGGTTCACGAATTTTTAGGGCTCACTGTTGGTGTGTCTCTTTCTCAAATGCAACAAAAAGAAAAGCAAAAGGCTTATGCTTGTGACATCACATACTGCACCAATAACGAACTTGGTTTTGACTACCTTCGTGACAATATGGTAAGGCGTGCGGAAGATAGAGTTTGCCGTGGCTATAACTTTGCCATCATCGACGAGGTGGACTCAATTTTAATTGATGAGGCAAGAACACCATTAATCATTAGTGGAAAAGGCTTTAAGAGCAGTGAAACCTACAAAAAAGCACAGAGATTTATTAGAACACTTCGCCGTGATGAAGATTATGTTGTTGATGAAGAAAAGAAAGCAATTCACTTGAATGAACAAGGAACAGCCAAAGCAGAAAAATATTTTGGAGTTGAGAATTTAAGTGATATTAACGCTGTTGAACTTAACCAACACATTATGAATGCTTTAAGAGCAAACTTTATGTTAAAGCGTGACCAAGACTACATCATTAAAGATGGGGAAGTTTTGCTTGTTGATGAATTTACTGGTCGTGTTATGGAAGGAAGAAGATATTCAAACGGACTTCATCAAGCAATTGAAGCAAAAGAGGGAGTTGAAATTAAAGATGAAAACTTAACAGTTGCAACAATCACTCTTCAAAACTTTTTTAGATTATATCACAAACTCTCTGGAATGACTGGAACAGGTAAAACCGAAGAAGGCGAATTTAATCAAATTTATAATCTAGATATTGTAACAATTCCTCAAAATCTTCCAAACCAAAGAGTTGATGAGCCAGACATTGTTTACACAACAATGGAAGCAAAATATAGGGCAATTATTGAAAGAATTAAAGATGCTTATAAAATTGGACAACCAGTGTTGGTGGGAACAACAACAATTGAAAGGTCTGAATATATTTCAAAACTCTTAAAACAAGCAAAAATTCCACATAATGTGTTAAACGCTAAAAACCACGCACAAGAAAGTGAAATTATTGCCCAAGCGGGACAACTACAAAAAGTAACCATTGCAACAAATATGGCTGGTCGTGGAACCGACATCTTGCTTGGTGGTAACCCAATTTATTTGGCAAAAGCAAAACTTGCCAAAAAGGGCTACACCCATGCACTAATTGAACAAGCAACATCTTTCTTGCCAGCAACAACAGAAGAAGTGCAAAAAATTAAAGATGAATATGAAAAAACATATAATGAATTAAAAGCACAGACTGATGAAAACAAAGAAGAAGTTATTAAGGCTGGTGGACTTTTAATTATTGGAACAGAAAGACACGAAAGTAGAAGAATAGATAACCAGCTTCGTGGTCGTGCTGGTCGTCAGGGAGACCCAGGGCATTCTGTGTTCTATCTATCTTTGGAAGATGACTTATTAAGACTTTTTGGTGGTGATAGACTTAAAAAGATTAGTTCATTCTTCAAACTTGATGATGACACACCTTTCCAAATGAAGATGCTATCTCGCCAAATTTCAAATGCACAAAAGAAAGTGGAAATCAGAAACTATTCAATCCGCCGTCACTTAATTGGATATGATGATGTTGTTAACGAGCAAAGAACAATTATTTATGACCAAAGAAACAAAATTCTTGATGGGGAAGATGTTCACGCACAAATCTTAGAGATGTTCCCAGAAATTGTTGGCGAAACCATTATGAACGCTATTGATATTGATAAACCAAGTTTTGATTGGAACATTGATGAAATTAACCACTCACTTGAAGATAGGCTATATCCAAAGGGAACAAACTTTGTTACTTCAGCAATGCTTGAAGACATTTCTCCAAACGACCTTATTTCACTTGTTTTGGAAGATGTTCTAAAGAGATATGACGATAAGAAAGCAGAGTTTGAAGAAATTGGACTTCAATTTGCAGCAGTTGAAAGAATTATTCTATTAGACATTGTTGACCGTGCTTGGATGGAACACATTGATGCAATGACAACTTTAAGACACGAAATTGGAACACAAGGTTTTGGAAGACAAGACCCAGTTATTGCCTACAAGAAAGAAGGATTCCAGATGTTTGATGAAATGGTTGTGGACATTAGAAAAAGAGTTTCAACAATTCTTCTAAACCTCAGCAAGCCAACTGTTCAAATAAGACCAGCAGTAACACCAAAAAACACAACCGCAACCCAAGAGGGGCAGCCAAGTGCTCCAGCTTCAAAGGGGCCAGCAGTCAGCGACAAGGTTGTTGGAAGAAATGACCCTTGCCCATGTGGAAGTGGAAAGAAATATAAAAACTGTTGTGGAAAAGCTGAATAATTTTTGGAGTAATTAAATGAAAGTAGAATTGGATAACTTTGTTATTTTCACAGACAAAAAACTCGATTATTTAGAAGATATTGAAAGAACCTTAAATAATGAGACGAAAGAAATATTGAATTTTTTTGAACTTAGTGCTTTAAAAGAAAAGAAAAATGTTGTGATATATGGTGATATTCAAAAATATAAATCTCATATTGAGCAAACTTCAGAATATCAAGAATGGATGTGCGGAGACACAGATGACGGAAACATAAATCTTTTAGAGCTATCAGAAGTTCAAAAAACAAAAGCTCACAAAAATGACACATTAGAAACTTTTTTGCAAACAATTATACATGAATTTGTTCATGTTTGTCAGCAAGAAGTTAAATGTGATTATGAGGGATTAATATGGTTTTGGGAAGCATTGGCAACCAATTTAAGTAAACAAGAAAGAAAAAATATAGATTTGCAGAATTGTGATTTTGATAAACTAAAAAATGATTTTAGTAATGTTAAAAATGGCTATGGGTATGCATATGTTCTAGGAAATTATATGCTAGAAACATATGGGCAAAAAAAAGTTTTAGATTATGTTAAAAATCCAGATAAATTAAGACAAGATGAAGATAACATTTTTGAATCAGCAAAAAAAGCACAAATGAATCAAGAAAAAAACAAAGATTGTTTGGAAAGTGTTGAAATGTGTTAATCCCAAAATGTTGTGTTGTGATGAATAGAAAATAAAATCTCAAAAAATGGTGAAAAAATGAACAACCTAGAAAAAATGAAAAATGCCCTGCAAAATGGAGAGAGATTTATGGGTGCAATAAAAGAATATGACTCTGTTTATGATGTGATTGTTGAACCCAAAAAAGATGGTGGCACAGCGTTTTTGTTGCTTATTCCAAAAAAAATACAAAATGGGCAAATCCTTATGGAAACAAACAACTGTGAAAATGAAACACTTTCGGATGATTTTTTGGGAAATGTTATGAATGTGGCAGACAAACTTTTGTGCATTTCTCAACATAATCCTTGCCCGATTTTTGTTCCAATCATTCCAAGCAGTGAAGGCAGAGTGCCATATTTTCAACAACTTTCAAAAGAATGTTTTTTGCTTGATGAAAAAAATGAAAATTATCGAATTGATGAACAAGTTGTTTGTTCTCTTAATAAAGCAAAGCAGATGATTGAAGAAAGAACTCATAAAAAGCCAGCAGACAAAGTTTTTTTAAATGGATATTCTGCTTCTGGTTGTTTTGCGCAAAGATTTTGCCTTGTGCATCCAGAACTTGTGAGTAAATGTGTTTTGGGTGGTTCAAGTGGGAGTATTCCAGTTCCAACAAAAGATTTGTGCTATCCAATTGGCATAAAAGATTTTAAGGAGTTAACGGGCAAAGAATTTTTGATTGATGAATATCAAAAAATTGACTTTCACTATTATGTTGGAGAATTGGAAACAAAAAACAAGAGCGATAAAAGAGTGGATGATTTCGGCCAACCTGCTCCATTGCACGACATGAGTTACATGGAAAGAAGTGTTCCAAAAGAAGTTGGTCAAAAGCAAAGAGAAATGTTTGGAACTAACTTGTTTGAAAGAGCAAACAAAAGCGTTGAAACTTTGCATCAGTATGGCATAAAGGTTGAACATAAAGTTTTGCAAGGTTTAACGCATAGAGGGATTGGAAGCGAAGTTGTCGCTCAGCCTGAAAGTGTTTATAATTCTCAGTTTAAAAGAGAAAGAGGTCTTTAAAAAGGTGAAAAGATGACATTAAATGATTTAAAAGAGCAACTTAATGAAATACAAAAAGTTCTTGAAATGGTTCAAGAACTTTTCCCTATTCAAAAACTATTAGACGAAAAACAAGATTTAGAAAAACAGCAACAAGACCCAAACTTTTTTAGCGATAGAAGAAGAGCAGAAAGGGTTGGCAAGCAAATAGCCTCACTTGACAAAAAGGTTGAACTTGTGAAAAATTTTACAAACCAATTTGATAGCATTAAAGAGATTGTTCAAGATGTTGATGAAAATGACATAGAGTTTTTGGGCGAAATTGATAGTGAATTAAAAACCCTTTCAAAAAGTTTGGAGAGCCTAAGACTGGAAGGTCTTTTTAAAGGAAAATATGATGGATTTGGTGCAATTATGACCATTCAGTCGGGTGCGGGAGGAACAGAGGCATGCGATTGGGCAGATATGCTTCTTCGAATGTATGAAAGATATTTGGAAAAACAAGGCTATAAGTTCACTATTTTAGATTTCACAGAGGGCGATGGCGCTGGAATCAAAAGTGTTACAATGAAAATTGATGGCGACAACGCATATGGTTATTTAAAGGCAGAACGAGGAGTTCACAGGCTTGTTAGAATTTCGCCATTTGATGCAAACAAAAGGCGTCACACCAGTTTTGCAAGTGTGGAAGTTATGCCAGAGATTGAAAACGACACAGATATTGTGATTAGACCAGAAGACATTAAAGTTGATGTTTTTCGCAGCAGTGGGCATGGTGGACAGGGCGTTAACACCACAGATAGTGCAGTTAGAATTAGGCATCTTGCAACTGGTATTGTTGTTCAATGCCAAAACGAGAGAAGTCAAATTCAAAACCGAGAAAACGCACTTGCTGTTTTGCGTTCAAAACTTGCTCAATTAGAAGAAGAAAAACAGCAACAATCACTTAATGCTATTCAAGGAACATTAAAGAAAATTGAGTGGGGTAGCCAGATTCGAAGTTATGTTTTTTGCCCATACACAATGGTTAAAGACCACAGAACAGAATGGGAAACCAGCGATATCCAAAGTTTTATGGACGGAGAAATGCAAGACTGCATTGAAGAATATCTTAAAAAAGCAAATGAGAGAAAATAAAATGGAAAAAATAGAGTTAGAAACGCAAAGGCTTAAGTTATCTTTTTGGGAAATGAAAGATGCTGATGTTATGGCAGAAAATTTAAATAATTTTAACATAAATAAATATTTGAAATATGTTCCTTTTCCCTACACAAAAGAAATGGCAATAGACTATATTTCAAAAAACGAAGAAAGGCTGAATAAAGGTGATTATGTTTTTAAAATCACAAGAAAAGAAGATGGAAAAATTGTTGGAAACATCAGCTTAACGATGAAAAATCCATTCAAAAATGCTGAGTTTGGTTATTGGATTGGAGAAAAATTTTGGGGGCAAGGCTACGCAACCGAAGCCTTGAAAAAACTAATTGAGTTTGGTTTTAAAATTGGTGTTCACAAAATTATTGGAATGCACTATACAGACAATCCAGCAAGCGGAAAAGTTATGCAAAAGTGTGAAATGACAAAAGAGGGCGAGCAAAAAGAACAAATCTTTAAAGACGGAATTTATCACGATGTTTTGTTGTATGGAATAATTAATAAAGAGGATTAAAATGGAAAAAAGTTTTGATGAACAAATGCTTGAAAAACTAAATGCATTACGCACCCAAAAAAGCGTGAAAATTCTTGCAATAGAATCAAGTTGTGATGAAACAAGTGTTGCTGTTGTTGAAAATGGCAGAAATGTTTTATCAAATGTTGTTTCTTCGCAAATAGAAATTCACACTCGTTTTGGTGGTGTTGTTCCAGAGATTGCAAGTCGAAATCACATTTTGGCAATCAATCCAATTTTGGAAGAAGCACTCAAAGAGGCAAATTGCACATTAGATGAAATTGACGCCATTGCAGTAACCCAAGGAGCAGGACTTGTTGGGGCTCTTCTTGTTGGAGTGACAAGTGCCAAAGCGTTAAGTTATGCAACCAATAAGCCACTTATTGCTGTTAATCACATAAAGGGGCACATTGCAGCAAACTTTATTGCGCATAAAGATTTAAAGCCTCCATTCATTTGTTTAATCACGAGTGGTGGACACACTGCAATCGTGAAAGTTAGCGATTATAACAAGTTTCAAATGATTGGAACAACACAAGATGATGCAATTGGAGAGGCTTTTGACAAGGTTGCAAGAATTATTGGATTGGGCTATCCAGGTGGACCAAAAATCGACAAAATGGCACAAGGCGAGGTTGGAACTATTCAATTTGTTAAACACGATGCGTTTGAAAATTCCTTTGATGTTTCATATAGTGGACTCAAAACTGCTGTTATTAACTATGTTCATCAAAAAATGCAAAATAATGAGGAGTTAGACATTAAAAACATTTGTGCTTCATTTGAACATCAAGCAATTGAAATGTTAACCAAAAAGGCAATAAGGGCATGCATTCAAGAAAATCTAAAGACGCTTGTTTTGGCTGGTGGAGTTGCTGCAAACTCTTATCTTAGAGAAAATATCACAAAGTTGGGGAAAGAAAATGGGATTGAAGTGTTGTTTCCACCACTTGAACTTTGTGGAGATAATGCAGCAATGATTGGCTCACTTGCATATTATAATCTTTTGAGTGAAGAGCCAGCAAAACTCAATATGAGTGCCAAACCAAACATTCCACTTGAATAAGGAGAAAAAATGCAACTTATTTACAGAGAATTTCAAAAAAGTGACTATGATGAAATAGTTAAAACTTTTGGACCAATAGTTTAAAAATATAACTTGGTTCAGTTTAAGAAAAATTGCTATAATGTTGGGGTTTTTGACAATGGAAAACTGGTTGGGATGATTTCAAACTACATAAGAACAACAATTGCGCCAATAAAAGAAAAAGAGTGTTTCATTGCCTATATTGAAGTGCTAAAGGAGTATAGAAGAAAAGAGATTGCAACACATCTTGTTAAAATGACTGAAAAATGGGCAAAACAAAATGGATTATATCAAATTGGAGCATGGAGTGACCTTCAGGCTAAAAATATGATTTTGCTTGCAAAAAAGCAAAAATATAGTATGTGTCAAGCAATTATGTATGATAAAAATTATCTGCCAGAAAATGGGAATAAATATGTTGTTGGATATTATTATGCCAAAAGATTGGACTAGACTATTTCACTATTTTGCCTATTGACAAATTTTGTAATATGTGTTATAATATTAATACTTAAAAGTATCTAAAGGGAAGTAGTTTATGAGAATTATTTTATAGTAAAACGCAAAATAAAAATAAATAGGTGAAGTTATTTTCATCTTCTTTTGCGTTTTGTTATAAAATGGTTAGACTATTTGCTTTTGCAGATACTTTTTTTTGTTGAAATAAATTTTTTAAGTCAAATATATTGATACTTTTAAGTATTTAGTATCACACAAAGCATATATGGTCTTTTTAATAATTTTAAGGAGATGATTATATGATTATATTAAACAACATAACAAAGGAATATGGCGATAAAACTGTTTTAGATTGCGTAAACCTTTCTATTTATGATTATGAAAGAGTTGGAATTATTGGCAATAATGGAGAAGGCAAAACAAGTTTATTAAATATTATAACCCAAACGGAACAACCAGATTGTGGCGATGTTATGATTGACGGCAGTATGGCATATCTAAAACAAAGTTCACAAATAGATTTGCAAGAGATTTTGGATGAAATTTCTAAAAAAGACATTGCAAACTCCTTTTCACAAAACTTGAAAAAACTTGGAGTGTGCGAAGATATATCACTTTTGAGTGAGAGATTGCAAAAGATTTCTCCGGGAGAGAAAACAAAAATAGCACTTGCATTTTGTCTGGCAAAAAATCCCAACATACTTGTGTTAGATGAACCCACAAACCATTTGGACCAAAAGGGTAAAAATCTTTTAATTAAAATGCTTGATGAGTTTTTGGGAACAGTTGTGTTTGTTAGCCACGATAAAGATTTTTTAAATCAAGTTGCACAAAAAATTGTTGAGTTAAAGGACGCAAAACTCACTGAATATTGGGGCAACTATGATGAATATGTTAACCAAAAACAAAACACGCAACTGGCAATAAAAAGAAATTATGAAAAGCATAAAAAAGAAATAGTGGATATCAATAGACAAATTGATAATTATAAGAGAGCATTGGAAAAATCAGATAAAAAGACTCACAGTGGTGCAAAGCGTAGAACTTGTAATACAACAACTCAAGATGAAAGAGCAAAAAGTTTAAGTAAATTTGCATCAAGCAGAATGACAAAGTTAAAGCAAGAATTAAATAAAGATGTTGAGAAACCTGAGAAAGAGGTTAAAATTCGATATCAACTGCAAAAAGATGACATTAAAACAAAATTTTTCTATGTTGCTGAACATTTGTCAAAAAGTTATGGGAATAGAGCCCTATTTAAAAATGCAAACTTTACCATTAAAAATGGCGATAAAATTGCTTTAATGGGCGATAATGGTGTTGGCAAAACAACTCTTATTAATATTTTGCTTGGAAAAGAAAGTTATGATGGCATTTTAAGAATGGCACCAAGTGTGAAACCAGTGCTTATGAAACAAGACATCTACGATTTGGATGAAGAGCTAACAATAAATGAAATGAGTATGCAAAAAGATAAGGCATATAGAACAGGTTTTATCACAAACCTTTGTTCGATGAATTTAGATAAGTCTAGGTTTGACACAAAGATTAAAAACTTAAGTTCTGGAGAGAAGATGAGAATAAAACTTTGTGAAATTGTTTTGAGTGATTTTAACTTTTTGATTTTAGACGAGCCAACAAACCACCTAGACATTTTAAACAAAGACTATATGAAAAAAGTGTTGCAAGGCTTTGAAGGAACTTTGCTGGTGGTAAGCCACGACAAGAGTTTTGTTAGGGAGATTACAAACAACACACTATTAATTGAAAACGAAACAATAAAACAGATAAACTAAAGTGCAGTGTTGTTGATGTTGACAAAATTCAAACAAATTGATACAATGAAACACAAAGAGGTGAAATTATTTTGAGTTATGATACAGTTTATAATGTTTTATATTCAAACATTTATTTATTGATTATTACTTGCGTTTTTTCTGCTGCTGTGTGCGTTCTTGCAATTGTTGCAATGTGGCTTTTATTCGAAAAGGCAGGAGAGGGCGGTTGGAAAGCAATTATCCCTATATATAATCTCTACACACTTTTTAAATTAGCGTGGAACGAGAAAACTTTTTGGGAAGTGTTTATTTGTGCAGTTTGCATGAGTATCATTTATGCAGTTTTAGTAAATTTTGGGTATAATATAGGTGATTTTGTAATATTTCTTTGGGTTTGTAATTGCCTTTTAGGTATTTGGATTTTGATAGATATTATTGTTTTATGCACGCAAATCGCATTTGCTTATGGTAGAGGATGGGGGTTCGCGATTGGAATGGTGTTCTTAACATTAATTTTCATTTGCATCTTGGCATTTGGTAAATCTAAATATGTTGGAAATCCAAGCGAGGAAAACACAAAAATTAAAATACCTTCAAAATAATTAAGCAACTTAAAAGAGCTCTATGTTTAGAGTTCTTTTTTTAATGAATTAATTGCTTATATATTACTCCTATATATCTTATAATAATATAATATTCTTATAATATTATTAATGAAAATCAAAAATCTAAATTTTGTTAAGTTTTGTGAACATCACACAGCATAAAAGAGTGCTTTTTTGTTTGACAATAAAAAATTAATAGTGAAATTTTGAAGTGCTAAACAAAAAAATTTAGGCAAAAAAAACTTAAAAATTTTCAAAATTTTTTTTGACTGAAAAGATAAAAATTGCCACAAAATGGCGTAAATACGGCAAAAAGTGCCTATGAAAAAAATTTTAAAAAAATGGCACAAAACACTTGACACTGGCATATACTAGTATTATAATGTTAGCAGTCCACGAATGAGAGTGCTAACAAATGGATATAATATAGTGCTAGCAAAAGGAGGAACGCATGCAGAATGATGATGAAATGAATTTGAGTGAAAGAAAAAAACAAATTCTTTTGAGTGCTGTTGAAGAGTATATTCAGGCAGCCAGCCCAATCACATCAAGTGTGATTCAAAAAAAGATTGTGAAGGATTTGTCTACTGCAACGCTAAGGAATGAATTGAATGCGTTAGAGGCAATGGGTTATCTAAAACAACTTCACACTTCAAGTGGGAGAGTTCCAACCAGCAAAGGCTATAGGTTTTATGTGAACTCAATGATGGGAGATATTCCATTAGATGAAGAAGTGTTAGATGAAATTCACGCACTATTTAATAAGAGAACGGTTTATTTAGGGGATATGGTTAATGATATTGCTTCAGTTATCTCGAAAGCAACAAACTATCCAACCGTTGTAATGCTTAAGGGATTTGATAAATTAGTTGTAAAGAATATAAAAATAATCCCACTACTAACAGGTCAAGCATTAATACTTATAGAAACAACAAGCGGAATCATTAGTAACACGATGGAAACACATAGTGATATACCATCACAAAGTTATATCGATGCAAGCAACCTACTCACAAGCACATTTAAAGATAGCACAGTGGCAGAAATGCTAAAGAATATGCCTAGCCACAAAATGAAAATGGACAAAGAAGTTAAAGAGTATAGTGAGATTTTTGAAACAGTTTTAAATTCGTTAAAAGCACTAACAGAAAGATTAAATCAAAGCGGAAATATAACCGCAAGAGGGGAAATCAAACTTTTGAACACGCCAGAATATAGCGACCCAGAAGAAGCAAAGAAAATTATTGATGTTTTGTCTAACCCAGATGAAATTAAGGAAGTTTTTTCTGAGGATAGCGCAGAAGTTTCTTTCAAGATTGGAAAAGAGATTCCAGTTGAGGAACTTCAAGGGTGTTCAATTGCAACAGCTGACTATCAGGTTGATGGCGAAAGCATTGCAAGCATTGGAATTATTGGTCCGCAAAGAATGGATTATGCCAAAATTGCCAGTGCACTAAAATTTGTGGTTGAGGAGTTCCACAACATTAAAGAACTTCCAAACGCAAAAAAGGAGGATGATAAAGATGAGTGAGAACAAACAAAAATATTATAATCACAACAAACAGTTCAAACCAAACAATTATCATAAACAAGAATTTAAGAAAGATAATCAAACAGAAGTAAAAAAAGAAGAACATAAACAAAATTTTAAGAAAGAAGATAAGAAACAAGAATTTAAGAAAGAAGAACAAAATCAAGACTTTAAGAAAGAAGGCAAGAAAGAAGAAATAAAGAATTATTATAATGAACAAGTTGATGATTTATGCCCACCACAAGACTTAAATCTAAAACTTCAAATTGAAAAAGAAAATAGCATTGCTTTAACAAATATGTTAAAAACATTGCAAGCAGACTTTGATAATTATCGCAAAAGAAATGCAAAAGTTCGAGAAGAGGCTTATCTAGAGGGCGTTAACGATACAATAAAAAGAATGCTTAAATGTTATGATGCTGTTGATGGAGCCCTTAAAACAATTAAAGATGCAGAAGTTAAGAAAGGGCTTGAAATACTTGAACGCGAGTTTTTGAATGCCTTTAATGAATTTGGCGTTACCACAATAAATGCGTTTGGCGAAATGTTTAATGCGGATTACCACAACGCAATTGCATCTGAAGAAAAACCGGGTGAGCCAAGTGGCAAAATTATAAACGAAGTTCAAAAGGGCTTTATGAATAAGGACAAGGTGATTCGTTATAGCCTTGTGATTATTGCAAAATAACAAACAAAATAAATAAATATATAAGGAGATTAAAAATATGGCAAAAATTATAGGAATAGACTTAGGAACAACAAACAGTTGTGTTGCAGTTATGGAAGGTGGAGAACCAGTTGTTATTGCAAACGCAGAAGGAGCTAGAACAACACCAAGTGTTGTTGCAATCACAAAAACAGGAGAACGTCTTGTTGGACAAGTTGCAAAGCGTCAGGCTATTGCAAACCCAGAACACACAGTTTCTTCAATCAAACGTGAAATGGGAAGTGACTACAAAGTTAAAATTGAAGGAAAAGAATATTCTCCACAAGAGATTTCTGCAATGGTTTTAACTAAATTAAAACAAGATGCAGAAAGTTATTTGGGACAAAAAGTAACTCAAGCAGTTATCACTGTTCCTGCATACTTCACAGACAGTCAACGTCAAGCAACAAAAGATGCTGGTAAAATTGCTGGTTTGGAAGTTTTGAGAATTATTAACGAACCAACAGCAGCAGCTCTTGCATATGGACTAGACAAAGGTGAAAATGCTAACCAAAAAATCTTGGTATTTGACCTTGGTGGTGGAACATTTGATGTGTCAGTTATGGAAATTGGCGACGGTGTGTTTGAAGTTTTGGCAACAAAAGGAAACAACCGCCTTGGTGGAGATGACTTTGACCAAAGAATTATCGACCTATTGGTAGATGAATTTAATAAAACAAATGGAATTGATTTGTCTAAAGATAAGTCTGCAATGCAAAGACTTAAAGAAGCAGCAGAAAAGGCTAAAATTGACCTTTCAGCAGCAACAAAAACAACAATTTCTCTTCCATTCATAACAGCAGATGCAACAGGCCCTAAACACCTTGAATATGAATTAACTAGAGCAAAATTTGATGATATGACACAAGATTTGGTTGAGCAAACAATTAAATTGAGTGAAGAAGCATTAAAAGACGCAAAACTAACAAAAGACCAAATTGCAAAGGTTATTTTGGTTGGTGGTTCAACTCGTATTCCAGCAGTTTGTGAAGCAGTTAAGAAATTTGCTGGCAAAGAAGGATTTAAAGGAATTAACCCAGATGAATGTGTTGCAATCGGTGCAGCAATTCAAGGTGGAGTTTTGGCAGGAGATGTTAAAGACGTTTTATTGCTTGATGTAACACCACTATCTTTGGGAATTGAAACATTGGGTGGAGTGTTCACAAAACTTATTGAGAGAAACACAACAATCCCAACAAAGAAGAGCCAAGTTTTCTCAACTGCAACAGATAATCAACCAGGCGTAGACATTCATGTTTTGCAAGGAGAACGTGAGTTTGCTAGCGGAAACAAGACTTTGGGAAGATTTAGTTTAACAGACATTCCTCCAGCACCAAGAGGAGTTCCTCAAATTGAAGTAACATTTGATATTGATGCAAACGGAATTGTTCACGTTTCTGCAAAAGATTTGGGAACAGGTAAGGAACAAAGCGTAACCATCACATCAAGTTCAAACCTAAAAGAAGACGAAATCGACAAAGCTGTTAAAGATGCTGAAAAATATGCTGAAGAAGACAAAAAACGTCGTGAAATTGTTGATGCAAGAAACCAAGCAGAAGCAATGGCATTTGCTTTAGAGAAAACTTTGCGTGACAATGGTGACAAGATTTCGGAAGAAGAGAAGAAAACTTTAACCGACGCAATTGCAAAAGCTAGAGAAGAGTTTAAGAAAGAGGACAAAGAAGCAATCGACAAAGCACTTGATGAACTTGCAAAAACAAGTGAACCAATTATGACAAAACTATATCAAAACGTAAACCCAACACAAGATGCAACTGCTCAAGCAGCAGAAGGTCCAGAAGTTGAAGTTAAACCAGACGACATTAAAGATGCAAACTAATATTTAGGAGAAAAAGCAGGTGGCAAATAATTATTATGAAACATTAGGAGTGGATAAGAACGCGAGTAGCGATGAAATTAAGTCTGCATATCGTAAACTTGCAAAAAAATACCATCCAGACTTAAACCCAAATAACCCAGATGCTGCCACAAAATTTAAAGAGATTAATGAGGCGTATGAAGTTTTGGGCGATAGCCAAAAGAAAGCAAACTATGATAAATTTGGCAGTGCTGACCCAAAAGACTTTTTTAGAGGTGGCGGATCACAAGGTGGATTTTCTGGATTTAACGGTTTTGGCGGATTTGATGACATCTTTAACATGTTTTCATCAGGCTTTGGGGGCGGAAATGGTGGAAATGGAAGTGCGCAAGGGAGCACCTTGACGACAACCATAACGCTTTCATTTGAAGAAGCTTGTTTTGGTGTTAAGAAAACAATAAATCTGGTTAGAAGCCAAACATGTTCAAAGTGTAATGGAACAGGTGCAAAATCAGGTTCAGCCTATCAAACATGTTCCGACTGTGGTGGTAGCGGACAAGTTCGTTACACCCAAGACACACTTTTTGGAAGAATGGTTAATGTTGGAACTTGTCAGAAGTGTGGCGGAACAGGAAAGATTATAAAAGAGAAGTGTGAAGCGTGTTCTGGAAAGGGAAGCATTCGCGCAAGCAGCCCAATCACAATCAATGTTCCTGCGGGAATTGATGATGGCCAAATTATGACTCTGCACGGCTATGGTGATGCTGGTGTGCGAGGTGGACCTAACGGAGACCTTCAAATTCTTGTGAAAGTTAATCCTCATCCAATGCTTGAAAGAGATGGATTTGATATTCATCTTGAACTTCCTGTGCCATTTGCAACAGCAATTTTGGGAGGAAAAATAATCATTCCAAGTTTGGAAGGGAAACTTGAATTAACCATTCCAGCCAACACTCAAACAGGAACAGTTCTCAAACTTAAAGGTAAGGGAGTTAAAAACCTTAACAAAATGGGTAAGGGAGATATGTTCATAAAAGTTAATGTTGAACTTCCAACTGTGACTGATAAAAAACTTATTGCAAAAGTTAGAGATTTTTCTGAAGAGTTTGCTCAAAAAGATTATAAAGAATATCAAAAATATCAAGACAAACTTAAAAGTCTATAAAAAAGTTAAAAAAGTGCTGAAGAGCACTTTTTTTAATCTTGACAACCACTAAAAAATAATTTATAATGCAATTGAATGAAGGAAGGGTAAGCTATGGAAAATAAAGAACAGCAAGAGTGTATGGAACGAATTAGAGAAAGAAAACAAGAACTTGCAATCAAAGCAAACGCTAGTAATAAAATGGCAAAACGTTTGACTTCAAAAACAGTTATTTTGGGAACAATTGTTGGTTCAATGATTAGTGGAGCCCTTCTTGGAGAATATGAAGTTGTTGCCCACGGAGCAGAAGCAATGACGCCACTTTTAACAGCAACTTGTGGAACAATTGGTGGGGCAATGGCTGCGGGAATTGTTGGAGTTGCAGCAACTGCACAAGCAAAACTTGATCAAGAGAAGTTAGAAAAAGTTGATAACCAAGAAGAATCACTAACAATATAATAAGAATGCTCTAAACTAGAGTTTTCTTTTTTTTGTTGCTTTTTTATTTGTGTTTTGATATAATAACACTCATAAAAGGAAGGTATAATGGCAAGAAAATTTTTTGTGGAAAGCACGAATATAAAAGGTGATTATTTGTCACTCTCTGGCGATGAGCATAACCATTTATCAAAAGTTTTGAGAGCAAAACCAGATGAAGAGATGATTGCTTGCACCAAAGATTATGAATATTTGTGCAAAATTGAAAAAATAGAAAAGACTCAAACACTTTGCAAAATAATTTCCAAAACAAAAATTGAAAATGATAGTTTAAACATAACGCTATTTCAAGCAAGTTTGAAGGGCGAGCATATGGACTATGCAATTCAAAAAGCCACAGAACTTAATGTTAAAACTTTTGTGCCATTTTTGTCTTCATTTGTGGTTGCCAAAATAGACAACAAAAAAGTTGAACGTTTTAAAAAGATTTCACAAGAGGCTTGCAAGCAGAGTGGCAGAAAAGCCCTTATGGAAATTGGAGATGTGCTAACTTTTGAGCAAATGCTTGAGGAGTTAAAGAGTTTTGATAAAGTTATTTTTGCATATGAAAATAGCAATGTTTCCGCAAAAGAAGTTATTTCAAGTTTAAAGGAAACAGACGAAATTGCTTTAATTGTTGGTTCAGAGGGCGGTTTTAGTGAAATGGAGGCGCAAAAACTTGTGGCTAATGGTGCAAAAGAAATAAGCTTAGGAAAAAATATATTAAGAGGAGAAACTGCTGGTTTAGTTTTGGCAAGTGCTGTGATGTTTGAACTAAATCAGTTTAAAAAAATATGAAAATAGGATTTTTAACACTTGGTTGCAAAGTTAACCAATATGAGGCAGACAGCCTTATGGAAAGTTTAAAGCAAAGGGGGCATGAAATTGCCCAAAATTTGGACGAAACCGTTGATGTTGTGTTTCTATCAACATGTGCTGTCACAAATGAAGCGGAACGAAAATCAAGGCAAATGATTTCCAAAATCAAAAAACAATGTCCAAACGCTAAAATTATGGTTTGTGGATGTGCTAGCCAACACAACCCACAAAATTTTGATGGCAAAGATGGTGTTTTCTCCATTGTTGGGTCCAGTGGAAAAGAGTGGCTTTTGGATATGCTAGACCAAAAGGTGTGTTATGTTTTAGATGCCCCATACGACTATGAGGAAATGGAGTCGCCAAAAAAGCATAAAACAAGAAGTTATCTAAAAATTCAAGATGGTTGCAATAACTATTGCTCATATTGTTTGATTCCATATTTGCGTGGGAGAAGCCGTAGCCGAAACCTAGAATCAATTGTTGTTGAAGCATACAATATGGCAAAATCTAGCAAAGAAATTGTTATAACTGGAATTGATGTTTCTTCTTGGGGAGAAGACCTTAACTGTGACATTATTTCGCTTGTGGAATCACTAAAAACCATTAGAGCAAGAATTCGTTTTAGCTCAATGGAAGCAAAAATTATCACAAAAGATTTCTTAACTGCCTTAAAAAATATGCCAAACTTTTGCCCACACTTCCATTTAAGTATGCAAAGTGGTGCAAACCAAACTCTTAAAGATATGAACAGAAAATACACCAAAGAAGAGTTTTTAAACAAGGTTGATATGATTTATGAGGCATTTCCAAACTGTGCTATCACAACAGATTTAATTGTTGGCTTCCCAACTGAAACAGAAGAAGACTTTTTGGAAACTTTGGAAACCATCAAGAAAGCAAGATTTGCCGACATTCACATTTTTCCATATTCAAAAAGGAATGGAACTGCGGCTGCTAGATTTAAAGTTCTAGATGGCGATGTTGTGAAAAACAGAGTGGAGAGGGCAACAAAACTTAAAAATGAACTTCACGCAAATTACTTGCAGAACCAAATTGGGCTATATCATGAAGTTTTGTTAGAGCAAGAAGAGTTTCAAAAACTTGTTGGCCACAGCGAAAATTTCTGCAAAGTTTATGTTGATAAAGGTGGTTTGCAGCCAAACGATATGGTTGCAGTGAAAATTGTTGGAACTTTTGAAGATGGTCTTTTAGGCGAAGTTCTTCAAAAGTGTGAATAAAAAAGGAGATTAAAATTATGGAAGATTGTATATTTTGCAAAATTGCAAACAAAGAAATTAATAGTGAAATACTTTTTGAGTGTGATGAGTTTTTTCTCATAAAGGACATAAAACCAGTGGCAAAACTTCATTATCTTGCAATTCCAAAACAGCATTATGCAAGGTTTGAAGATGCGAAAGACGGCTTGGAATCGTTAAGAAAAATCTTTGAAACAATTCCAACTCTAAAACAAAAACTTGGTCTTGATGATGGTTATAGAATAATCATAAACCAAGGCAAAAATGCTCGCCAAGCAGTTCAACATGTTCATGTTCACATTTTGGGCGGACAAGATTTGGGCGAAAAAATTGTTGCAGAAACACAAAATTAATCAAAAATAGCATAAAATAGACAAAAACTGGAAAAACTTATTGACATAGTTTTTTATTTGTGATAATATAATACAAATTATAAATGGAAGGTGGTGAGAAGATATGACAATGGTTATTGTTGGAAAAGACGAAAGCATTGACAGCGCATTAAAACGCTTTAAACGCAAATGTCAAAAAGATGGTATCATCGGCGACCTTCGCAAAAAAGAAGCATATGAAAAACCAAGTGTTAAACGCAAGAAGAAGAGCGAAGCAGCAAGAAAAAGAAACCGCAAATAATGAAAAAGAAGTAGCGATACTTCTTTTTTTGTTTTGTGATATTGTCATTCGTAAGCCCCGACCTCTTGCGTATTCTTGTGAAGAATCTCGCAATTTTTTCCAAAAAAACCCTAAAATCGTTTGCAATTTTTATGAAATATTTGTTAAAATAAAAGCATAAGAGCAAAAAGTCAAAAAATAGGAGTTTTGATGATCAAAGCAAATAAAATTGGTTTTATTATCAGTATGTTTTTAACCCTCATAACTCTTGTGGGGGGGGGTGTTTATTAGTATTTGGTATGTCTAACATTGTAAACAAGTATTACCAAAATGAGACGCTGTCAGTGTCCTCTGCAACTGCTGCAAATGGTCTAATTGACCTTTCAACCATTGACCAAGATGGAGGCTCAATCAGCTTCAGTGTTCAAGACTATGTTTACTTTCCATAATACAATGAGGCAAACAGCACCTATGGACTAACATCTTCAACAGACAGGCTTTGTGAGCCAACCGATTGGAGTTTGGCAAATTATGCATATTTAAACACAAGTTACACAGGAATGTCGAACATTCGTTCTAATGGTTCGTGCATGTGGTGGTGTCGCTCTGCCTACTCAGCTAGCAGCTTCTGGGATGTTTCCAGTATTAATGGTAATCTGTACAACCTCGACCCATCCTACTCGTTCGGGGCTTCGCGCTGTGCTTTGCACCTCAATCTTCAATCTTCAATCTCCGCGCTGAGCGCGGGAAATGCAAGTTTGGGCACAATCACTCACAACAGCAAAACGTACAACACCATAACAATGGACAGGCTGATGTGGCCACAAACAAAGGTCAGTGACAGCACGCTAATTTCAAATCTAAATTCCATAAAAGACAACGTTTCCTACAAAACAGGAAGGCGTTATGCCGGAAGAACAACAAACATAACATCATCTTCAAGAACAACAGTGTATAGTGAAGAATACAAATATAACAATGAGTATTATGCCTATGTTCCGCAATATGGCTACGACTCATCATACACCTATAGCGATGGCACCACAGTTGCACAAAACGGAGCATCAAGTGTTTGGATAAAAGTTGAGCCAATAAAGTGGGTTATTAACAATTGGAGCGCTATGCCTACATCAATAAACAGCAGTGGCAGTGGAAGCGCGACCTATATTGACGCATATTCAGTTTACGCAATTGTGTCTGGAATGGCTTTTTATCCAAACACGTCAGACACAAACAGAACCTCTTGGACAAGTTCATGCTGGCGCGCTTACCTCAACGGCTATGACCTTAACAACGAAAATGATGCTAACATGGCAAGCATAAAGGCAAATTTTGCTGGAGAAGGTTTTATTGACACAATTTATCACGAACCATTGACATCTGCGGGCGGTTTTGTTGACCTTTCAATCATTGAAGGTGATAGCGACATAAGTTATTCTGTTCAAGACTATGTTTACTTTCCATCATACAATGATGTTAAAAACTCTGGTAACTATGGTTTTACAGCAGCTGCAGACAGGCTTTGTGAGCCAACCGACTGGGCATTGGCAAATTACGCTTATTTAGACACAGGTTTCATAGGAATGGGTAGCATTCGCTCAAGTGGTAATGGTTCGTGCTGGTGGTGGAGTCGCTCTGATGATGATGGAGACGTCTGGTATGTTGACACTGATGGTTATATGGACTGCGACGACTGGCTTGACGAAGAGAGCCGGGCTGCGCGTGTTGCATTGCACCTCAATCTTGGGTCTAGTATCTCCGCGCTGAGCGCGGGAAATGCACGCACAGGATCCCTTACACACACTGGCAAAACCTATCATACCATTGAACTAGGCAACCTAATGTATCCGCAAACAATAGTGTCAGATTCAAGTTTGAAATACGCCTTAAATAACATTGTGGACGATTCCAGATACAAAACTGGCAAAAAATATGCAGGATACACAACAGACATAACATCTTCTTCAAGAACAACAGTGTATAGTGAAGAATACAAATATAACAACGAATATTATGTTTATGTTCCACAATATGGCTATGGCTACTCTTACTACACATACAGCGATGACAACACCATGGTTGATACAAATGGAGATTCAAGTGTTTGGATAAAAGTTGAGCCAATAAAATGGGTTATTAACAACTGGAACGCTATGCCAACATCCATAAACCCAAATGGAACTGGAACAGCAACTTATATTGACGCATATTCAGTTTACGCAATTGTGTCTGGAATGTGTTATTATCCAGACTGGGAAGACGAAAATTGCGCAAGTTGGACAAGTTCGTGCTTGAGGGCATATCTCAACGGCTATGACCTTAATAACAAAAATGATGCCAACATGGCAAGCATAAAGGCAAATTTTGCTGGAGAAGGTTTTATTGATGTGATTTATCACGAGGTTCAAAAACCATTGACATCTGCGGGCGGTTTTGTTGACCTTAGTAGTTATTCGGTTGAAGATTATGCTTATTTTCCAAGTTACAACGATATTGAAAATAGTGGCAACTATGGTTTCACATCATACACAGACAGGATTTGTGAGCCAACCGATTGGTCATTAGCAAATTGTGCATATTTAAACGCAAGTTACACAGGAATGGGTAGCAATCGCTCAAGTGGTAATGGTTCGTGCTACTGGTGGAGTCGCTCTACGTACTCTAGCTACGTCTGGACTGTTTCCACTGATGGTAGTGTGAGCTACGTCGCCATGTTTTACGACGATAGCTTTGCTTCGCGTGTTGCATTGCACCTCAATCTTGGGCCTAGTATCTCCGCACTGAGCGCGGGAAATGGGCGCATTGGAACCCTTACATACAATAGCAAAACCTATCATACCATTGAACTAGACAACCTGATGTATCCGCAAACAATAGTGTCAGATTCAAGTTTGAAAACCGCCTTAAATAACATTGTGAACAATTCCAGTTACAAAACAGGCACAAGATATGCGGGATACACACTAGGCATAACATCATCTTCAAGAACAACAGCGTATAGTGAAGAATACAAATATAACAATGAATATTATGTCTATGTTCCCCAATATGGCCGCTACACAGGTTACACCTATAGCGATGGCACCACAGTTGCACGAAACGGAAGTTCAAGCGTTTGGATAAAAGTTGAACCAATAAAATGGGTGATTAACAACTGGAACGCTATGCCAACATCAATAAACCCAAGTGGAACTGGGATAGCGACCTATATTGATGCATATTCAGTCTATGGAATTGTGTCTGGATTGCCTTTTTATCCAAACGACTCAGACACGCACGGAAACTCTTGGACAAGTTCGTGCTGGAGGGCATACCTCAACGGCTATAACCTTAATAACAAAAATGATGCCAACATGGCTAGCATTAAAGCAAATTTTGCCGGAGAAGGCTTTATTGATGTGATTTATCATAACTTATTAATTTCTGTTGACAAACCATATGCAACTAATTTAACGAGTTATACATACACCGGTTCAACAATAACTCATAGTATTACTAATTATAATTCAAACTATATGACACGAACGGGCGACACTAGTGCAACAGATGTGGGGACGTATACTGTTACATTCACCCTTAAACAAGGTTATTGCTGGAGCGATAACTCAACTGGGGATGTTACTTTAACATGGTATATTACAAAACAGAGCCTAACGAAGCCAACTATTAACACAAATCCAACATTCCAAGGAACAAGTGTGAGTGTTAGCCCAACACTAAATAACTATAATAGCAGTTTAATGACGCTATCTGGCGACACAAGCGCAACAAGCGTTAAAACAAGTGGAACCTACACAATAACCATATCTCTTACCCCAACAGCAAAAATAAACTACCAGTGGAGCGGTGGCGGAACTGAAAATATTTCACTTTCATGGAATGTTTTGCCAAAAGATTTAAGTGGTGCAACAATCACGCTCCCGCAAGACTCTTTCGTGTATGACGGCACGGAGAAAAAACCAGAACCAACCGTAACGGTTTAGACAGGATAAATTTCTTTAATTATACAAAAAAAGAAGCAAACTAAGCTTCTTTTTCTATTTTTGGATTATTTACTATGGAATGTGATTCCCACGAACTTTGGTCCAACAATGCTCATATTATTAAGAGATGTTGGAGTAGAGAAGATTTCATTTTCACTAACGTATTCCAAAAATTTGTTTTTTAATGCTTTTGCTTCGTTTTCTGCATCAGCATAGATGATTGAAAAAGTGTAGTCGGCAATATTTTCTCCATTAGCGTGACAAATTGAAAATAGTTTGTTAACACCTGCTTTAAAGCCGCGAGATTTGTCTAGCAGTTTAAAGTTTCCTTCTTTGTCTATTGAAATAATTGGTTTCATTCCAATAAGTCCACCAGTCAGTGAAGCACCACTTTTTTGAAGAATTGGGTTTGATGATAGAAAAGAAACATCATCAACAACAAATGCTGTTACAAATTGTCCAGAAAGTTCGGTTGCAAACTGAATTGCTTTGTTTAAATCTTTTTTAGCGTTATAGAATGTTTGACAAAGAACAGCAATATTGCTTGTGCCACGAGATACTGTTTTTGTGTCTATTAACTCAATAGTGCGGTTAGGGTAGTTCTCTGAAAGTTCAGTGAATGCCGCCATCAAGTCTTGGCCACCATCACTAAATAGTTTTAGCGAAATAGAAAAAAACACAACATCATCGCCATTTTTTAAAAATGGTTCAAAAAATGAATACCATTCTTGTTCTGTTACATGTGCAATGGTGTATTTATTGTTTTTAATATCCTCGAACATATTGCTGGTTGGCTTTTTGTCGTATCCACTAAATTCAATTATTTTCTTACCATATTTAAGTTTGCTTGGAGCCAAATTTAGATTATTTTTGGCTAGTTCATCATTGAACATATCGGCAAAAGCATCAACAAAAAATTTAACCATATCACACCTCAAAACAAGCATAACAAAAACGCATAAAAAAAGTCAACTAAAAATGTTGGGTTATTTTAGAATTTATATAAAATCTCATATGCTTTTTTTGCTTTGGTTACCCTTTTTATATAGTTATTTGTTTCGTTGTATGGTGTTTTACGCAGAGTTATTCCGTCATTACTGCATTTTTCATCTTCCAGCCAAATATTAACTTTGTTCGGTCCTGCGTTGTAGGCTGCCAAAATTGATGATAAATCTAGAAATTTTGTTTGAAGATATGAGAGATATAAACAGCCAATTTTAATGTTTGTGTTTGGGTCCTTTAGGTTTTCATTATTGCCTGTTAACCACTTGGCTGTGCTTGGCATAATTTGCATAAGTCCCACAGCCCCAGCACTTGACACAGCATCACAATCAAAACCACTTTCAGTTTTTATGACAGCAAACACAAGATAGGGCGAAAGGTTGTTTTCTTTTGCATATTTTAGCACCAAATCTTCGTATTTTTTTGGATATATTGAGAGTATGGCGCCATAAAAAACTAGCACAAAGATTGCTAAAAAAAGAGTTACGAGCCAAATTGATTTTGTTTTCATAGTTTATTATACTCAAACTTGTGTTAATAGTTCACAAATTCTTCAAAGTATTGTGGGTTTTTGGTTTTTGTCGCAAAATAATGTTAACTATTTTATAAACACTTTTTATTGTGGAAAATTTTTGATAGCACTGAAAGCGTGCTTACGCAAAGCATTAAAATATATTGCAAAAAAATTAAAAAAAATATTGACAACTTAAAAAAAAGGTGTTACAATGATGTCAAGTAATTTTACTTTGCGAGGTTGTTATGAATATTGAAGAAACTTTGAAAGTATCAAGACTTTTTTGCGTTTATAAAAATATGCTAACAAACAAACAACAACAAATTGTTAGGGCGTATGTTGATTATAATGGCTCACTTGGTGAAATTGCTGAACAATTTGGCGTTAGCAGGCAGGCTGCATTCGACCTTTTGAAAAGAACTATAAAAAAATTGGAAGAGTATGAGAAAAATTTGAAAATTTGTGAAAAACTAGACCAAATTTATGACACTATTGAAAAAAACTATAAAAGTAGTTTGACAAAAGAAGATTATGAGTCTATAATTGACACTATAAAAGAGATGGAGGAATAATATGGCATTATTCAGTGGGCTATCGGAAAGATTAAATCATATTTTTTCCAAGATGACCAAAAGGGGAAAGTTGACAGAACTTGAAATAAAAGAGGCCATGAGAGAGATTAGAGTGGCACTTTTAGAGGCTGATGTTAACTTTATGGTTGCAAAAGATTTTATCAAAGAAGTGTCGGAAAAAGCGGTTGGTGAACAAATCATCAAAAGCGTAACACCTGGGCAACAAGTTATTAAGATTGTTAACGACGAACTTGTTAAATTGATGGGTAGCACTCAATCAAAACTAGATTTATCTGGAACACCACCAGCTGTTATTATGATGTGTGGTCTTCAGGGTGCAGGAAAAACCACAATGTGTGGAAAACTTGGTGCCTACCTAAAAAGCCAAGGCAAGAAGTGTTTGTTAATTGCTGGTGACATTTATAGGCCAGCAGCAATTAACCAACTTCAAGTTGTTGGAAAACAAGCTGGATGTGAAGTGTTTGAAAGAGGAACACAAAATCCAGTTAAAACGGTTAAACAAGGGCTTGAATATGCCAAGAAAAACGACTTTAATGTTGTGATTATCGACACAGCAGGAAGACTTCATATTAATGAAGAGTTAATGCAAGAACTTGAAGAAATCAAGAAAGAGGCAAATCCTAACGAAATTCTTTTAACTATTGATGCAATGACTGGTCAAGATAGCGTTAATGTTGCAAAAGAATTTAATGATAGACTAGACATTAGTGGTGTTATTGTAACAAAACTAGATGGCGATACTCGTGGTGGTGTTGCACTATCTGTTAAAGCCGTGACAGGAAAGCCAATCAAGTTCTGTGGTGTTGGAGAAAAACTTGGCGACATCGAGCCTTTCTATCCAGACCGTATGGCATCAAGAATTTTGGGAATGGGTGATGTGTTAACCCTTGTGGAAAAAGCTCAAGCCGCAGTTGATGAAAAAGAAATGGCAAAAATGGAAAAGGCTTTAAGAGAAAATTCATTCACTCTTGAAGACTATTTGGCTCAATTTGATAATCTAAACAAAATGGGCGACATCAACGACCTTATTGGAATGATTCCAGGGGCGAGCAAAAAACTTGGCAACATCACAGTAGATCCAAAAGATCTAGCAAGAAGCAAAGCAATCATTCAATCAATGACCCCAAAAGAGAGGAGAAATCCAGATATTATCAAGGCGGGGCAGAAGAAAAGGATTGCAATGGGTAGTGGAACCTCAATTCAACAAGTTAACACGCTATTAAAGCAGTATTATCAATCTAAAGAATTGATGAAACAGTTTAATGGCAAGAAAAAAGGTAAATTACCATTATTTTAATGTAATTTAATATAAAATTTTAAAGGAGAAAATAAAAATGGCAACAAAAATTAGATTAACAAGAATGGGAGACAAGAAAACTCCATTCTACCGTGTGGTTGTGGCTGACTCTAGATGCGCTAGAAACGGAAGTTATATTGAAAACTTGGGAACTTATAATCCTATGGTTAACCCAGCAGAAATTAAATTAAACAAAGAAAGAGTTGAATACTGGCTTAAAAACGGTGCTCAAATGTCTGAAACAGCACAAGAACTTTTGGTTAAGAGTGGAATAATTGAAAAGAAAGCATACCGTGCTCCAAAGCCAAAACAAATGCCACCTCAAAAGAAAGAAGCTCCAGCAGAAGAAGCACCAGTTGAACAAGCAGAAGAAGCTCCAGCAGAAGCAGCAGCCGAAGAACAACCAGCTGAATAATAATAAATAAAAAAAGGAGAAATGTATGGAAAAAGTTGTTGAGTATATTGTTAGCCAACTTGTTGACAACAAATCTTCCGTCAAAGTTACAACAGAGCAAGTTGATGATAAAACTATTATAACTGTGAAAGTTGCAAAAGAAGAACTTGGCAGAGTTGTTGGACGTGGTGGAAAAAATGCTCAAGCAATTAGAATTCTTGTGCATTCTCTTGCTGCAAAAAATGGGCTAGATAGTGGGAAAATTATAATAAAATTTGAATGATATAAAAGAGATGAATTTCATCTCCTTTATTCTTTTTTTGTGAGGGGAAAATGATTATTGGAAAAATCTTAAAGCCACAAGGAATTCGCGGCGAATTAAAGATAAAGCCACAAGTTGATGAACAAAACTTTTTAAACTTAAAAAGCGTTGTGATTGATGGAAAGGTTCACACAATTCAGTCTGCAAGTGCTAGAGATGGCTTTGTTTACGCTTTTTTTGAAGAAGTGAAAGACAGAAATGATGCCGAAACTTTGAGAGATAAAGACATTATTGCACCACAAGAAGACCTTTTGCCACTTAAAGAAGACCAATATTATGTTGACGACCTTATTGGGTGCGAAGTGGTAACCGAAGAGGAAGAAAAACTTGGCAAAGTTGTTGATGTTTTAAACTTTGGCGCTAGCGATATCTTAACAATTAAAGATGGCTCTGAAGAAACTATGTGCCCATTTTTGAGCAAAGTTTTTTTAACTGTTGACGCACAAAACAAGAAAATTGTTGTTAATAAAAAAAGGTTTTTGGAGGTAACACAAAGTGAAGATTGATGTGTTAACTTTGTTCCCAAATTCTTTTGAGCCTTTAAAAGAAAGTATTATTGGCAGAGCAACGAAAGCTAATAAACTTGATTTAAACATCATAAATATAAGGGATTTTTCAAAAGATAAACACCATAAATGTGACGACACACCTTTTGGTGGTGGGGAAGGAATGGTTATGACTCCACAACCACTTTTTGACAGCATTAAAAGTGTGCAAAAAAAAGATTCTCACATCATTTATTTAAGTCCAAAAGGCAGAATGCTCACGCAAAGTGTGGTTGAAGAACTATCACAAAAAAAACATTTAGTTTTGGTTTGTGGTCATTATGAGGGCATTGACCAAAGAGTTATTGATCACTTTTCTTGCGATGAAATCAGCATTGGAGATTATGTTTTAACTGGTGGGGAACTGCCAGCAATGGTTCTCATCGATTCTGTTGCAAGGCTTTTAGATGGCGTTTTGGGAAATGAAAATTCATACAAAAATGAGAGTTTTAGCAGTAGTTTGCTTGAATTTCCACAATATACAAAACCGGCAGAGTTTGAAGGATTAAAAGTTCCTGAAGTTCTTTTAAATGGCAACCACAAAGAAATTGAGAAGTGGAGAGAGAAAGAAAGCATAAAAATCACAAAACAAAGAAGGCCAGAGTTGATAATTTCAAACATGACTTACAAAACTTTAAACAAATCTTTTGCAAAAGAAATTGCAGATTTAACCAATCAAACAATTTTGGAGTGTGAGAGTTCTTTCTACGAAGATATAAAACCTTTGAGGCGTTTTGTGAAAGGAGACACAGCAAGGTTTGTGGAAGAGAGCTTTGAACAAGCAACATTTTTTGGTGCCTTTTTTGGAAACAAGCTTATTGGTTTTATAAGAATTTCTTTGGAAAAACAAAAGATTCAAGCATTTTTTGTTGAAAAGAACTTCCAATGTTTTGGCATTGGCACAAAATTGTTTGAATTGGCAAAAGAGTGCTTTGCAAAAAATAAGGTGAATGAAATTGTTGTTGATTCTTCGCTGTTTGCCTTGAAAGCCTATGAAAAGCTTGGTTTTAAAAAAGTTGGAACAATTCAAATAACAGCTTATGATATGAAATATCAAACAATGAAATATAAAATGCAATAAAGGAGAAAACAAATGCTAATTCAATGGTTTCCTGGGCATATGACCAAGGCTATTCGAAATATGGAAGAAGACATCAAAGTGGTTGATGTTGTTATTTATGTTTTGGATGCAAGGGCGCCTTATTCTTGTGTTAATCCAGAATTTGAAAGACTTATTGGAAATAAACCAATCATTTATGTTTTAAACAAAAGCGATTTGGCTGATGAAAAACAAAACGCTTTTTGGCAGAAATTTTTCACTGGAGAAAATAAAGAATGTGTGCTTTTAAACTCAACGCAAACAAATTCTTCTAAAATTATTTTAACAAAAATCGAAAAGCTCCTTCAAAACAAAAAAGAAAAATATGACAAAAAGGGCGTTAAAATGGTGGATCGTGCAATGGTTTTGGGCGTTCCAAACAGTGGAAAAAGCACATTAATTAATAACTTTTCGGGAAAATATAAGGCAATCACTGGCGACAAACCGGGCGTAACAAAAGGCAAACAGTGGGTAAGAATTGGTGGAGTTTTTGAGCTTTTAGACACTCCTGGAACATTATGGCCATCTTTTGAAAACCAAGAAATAGCCAGAAATCTTGCCTATATTGGTTCAATTCGTGAGGAGGTTTTGGATATTCCAGGGCTTTCACTAGACTTTATTGAAAAAATGAAAAAACTTTACCCAAAACTATTAGAAGAAAGATATAACATAACGCTTGATGGAGAGCCGCTTGAAATTTTGGAGAGAATTTGCGAAAGCAGAAAATTTTTGCTTCGTGGCGGCGACTATGATTATGATAGAGCAAGTCACGCTTTGTTCGATGATTTTAGAAAAGGAAGACTTGGCAAAATCACTCTTGATAGAGCGGAAGATTATGGCATAAAGGAATAGGAATCTATGTTTGATTTTGAAAATAAATACAAAAGTTTAGGTTATGAATTAATTGCTGGAATGGATGAGGCTGGTCGTGGCCCACTTGCTGGACCTGTGTGTTGTGCTGCTTGCATTATGCCACTTGATGACATAATTGATGGCGTTAACGACAGTAAAAAGTTAACAGAAAAGAAAAGAGAAGAACTCTTTGACAAAATCATAGACAAGGCAATTGCATTTAAGGTTTGTTTCGTTGATGAAAAAACTATTGATGACATAAACATTTTGGAAGCAACAAAACAAGGAATGCAAGAAGCTGTTTCGGGGCTTTATGTGACGCCAGATTATGTTTTGGTTGATGCGGTGAAAGGACTTTGTTTAGATGTTCCATATTTGCCAATCATAAAAGGAGATGCACTTTCATATAACATTGCATGTGCGTCAATTCTTGCAAAAGTTAGCCGTGATAGGTTAATGTTGGAACTCGATGAGTTTTATCCACAATATAACTTCAAAAAGCACAAAGGCTATGGCACAAAAGAGCACATTGAAAACTTAAAAAAGTTTGGCAAATGTCCAATTCATAGAGAAACTTTTATTAAACATTTTGTGGGGTAAAAATGAACACAAAAGTAATTGGTGATGCTGGCGAAAAACTGGCACAAAAGCACTTAAAGAAGAATAAATATAAGATTATTGAAACAAATTATCGCAACAAAATTGGCGAAATAGACATTATTGCTTTTGATAAAAAATCAAAAGAACTAGTTTTTGTTGAAGTGAAAGCCAAAAGCACTGATGAGTTTGGTCTTCCAAGAGAAATGGTTGACGAGAGGAAACAAAACAAAATCCAAAAAGTTGCAACTGTTTATTTAATGGAGAAAAATGCTTTGGAAAGCAATTTTAGGTTTGATGTTATTGAAATATTGAACGGGAAAATAACCCACATCAAACAAGCGTTCTAAAATTTTTAAATTTTTGACCAAAAACCCTTGCATTAAGCAAAAATGTATGTTATACTTTCTCTATGACTCGGGTGGTCCTCTGTTATTGCTCAAAATAGAGCTATTATGGCTTGTTTATATTGAGTAATCACATTCAATCATTTTTGAATGCGTTTGTATGGATAAAATAGGAATACACATCAACAAGAACACTTGGACAAAAATCTTTTATGGAGGTATATAGTCAAATGAACATGATTTCAACATTAGAGAAAGAAGGCTTGAAAGAACAAGTTGCTGACTTCAACATTGGTGACACTGTTAGAGTGTATGTTAAAGTTGTTGAAGGCGACAAAGAGCGTTTGCAAGCTTACGAAGGTGTTGTTATTGCTCGTAAGAACGGCAGCATCAGAGAAACTTTCACTGTTCGTCGAATCAGTTTTGGTGTTGGTGTGGAAAGAACATTCCCAATTCACTCACCAAGAATAGACCACGTGGAGGTTGTTCGTAAGGGAAAAGTTCGTCGTGCAAAACTTTATTATTTGCGTGGACTTTCTGGCAAGAAGGCTAAAATTAAAAAAGCATTATAATTTCTTTAGATATAAAAGGCTTACACATTAAGCCTTTTTATTTTTTTTCTACATATTTTGTCAAAATAATATTTGCTTATTTGTCTATTTATGTCAAAAACGCAAAATTTGTTATTATTGATTTAACAAACCTTTTTGTTTATTATATAGTAAAAGAAAAAAGGAGATTAAATTATGGTGCAAAAGTGTATTAAAATTCGGGAATATGCAAAACAAGCAAAGAAAAGACTTAAAAGTGGATATTGGAATAAGGTGGAAGTTGATCGGCAAAAATATATTGACAAATATTATCAAGAGGGAGATGATGTTGAACAACTGAATTTTATGTTCCAACAAATTATTGCAAGAGAAATTAATGCAGTTTCAAAACCAAGAACAAAAGAAGATGAGTTCTATAAAAAGGTTGTCAAACTATTATCTGAAAATGAATATGTTTTAAACCCAATTATGAGACTTATTGACCATGATATTTATGATAATTTGAGTGATGTTGCAAAACAAAACTATATATATGAACTAACAGACAAATATAACGAAATGAAACAACGATATGAAGACGAACAGAAAAGCAAGGCAGTTTTTAATTGCTGATGCTTTTTTTAGTTGCCAAAATTTGGGCTTTTTGTTATAATATTTTTTAGCAAAAGAGGTGAAAAGTGAGTATATTAAACAGTTTAAACAAAGAGCAACAACTTCCTGTTTTAGATACTGATGGGGCAATCTTGGTAACGGCTGGTGCTGGGAGCGGAAAAACAAGGCTTTTAACACATAGAATTGCTTATCTTGTTCAAGAGAAAAATGTTGCTCCATACAATATTTTGGCAATCACTTTCACGAACAAAGCGGCAAACGAAATGAAACAGCGTGTTGACAAAATGTTGGGGATTGCAAACAATATGTGGATTTCAACATTTCACTCGCTTTGTGTTAAGATTTTAAGACGTGATATTGATAGACTTGGCTACACAAAATCATTTAGTATTTATGCTGATGATGATAAAGCAAAAATATTAAAGGACATTTTTGAAAAACTTGGCATTGATGAAGAAGATGACAAGAAAACAATAAAAAGTCATATTGCCAGAGCAAAGAATAATAATATTTCTCCAAATGAATATGTTGATGAAGTTATTGACGAAGCAAATGGGGAAGATATTATTGCGGCGTATTCTATGTATGAGCAAAAACTTAAGGCATCAAACGCCTTAGACTTTGATGATCTATTGATTAAAACATTGATTCTTCTAAAAGAAAATAAAGATGTTTTGGAGTATTATCAAAATATGTTTAAATACATTCACATTGATGAGTTCCAAGACACCAACAAGGTTCAATATGAAATTGTTAAACTTTTGGCTGGAAAACATAAAAACATTATGGTTGTTGGAGATGAAGACCAGTGCATTTATGGTTGGCGTGGGGCGAATATTGAAAACATTTCTGAGTTTCAAAAAGATTTTAAGCCAGTTAAGGTTTATAAATTAGAGCAGAACTATAGGTCAACTAAAACAATAATTAATATGGCTAACAATGTTATAAAAAACAATAAATCAAGAATAAAGAAAAAACTGTGGACAGAAAATGAAACTGGGTGCGAAGTGGCTATTGAAAATGTTGCCACAGACAAACAAGAGGCAGACTTTGTTGTGAAAACAATTTCTTCACTTGTTAGGAACAAAGGCTATTCTTGCAGTGATTTTGCAATTCTTATGAGACTTAATGCACTGTCAAGGAACTTTGAATCTGCTCTTAACAATGCAGGGCTTCCTTATAGGGTTTTGGGTGGCTATAAGTTCTATGAGAGAAGTGAAATTAAAAATATTGTTGCCTATTTGCGTATTCTTGTGAACCCAAAAGATGAAGAAAGCTTGCTTAGAATTATTAATTTCCCAAAGAGGGGAATTGGTGACACAACAATAAAAAAGATTAAAGAAGTTTGTGGAACAGACACACTTCTTAATGCTATTTTAACCATAGATAGTTATGAAACACTATCGCCTTCTCTTAAAAGTAAAGTTAGGCCTTTTGCTGAATTATATATGAACTTATTGTCAAACATCAATATGCCAGTTAGCGACTTTGTTGAATCTTTAATTAAAGAAACAAAGATTAAAGAAAGTTATGATGAAACCATTGAAGAAGAATACACAAAGAAGTTAAATGTTGAGCAATTTGAACAAAGTGTGAAGGAATATCAAGAAGATAACAAAAATGCAACGCTTGATGAGTATTTGCAGTCTGTTATGCTTTTAACAGATTTAGATGAAACAAATGCAGAGGAAAATTCTGTTATTGTTGGAACAATTCATTCTGTTAAAGGGCTTGAATTTAAAGTTGTTTTTATTGTTGGAGCAGAAGAAGGAATATTCCCAATTGTTAGGGGAATTGAAAGTGAAAACGATATTGAAGAAGAAAGAAGACTTATGTATGTTGCAATCACAAGAGCGAAAGAAATGCTTTTTATATCTTATGCCAACACAAGAGTTTTGTGGAACAAGAACCAATTTCAAAAAAAATCTAGATTTATTGAAGAAGCAAAAGATGAAATAGAAGAAACACAACAAGAAGAACCAGAAACCAAAACATATTCAGGAAGTTACAACACATTTTTTCAAAATATGCAAAAGAGTATGATTAAAGAACAATCAAAAACTTATGATGAATTCACAAAAGGAACACAAGTGTTTCACTCTAAATTTGGCGTTGGAGTGATAACTGATGATAGTGAACTCAAAACAAAACATATGGTAACAATAACTTTTAATGTTTTGGGTGCGAAAACACTTTCACTTGAATACACGCCATTAAAAATTATGAAGAAATAGGAGCAAATTGTGAAAGATATTAAAGAAGAAATAAGGCAAATTGTTGACACTTTAAACAAGTATAGTTACTACTATCATGTGCTTGATAATCCAATTGTGTCAGATGCTGATTATGATAAACTATATTATCACTTGGTTGACCTTGAAAAGCAAACTGGCATAATTTTGCCAGATTCACCAACACAAAGGGTGGGTGATGTTGTTATGTCAGGCTTTAAGAAGCAAAAACACATTTCTCCACTTTATAGTTTAGACAAGGCACAAAGTTTTGATGAACTTGATGATTGGCTAAAAAAGATTAAAGCTGAATATAAAGATGTCACCTTTACTGTGGAATATAAGTTTGATGGGCTGCAACTAGCCATAACATATGAAAATGGAGTTTTGGTGCAGGCGGTAACTCGTGGTAATGGGCTTGTTGGAGAAGATATCACGGCTCAGGTTAAAACAATAAGGTCAGTTCCACTTTCAATCCCATTTAAAGGCAAAGTTGTTGTGAATGGGGAAGGCATTATGCTTTTGAGTGAACTTGAAAAGTATAATGAGAAAAACGATGATATGCTAAAAAATGCAAGAAATGCCGTTGCTGGAAGCATAAGGAACCTAGATCCAAAAGTTACCGCAAGCAGAAAATTAGACTTTTTTGCTTATGGTGTTCCATATATTGAAAATAAAGAATTTGATTCGCAAGAAGAGCTATATCAATTTTTAAAAGATAACAAGTTTTTAACAAATGATTTTTTTGTTGTCACAAAAGACATTAACAAAATTCACTCAGTTATTAGCGAAATAGATAAAACTAGAGAAGAACTAGACATCTTAATTGATGGAATTGTTATCAAAGTTAACGAGATGAATATTCGAAAAGAACTTGGTTTTACAATAAGATTTCCAAAGTGGGCGATTGCCTATAAGTTTGCACCTTTAGAGGTTACCAGCGTTATAAGAAACGTTTTGTGGCAGGTTGGCAGAACTGGGAAAGTAACACCACTTGCTGTTATTGACCCAGTTGAACTTGCGGGAGCCACAATAAGGCGTGCAACATTAAATAACTATGATGACATTTTGAGAAAGCAAGTTGGAATTAATGCTTTGGTGTTTGTTAGACGAAGTAATGAAGTTATTCCAGAAATTTTGGGGCTTGCTCAAAAACTTGATGGCTTTAAAGAAATTGAAAAACCAAAAGTATGCCCAGAATGTGGAACAGCACTAGAAGACAAGGGAGCATATATATATTGCCCAAACACAACAAATTGTCCTGGGCAACTAAAAGAAAGAATTATTCACTATTGTTCAAGAAATGCAATGAACATTGAGGGGATTAGAGATAAGACGATTGATATTTTTTATGATAAACTAAAAGTGAGAACGGTTGCTGACCTTTATAGTCTAAAACCAGAAGAACTTTTGGAACTGGAAAAGTTTAAGGACAAGAAATCTAACAACTTAATCACTGCAATTGAAAACAGTAAAAAAGCACAATTTTCTAACTTTATCTTTGCTTTAGGTATTGCCAATGTTGGAATTAAAACAGCACGAGATTTGTCAAAGAATTTCAATAGTTTTGAAGATTTAACCAAGGCAACAGTTGAAGAATTGAGCGCAATTCGAGATATTGGAGAGGTTGTTGCAAAAAGTATTGTTGAGTATTTTGCGAATAGTTTTAACCAGCAAATTATTCAAAGGCTTTTTGATGCTGGTGTGGAAATTGTTTACCCAGATAAGCAAAAGATGAGTGGCGGAGTGTTTGCTGGCAAGACATTTGTTTTGACTGGAACATTGCCAACTCTAAGCCGTGATGATGCAACAAAACTTATTGAAGATAATGGCGGAAAAGTTTCTTCCAGCGTTTCTAAAAACACAGATTATGTTTTGCTTGGCAGAGAGCCAGGAAGTAAATATGATAAAGCCATTGTTCTTGGAATTAAAATTATTGAAGAAGATGAATTTTTATCACTATTAAATGTTTGACACATTTAAAGTGTTGTGTTAGACTATATACTATACAAAAAGGGGGCTATTATGCCAAAAATTGATATTAATGATGCAAAAAAGTTGGCAAAACTTTCTAGGCTGGAATTTAGCGATGAAGAACTTGAGAAGTTTGTTGTTGAGTTTGAAGGAATTTTGGAACAAGTTAACCTTATTAACTCTGTTAACACAGATTCCGTTGACCTTTTTGAAAAGGCAATTAATGCAAAAACAGAGTTAAGAAAAGATGAAATTAAACCAAGTTTTAAGCAAGAGGAAATTCTTAAGAATGCACCTCAAAGTGAAGACGGAACCTTTATTGTTCCAATAACTGTGGAAGAAGGGGGACAATAATGAACTATTTAAATCTTAATTTGTTTGAAATTCGTGACGAACTAGAAAAAGGAAACATCACAAGTTTGGAACTAACAAAAATGTGTTTGCAAAAAATTAAAGAAACAAGTGATTTAAACACTCTCATTTGTGTTTGTGAAGAATTTGCTTTAGACACTGCAAAACGCGTTGATGAAGATAGAAAAAACGGCAAAAAACTTGGCAAACTTGCTGGAATCCCTATTGTTATTAAAGATAACATTAATCTTGTTGGAACAAAAACAACTTGTGCTAGCAAGTTTTTAGAAAACTTTGTTTCTCCATACACAGCAACTTGTGCGCAAAAACTATTAGATGCTGATGCGGTTATTATTGGGAAAGCGAATATGGACGAGTTTGCAATGGGTAGTTCAAATGAAAACTCTGCCTTTGGACCTGTTTTGAACCCAAGAAACAAGGCATATGTTCCAGGTGGTTCTAGTGGTGGTTCGGCTGCAACGGTTGCATCTTGTCAATGCTTTGCATCTCTTGGAACAGACACTGGTGGTTCAATTCGTGAGCCAGCATCTTTTTGTGGCGTGGTGGGCCTTAAACCAACATATGGCAGAGTTTCTAGATATGGGGTTGTTGCGTTTGCGTCATCACTTGACCAGGTTGGGCCACTTACAAGATGTGTTCAAGATAGTGCAATTATGCTTTCGGTTATTGCTGGCGAAGACCAGAAAAATGATATGACAAGCAGCACAAATAGTGTGCCAGACTATGAGAAAATAGACACAAATGTTAAAGGACTTAAAATTGGAATTGCAAAAGAGTTCTTTAATGATAAACTCGACAAAGAAGTGAGAGAGGCACTTGATAAAGCAATTGAAACCTATAAAGCAAATGGTGCTGAAATTGTTGATGTTTCACTTCCAAGTCTTGATGCGGCTCTTGGCGTTTATTACATATTGTCTTCAGCAGAGGCTGCCAGCAACCTTGCCAGATTTGATGGAGTTAAATATGGTGTTCAAGCAAATAAGTTTGCTGATATAACCGACCTATACTTTAAGTCTAGATCGCAAGGTTTTGGAAAAGAAGTTAAAAGAAGAATTATGATTGGAAACTATGTGCTATCAAGTGGATATTATGATGCCTTTTACCGAAAAGCCAAAAAGGTTCAAAAAGTTATTAAAAAAGAGTTTGAAAATGCTTTTTCACAATGCGATATCATAATTTCCCCAACAACAGCAAATCCAGCATTTAAACTTGGTGAAAAGAGTGGCGACCCACTTTCTATGTATTTAACAGACATCTTCACGGTTCCAATCAATATTGCAGGTCTGCCAGCAATGAGTTTGCCTGTTGGAAAGAATCACGAAGGTTTGCCAATTGGTATGCAACTGATTGCAAAAGAGTTTAATGAAGAAATGATTTTTAGGTTTGGAAAATTATTCGAAGAGAAAAACAAGGAGGCACAAAATGTATAAAGTTGTTATTGGACTTGAAGTTCACAGTGAATTAAAAACTCAAACAAAGTGCTTCTGTTCTTGTGAAAACAAATTTGGTGGAGAGCCAAACAGCCATTGTTGCCCAGTTTGTGTGGGAATGCCGGGAGCACTTCCAGTTCTAAACCAAAAAGCGGTGGAATATGCAATCAAGGCTGGTTTAAGTGTTGGATGCCGTATTAATGAATATTCAGTTTTTGAGAGAAAAAACTATTTCTATCCAGACTTAGCAAAAGCGTATCAAATTTCTCAACTTGAATATCCGCTTTGTGTTGGGGGTGGAGTTGAGATTGATGTTGATGGCAAGAAAAAATTGATAAGGTTGAACAGAATCCACCTAGAAGAAGATGCTGGAAAACTTATTCACTCAAAAGAAGGAACAATGATAGACTATAACCGTGGCGGTGTTCCACTTATTGAAATTGTTTCTGAACCAGACATTTCTAGTGCTGAAGAGGCAGTTGCATATTTGCAAAAATTAAAGTCAACACTTCTATATTTGGGAGTTAGTGACTGCAAAATGCAAGAAGGGAGTTTGCGATGTGATGTGAATCTTTCTCTTCACAAAGAGGGAGAGCCTTTGGGAACAAGAACAGAAATGAAGAACCTCAATTCATTTAGAGCGGTTTATAGGGCTATTAAATATGAAGCACAAAGACAAGAAGAAGAATTAGAGGCAGGAAGAGCCATTATTCAAGAAACAAGAAGATGGGATGATAATGCTGGAAAAAGTTATTCAATGAGAACAAAAGAAGATGCACAAGACTACCGTTATTTTCCAGATCCAGACATTATTCCAATTAATGTGGAAAAATCTTATATTGAAGAAATTAGAAAAACTCTTCCAAAATTGGCTGAAGATAGAGCAAAGAACTATGTTGAAAATCTTGGGCTAACAGAAAAAGACGCAAGTCAATTAACGGAAAGTAAATATATTTCAGATTATTTTGAAGAAGTTATAAAACAATATAATGAGCCAAAGTTCGTTTGTAACTGGATTTTGGGTGAAGTGTTCAAAAAACTTAACACAATTGATGAAGAAGACCCAGAAATTATGATTTCGCCACAAAATATGGCAAAATTATTAAAACTTTATCACAGTGAAACCATTGGTCAAAGTGTGGCAAGAAAACTTTTAGATGAACTATGGGGCACAAATGAAGACCCAGAAACAGTTGTTAAAGAAAATGGTTTGGCACAAAACAACGATGTTGGTGGCCTTGAAGAAGTTATTAAAGAAATTATGAAAAACAATCCAAAAGCGGTTGATGAGTTAAAGGCTGGAAACCAAAAAACAATGGCATTTTTTGTTGGACAAGCAATGAAAGCAACTGGCGGAAAAGCTAACCCTAAACTTGTTAATGAAATTGTTAACAACTTGATAAAATAAGGAGAAATTATATGGAAAAGAAATATGTTATGATGGAACCTCCAATTGATGCATTAATTAAAAAATGTGGTGGAAGCAAATATCTTTTAACTTGTTTGGTTTCAAAAAGAGCAAAAGAGTTATCTAATGCATATTTTGCTGGGGAGCCACAAGAAAATGACCCAAAAGTTATTGCAATTGCTGCCGAAGAGGTTATGGAAGGCAAAATAGTTCCAGGAAGTTATTAATAATTTATGTTTGCTGAAGTTATTGTTGATATTAAAACATCGCAAGTTGACAAAGTTTTTGACTACTTTGCTCTTGAAAACACAAAAGTTGGGCATAGAGTTATGGTGCCTTTTGGGAATCGAACAATAGAGGGATATGTTATTGGACTAAAAGAAACAACCGCCTACCCAATTGAAAAAGTTAAAAAGATTTCGCGTATATTAGACGAAGAGCCTTTAATATTGCCAGAAATGCTTGAATTAAGTGATTATATGATTAAGAACAATCACTTGAAACGAGTGGACACATTAAGGCTCTTTTTGCCTAGTGGTATTCGCAAAGAAAAGGTTAAACCTCTTTTAAAAGAATATGTTTATGTGCTTGATTTTGAAAAAGATGAAGCACGAAAAAAACTTAGAGCAAACTCAAAAAAACAACTGGAAATGCTTGATTATATTGAGCCAAATAACTCTTATCTAAAAAGTGATTTAAATAAGAAGTTTGGTTCTTTGGCTGTTGATAAATTCGTGGAAATGGGCTTTTTTGAAGTGAAAACAGAAAGGGTGCTTCGCAACCCACAAACAAAGCAAAAAGAAGATAAAACTGTTGAACTTAATGATGCTCAAAAAGATATTTTAGAAAAAGTTAAAGAGCCAGCAACACATCTTATTTTTGGTGTTACTGGCAGTGGTAAAACTGAAATCTATATGCATAGCATCAAAAGGTGTTTAGATGAGGGAAAAAACGCCATTATGCTTGTGCCAGAAATTGGGCTCACGCCACAAGTTGTTTCATTATTTAAGGCTAGGTTTGGCAGTATTGTGGCAATTCTTCATAGCGGACTTTCTATGGGGGAACGTTTTGATGAATGGCAAAGAATATATTCTGGGGAGGCAAGAATTGTTGTTGGAGCAAGATCAGCAATTTTCGCACCTCTTAAAAATATTGGAATAATCATTATTGATGAAGAGCACGATGATTCATATAGAAGCGAAAGTAATCCAAGATTTTATACGCATGACATTGCAAAGTTTAGAGCACACTATAACAACTGCCCACTTGTTCTTGGGAGTGCAACGCCTAATATAGACACATATTATCGTGCAAAGAACGGGGAATATAGGCTTCACACATTGTTAAAAAGGGCAAACAACAAAGAGATGCCAAAAGTTGAAGTTGTTGATATGAGGCAAGAAATGTTGGCTGGAAATAATAATATGTTTTCTCGTAGGCTTCAAATGGATTTAAACGATTGCATTAAGGCAAACAATCAGGCAATGCTATTTTGCAATCGAAGAGGCTTTGCAAGTTATATGATTTGTAAATCATGTGGTTGGGTGGCTAAATGTGATGATTGTGATGCAACTTTGGTTTATCACAAAGAAGACGATTTGCTTAAATGCCATTTTTGTAGTAGAAGATATAAAACAATCACAAATTGTCCTAAATGTGACAGTAAATATATAAAAATGGGCGTTTTGGGCACAGAAAGAGTGGCTGATGAATTGAAAAAGTTGTTTCCAGGTGTGAAAGTTTTGAGAATGGATTTCGACACAACTCAAAACAAAAGTTCGCACGCAAACATTTTGGAAGAGTTTGCAAACACAAAACCTTGCATTTTGGTTGGAACACAAATGATTGCCAAAGGGCACGATTTTCCAAACGTTACACTGGTTGGAATTGTTGATGCCGATATGAGCCTTCACTATTCAGATTTTAGAAGTGCTGAACGAACTTTTGACCTTTTAACGCAGGTTGCTGGTAGGGCTGGAAGAGCAGAGAAAATAGGCAAAATTGTGTTGCAGACCTATATGCCAAAACACTATGTTTATAGATTTATGGCAAACTATGATTACAAGTCTTTTTTTGAAAGGGAAATAAATGTGCGTGAAGTTTCAAAGTTTCCGCCTTTTGCTTATATTGTTCGAGTGTTATTTAGTGGAGAAAACCTTGAAGATGTTCAAGTTGCAACCGCCCACGCGCTGAATGAGTTTAATCTTCTTTGCGAGGATAATAAAGATATTTTGTATTGTAGGGCAATGAAATCGCCTGTTTCTAAAATACAAAATAAATATAGATATCAAATTCTTTTGCGACTTACCAATTTTGGCTTTACAAATTTAATTGATAAAGTTTATAATATATGCGACAAATATCAAAAACAGGGCGTTAGCGTGTTTGTGGAGATTAACCCAAACAATTTGAGTTAGTGAATAAATATGCAAAGTTATGAATAAAAATAGAGGTGAATAATGAAAAATATTTTAATAGCACCAAGCACAGACCCATGTGCAGTTAAGGATTTAACAAAGTATGTAAAAGAGCTTGAAGAAGCTGGAGCCGATTTGATTCATTGTGATATTATGGATGGAAAATTTGTTCCAAGAAGAACATATGACTATATGATTTTGGCTTTTATCAAAAAGTCCACAAAGTTAAAATTAGATGTTCATCTAATGGTGCAAAATCCCGTGAATGTTGCCAAGGATTATGTTAGATATGGTGCAGATAGGATTATTATTCATTATGAAGCATTTCCAGACAAAATTCAACTTGTTGGGGCAATTCAAGCAATAAAAAAACTTGGTGTTGAAGTTGGCGTTGCAATCAATCCAAAAACACCAGTAAAAGTTTTGGACTCAATTTTAAAATATGTTGACCTTGTGCTTGTTATGAGTGTTGAGCCAGGGCAAAGTGGTCAAAAGTTCATTAAGGATAGTTTAATAAAAATTGCATATTTAAACAAAAAGAGAGTTGAAGAGGGTTTAGACTTTTTGATTGAAGTTGATGGTGGCATTAACTCAATTAATGCACCAATCATTGCGGTGAGTGGGGCAGATATTTTGGTTTCTGGAAGTGCAATATATAACGCAGAGGATAGAGCGGCAATCATAAAAGAAATACATGGCGATGCGTTGGTGTAACACAAAAACAAAAATGAGCATAATATATCTAAAAAGGAGATATTATGTGTATTGTTTGTTTTAAACCTCCAAAATGGCTAAAAGGTTTTTTTAAAGTTATTTTTGCTAAAAAGATTATAAAATAAATTACATAAAAAAAGGCATACATTTTTTGTATGCTTTTTTATTGTTGTTCTGCTTTCATCTTTTTTAAACAACGTGTGCAAACCTTAACTTTAACTTGAACTCCATCTTCATTTTCAACATGAACTGTTTGCAAGTTTGGATTTCTTGGAGTGTTTGTTCTTCTAAGAACCCATTTACTTTGGCGTTTAACTTGATTTCCAGCCATTTTTGTTTTTCCACAAATTTGACATTCTTTGCTCATTTTTTATTTCCTCCTGCATATTATCTAAAAGAATTATAGTTGCATTGTATCATAATTTTCAAAATAATGCAAGGTATTTTTGAATATTTTATAAAAAACGCTTGATAAATTTGAAAATATTTAGTAAAATGAGAAAGATATTTCGCAAGATTTATCAAAAAAAGATTATTAAAAGGGAAATAGATGTCTGTAACAACTTCCAACTATTATGGAAAAATTATTATTTCAGATGATGCCATAGCGTCTGTTGCTGCTTCGGCTGCACTTGACTGCATTGGCGTTGTGGATTTGGTGTCTAAAAAGACTTCTGACAAATTTGCTGATTTGTTTAAGAAACAACAACTTGGCAGAGGAGTTAAAGTGACAACAAATGGAAATAGGATCTTTATTGACCTTTATGTTATTTTAAAATATGGAATTTCCATCAGCGCAGTTGCTGATTCTCTTAAAAAAACTGTTAAATATAAGGTTGAAGAGTTTTCAGGAATGATTGTTGATGTTATTAATGTTAACGTTGTTGGGGTAAGGGTTTAATCTCGTATCCAGTTTTTTATTACAAATTATAGTAGGTGTTATATATATGCAAAAAAGTATAAATGGTGCTCTTTTCCGCAAGATGGTTATTGGGGCATACAACAATTTGGAAGTAAATAAAAAATATATCGATTCACTGAATGTATATCCAGTTCCCGATGGGGATACTGGTAGTAATATGTTCTTAACTTTTAAGTCTGCCACAAATGAAGTGAACAACTGTCAAACAAACAGTATTGATGCTTTGGCTGAAGCATTTAGCAAAGGTGCGTTGAGAGGAGCAAGGGGAAACTCAGGGGTTATTTTGTCACAAATTATTCGTGGAATGTCTAGTGAGTTTATGAAAGTTCAAGAAATAACGACCAAGAATTTTGCTCAAGCAATGCAAAATGGTGCTAAAATGGCATATAAGGCTGTTTCAATTCCAAAAGAGGGAACAATTCTAACTGTTATTAGAGTTATGGCAGAAAATGCTGAACCTATTGCAAAGAAGTGTCAAGACTTTGATGAGTTCTTCAAGCAAATTTTGGCTGTTGGTGAAGAAATATTGTCTCAAACTCCAGAAATGCTTCCTGTTCTTAAATCTGCTGGCGTTGTTGATAGTGGTGGAAGAGGTGTTCTAACAGTATTTTATGGATTCTATAGAGGACTTAATGATGAAGGTGGTTTAGAATTCCAAGAAGAAGCACCAAAAACAATTGAAGAAACAGAAACTGTTCATGTAAACTATGAAGATTTGGCAGATATTCAGTTTGGATATTGCACAGAGTTTATGATTATTCACATCAATAAAAAGACAACAGAGTCTGATATAGACAAGTTGAGAGAAAAACTGATGGCAATAGGTGATTCAGTTATTTGTGTTGGAGACTTGTCACTCATTAAGATTCATGTTCACACCAATGAGCCAAACAAAGCACTAACTTATGCTTTGGAGATGGGTGAGATTTGGAACATTAAAGTTGAAAATATGTTAGAGCAAAACAGAGAACTAAAGAAAAAGCAAGCTCAACTAAAACAAGAGCAAAAGGCTTTTGGAATGGTTTCTGTTGCTGCTGGAGATGGAATTGCGGCAGTGTTTAAGGACTTGGGGGTTGATTATGTTATTGAGGGTGGACAAACAATGAACCCTAGTGCCAACGATATTGCATTGGCTGTTGATAAAGTTCCAAGTGACCATGTTTTTGTTTTCCCTAACAACAAAAACATAACTTTGGCTGCTGAACAAGCAAAGAATTTAACAAAGAAGTTTATTCATGTTATTCCAACTGTTTCAATTCCAGAAGGAGTGGCAGCAATGCTTGCATTTAATATGGAAGGAACACTTGATGAAAATATTGAAGCAATGAATGCCGCTAAAGAAAGCGTTTTGAGCGGAAGTGTAACTCACGCAGTTAGAGAAACTCATGTTGATGGGTTCGACCTTAAAAACGGCGATATTATTGGACTTTCAGGTGGTAAGATTGTTGCAAAAGATAAACTTGTTGGTGATGCAACAATTAAATTAGTTGAAAAAATGATTGATGACACAAAAGTTAATATAACACTCTTCTATGGAAAAGATGTTCAACCAGAAGATGCAGAAGAACTTCAAACACAACTTGCCGAAAAGTTCCCTCAATGTGAAGTTACAGTATTGTCTGGTGGACAACCAGTTTATTATTACATCATCTCAGTTGATTAATTAAGTAAAAAGAAGCCATAATTTGGCTTCTTTTTTGGTGTTCAATCTTTCTTATTTAGAGCAAGATTTTGTTGATTCTTTTGATTGTGAACTAACTGCTTTTGATTTTGTTTCACATTTAGAACCTTTCTTACAATCTTTTTTTCCGCTCTTTGAATCGCAAGATTTTGTCATAATCCACCACCTTTTTTTGCAAACCATTTGTTTGCATTAATAGCATTACAATAATTAAAAATAATATTTTATGAAAAAACTGGAAATATTAAAAAAATGTTAAAAAATTTGGGAAGTTGCTATTGATTTTCTTTTTTTTTGATGCTATAATAAAAAAGTAACGAAAAGGGGAATAGATACTATGAAACAGGAAAAAGGAAAAGAAATTGTTGAAAAAATTAAAAAAGATGTTGAGATGAAAAAAGGAAAAAATAAACATTTTGTTAAAAGCAATATTGGCGTATATTCGAATTACAAAAATTTTCCAGATTATGGTGGAAACACAAGTGGTTGGGCAAGACACTATGATAGCCCAGATGAGCCAAATAAAAAAATAAAAGTAAAGAAACTTGTTTGCACAACAGAAAAAGGTATGGAAGAAATGGCGAATGAAAGATAAGATGATTGTTATTTGCAATCATTTTTCTTTTTATATGTTAGTTTTTATATTTTAGTATTTTACGCATAGTTTAGGACGCCTGCCTTTTTATACCCCTTGTTCAAACCTTGAAAAAAATATAACTATCTATTCAAAATTAATTATTAAACTAATAACACAAATATTTAAAATATATTGAAAATATTATATGAAAATTTCTTAAAGGGGGTATTGACAATTTAAGTTTTTATGATATAATTATTATGTGAGTGATTTTAAATAAATATAGATAAAAATTTTGAATTTGGATAAAAATTAGTCACAATTCTTTGTGTAATAAAGAATTAAAAATAATTTAAAAAAAATTATAACAAACAAGGGGATATATATGGAACAAATGAGAGCAGATTTGCACGTTCATGTTGATGGTGCAATTAATAAAGAAAATATTATCAATGCATTAAAAAAGGCAGAAAGAGATGGATGCAAGAAGTTTTGCCTTCTTGAGCACAACAATTTGAATGTTTTGGAGCCAATTTGTGAAATTATAAAAGAGGGCTCATTAAGAGATTACTACAGCGGAGAATTGTTTTTGGGCTGTGAATACGATAACATTATTGATGCACACCACCAAAACAGTGATGGCAGTTGCTATGATGGCTTTGTGTCACACATTTTGGTTTATATGCCATTTGAAGATGCTCTAAAATTAAAACAAGATAAGATTTTACACGCTAGAAATAAAATGGCAGATTATGCCGCTGACTACAAGAAATTGATGGAAAGAATTGACGAGTTGGGTGATATTCCAAAACCAACAATGGAAGAGTTAATAAGTCAAGAAACGCCACATATTGTTAAAGACTTGCAAAAATGGGTAACAAGTGATAGAAACAGAAGGATTGCATATTTAGATGCTTTGCAAACTGTTCCAAGAGTTATTGATTATCCATCTGATTTTATTAGAAATTTGGCTCAAAATCCTAATGGAAAATTGTTTTATAAGCCAGAGGGGGTTCCTTATTCCTCAGAACTTTTAAAAATTATTAGAACTGAAACCCCAGAAGCAAAAGTTATTTTGGCACATCCAGCTTGGATGCAAGCAAGTTTTAACATGGAAAACTATCTTGAAACTATGATGAGTTTGGATGAGAAAGTTGGCCAAAAAGCTTTTGATGGAATTGAAGTGTGCTATTATCTCAACTCAAAAGAAGAACAAGACTTTTTGGAAAAATATGCAACAGAAAGAAATCTTTTGCAAACAGCTGGTTCTGATTCAATAAAGGTTGATGGAGAGATGTATTATATGCACAAGGGTGAGAAATTTTTCTTTGTTCCAGAATTTGGTAATGCTATGGGAACAGCTTTCGATATGGGAAATATTGAGGTAATGCCTGATGGCGATAAGAATGTTATACACACAGTTAAAGGTGGCTCACCACTTGTTGTTGAAAGTCAACTTTTTGAAGACATAAAAGTTGATGAAAATGAAGCAAAAGAGATTCTTAATGCAAAGCAACCAAAAGAAACCAAAGAAATGGGAATGTGAGCATAATGTTTTGTTATAGGGAGTGAATAATATTAACAGAAATGCAAAAAAACTATTGTTTGATGCAGAAATCACAAAATAACTTAAAAAAAATTCTAAAAAAAGAACTTCTATGGGCATCCATAGAAGTTTTTTATTAGATTGTTATTTGTTACGAAGATTTATGCACAATATACCTGAAATTAAACCAATAATTCCACCAAAAGCGATGTCATTTAAAAGGCTTAAGCCAAAAGAAAAATGACCATCTAAAATTGAAAAAATAATATAAGCAACAATGGTGTAGAGCAAACCAGTGAATAATCCAACAAAAACGCCACCTTTTTTAATCTTTTTGCCCACAACATAGCATGCAAACAAAATGCTCAAAACCTTGATAATTTGGTTAACTGGCTGAATTGCTTTTTCTGAAATTGATGTGAATTTAATGATTAAGGCAAAAATTAATATGCAAACTAATGAGAATGCCACTCCCCAAAAAGAGCCTTTTATAATGTTTAATATTTTTGATTTTGTTGATGATTGTGTTTCGTTTATTGCTTCCATTTTTTATCTCCTTGAGTGTAATATACGATTTTTATTTTTCATTTATGATTATTTTTTAGTTAAAATTGTAAATAATTGCATAAAATCTCGTTTTTATTAAGAAAAATAATTGACTAAAGTGCCGTTTTGGGTTATAATGATAAACATATAAAGAGGAGTAGGACAGATGAATAAACCGACAGCAATAAAAAGATTTGTTATATTAGTTGTGTTTATGTTATTGGGTTTTTTCTTGGCTTTTTGTTCATTTGAAATACCATTTACGAACTACACATACAATGGATTTGCAAATTCTATAAAACTCGGCCTTGATATTAAGGGCGGTGTTTTGCTTATTGGAGATGCAAAACCAGCTGATGAAAGCCAAAATTTTGACCAAGAACTTAATGCAACAGTCACAAGACTTTCAAACATTTTGGCATCAGAGGGTTACACAGAATCTGTTGTTACAACACAACAAGGCAACAGAATTCGTGTTGAAGTTCCAGATGTGAATGACCCAGAAACAGTTTTGGGTCTTATTGGAACACCTGCCAAGATTGAATTTAGGCTAGAAAAAGATGGCGAGGCTAGGATTACTGGAAAAGACATTCGAAATGTTTATGCTAGTTATCAAACAACAAGTACGAGTGCTGGAAATTATGAGTGGGGTGTTACTGTTGACTTCACAACAGAGGGTGAGAGAAAGTTTTATGACTTAACAAATGAAGCCCTCACAACAAGTGAACAAAAGATATACATTTTCTCAAATGGTGAAGAAATTTCAGAACCATCGGTTACCACAGCAATTCGTGGTTCAACCTTTATTTCTGGTAGTTATGACGAACAAGGGGCAAAAGACTTTGCACTTCAAATTATGAGTGGAACATTCTCTGTTGACTTAACTTGGGGTGAAACTTCTGTTATTTCAGCAACATTGGGTGTTAATGCCCTTAAATATGGTTTGATTGCAGGTGTTATTGGACTTATTTTAATCTTCATCTTTATGTGTTGCAGATATAGAATGATGGGACTACTTTCATCATTTGCTCTATGCTTCTATGTTATTATTGTTCTATTCTTATTAATGGCAATTCCTTTTATTCAATTAACATTGGAAGGTATTGCAGGAATTATTTTATCTATTGGTATGGCAATTGACGCAAACATTATTATATTTGAAAGAATTAAGGAAGAATATGGTTCTGGAAAGAGATTGGATCTTGCCATAAAAACTGGATTTAAACGTGGACTTCCTGCAATTATTGACTCAAACGTTACAACATTTATTGCTTGTATTATTTTGATGATTTTTGGAACAGGTTCAATTCAAGGTTTTGCAATAACATTGTTTATCGGTGTTGCTGTTTCAATGTTTAGTGCTTTGGTTATCACAAGGGGATTGTTAAATATGTATTATCCTCTCAATATGACGAAGCCACAATATTATGCGTTAAATAGAAGGGAGGTGAGTGCAAAATGACAGACAAAAAGCATAAAACCTCTAAATTAAGTTCATGCATTTATAGTGAAAAATTTCAACCAAGCAAATGGTCTAAATATTTTTGGATGCTAAGTGGAACAATCTTTTTGGTTGGACTTATTATGTTTTGTTGTTTAGGCTTTAATCTTGGTCTTGATTTCACTGGTGGAAACATTATGCGTGTTCAAGTTGGAGATGAAATTAAAACAGAAAGTGTTGCAACTGGAACTGAAAACACAGTAAAATCAGTTGTTGCAAGCAATGGGGCAAGTGTTTCTAGATATCAAATTATTGAAGAGAGTGGAAACTACTATATTGAGTTTCAATATCAAAATATTAATGATGATATGACAGAAACAAATTCAAAAATTCAAACAGATTTACAAACAGAATTATCAAGTGTTTTAACTTCTGGAACATATAATGTTTTGGCATCTGAAACAAAAAGTGCTAGTGCTAGTTCAGACATTATGTTTAGGTCATTTATGGCTCTAGCAATAGCAATTGTGGCTATTCTTGTTTATGTTGCAATTAGAACTTTTGAGTGGACTTGCTGCAATAATAACACTTTTCCACGATGTTTTGTTGATGTGTGCTCTTGTTGTTATATTTAGAATTGAAGTAAATAGTGCGTTTATTGCCGCTATAATCACAATTTTGGGTTACTCAATCAACAACACCATTGTTGTGTTTGACCGTTTGCGTGAGAACACAAGAAAAGAATCTTTAATGAATCTTAGCAATATGGAAATTGCAAACCTATCAATTAAACAAACCTTTGCAAGAACATTAAACACATCTATAACAACACTTTTAGCCGTTGTTATGCTCGCAATTATTGGCGTTTCATCAATTAGACAATTTATTATTCCAATCATATTTGGTATAATTGTTGGAACATATGCCGCAATGTTTATTTCTGCACCTCTTTGGGCAAAAATAATCACTGGTTCACGCTTTGATAAAAGAAAGATAAAACCATCAAAAGAGAAAGATAAAAAAGTTTCAAAAGTTGATGGAAAACCAGTTGTTGAAGCATCAGCTGAACCAATTTCATAAGTTAAGCCCTTTCATTTCAAGGGCTTACTTTTTATAAAAGGATATATATGGAATTTAGAAAAATCGCAAATTGTAATATTGATAAAGATAGAATAATGGAAGTATCACAAAAATTTTCAGTAACACCAGAGGTTGCTGAAGTTTTGCTTGCGCGAAATATTTCAACTGATGCTGAAATTGATGCTTTTTTAAATCCAAGCCTTGATGACCTTCACGACCCATTCTTGCTTGATGATATGAAAGAGGTTGTTGAAAAAGTTCAAAATGCAATTGAAAAACAAAAAAGAATTTTGATTTTTGGTGACTATGATGTTGATGGCATTTCTGCAAGTTATATTCTTTTGGATTATTTTGAACAACTTGGTGCCACTGTTGATGCTTTTTTGCCAAATAGATATATTGATGGTTATGGGCTAACAATTGATGCTCTTGAAAAAGAAATTGCCAGATTTAAACCAGATTTAATCATCACAGTAGACTGTGGAATAACTGGGGTTCAAGAGGTTGAATTTATTAAATCTAAGGGAATTGATGTGATTATCACAGACCATCACAACTGCCCGGAAGTGTTGCCAGATTGCCTTATTATTGATGCAAAAAAGCCAGGACAAAAATATCCTTTTAATGAAATTTGTGGAACAGGTGTGGCATTTAAACTTGTGGAGGCAATGTCAGATAGGCAAACTGCGTTGAAATATTTGCCAATAACTGCTTTTGCAACTGTTGCAGATATTGTTCCTCTTGTTGATGAAAATAGGGCGATTGTGAAGTTTGGGCTTAATGAGCCACTTTCAAGTTTCCCTCTAGGTGTTGCATGCCTTGCAAAAGAGCTTAACATCACTGGCAACCTAACAAGCCAAGATGTTGGATTTAAACTTGCGCCAAAAATTAATGCGGCAGGGCGTATGGGAAATGCAAAACACAGCCTTGACCTCTATCGCGAAAAAGATAAATCTAAAATCACAAAAATGGTGGCAAAATTGCTATCCTACAACACAGAAAGGCAAGATGTTTGTAATCTTGTGTATAATGATTGCATTGAAGAACTTAAAAAAATTAATTTGGCAGACAAAAAAACTATTGTTCTTGCAAAAGAAAATTGGAATATTGGTATTTTGGGCATTGTGGCTGCCAGAATTTCAGAGGAATTTAACAGACCAACATTCTTGCTTGGAAAAGAAGGAGAGTTCTATAAAGGCTCTTGCCGTAGCATTGATGGAATGGACATACATATTCTTTTGTCTGAACTTCAAGATTTACTTGTGGCTTATGGTGGACACACCATGGCAGCAGGAATTACAATAAAACAAGAAAACCTAACAAAATTTGCTGATGAAATGGAAAAACTTGTTGAACAAAAATATGATGATAGTTTCTTTGTTCCATATTATGAATATGATTTAGATATTGATATTAAAGATGTTAACACAGATTTTGTGTTAGATTTTGCGAAACTAGAGCCTTTTGGGTGCCAGAATCCAGTTCCAGTTTTTCGCACAAAGTTTGATAAATGTGTTTGCACGCCAATGAAAAACAACCCACAACATTTAATGATTCAAACGCCAACACTTGCTCTTTTGTGCTTTAACAAACCAGAATATTATAATATGGTTTCACAAAGCAGTGAAAAAGAGTGTTTGATTGAACTTCAGGTTGAAAACTATCGTGGTGGCAAAAATTGCAAAGGTATTGTGAAATGTGCTCAACTTGCAAGTTATCCAAACATAAGTGCTGAAAGAATTGGGGGAGAATACATCAAAGAATTAGCACTTTCTAGTTATGCTCAAAAGCCAAGGTATGAAACATATAACAAGCAGAATTTGGATGAACTTTTGGCTAGTGATGGTTCAATTTATGGAACACTTGTGATTGCAAACACTTTGGCAAGTTATAAGCAATTTGTTGAGCAAAGCAGTCAAATAGACAAAATTAAGTGCTTTGAATATTTAAATTTAACCTCAACAAAAGGCTTTAACACTCTTTGTTTATGCCCAAGTTTAGACAATGATTTAAGCAATTTTAAGAGGATTATTTTGCTAGACAGCGTGCTTGATGATGGCTATATTGTTGCATTAAACAAAGAGCCAAACACACAAATTTATTTACCACAAAACTCGCCATTTTTATATGCACCATTTCAAATGATTGATTTATCAAGAAAAACTTTTGGTCATTATTTTAACTTAATCAAACAGGCAAGCAAACAAAATATTGTTGGTTTTGATGATTTTAACCTTTTTAACAAACTGAAAAAGTTTGATAAATCAATTAACTATGTTCAATTTGTGGCGTGTATTAACACATTTTCTCAAATTGGCGTGATTAAAATTAATAATAAAATAGGGGAATATTCAATTAGCGTTAATAATGGAGCAACATCTAGTTTGGAGAAATCTTTGTTCTATAATAAGCTATGTTTAATTTTAAAATCTTATTAGAGTTTAAAAGGAGGAACCCTCGTGAAATTTAATGTGCCAAAAGCCAAAGAAACACCAAAAGATTATAGTGTTTTGCCATGGACCGAACAGTTTAGAGATAAATATCCAGTTCAAAAAATTAAAAACTATATGAAAGAAGAGGGCATTAGCCAAGAAAATATGGTTAATCACCTTAATTTTAAGTGCTCTGTTGATAGAGATAAGGCAAAACTTGTGAAAAGTGTGATTGAAAATGAGGTTTTTGTTGTTCAAAATGACCAAGAAATTAATTTGGTGATTAATCTTCCTTTTTGCTTGTGGAGATGTTTTAACTGCACTTTTGTGATGTATAACAAAGATAAAAATGAAGATATATATCCCTATTTTTTTGATGCATTAATCAAAGAGATTGAAGAAGCAAAAAAACTTATTGATAAGAAGTTTTTTATTGTGAAAAACATTGCTTTTACCGGCAATTTGCTAGCGTTAGAGTGTGACAAAATCGAAAAGATTTTTAAAACACTGAACTACACTTTTTGTGATATTAGTGTTGAATTGGGATCGCCTGAATTTGTAACAGAAGAAAAACTTAAAATTTTGAAAAAATATTGTGTGAAAAGATTTATAATTAATTCTTTAACATTCAACACCCAAACACTTCGCAAACTTTGCAGAAGATTTGAGTTTAAAGACATTTATGAAGCATATAAACTTTTGCTAGGTTATGGTTTTGAAACAAGTTTTGAGCTTGTTGTGGGGCTTTTGGATGAAAACACACTAAAATTAGAGAGAAATTTAAATCTTGCGTGTGAACTGGGAGCATCAAACATAGACTTATTCTCGTGCCACTGCCCAAATATTGAAGAGCCTAACAGAAAAGATGTGAAAGAAATTAGAAAATTGTGGGATTTTGCGAATAATTATATGCTAAAAAAGGGCTATATTCCATATTATCTATATTGTTCTGAAGTTGATGGTGGTTGCTTTGAAAATGTTGGTTACACATTGCCAAACAAGGCAAATAAATATTTTATCAACAAGGCCTACAACACAGCACCAACCATTGGATGTGGAACAAATGCAATAAGTTCTAATATAAAAAATCGGCAAATGGAGTCAATTAAAAACACTCACAATATTTCACAATATGTTTTTGGAATTAATGAAATAATTGAGAAAAAGAATAAATTATTTTCATAAAATACCTTTACAAACTAATTAATTTATGCTAATATAGAACTATGCCTTATTCATAGATTTTGGAAACTCCAACCAAATTCTCTGTTTATGGTGAAAATTTAGAAAAGGAGATTGAAAAATGCAAACAAAACAAGAAATCATTGCAAAGTATCAACGCAAAGAGGGTGACACAGGTTCAACAGAAGTGCAAATTGCTCTTTTAACAGAAAGAATTAAACACTTAACAGAACACCTAAAGGTTCACCCAAAAGACAACCACACAAGAAGAGGACTTCTAAAGTTGGTTGGTAAGCGTAAGGGACTTTTGAGATATTTGGAACAAACAGACCTAGAAAAATATCGTTCATTGAAAGTAGAACTAGGAATAAGATAATTAGAAGGATTTATCCTTCTTTTTTCTTTTTCATATATTCAAAACACATCACATATCTTATTACTATGAAAGAAAAAGTTAAGAAAATTGTTTTTCAGATTGTGGTGTGCTTTTTTATTGTGATATTATTAATTATGTTGGCAGCGCAAACATCAGTAAACACCGCTAAAAATGTATTAAAGGCTAGTGATGAAGTGTATTATTGTGGTAACAAAAATAATAACAATGTATCACTTATGATTAATGTTTATTGGGGAGATGAATATTTGGATTCAATGCTTGAAACTTTAGACAATCACTCTGTTAAAGCAACATTTTTTGTTGGGGGAATTTGGGTGTCTAAAAACCCTGAAAAACTTATGACTATTTTTGAAAAAGGGCACGAAATAGCCAACCACGGTTATTTTCATAAATCACACGACAAACTAACTTGGCAGCAGAATGTTGATGAGATACAAAATAACCACAATTTAGTTAAGCAATACACAAATTTAGATATGAATTTATTTGCCCCACCATCGGGCGCATATTCGCAAACAACAGTTGATGTTGCAAAGAGTTTGGGCTATAAAACAATTATGTGGAGCAAAGACACAATTGATTGGAGAGATAAAGACACAAATCTAATTATAAAGCGTGCTAGCACAAATAATAAAAATGGCGATTTAATTTTAATGCACCCAACAAAAAACACCGCAGAAGCATTAGATACAATTATAACAAATATTCTGTCACAAAACTTTAAAATAGTTTGTGTTTCCCAAAATATTTCAGCCAATATTATTTGATTTTTTTATTTTATATTGTTATAATTATAAAATAAAAAGGGGTTGCAAATGAAACAGATTAAAACATATGATTGTGGTGTTAGATTAATACACGAATATTTCCCAGAAAGGAAAACTGCAAAAATTGCTTTTTTTGTTGCATCTGGTTCTGGTTTTGACTTGAAAAACAAAGAGGGAATCGCTCACTATTTTGAGCATATGTTTTTTAAGAGCACAAAAAATAGATCTGCTAAAAAAATTTTGGAAGAAATTGACTATTTAGGTGGAAACCATAATGCCTTCACATCTTTTGATAAAACTTGTTACTACGGAACAGTTATTGCTGATGATGCAGAAAAGTTTTTTGAGATGTTGAGTGATTGTTTCTTTAATGGTTTGTTTTTGGAAAATGAGATGGAGACTGAAAAAGGCGTTGTTTGCTCTGAAATAGACAAATATGAAGATGAATTTATGGACTGTTGTGCTGATGCACTCCAAAACAAAATGTTTGAGGGAACAAATTTTGCTCATCCAATTTTGGGGAGTAAGAAAACTGTTATGTCTGTAACGCCTGATGATTTGAGAGAATATCGCACAAACAACAATGGTCCAGGAAAACTTATTGTTTCCATCTTTGGGGGAGTTACATTTGAAAAAGCAGATGAACTTGTGAAGAAATATGTTCTTCCAAACTTTACCGTAAAAGAAGAGCCTGTTATTTACAAAAACTTTAATATTTTCACTCCATCAAATCAAAACAGCTTAATTACAACAACAAAAGACACAAAGCAAGTATATTTTATAGATGCAAAGCCAACAATTCGTTATGGAGATGGAGTTGATTTTCTAAAATTAAAAATTGCCAACTCAATGTTTGGTGGCTCCATAAGTTCAAGGCTTTTTGACAGAATGAGAGAGAAAGAGGGGATTGTGTATTACGCAAGTTCATATTTAAGCACTTTGCCTATTAGTGGAACATATAATGCTGCATTTATAACAGACAAAAATTCAGCAGAAAAAGCTGTTAAAGCGTATTTTGAAGAAATTCAAAAAGTGTTAGATAATGGATTTACTGAAAAAGAATTTCAAAACGCGTTGCATATGTATAAGTCTGAAGTTTTAATGCGTGAAGATAATATTGACTTGAAAGCTCATATGGAAGCATCAACCTATCTTTACACAGGGCAACTTTATGATGTTGACGAAGACCTTAAAGAACTTGAATGCCTGGACCTTGATGACGTCAACAAAACATTTATTAACACATTAAAACAAAATAGTGTTTATTCTATTGTTATGAAAGACAATGATGAAAATATTTTAAAACTATTGAAATAAGGGGTTTGTTTTGGCTAAATATAATTCTCAAAACATAAAAGAAAAGAAAGGACTAAAAACAAAAACAAAATGGGGGATAAGTTTATTTGTTATCTCTCTTGCTTTGTTTATTTTGGTTGCTTTTAACATTATTGTGCCTTTTCATAAATTTGTTTTGGGAACATTTGGCTATTGCATTTATCCAATTCTACTTGTTTTGATGGCTGTTGGCATTTTGTTAATGTCTAAAAAAAGATATTATGTTGAAAAATTCTATGTGGTTGTTGTTTGCTTATTATTCTTAATTATCGTATCATTTTTTCAACTTGTTTTAACAAATTTGGGTGTGGGTTTTGGTGAATATTTGGCAAACTGTTATAATAATGCTAACACTGTTGGTGGTGTTTTGATGGGCATTATCACATTTGTTTTGTATAGTGGACTTGGCATTGTTGGAACAATTATAACAGATGTTATTGCAATAATTTTGTGCGTTGCATTCATTATTGACCATTTCTTAAAACTAAGGGATTATCAATATGTTGCAGAACGAACACTTTCTTTTCCAAAAGAAGAAAAAGAAGAGAAAGAAGTTAAAAGAGTTTCTAAAAAATCCCGTGAGTTTAACAAACTTCAAGAAACAAAGGCTGTTAAAACTGCAAAGCCTAACATAATGCTTGATGGCTTTATGAAAGAGCAAGAAAAGAAAGAACAAAAAAATGAGGCTCAAGTTGTTAAGAAAGAAAGCGTTAAAAGTAGCATTTTAAACAACTCATCATATAAAAGTGAAGATGATATTGCAGTAAAGATTTTTGGAGAAGAGTTTATAAACAACATTCGCTCCACTTCAAAACCAAAAGAGCCGGAGAAGAAAGAATATAACTTGTCTGAACTCTACACAAAAAGAGATGAACAAGCAGAAGTTTTTGCTTTTAATGATAGAGGCGAAAATAAGCCAAGCAGGTTTATTCACACTGATGATGAAGAGTTGTTAACAGCAAAACTTGATATTAATGACAACTTGTTTATTCAAAAGGAAGCAGAAGAGCAAAAAATAAACAAACCTGAGCCAGTTGTTGCATCAGAAACCAAAGTTGAGCAAAATGATTCCATAATTGAAGAAAAAGAAAACTTTGCAAATCAAGATGAAGATGAGATTATTTTTGAAGAAACAGAAATAGAAGACAACAATTTTGAAGAAAATCCGTTTATGAATTCAACAAAAGAATTTGAAGATGATTTTGAGGAATTTGAAGAAACTCCAGAAATTGAAGATGAAGAAGAGGAAGAAATTGTTTCACCACCAAAAGAAACTTTTGTTCAAAAACAAAACTATAACTTTAAACCAATAGAGCAAAAGAAAGAGCAGGAGATTGAGCAAAATGAAGAAAAGCCAAAGGTTAAAAAGGTTTATGCTCCTTATGTTAAACCTCCAATAGATTTATTAACCACAAAATCAACTATTCCTCAAATTAATGAGCAAGAATATCAAACAAAAGCACAAATTTTGGAACAAACACTTGAAAGTTTTAAGATTTCTGCCAAAGTTGTTGGAATCACAAGAGGTCCAGCAGTTACAAGATATGAACTGCAAATGCCAGTTGGAATTCCAGTTAAGAGAATAACACAACACGTTGATGACATAACAATGATGATGGAAAGTAGGGCAAGCGTTCGTATTGAAACGCCAATTCCAGGAAGAAATTTGGTTGGTGTTGAGGTGCCAAACGATTCAATTGCAACAATTGGACTTCGAGATATTTTGGAAAGTGCAGCATTTTCTCAACGAAAAGGCAAATTAACTTTCGCTTTAGGAAAAGATATCACTGGAACTCCAAAAGTTTGTGATTTAGACGCAATGCCACACCTTCTTGTTGCTGGTTCAACGGGTAGTGGTAAGAGTGTTTGCTTAAATGTTTTGCTTATTAGTTTACTTTATGAACTTGGCCCAGATGAGTTAAAACTTCTTTTAATTGACCCAAAAAGAGTGGAATTTGTGTCTTATAACTATTTGCCTCATATGCTTGTTCCAAAAGCAATTAATGATGCTCAACAAGCAATAAATGCTCTCGATTGGGCTATTGCCGAAATGATGAGGCGATACACACTCTTTGCAGAAATGGGTGGAGTTAGAAACTTTAAGGAATATAACAATTCAGAGCCAGTGTTAAACGGCGAAGAAGAAAAACTTCCATATATTGTTATTGTTATTGATGAACTTTCTGACCTTATGATTTTGGCTGGAAGAGAGTTGGAAGAAAAAATTCAAAGACTAACACAACTTGCTCGTGCTGCTGGTATTCACTTGATTATTGCAACACAAAGACCATCTGTTGATGTTATCACTGGTGTTATTAAATCAAACCTACCATCAAGAATTGCTTTTGCTGTTACTGATTTTGCATCATCAAAAACAATTTTGGATAAAGGTGGGGCAGAAAAATTGTTGGGTAAGGGAGATATGTTATATGCACCTCAAAACTTGCCTGAACCAGTTAGAATTCAATGCCCATATGTTGACAGCAAAGAAGTTGTTGCAGTTGTTAATTATATTAAGCAACATAACACAGCAGAATTTGATGATTCAATTAGTGCATTTATCACCAAGAATGACAAACCAACTGGAGAAAAATCAACTGGTGGAGATAATGACCAAAACGCGTGGGACCCATTATTGCCGCAAGCACTTCTTGATTTTATTGAATCGGGCAGTTGCTCAGCATCAATGATTCAACGCCGTCACAGCATTGGATTTGTTAGAGCAGGCAGAATTGTGGATCAAATGGAGCAGGCTGGTTTTATCTCACCTTTAGACCCAGCAAAGAGAACTAGAACAGTGCTTATAACACTTGATAAATATAATGAAATTTTTGGAGAAACTGAAGAATAAAGGAGAAAACTATGAACACACCCAATAAATTGTCACTTCTTAGAATTATTATTGTGCCATTTATGATGTTTTTCTATTTAGCAACATTTATTGACCCTTGGGGTAAAATTGTGGCTGTTGCATTATTTATTATTGCCGCTCTAACAGATATGCTTGATGGCAAAATTGCAAGAAAAACCGGTCAAATAACAGATTTGGGAAAACTGTTGGATCCAATTGCTGATAGACTTTTATATAATATGGGTTTTTTGCTCATTGTTATTGATGAAACAATTCCACACCCATATGGAGTGATTTGTTTTGCAATACTTTTGTTTAGAGATTTTATAATAGACGGAATAAGACAAGTTGCTGCAAGCAAAAATGTTGTTGTTCAAGCCTTTTGGTCAGGAAAGATAAAAGCAATATTGCACGACACACATATTCCAATGTTTATGTTCTATGCTGCAACAAGCACTTTTGAAGGTGCTTTTTGGAATGTGTTTAACCCAATTTTATTCTGGGTTGCTGTTGCTATTTTGGTTGCTGCTATGATTGTTACAATTTGGTCAATATTTGACTATACTTTAAGAACCAAAAGTGTTATTTTTGGAGGCAGCAAAAAACAAGATAAAAAAGAAGAAAAAAACAGTAAAGTAGAAAAAGATGAAAAGTAATATTATTGCCTTGAAAACACAAGAAACAGAGCAAGATTTTAGCACCTTGATTGAACCACAAATTGTTTCTTTATTCGCAAGAGTTGGAGTTGAAGTAACCAAAACGATAACTTTTGTTGATGCTAATGAAATGGAAAAAAGTTTGTTTTATTTGTTGGAACCGTGTTCCATTGTTTTTGTTGATTTCAAAAATCCTAATTTTGAATTAATTTTAAAAGAAATTAACAAGTTTTATGCAGTAAATCAAAAAGATTTTAATGCTGGAAAATATTGGCACGACCAAGTGAATAACAGGTTTTGCATTTTATTCAATATTGAAAATATAAACTTCGTTAATAACATTGATGAAAAGTTTTTGAAATCACTTTTTGCACCAACAAAATATTTAAGTGTTATAAAAACATATGGAATTAGTGACACAGAAATTAGAAAAGCACTAAAACATATTCCAAACCCAAACAATTTTGAGTATTATGTTACATCAACATTTTTAGATTGTGAAATAGATATTTTGGCTGACGCAGATTTCTATAAAAGTGAAGCACTTGATTCATATATAAGAGAAATATATCAAATTTTGGAAAAATATATTTATAGTGATGAACCAGCAACACTTTATGAGAAATTGGAACAACTTTTGGAGATTAGAAATATGAAATTAAGTTTTTGTGACTTTTTCACTGGTGGGCAATTTCAATATTTGCTAAAGAATAATTTAAAATCATATAGCAAAAATATTTCAGATTTCGTTGAAATATTTCAACATGAGGAATTAACCACAAAACTTGGTTTCTCGCAAGAATTGCTAGAAAAAACGAAGAATTTATATGAAGAATTAATTTATGAAACAGCAGTTGTGATGTTAAATAAGAAAAATTGTGATGCAGCAGTTGTTTTGTTTAAAGATGGTGATAAATACTATATTGCCATAGGTGATGATGAGGCAATACATTTATACAAATTTACCTTTGACCAGTCCAAAAGTTTTATCACAAACATAATCATTCAAACAACAATTTTCAAATTATTGAAAAAACTTAAGAAAAATAGTGGACTTTTTTAAAATGGTATGCTAAAATTAGAACAAATGAACGAAAAGAGGGGATTTAATTATGAATGAAACAGATAGAGCAAAAGTGTTGGAGCAAACAATTGCTCAAATAGAAAAACAATTTGGTAAAGGTTCTATTATGAGGCTTGGAGATACTGTTAAGGAAAATATTGATGTGTTTTCAACAGGTTGTTTGCCGCTAGACTTAGCACTAGGGATTGGTGGTGTTCCAAGAGGAAGGATTGTTGAGATTTATGGTCCAGAAAGTTCTGGTAAAACAACAGTTGCTCTTCATATTTGTGCAGAAGCACAAAAACAAGGTTGTGTGGCAGCATTTATTGACGCAGAACATGCGTTGGATCCTATTTATGCTCAAAACCTTGGGGTAAAAATTGATGAATTGTTTATTTCTCAACCAGACAACGGAGAACAGGCTCTCGACATTGTTGAAAGTTTGGTTCGTAGTGGTGGAGTTGATTTGATTATTGTTGACTCTGTTGCTGCTTTAACACCAAAAGCAGAAATTGATGGCGAAATGGGAGATTCTCATGTTGGCCTTCTTGCAAGACTTATGAGCCAAGCAATGAGAAAGTTAACAGCCATTATCAATAAATCAAACACTTGTGTTGTGTTCATTAACCAATTGCGTGAAAAAGTTGGTGTGATGTTTGGTAACCCAGAAACAACAACGGGTGGAAAAGCATTAAAGTTCTATTCAAGTGTTAGATTAGATGTTAGAAAAAGTGACACAATTAAAGATGGAGCAGATGCTATTGGTAGCAGAACAAAAGTTAAAGTTGTTAAAAATAAACTTGCCCCACCATTTAAAACTGCTGAGTTTGACATTATTTATGGAAAAGGTATTTCAAAAGAGGGCTGTATTCTAGATATTGCAATTGAAAATGATATTGTTCAAAAGAGTGGTGCTTGGTTTGCTTATAATGGAGAAAAAATTGGACAAGGAAAAGAAAACGCAAAGCAATATTTGGTTGATAATCCTCAAATTTGCGAAGAGATTGAAGCAAAAATACGCGAAATTGTTAAAAATAAGCCTGTTTTATAATAAATTGGACCTAATAGGAAAATATAACTATTGGGTCTTTTATTTTCAAATAACGCTTGACTTATGAAAATTTTTAAATTAAAATAATAATGTATAAAATGAACTTTAAGATTTTTATATATATTTTATAAAGGAGATAGCAGAATATGAACTCAACAAGTGTTATGATGCTTGGTGTTAGTTCAGTTACCTTTGTTCTATCTGTTGTTGCGGCTTTAATTTTGGGGGCAGTTGCCACTTTTTTCGTTGTTAAATTAATTAGAAAAAAGAAAGCAGAGAAAGCAAAGCAAGAGGCTAAATTAATAATTGAAAATGCTGAACAAGATGCTAAAAATATTATTAAAGAAGCAAAACTGACAGCACAAGAAAAAGCATTAGATATAAAAACAGAAGTTGAAAATGAATTAAATTTACGCAGAGTTGAACTTGAAAAACTTAACGATAGATATCTAAAACGTGAAGAATTCATTAACAACAAAGAAGAAATATTAGAAAAGAAAACAGAAAATATTGAAACACAAAAGCAAGAACTTGATGCAATGGCTGATAACCTTAAAAAGCAGTTTGAGGGGCTTGAGGTTGAAAAGGGAAAAATATTAGCTGAACTTGAAAGAGTTTCAAAACTTAGTAGAGATGAAGCAAAAACAATTCTTATGAATAAGATGGAAGATGAAGCAAGGCACGATGCATTAATTACCTTAAAAAACATTGAGCAAGAAACAAAAGATAATGCAAACAAAAAAGCAACAGAAATTGTTGCACTTGCAATTCAAAAATACTCTGCCGACATCACAAGTGAAAACACTGCAACAACAGTTCTTCTTCCAAACGAAGAAATGAAAGGTCGTTTGATTGGAAGGGAAGGAAGAAACATCAAAGCAATAGAACAAGCAACTGGTGTTGACCTTATTATTGATGACACACCAGAGGCAATTGTTCTCTCAAGTTTTGACCCAGTGAGAAGAGAGATTGCAAAAATTTCCATTGAAAAACTTATGCAAGATGGAAGAATCCACCCAGCAAGAATTGAAGAAACTGTTGCAAAAGTAACAAAAGAAATTGAGCAAGAAATGAAAGATGCTGGTGAGCAGGCTGTTATAGAGGCTGGAGTTCAAAACATTCATCCTGAACTTGTTAAACTTTTGGGAAGAATGAAATATAGAACCAGTTATGGTCAAAATATGTTAAAACACAGTTTGGAAGTATCTTTTATGGCTAGAATGATGGCAGAAGAGTTGGGCGTTGATGCAGAAATTGCAAAAAGAGGGGGTCTTCTCCACGATATTGGAAAAGCAATAGACCACGAGGTTGAGGGAACCCATGTTTCAATTGGTGTTGATCTTGCCAAAAAATATAAAGAAAATAGCAAGGTTATTAACTGTATTGAAGCACATCATGGAGATGTTGAATTTTCTTGCATTGAAGCAGTTCTTGTTCAAGCAGCCGATGTTATTTCTTCAAGCCGTTATGGCGCAAGACGTGAAACAATGGAAAGTTACATCAAGCGTGTTGAAAAACTTGAAGAAATCTCTAACTCATTTGATGGTGTTGAAAAGGCATATGCTATTCAAGCAGGAAGAGAAGTTAGAATTATTGTAAAGCCAGAAGAAATAGATGATGCAAAAGCAATGTTCTTGGCAAAAGATATCGCTAAAAAGATTGAAAGCGAAATGGAATATCCTGGACAAATTAAAGTTCATGTTATTCGTGAAACAAGAAATGTTGAATATGCAAAATAAAAAAGGTTATAAGAGCAAGCCATTTTGAAACTGGCAAAATAAAAGAACCTAAATTCAAATTAGGTTCTTTTTATATTAGTTTCAAACAACATAAAGTAACACACACTCTCTTGTTTGTGTGAGTATTGACATTTTTCGCTGGTTATGCTATAATATACTCAACAAAAAGGTTAGGGGTGAAAAATTATGTTAATGAAAAAAGATAAACAACTTAAATTGACTAAGGAAGATTTTGAAAAATTGATGAAATATGTGGAAACACACGGCAAAGATGAAAAATTTGATGCTATTCAGCAAATTATAGCAAAAAGAGGAAATGTTGCACAAATTTATAAATTTGCTAAAATAGAAGGAGCAGATATTGAGGTTCTTTCCCAAGCGATGGCAGAAGAAGCATGTCAACAACTTAGGTATATTAATCATAAACTTATTAAGTCAAACCACCGTTTCTCAAGATATAACTCGAACGACTTATACAGTACGGTAGGTAACATATATAGGCTTATCTACCGATTTGCTAAAGATATAGAAGGAGCAGATATTGAGGTTCTTTCTCAAGCGGTTGCAAAAACAAAAGTACCCGATTTTATCTTCGAAGTTGCTAAAATAGAAGGAGCAGATATTGAGGTTCTTTCCCAAGCGATGGCAGAAACAAAACATGCACGTCTTATCGAAGAATTTGCTAAAGACATACAAGGGGCAGACATTGCTGTTCTTACCGAGGGGATGGCAAAAACAAAGAATCCTGAGCTTATTCTCAGTTTTGCTAGAGAGATAAAAGGAGCCGACATAGCAGTCCTTACCAAGGCGATGGCAAAAACAAAGAATCCTGTGCTTATTCTCAGTTTTGCTAGAGAGATAAAAGGAGCCGACATGGCAGTCCTTACCAATTCGACTTAAAGATTTTGTATGGTTTAATATACTATATATTGTGTTTTAAAATTTATATTTTACAATATGTTGTGTGCGTTTTGTGAAATATAATTTTTTTTATTCATTATTTTTCAAATTTTGTACTTTTTTTCACACCAAATTTTGTACTTTTTTTGTACTTTCTATCGGCAAATTAGATTTTTCTATTTTCAAATTTTGTACTTTTTTGTGTTTGCATTATTTTTTGGCAAATATTTTTAAAAACAATTTAAAGACAAAAATTTTAACTTATGATATAATTATGGTGATAGAAAAGTGAGGTAATTATGAAATACTTTGTGTCTTCAGATATTCACGGATTTTTTGATGAGTGGATGCTTGCTTTGAAAAATAGTAATTTTGATATAAACAATCCAGAACATAAAATTATTGTTTGTGGTGATTTGTTTGATAGGGGCAGGCAACCAAAACAAATTATAGATTTCATTTTATCTCATAGAGATAAAATAACAGTCATTCGTGGTAACCACGAAGATTTGATGCAAGCAATGATTGATAGAAATAAAAATAATTCAATGGATCTGTCTAATGGAACAGCGCAAACAATTGTGGATTTATGTCCAGAGTGGTTAATTAGCAAGTTTGATTTAACAGAGATAGCAAAAGAAACAGGACTTCAAGAGGTGCTAGATTTATGTGTTGATTATTTTGAAACTAACAAAGTAAAAGATTTAACGATTTTGGGTTGGATTATTTTTAATTTGAAAATTTTTAAATATAAAAAATTAAAGTTCTGAAAAATGAAAAATAATCTTATAACTTTATTTTTTGCAAAAATGCTTGACTTTCTTATTCTTCTTGTATATATTAAAATCAATGAAAGATTTGATAAAAGTTCTTTTGGTTAGTCCACCCTACAAAGAAAAACAATTACATAAACAAGTTGCTGATTGGGATTTTATAAATGGAGTAAAATATATGAATCCTGGTCTTTTAATTACTGCTTCTATACTGGATCAAAACAATATTGAAAATAAAATTATAAAAGTTGACCGCTTGGAGGATATGAGTTGTATTGATAAAGAACTTGATTTTTATGGCGATCTTTTGGTTGGCGTTAGTTGTACGTCAGCATGGGAATATCTTGAAGCACTTAGTATATTAGATTATGTGAAAGATAAGAGAAAAGATGTAACAACATATATTGCAGGTTGGCAAATAAAAAGTATTGGCACAAAGGTTTTTGATGACAGTAAGGCTGTTGATTTTGCTATTTTATCTGACGCTGAAACAACAACAATGAATTTACTTAATAATTTCAAAAATCTAAATTATCATGATATTGGGATTGTTTCAAGACAAAATAGAGTTATAAAAAATGGTAAAACTGATTTTAATTTTCAGGTTATTGATTTTTCAAAATATCCAAATTACAACGATTATATTCCTTTTGTTGAGGATAGCAGAAATTGTCCATATAGGTGTAATTTTTGTCTTAATTCAGTTGTAAAGGAACGTTATAGAAATGTTCCGCTCGATGTAATAAAAAAGAATATAGAAAATATTGAAAAATTGTATGGACCAGAAACTGAAGTAAATTTTTTATCAGCAAATTTTGGAGTGAATGCTCAAAGAACTTTGGAACTTTTAGATTACTTAAATGAGAAAAGGCTAAAGTGGAATTTTGAGTTTCATGTAGACAATCCTTGGGAAAAATATATAGACAAAATAAAGCTTGCAAATTTAAAAAAATGTAGTATAGGGTTTGAATCAGCAAACATATCAACTCTTCAAGCGATGAATAAAACAAGAAATCCAGAAAATTATTTAAAGCGTTTTGATTTGTTAATAAACAAGTTAAACGAAATGGGGATTAAACCTAGCATAAATGTTTTATACTATCCGTCAGACACGGAGCAATCCATAAAAGATACAAACGACTTTTTAAAAAAGTATGAAGGGAAGTATAGAAAAATAAGAAAGAATTTTACTATTGGATTTGAAGGGGTTTTAAAAAATTTTGATGGATATAAAACTGAAGAAAATGACTATTTTAAAAAAATTCATGCAAAACCAATTTGTCCAAAAGGTATGAGTATGAAAGAAACTTTGGATTTGTGTAAATAAAAAATTTGTATGAGGATGTAAAAAATGAAATTATCAAAAAAAAACAATTTCAGCTTTAAAAAAAGATTAAAAAGATTTTTTATAAGGTACAGGGGAAAATATTATGCACAAAATGGTGAAGATATAGTGGTTTGGCAATATTTAAAAAATATAAAAAACATCCGTGATGTAACATATCTAGATATTGGGTGTGGAGATTGTAAATTTCTTAGCAATACATATTTGTTATATACAATGGGTGCAAGTGGATATGTCTGTGATGCAAATCAAAATTATGAGAAAAAATATAAAAGGTTAAGACCTAGAGATAAATTTTTGAATTATCTTATAACAAACTCATTAAATCAAAACAAAAAATTTTTTATAACGGATATGAGAGAACTTAGCACTTGTGATGAAACAAAAATCAAATATTTAACAGAAAATGGATTTAAAATTAAAAGTGAAAAAAATGTTCCAACAAAAACACTTAATGAAGTTTGGGGTGAAGTCACAAAGGAAAAAGAAATAGATTTTTTATCATTAGATATTGAATCAGATGAAATCAATCTTTTGGAAAATCTTGATATGACAAATCATAAACCGATAGTGATTTGTGTTGAAGTTGTTGATTTTGAAACAGGAGAAAACTCATCAAAGACAGAATCGTTTATTGAATATATGAAAAAGAAAAATTTCAAAGTTCTTTTGAACACAAAAGTAAATATAATTTTTGTTAGAGAGGGGGGATAAAAATGAAAAAAAATTATTTAATTATTGGATGTGGACAAATAGGAAAATCTGTTTTAAGTAAAGTTCTAAATAGAGATGATGTTGGAAAGATAATTATTCATAATTTAACAAGTGAGGAAAATAAAACCATACAAAAAGTATGTAAAGATGAAAATATTATTTATAGTTATGGAAATATATTTTTCCCAACAAAATATTGTCAAAAAGAAGATTTTAACAATGAAGAACTTGAGCAACTCATAAAATATTTTTATGAAGAAAGCGATGAAAATGTAATAAAACAATCAAAACTTTATGAGCTTGTTGAAAAATATAATCCAGAGGTGATTGTTGATACTATAAATACGGCAACAATTTTTGGAAATAATTTTAAACCTGAAAATACTTTTAAACTATATTTAGAAGATAGTAAAAGGTGTTGTAAAGAGTTGATGATGGGTGAGTTTGTTACAAAATTTGAAAAATTTATTTCCACTTTAAAGTATTGTATTGAAAATATGGGTGTAAAAAAATATATAAAAGTTTCAACAACTGGTTTAGGGGGAATGGGTCTTAATATGCCGTATACTCATGGCGACAACCCTAAATCCACATTATCAAATGCTTTAATAGGAAAGATTTCTGCAAGTGGAACATTTCACCAACTTTTGTGGAATTTATCTCACATACCGAATTTTGATATTGCACTAATTATACCAGCAACTTTTGTGGGTTATGATTTCTTTGAAAATGGTTTTGTGGAAACGAATATAGGGAATGTATTAGAACAATCAAAATACAATGATTATGACCTAAATAAAACAAAAAAACTATTGTTTAGTGAAAAAACTGATGAAAAATATATAAAATTTCCAGTAGTAAGAGCGGGAGAAAATCATGTTTATTCAATTAATGAATTAAAAGTTTTGACATCAATTGGCCAAATGGAGGCGATAACAAAAGAGGAAGTGTCAAATGCTGTCCTGAAAGAGATTGATGGGAAATCAACTTCAAATATTTTGCTTGCACTTGATAAATATGCGTTAGCTCCAACATATGCTGGAAGAAAAATGATTGAAGAAATACTTGAAAAAAATAAACACACTCCACAAACATATGGAGTTGCAACAGGAAATTTGGGTGTAAGTTGTGCAAAGCATCTTTATGAACTTTGGTTTGTTAAAAGAATTTACCCAACATTAGAAGATATTTTTAATAAGCAAATTTCTGATGAAAACATCAATGTGGCAATCAATAAAATTCTTTTGAGTGACAAAGAAATTATAAAAGAAATTATATCATTAGGAATGCCAGTATTGTATGGAGATAATCAAATAATTTTAGGTTCATATAGCTTGGTTCCAGAAACTATAAACAATGAAGAATTAACATTATCTGAAATAGAGAATTTTAGTAAAATCGGTTGGGTTGACTTAAGGGCAAATTCAATCAAAAGTTGGAAGAAAGATATATGTGAAACTATGAAATATTTGCAAGACAAAAAATATTATTTTGATAATTTTGATATTTATTATAACAAATTGGTGTTAAATGATTATGATATAGCGGAAATTTTGGGACTTATATATAATAACAAAAATAAACATAGAATAAAATAAAAGGAACAAAAAAATGAAAAAATTACCAGTATATGTTACGGGAGATAGGCCAACAGGAAAATTGCATCTTGGTCATCTTGTCGGGAGTTTGAGAAAAAGAGTTGAAATGCAAAACTCAGGAAAGTACGATTGTTATGTCTTTATCGCAGACATGCAAGCACTAACAGACAATGCGAAAAATCCAGAAAAAATACGAAAAAATGTGCTTGAAGTTGCTTTGGATTATTTGTCGGTTGGAGTTGATCCTAAAAAAAGTACAATATTTTTACAATCACAAGTGCCACAACTTTGTGAACTTACATTTATATATTTAAATTTGGTAACAGTTTCAAGGTTGGAGCGTAATCCGACAGTAAAAAATGAAATAAAAGAAAAAGGTTTTAAAACAAACATACCAGCAGGATTTTTGGTTTATCCAGTAAGTCAAGCAGCAGATACAACAGCATTTTTAGCGAATTATATTCCAACAGGGGAAGATCAACTTCCTGTCACTGAGCAAGGTAGAGAAATTGTTCGAACTTTTAATAGTATTTATGGTGATGTCCTAGTTGAAGCTGAAGGTGTTTTGGCAGACTCTGATAAATGCTATAGACTTCCAGGGATTGATGGAAAAGGGAAGATGAGCAAATCGCTTGGTAATGCTATATATCTTTCTGATGATACTGAAACAGTGAGGAAAAAAGTTTTTGACATGTATACAGATCCAGAGCATATAACAGTTGATATGCCTGGTCATGTAAAAGGCAATATTGTATTTACATATTTGGATGCTTTTGCTACGCCAGAGTCCTTTAAAAAGTTTTTGCCTAACGATAATTATACATGTTTAGATGATATGAAAAAGCATTATGAGAAGGGCGGGCTTGGTGATGTTAAAATAAAGAAATTTCTTTTTGATATAATTGAGGATATTTTGCAACCAATTAGAGAAAAAAGAAGATATTATGAACAAAATATTGATGAAGTAATTCAAATTTTAAAAGATGGTAGTGAACAGGCAAGAATAGTTGCATCTCAAACTGTTAAAAAAGTAAGAAAGGCAATGGGGATTGAATATTTTGAAGATGATGCCCTGATTGAATATTATAAAAATAAATTTCACGAAAATGGAGAGTAATCATGAGAATTTATGGAAATGGTGGATTTGGGAAAAAGGCTGAAATGTTATATTTGCTGAAGAAAACTTTTCCACATCTTGCTGATTTTATTCCTAAATCGTATATTATAGATTCAAGTGTTTTTGATCAAATAATGGCAAAAAACAACAAAGATGAAATAAAAACTTGTGAGGATATTCAAATTGATGATGAACTTTTAAATAAAGTTTATGGTGAAGTTATTAGTTATTTTAAAGATGCGCCATTAGTTTTTAGAAGTTCAGCATTTATAGAAGATACAGTTTTATTTAGTGCTTCCGGTCAATATAAAACTTGTGTTAACATAAAAAATAAAAATGAAGCAAAACTTGCATTACAGAAAATTTATTTTTCAATGCTTAACCGAAATGCGAAAATTTACGAGGACTCATTTAATCTTGCTTCAGGAATAAATAAAATGTCTATTTTGGTTCAGGAGCTTATGATTGTTGATATGGCTGGAGTTTTGTTTTCTGTTAATCCAATAAATGGTGAGCATGAAACAATAATTGAATACGAAAAAGGAAATGGTGTGAATATTGTTGCTGGTTCAGCACCAGCGGTGGAAAGAATTGTTATAAAAAATGATAATATATCAAAATCTTTGCCGGATTTTAAAAAGCTTTATGAAATATCAAAAGAGATAAAAGATTTTTTAGGATATGAAATTGATTTTGAATGGGGAATAAAAGATGGAAAAATATATATTTTTCAGGTAAGGCCTTGCAAAATCTCTCTAAAAAAGACTGAATTTACTGATTATGAATGTGATGAAATTATTCCATGTGAAGTGTTTTCTCGAGGATATGCTATTGGCAAGATTAATTCCAGGGATAAGCTTGAGGACTACAATATTATAGGGGATATTAGAAAATTTGAAGCAGATAATATTGAATTAATTCAAAAATCTTCTGGCTTGATTGTGAATGTGGGTGGATATTTATCTCATATCGCAAATATCTGTAGAGAGTTTGAAAAAGTTTTTGTCCGATGTGAAAAAGAATTTAAACAAGGTGAAATTGTTTTTATAGATGGTTTTAAAGGTCAAATTATGCCTTTAAAAAGCATAAAGAAAAACTTTGCGAAAGTTTTTTGGGATACTTTTTTATATCAAGCTAGGCAAATAAATAGTTTATCCATAAAATCAAACGGCATAATTTCAGCAAATTATGAACATGTTTGGGAAATTGTATTTTTTGATTTTGATGAAGAAAAACTAATTTCGAAGCTGAAGGAGAAGGGTTTTTGCTGTAAGGAGCAAGTTAAAAAATATCAAACGTATGATTATGAGAATAAAGATTTAATAAAAGAAAACATGGAATTTCGAATATCGCAAACAAATGAAGAAACCGTAATACAGCTTAAATCATTTAATACCTCAGAAACAACAAATTTTAGATTTGACAGAAGTATGAAGCTCTATTTTCAGAACGAAAAATATGCAAAAAAATATATGAAAAATTTAGGTGTTATACAAACCGGAACCTTTGAAAGACATGAGAAACTTTTTCAAAGTCCGACAAATGACGTCCTGGTTAAATTCTTGAAATGGTCTGGTAAAAATGTTTATATTGGAATTGAATCAAATAATATTTCAAATATACAGCATTTTATGAGTGAGTTTGGGTTAAGTGTTGACAACTCAGACAATATTGGTGGTGTTGAAATATTTAAAAAATTAAATATAAATTTTGTGGAGTGATAATTTATGAAAAGAAAAGTTGTTATTTTAACAGATTGTATTGATGTTGCCTTTAACGAGATAAGGGGGGCAATATTTCAAAATGCATCAAATGATGAATTTGAAATTGAGCCAGTAGTAAAGGTTGATTCTTACAATATAGAAAATGTAAATTTTTTAGTTAAGTTGGTGGCAGAAATTTACCCAGAAGGAACTGTGATCTGCGTTATTGTGAATCCCTTAAAAATTAGAACAGAGAGAATAGTTGGAAGAACAAAAAAGAAAAATTTAATTTTTGAGGGAACAAACACTGGAGCATTTGATTGGCTCATCAAGGATTTTGGATGTAGTGAACTTTATGAGCTTTTTGATCCTGGATTTGTTCCTTTTGGTGGAAAATATGTCCATGCGCCAGCTGTTGGAAAACTATTAAGTGGGAAAAAGTTAAGTGAACTTGGGAATATTTTTCCACTTGAAAAAGTAAGAAAGGTTGATATGGAAGAAAGCTGTATTTTGCATATTGACAACTTTGGAAACTTAAAGCTAAATCATAAATTAAAAGAGCATAATGAAGGTGACTTTTTAGAGGTGTTCATAAATAACAAAAAAATGACAATGAAATATGCTAAAAGAATGATGGCACTTGATGATGGTGAAATAATAATTTATCCAGGAAGTTCGTTTGGACTTACTGAAATTGGTATTGTTCGCGGAAATTTTGCTGAAACATTTGGCGTACAATATGGAGACAAGATAAAAATTAAGGAGTCTATTAAATGAAGGATGTTATGATTACTGGAGCGAGACCAACTGGTGCTTTGCATTGGGGACATTATATTAGTGTTTTTAAGAATTTATCTAAGCTACAAAATGATTTCAATACATTTTTTGTGGTTTCAGATGTTCATTTTTTAACCACTAAAACAACACCTGATCAAATAAAAATGATAAAACCAAATACAATAAAAATGATTCTTGACTTAATTGCTATTGGGATGGATCCTATCAATACAACTTTTTATCTTCAATCAAAAGCCCCATCTCATGGTAATATTTATTATCTGATACAAAATTTTATAGATTCACAAATGCTTTATAATCCGAGCATTATTGAAATGGAAAAACATTCAAAAACAAAACCATCTTTAGGACTTTTGGCTTATTCAGTTCTTGAAAGTGCTGATATTTTGGGGATTGGAGCAAAAAAGGTTCCTGTTGGATTTGATAATATAGAGCATGTAAATATAACAAATAAAATTATTGACAAAATAAATACTACTTTTGGTTCGGACATTCAAAAACCAGAAGCGATAATATCTGCTGAGACAACAAAACTTATTGGAACGGATGGTTATGAAAAAATGAGTAAAAGTTTGGGTAATTCCATAAATATCGGTGATTCAAGGGAAATACTTGTTAAAAAGATAAGAGAAATGAAATGGAATGATGATGAAAATCATAATGCTCTTTTGCAATATACAAAACTTTTTGATTTAAATAAATATCAGATATTTAGAGAAAAAGGTAGAGATGCAACAAAAGAAATAAAAGATTTTTTAATTGAAAATTTTTCAAAAGAAAATTATAAGTTTGAAAATCGTGTTGCACCGTATAAAGAAGATGAGAATTTAATAATTGAACTTTTGAAAAAGGGAAGCGAAATTGCTGAACAGAGATATTTAAAAATGTTTCAGAATTTGAAAAATATATTAGGAATGTGGGATTTAACTAAATAAAAATGAGTAAAAACAAGAGGTATTAAATTATTTTTAAGTTTTGTCATTTTATGGTGAAAATGAATAAAAGATAATTATGAACTCATCAATGTTGCTGTAACTAGAGCAAAAACAAAATTGGTTATTGCTGCAGATTGTGAATGCGTTGATAAACTCTCAGATAAGAAAGATAATTTATATAATTTGGTTCAATATACAAAAAATAATGGTAATATTGTCGTTTCAGCGAATGAATCAATTAAGATTGAGATAGGTAAGTCAAACGGAAGTGCTTATGAAGATGAATTTTTTAAAACAGTTTCTCATTTCTGTTCTTGCCATAAAACTTTTGAAGCAGAACGAAATGTTAAGATTTCAAAACTATTTAAAAATGAAAATATAAATAGCAATATGGAATTCGATTTAGTCATATATGAAAAAGTTTTATTTAGAAAAAAACCAGTAATAGTTTTTGAAATTTATGGCTGAGAATATTTTGGAACTTTGCCTAGAGAAATGTCTGATAGAAGGAAGATGGGGATATGTAAAAACAATGGAGTGAAACTTATTTTTTCCCAAACAATTTTGTTAAGGCGTATGAATATATAGCAGATATAATTCTATCATCTAAAGATAAGAACAAAAGTATTCAGCAATCAATGTTTGATGATGAAATAATATAAAAAATCACCCATAAAATAGGGTGATTTTTTGTTCATTTGGAGCTACTGATGGGAATCGGACCCATGACCCCCACCTTACCAAGGCGATGGCAAAAACAAAGAATAAAGATTGTCTAAATGAGATAAAATTTATTAATGACAATTATTTAAAAAATGAATTGCCAGCAGATGTTGATGATATAATAGCAACTGCAAAAGTTCGAAAGGTAGCATCAAAAGAAGCGCAACAATCAACGAAAAATCCAACACTAAAAAGATAATGAATTAAATGTGATTTTGCGAAAATAATAACTAATTTTTATTTTTATCATATATAATTTTATGTTAAAAATTTGTGACGCACATAATGATTTGTTATATAAATATAAAACAAAACAAAATATTCAAAAGTATATAAATAAATTGCCACAAAACATAGAAAAAATATTTTGTGCCTACTTTTCATATAACAACAGCAGTGCTAGTGTTTTTGATATGAAGAAAAAGTTTTCATATCTTTTGAGTGAAAAGTGTGTTAGAACAATTGAAAATGCTTGGTTCATTAATAAAGAAAATTTTATGAGCATTATAGAAAATGATGTGTTTTGCGCAACCCTTTGTCACAACAAAAATAATGCTTTATGTGGTGGGGCAGAAGATAATGGAGAAATAACTCAACTTGGCAATTTTATAATTCAAAAATTAGAAAAGAATAATGTTATAGTTGACACAGCGCATATGAACGAGAAATCTTTTTGGCAATTTGTTCATTTAACTCAAAAGCCAATATTTAATTCTCATAGCGGTTTTTATTCAATTTTTTCACATAATAGAAACTTAAAAACAAGTCAAATAAACGAAATTGTGAGTAGCGGTGGTTATATTGGATTGGCAATGTATCCAAAGTTTTTTACAAATAATTCATATGGAATTGGTGACATTGCTAAAAATATAATATGGTTTTGGGAAAACTTTGGAACAAACACTCTTGGGTTTGGAACAGATTTTAATGGAATTAACAACTATCCCACTAATTTGCATAACTATTTTGATTTATTGACGCTTGCACAAAAATTAATTGAATTTGGTGCAAATAGGGAAGACATTAATAAACTCTTTAGCGAGAATTTACTGGAATTTTATAAAAAAATAAAAGCCTAGTGTTAGGCTTTTATTCTTCAACCGTGACATCTTCATCATCATAAACATAACCTTCTTGTCTTAAAGCATCTTTGGTTGAGGTTGGGTCACTTATTATTTTTGTGGACTGTTCTAGTTCACTTTCTTTTAGGGCTAGTTCGTTATTGGCGTTTCTATTGTTGGTTCTCAAAACACTTAGTGCAATAAATTGAGCAAGGAGAATAACGAGCAAAAATATTGCAACGCATAATATTAATATAAATCTTGATTTCGATAAATTTTTATACATATATTAAACTCCTTGTCTATTTTCAATTTCTCTCCTTGCTAAACTGTCGCAAATGTTGTTATATTTGTCTGTTGAATGACCTTTAACTTTATTAAATGTTATGTTGTGAATTTTTGTATATTCAATTAGTTTTTGCCATAAATCAATGTTTTTAACATCTTTTTTGCCAGCAGTTCTCCAGTTTCTCATTTGCCAATCTTCAATCCAGTTTTGTTGAAAGGCATTAACAACATATGCTGAATCGCTATATAACATAACATTACAAGGTTCTTTTAGTTCGTCTAATGCTTTAATAACAGCCATCAGTTCCATTCTGTTGTTAGTTGTGTTGTCTTCAAAACCACTTAACTGTTTTTCTTTGCCATTATATATCAAAACAGCACCCCAGCCACCTGGACCAGGATTGAAACTGCAAGCGCCATCTGTGTATATTTCAACAGTTTTCATTTTTTCTCCCTAATTTAATTTTTCACTTATATTATAATAATTTTTTTACTTTTTGGCAACAACTTTTATTATTCTATTGACTATTTTTTAAAATTTTTATATAATAGAAGAATATAGGGGAGTGGCTTAACGGTAGAGTAGTGGTCTCCAAAACCATTGGTCAGAGTTCGATTCTCTGCTCCCCTGCCAAGCAATAAACCCATAAATAAAGGGTTTTCGAGGTATTTTTGATTTTTGCAAAAATGCCTCTTTTTTTATATTTTAACCCCAAAAGTGTTGTCAGAGGTGTTGTCAACATTAAAAAAGAACATATTTATCAATATGTTCTTTTCAATATGTTCTTTAATTTTATTTAATTTCTCTTTTTCTAAAAATTAAGTAAGATAACATTGTTATTAGAACAATAAGAATTAAGTTTGATATAAACGAATACCAGAAACCAACTCCATGGAAAACTGATGACGAGAAAATGGTTGATATCAAAGAGCTTTGTCCTGTTGCAACAAATGAACCACCAAAGAATTTGAATAAATCTAAATTGCTAAATGGAATAAATCCATAAATATATGATGTTGCGAAAATTGTTCCCATAATGCTTATTAAGAAGTATAGAACGATTGAAATACTAACAGCACCAACATTACTTCTAAATATAGCGGATATGGCAAGAGAAATAACAACATAGAATAATGTTTTAAACAGCAAGCATAACAAGTAGATTAGAAGTAGGAGAGTTGGCGAAATTGCAAACGCTTGAGTTCCATTAAACACAGCAAGCACTGGGGTGAAACTAACTCCATATAATGCCCATCCAATTAAGAATAAAACAATTGTTGAGAATACGAAGAAAATGGCTGCAAAAATCAATGTTGCTAAAAGTTTGCTTGTTAAAATGCTTCTTCTAGAGTATGGTCTTATTAACAAAAGTTTAAGTGTTCCATTTGATTGTTCTCCAGCCAGCATTCCTGCTGCCAGAACAATGGTAAAAATTATTATAACAATGCTAACAATTTCTAACCCAAAATAAACAAAGTCAAAAGCATTTCCAGCGTTTGTTGATGCAATAACACCATTAAAAACAGTGGCATAATCTGTTTCAACAGTGTGGGTATTTAACATATAAACTTGTTTTGCAATAACTTCATCAACGGCATATAAATATAATAATGAATCACCACTGCTGGATATACTCATTATGTTATATCCATAATATGCACTTGCTTCTTTATCTCCCATTTTTAAAACAGCATCATAGTTTGTTGTGTTTGTGATTAGCCTGCTAACATTCAGCGAATAAATATAATATTTATAACATAAATCCTTTAATTGGTTTAAGTTCTTCTCATCATTTGTTGCAGCCAAAGTGCTTATTTCTGTTTTTAAAGAAGATAAATATGTTTTTGCTTCCTCAATGTTTGCTTGTCTTTCTTCATAAATTTGATCTGAAACAGATTTTATTTTAATTGAATCCACAAAACTGCATAGTTCGCTATATAAATCTAGTTCTCTAAATAATTTTCTAATTGATGCGTGGTTTTCTATTTTTGTAATGTCATATTCAGATGGCCTATCATCACTTATCACTTTGTTATATATTTCTATATAAATTTCATTAAAACGAGTAATTTTTTCTGTTGGAACAATAATGTTTGGGTTATCAATTAGTGTATTTTTTAATTTTTGTATATCATTAATGCCTGTGATATAGGTGTGAATTGCAACTAAGTTATTTGATTCATGAACTGGGGTAGGATTAATGAATTCACTTGTTTGTGAAGTTCTTATTGGACCAACAACATTTGCTAGTGCATCAATTGATGCAATAACACTGCTATCTTTAAAGTTTTGTTCATTCATATATGTTTGATATGCAGATAAAAAGTCATCAGGCTCGCTAATGCTTTGGCTTCTGTGTTCGCCAATTAAATAATTAATATATTCAAGTATATCTCTTTCACCAGGTTCAGTTTTATCTGTTCTTGCTTTTGCTTTTTCTAATTCATTTTCCGCTTGAATAATAAGTTGATCAGATGCTATAGCACCAAATTTATTTGATGCAATTGGATCGTTAAATGTTTTGTTAACTTTGGCTAGAGTGTCTTGGCTAGAGTAAACACTATGTAATGCGGAATAATCATCTTTTGTTTTTGGGTCGAATTGAAAATAAGAAAATATTATTGCCAAAACAATTACTGCAGTTATAATGTAAAGAATTGGTCGCATTAATATTTTATTTAATTCACCTTTTAATAATTTATAAAACCCCATATTTTTACTTCCTATTATTTTTTAAAATATCCAAATATAAATCTTCTAGCGATTTTGATTCAACCCTTCCACCAAACACCGCAATATTCTTGCTTTGAAGTTCTTTAACAATCTTTTGATATAATTCTTTATTGTATGGAATCAAGATGCAATTTCCCGCAATTTCTGGGAAAAGGTTGAATTTTTCGTTAACCACTTTGCACGCATAGTTAGGGTAGTTAACGCTAATTGCAATTTGCTTATCAATTGATGAGTTTTCGTTTTGGTCGTTTTTGGATCTAAGTTCCAAAATTTTACCACTGTCAACAATTGCAAAGGAGTCACACAAAAGTTCCATTTCAGTTAGAATGTGGCTACTAACCATAATTGCCATTTTTTCTCTTGCTGCCAATATTTTTAGAGTTCTACGAAGTTCAATAACACCATTTGCGTCCAAACCGTTTGTTGGTTCGTCTAAAACGAGCAATTTTGGCTTATTCAATAGTGCTTGTGCAAGAGCAATTCTTTGTCTCATACCATATGAGTAAGTTCTAAATTTATCGTGAATTCTATTAGTCATTCCAACAGTTTCCACAATTTTATCAATTTCTAAATGGTCGACATTGCCATTGAGGCTGGCAAAATATACTAAGTTTTGATATCCAGTCATATATGAATATGCTTGGCAGTTCTCAATCATCGCCCCAAGATTTACAATAGCTTTTTTAAATTGATGTTGAACTGAATTGCCACAAATAAAAACTTCACCAGAAGTTGGTGGAGTCATTCCACAAATAATTCTAATAAGTGTTGTTTTTCCAGCACCATTTGGTCCTAGAAATCCAAAAATTTCACCAGCATAAATATCAAAATTGATGTCATTTAAGACAGTTCGATTTTTATATTTTTTTGTTATACCCTTAACTTCTAACACTTTATTGTTAGAATTTTCAACTGAATTCATAGTTACTCCTATTTTAAACTATAAATTATTATAGTATATTTTTCAGATAAAGTAAATAATTTTTTCAAAAATGTGAAAATATTACGCAAAAAAATCAAAAAAATTTTAATTTTTATTAAAAAAATAGCAAATTTAACTCAAAAATGGTCAAATAAAAAAAGAGAAGACAATCTCTTTTATTTTTTTATATTTGATATTTTTCTTGTTTTGATATAATTAAGTTTAGAATCACACGCAGAATAATACCAAAAATTAACATTGTTGGAATAAACCAACGATTCAAATAATGAACTTTTGTCAGTGATGCCAAATTTTCCATTCCAGCAAGTAAATTAACTGCAACAATAAACACAAATAGTAAAACAAAAGCAAAAATTCTTATTGCAAACTTTTTTCCCCATTTGATTTTCTTATTAATTTTTTTATTTGGATGTTTGAGTAATGAGAAGATGTCAATCAACACCAAAATAATGGAAATAAGTAGAGCAGAACCCATAATTATATAATCAACAAGGGTCATCCAACCTTTTAAATCATATAACAAAAACATAGTTAAATATATTGAAAGGTTAATAAAGAAAATACATAAACCACTCACAAAGTTAATTTGATTAATATATAAATATTTGTGTTCATTTCTTTTTATATCCAAGTTAGTTACATTTTTTTTCTTATTAATGTTATCAATAAGTTGTATTTCAACATCTTCAGCCGACTGATTGTTTTTTTGTTTGGAAAAATTTTCATTATATTTTTTTGCAATGCTTTCCAATAAATCCATATTTGTTGGCGTTGGAGTGGTGTTTTCTTGAGGAGGGCTTTTTTTATTGTTTTTATTGTCATTTTTAAACATTTCATTTAGTTCTTTAATATAGGCAGATGAACTATAACCAGATTGTGATTCCATTTTTTCTTTTGGCACAGAAGTAGGTTGGTCTTTTTTTGCAATTGTTTGAGGCTGTTTAGCAATTTTCTCATCAATATTAACTTCGTCTTCATTTTCATCTGTGAGGAAATCTCCCAAAATTGATTTATAATTTACAGGTGAATCTAGAGTTTCAGGTTCATCATCATCAAATACTTCATCATTAAAATCGGTGTTAATGCCATTTGGTCTAATGTTTGGAAATATATTATCATTATGTGATGGTTTCTGGTTGGGCTCATTAATATATTCGTCAGCGGCATCTTGAAAACTAATTTTATTATTAAGTGCTTCAACTCCAAGTGGAGTTGCTTTATAGTAATGTCTTTTTCCACCCAAAACGCTTCCTTCCCAATAGGAGGTAACATAGCCTTTGGCTTCTAATCTGCGAAGGGCACTATATAGGCTTGGTTGTTTTAACACAACTCGGTTATTAGTTTTTCTTTTTATTTCTTCAATGATTTCTAAACCATATTTACTTTCATTTTTTATGGAATTTAAAATGATGGTGTTTAAGTCAGTTGCCATAAAATCCCTCCAATTTTGCCAACGTCATAGAGAGTATAATAAAAATTTTTTATTAAGTCAACAAAAATAGGGTATTATGCAAAACATAATACATGCATAGCACACAAAAACCGCGTAAATACGCAATTTTTTGTCAAAAAATCATTTGAAAATTTATTCGTAAAATGCTATAATACAAATGAAAAGGGGGCAAAAATGATTACAATAGACCAGCTCATACGAACAAAAAGACGAACAATTTCCATTCAAATTTCCTCAAACGGAGAGCTCATTGTTCGTGCTCCAACAAGGTGTTCATATGCTCAAATTGAAAAAGTGGTTCAAGATAGAATAGGTTGGATTAGAGTTCATCAAGAGAGAATTTTGAAAAATAACGCCATTAATTCAAATATAATTTCATATAGGGAAGTGATGTTTTTAGGTGTTACAAAACCAATCATTTTTGATTCAAAAACAAAGAAGATAGAGTATCATGAAACCCATTTTACAATTAATGAAAAATATGCTGAAAACATTCCAAAAATAAAAAAGTTGGTGATTGGTTTTATGGTGGAACAAGCACAGGAAATTCTTATAAATAGAGTAAACTATTTTGCCAATTTAATGCAATTATTGCCACAAAGTTTGTCTATATGTAATAGTAAAAGAGTGTGGGGCAGTTGTAGCAAAGAGGCAGATATAAAACTTAATTGGAGGCTTATTATGTTGCCACCAGATTTAATTGACTATGTTGTTGTTCACGAACTATCACATATAATTGAATTTAACCATTCTAAATTGTTTTGGAAACTGGTGGGAAGTGTGTTGCCAAATTATAAAGAAAGAAGAGCGTTATTGAAAAAGGGTGACTTTTTACTTAATTTATATAGATAAATTTTGTGTTGGGTTAGAAAAATAGGGAAGAGAATAAGGGATAAATTAACGTGAAAATCATTAATTAACATTAGAAAAATATATTTTCCAACCTTATTAGAAATTTTAGAATATCAATTCCAATCCAATATTTATAAAAAAATTGAAGAGAATAGGGTAAAAAAACCCTATTTTTATATTGATTTAATTATGCGTAAAAGACAAGTTTTACGAATAGTTATTGTTTATAACACAAATAAAACACCAAATTTGATAACTTTATTTCATTTATTATATATTTACAAATTTTACATATAATCATTATATTTTGCATAACACTTAAAATTTTATATGAACACTTATTCATAAAAATTTAACTTTTTGTTCTGAATTAACTTTATAAATGAATCAAGTCTTTGATAATAAAATTATTATAATGCAAAATATTTTTTATTGTAAATTGATTGTTTATTTTTTCCTTTGTGATAATTTTTTAATTTAGGGATTATTTTTACTTAATTTATAAAGTAACCCAAAATTACTCTAAATTATCAAAAACCACCCTCCTCTAATCTTAATTGAGACGCAAAACTTAAAATAGCATGAACATTCCCTCATGCTTTTTTTGTGCTTTTGTGACATAAAATAAAAAAATCTAAATTGTCATAAAATTTTGGTATGTTATTTTATTTCTAAATAACATTAACTTTTATGTTATTTTATTAATACCCATTAACTTTATAGAAACAAAAACATCCCCAATATATAGAAAAATTTTTAATACAGAAGTATTTTGTTACTAGTTATGTTATATGGAATAATGTTATAAATGTTTACTTTATATTTCAGCATTTATTTGATTTTTTGAGTTCAAAATGAAACTTATATTGTGTGAAAAAGCTGGATTGAATGTGAAAAAAATGGAGTAAAATGAACTATGCGTAAAATTTTTGTTAATTTTATTAGACAAAATTGTTATAAAATGTTACAATCATTATGAAAGTGAGGTGTTAATATGTCTGAAAAATATTATGTTGATAGAAAAGATAAGGTAACAGTTAAATTGCGTGAATTACAAATGGAACTCCCCTATTTTTGTTCTGAATTTTTTCTGGGAATTGAGAACCAAACAACTCCATTAACAAGGCTTAATTATGCCTATGACTTGCGTATTTTTTTCGATTTCTTAACCACAGAAATAGATAAATTTGCAGACAAAAAGATTAAACAATTTAGTTTAATGGACCTAAATAGCGTTGAACCAATGGATATTGAACTATTTATGAATTACCTTAATTACTACAAGTTTAAAGGCAAAGTTTACCGCAATAATGAACAAGCAAAAGCAAGAAAATTGTGCACAATTAGGTCATTTTTTAAATATTTCTTTAAAAAAGAAAAACTTTCTTCAAATGTTACAGTTAAAGTTGATTTGCCAAAAATTCATCAAAAAAACATTATAAGGCTTGAAAACAATGAGATGACTGACCTTTTAGACCAAGTTGAAACTGGTTATGCCCTAACTCCAACTCAACAATCTTTCCACAGACACACAAGTCTTCGTGATTACGCAATGATTACTTTATTTTTGGGCACTGGTATTCGTATTAGTGAACTAATTGGACTTGATATTGATGACATCGATTTTTCAACAAACGCCTTTAAAGTAACTCGAAAAGGTGGAAACCAATCAATCTTATATTTTTCAGATGAGGTTGCTGATGTTTTAAAAGAATATGTTGAATATCGAAAGAACTTAAAAGGTGTTCCAGAAACTGAAAAAGCCCTATTCCTTTCACTTCAAAAGAAGAGAATTTGCCCAAGAGCTGTTCAAAATTTGGTTAAAAAATATAGCCAGGTTGCCACTCCACTTAAACATATCACACCACACAAACTTCGCAGCACATATGGCACAAATTTATATAAAGAAACCAATGATATTTATGTTGTTGCTGATGTTTTGGGACATAAAGACATTAACACAACAAGAAAACACTATGCCGCAATGAGTGAAGACATTAAAAAAGCTGCAGCAGACAAAGTTAAACTTAGAAAATAATAAAAATATTCGAACAAATGTTTGACTTTTGGTTTTTTTTGTGTTATACTCTACTTGAATTAAAAATTTGTGAGGTAACATAAATGAAAAAATCAATGGAAATCAAATTAGAAAAATTGTATGATTTTTTGGTTAGCTATAAAAATCAAAATGGTTTCTGCCCTTCCGTTAGAGAAATGTGTGAAGAACTAAAAATTAACTCAACTTCAACAATTACATACTATCTAAATCGCCTTGAAATGCAAGGAAAAATAAGGCGTGGTGCATCAAAAAACAGAGCTATTGAAATAATTGAAGATAAAAAGCAAAGCCAAAATGAACAAATGCTTGAAATCATTAGTTCATATAAGCCTATTCCAATTCTTGGACAAATCACTGCTGGAGCACCAATTTTGGCTGTGGAAAACTGTGAAGAAGTTTTTTATATGCCAACTGGCTTATTCCGTGGAGATGACCTTTTTATGCTCACTGTTCATGGGGAAAGTATGATTGATGCTGGAATTATGGATGGCGACAAAGTTGTTATTCGCAGACAAGACACTGCTAACAATGGTGAAATTGTTGCTGCCCTAATTGATGACTCTGCAACAATTAAAAGATTTTATAAGGAAAATGGCAGATTTAGACTACAACCAGAAAATTCCAGTATGGAACCAATGTTCTTTGATGAAGTTTCAATTATTGGAAAAGTTGTTGGATTAATTAGAAATCTATAATAAAAAATAACCTAGAAAAAATCTAGGTTATTTTTTATTGTTCAATTTTATAATCACGATAAATTTCAACAATCTCATCAATTGCTGAATCTAAATTTTCATCAACATCAATCCATTTGCCATTCATATGTTTAAACCAAGTTATTTGCCTTTTAGCATAGTTTCTTGTGCCTTGTTTAATCTTTTCAATAGCTTCATTTAATGTGATATTATTATCTAAATATTCAAGAAGCTCTTTATAGCCAATGGCTTGAACGCATTGGTCGTTCTTATCTAGCCCATGTTCTTTTAGGTGTTTAACTTCATCTATCAAGCCATTTTCAAGCATAACATCAACACGTTTATTGATTTTATCATAAAGTTTTTGTCTATCTTGATTTAAAATATATAGATTATAATCATAAACACTTTCTTTATTTTCTTTCTCTTTCTTAAACGAGTAAGCATACAAAAGTGATTCCATATATAGTCCCGTTCCCCCAACAATAACTGGAAGATTGCCCCGGCTGGTTATCTCATCAATATATTTTCTTGACAAATTAACAAAATCAAAAGCATTAAACTTTTCTTTAAAATTTACCTCATCTATTAAGTGATGAACACATATATTTTTTTCACTTTGAGATGGTTTTGAAGTTCCAATGTTTAACTCACGATACACTTGCACTGAATCAGCTGAAATAATTTCCATTTTGATTTTATGTGCTAGTTTTAATGCAAAAGCACTCTTCCCAACTGCTGTTGGACCACCAATCAATAATAACTTCTGTTTCATTAAACAACCCTCTTAAACCATTTGTCAATTTCATATTTTTTAACTTCAACCGCAAAAGGTCTTCCATGTGGGCATTGAAGAACAGGCTCATTTCTTGCAATTTCTTCTAGTAGATCAACAATTTCTTCTTTGGTTAAATCATCTCCACCCTTAACAGCATGCTTGCACGCTTTTTGGGCTAGATAATCCATTATTAAATCATTTGTTTTAAGTGACAAAATTGTGTTCATATCTTTTAGAATATCATTGAAATAAATTCCAATTTCAAGGTTTGGCAAAACTGCTGGAATACTTGAAACTTTGAATGCGTTTTTACCAAATTCCTCTATCTCAAAACCAAGACTACGAATTGTGTAGATATTGTCCATAATGAATTGATATTCTGTGTTGTTTGTTTCCAAAATGTATGGAAGAAGCAAAGGTTGTTCCGCATTTGCCTTTCTTGAACTATCAATAACAAGTTTGTCATACAAAATTCTTTCGTGGGCTGCGTGTTGGTCAATAAAATAAACTTTGTCTTCAATTTCAACAATTAAAAATGTGTTAAAGATTTTTCCAACAACATTCACAGAAAGCATATGCAAATTTTTAGATAATCCATCAAACAAACTTTTTTGTTGCAAAACTGGTTCTGGCTTTTCAAGGGTGTTATCAAACTTAATAACATCACTTTGTGCTTGACTGTTTCTCTCAATTATAATTTCATTTAATTTGCTGTCTTCATCATTTTGTGCAACAATAGTTTCAATTACTGGTGCGATATTTTCAGTCTTTTTTGTGATATCCGCAAAATTTATGTTTGACGAGGTCAAATAATTTTCTGCTTGAATTCTTTCGTTAAGTTCTTCTTGCGCCACTTCTCTACTATTTCTGTAATTTAACAAAGTTTCATCAACAATATGGTTTAAAAGTCCAAAAACACGCTGTGAATCATAGAACCTAACTTCCATTTTGGTTGGATGAGCATTAACATCAATTTGGTCGGCTGGCATATTTATGTAGAGAACAAAGAATGGATATGCTCTGGTCATCATATAATCTTCATAAACTCTTCCAATCGCGGTGCTAATGAGTTTGCTGTTAACATATCTTCCATTAACAATAATCGTTTGATATGTTGAGTTTGGCTTTGAATATGTTGGTTTACAAATAAAGCCAGACACTTCAATTTCCACATCCCTATAATTAATGGGAATAATATTTTTTAGCATACTAGAACCATAAACACTATATAAAGCATCTTCTTTGCCTTTGCCAGAACTTTGATAAATCACTTTATCATCAACAGTGTATGTAAACGCAATTTCTGGATTTGCAAGAATTAATCTTGCAACAATATCACTAATTGCACTTTCTTCTTGTTTTGGTTTTTTGAGGTGCTTTCTTCTAACTGGAATGTTGAAAAACAAGTTCTTAACTTGAATTTGTGTTCCAACTGGGGAACCAATTTCTTTAACACTTTCAACAATTCCACCACTTAAATTAATGATTGTGGCTGTTTGCTGACTTTCTGTTCTTGTAATCATTGAAACTTCAGAAACAGATGCAATAGAAGCTAAAGCCTCTCCCCTAAAACCAAGAGTTAAAATGCTTTCAAGGTCTTCTGCATCTTTAATTTTGCTTGTTGCGTGTGGCAAGAAAGCTTTTCGAACTTCCCCAGATTCAATTCCGCATCCATCATCTGTTATTTGAATAAATGAAGTTCCACCATCAATAATGAAAATATCAATGTTTTTTGCTCCAGCATCAATACTATTTTCAATTAATTCTTTAACAACAGAAGCAGGTCTTTCAACAACCTCTCCAGCTGCAATCTTATTAAATACTTCTGGCTCTAAAACATTTATTTTTGCCATACTGTTTTACTCCTTAATTAACTTTTTAAGATCATATAGTTTTGAAATCGCCTCTAATGGTGAAAGGGTGTCCACATCAATTCTATTTAGAGCATCAATTAGTTTTGATTCTGTTTTTAACACCACATCTTGCCCTTTTGTGCTTTTTTGTAGTGGGCTTGCATTAAGGTCGGTTTGTTCGTGATAATGCAAAACATCTTTTGCTCTATCCACAACCTCTTTGTTAATTCCAGCAAGAGTTGCAACTTCAATTCCAAAACTACGATTAGCACATCCCGGCAAAATGTTATGTAAGAAAATAACATTGTTGTCATATTCTTTCACTGCGATATGATAGTTTTTTGCACCTTCAAGAGTTCCTTCAAGTTCTGTTATTTCATGATAATGTGTTGCAAAAAGCGTGCAAGCCTTAATTTTGTTTGTGATAAATTCAATCACCGCCCACGCAATGCTTAATCCATCATATGTTGATGTTCCACGCCCAATTTCATCCAAAATCAACAAACTTTTGTCTGTTGCATTTTGTGTTACGTTAGCCACTTCAATCATTTCAACCATAAATGTGCTTTGCCCCATTCCAAGGTTATCAGCAGCCCCAATTCTTGTGAAAATTCTGTCGCAAATCGCAATCTCTGCTTTGCTGGCTGGAACAAAACAACCCATATGAGCCATAATTGTGATGAGTGCCACCTGCCTCATATATGTGCTCTTACCCGACATATTAGGTCCCGTTATAATCATTGTGTGGCAATCGTTTGAAAAAGTTGTGTCGTTTGGAACAAATCTTTGATTTTTGTTAAGTTTTTCAATAACTGGGTGTCTACCAGAAATGATGTTTGTGTATTTCACGCTGTTATTAATCACAGGTTTAACATATTTGTTTGCAATTGAAATATTCGCAAAAGAAATCAAAACATCTAAAACTGCCACATTCTGTGCTGCAACTTGAAGTTCTTTGAGTTGCTCTTTCATTTTGTCTTTTAATTCAACAAAAATTTGTTGTTCCAAACTTCTTGCCATCTCTTCTGCCCCAACAACATCTCCAGCAAGTTTTGTTAAATCTTGCGTTGTGTAACGTTCACAGTTTGCAAGTGTTTGACGCCTTTCAAACCTAAATGGCACTTTGTTTTTTTGCGAAATTGGAACCTCGATAAAATAACCCAAAATGTTGTTATATTTTATTTTTAGTTGTTTTATGTCTGTTTCTTCTTTTTCCTTTGCCTCAAGGTCTCTAATCCAGTTAACGCCATCTCTCATTAATATTATTTGTTTATCTAATTCATCATTAAAACCAAATTTAATAAAGTTTCCATCTTTTGCTGAAATTGGTGGTTCAGCAACAAAAGCAGAAAGCAATAAGTTCGTTAAATTTGTGAAATCATAAATATTATCATTAATTTCTCTTAAAAGTTTTGAATTAAATTGTGAAGTGTAACTTTTAATTTTTGGCAATTTTTCAAGCGATTTGGCAACTTCCAAACACCCCCTAGGCCCTATTGAGCCATAAGAAAGCCTACCCAAAAGCCTTTCAACATCACTAAAACATTTGAGTAATTCATAAATATCATCACGAGCAATGTTGTTGTTTATTAACTCTTCAACCGCATCAAGCCTTTCATTAATAAGTTTTTCATCTCGCAAAGGCTTGTTCATCCAATCCAAAAGTTTTCGCTTACCCATTGATGTTGCCGTGTTATTCATAACCCAAAACAGAGTTCCTTGTTGTTTCCTCTCAAAAATTGTTTCTGTGAGTTCAAGATTGAGTTTTGCAGTTGCATCTAAATATAAATAATTTTCATTGCTTTGAACAATTAATTTATTAATGTGTTCAAGTTTTCTTTTTTGTGTTTGAGCAACATACTCCAAAAGCCCACCACAAGCACAAATTCCATCTTCTTTTCCACTGCAATTCAAGATGCTTAAACTTCCAATTTGAAGTTGATTTAAAAGCGTTTCTGTGGCATTTTTTAGGTCAAAAGCGAACTCAACATATTGATAAAATCTTGGCACAATTTTTGACATAACACAAGGCAGATGCTCACTATCATTAAAAGCCTCTTTGGAACAAATAACTTCACTTGGCTTTAATGAAATTAAAAGGTCATTTAGTTTGGCTTGCGCATCATCACCAGAAAATGCGTTCATATAGAACTCTCCAGTTGATAAATCAAGCCAAGAAACACCAATTTTATTGCTATTTTTCTCAAAAACAGATACAATAAAGTTGTTGTTTGGCGACAAAATATCTTCTTCCATCACAGTTCCTGGAGTTATGATTCTCACAACATCACGATCAACCATTTTACCTTTTTGTGGTTCTGTTAACTGCTCGCAAATTGCAACTTTATATCCCTCATCTAATAGCCTTTTTATGTAGGTGTCGGCACTATGAAAAGGAACACCACACATCGGTGCTTTGCTATCTAACCCACATTCCTTTCCTGTTAGCACAATGCCCAAAAGTTTAGACACAAGTTCCGCATCTTCAAAAAACATTTCATAAAAATCGCCCAAGCGATAAAATAAAATGCAGTCTTTATATTTCTCTTTTGTTGCAACATAATGCTCCATCATTGGAGATAATTTCATTATTGAACCTCCCCATATAAATTTCCGCCTGAATAATCAGTTATTTTAACCTTCACAAACTGCCCTAATTGTAACTCTTTCTCTTTTTTAATTTTCACAACTTTGCCACATTGAGTTTTGCCAAGATACAGTGTTTGAGTTTCTCCATCAATCAAAACTCTTTCTTGAATTGTTCCAATAAGTGAATTAAAATGATTGTTTGTTATTTCTTTTTGAATTTCTAATAGTTTGTGAATTCGTTCTCTTTTCACTTCAATTGGCAAATGACCTTCCATTTTTTCAGCCACTGTTCCTTTTCGCTTGCTATACATAAAAATATATGCATTGCTAAACTGAACTTCTTTTAGAAGTGACACAGTGTCTTCAAAATCTTCTTCTGTTTCTTGAGCAAAACCAACAATAATATCTGTTGATAAACTTAGCCCCTTAATTTTTTGCTTCATCTTTTGAATAATGCCCAAATATTTTTCACGGGTGTAGTTTCTGTTCATTAATTTTAGAATTTTGTCGCTACCACTTTGCACTGGCAAATGAATTGCTTTGCTGATTTTTTCATTTCTGGCAATCACATCAATAAGTTCATCAGATAAGTCTTTTGGGTGGCTGCTCATAAATCTTAGTTCAAAATCACCATCAAAGTTGGCAATTGTTTCCAAAAGTTCTGGGAAAGTTGTTTTATTATCTTTTAGGTCATTTCCATATGAGTTAACATTCTGCCCCAAAAGCGTTATAATCTTATATTTTCCAACATTAATAAGTTCTTTAACTTCTGCATAAATTTCTTCAGCAGGTCGGCTTATTTCTCTTCCCCTAACATATGGAACAATGCAATATGTGCAAAAATTGTTGCAACCATAAGTTATGTTAACATAAGCAGAATATGGGTCATCTCTAATCATTTGAATGCTCTTTGTGCTACTTTGATATGTTTTTTCATCTAAAATATTCCTTTGATATTTTCTTTGTTTTAAGAACATATCCAAATATTCTCCAAAAAACTCAACATTGTTAGCGCCAAAAACAATATTAATAAAAGGAAATTTCTTCTTTAAGTTTTCAGCCACTCCATTTTGTTGAGTCATACAACCACAAACAGCAACAATAAGGTTTGGATTTTTCTTCTTGATTGGTTTTGCGTTTCCAATATTTCCAATAGCTCTTTGTTCAGCTCCTTCTCTAATGCAACAAGTGTTATAAACCAACACATCAGCATCTTCTGGTTTATCAGCCTTTTTATAGCCTCTTTCCTCCAATAATCCAGCAAGTTTTTCAGACTCGTGCACATTCATTTGGCAACCATATGTAAAAATGTAATATTTTCCGTTTTGCATAATTTCTCCTTGATGTTTATTATACAACAAAATTCTTTAAAACTCAACAAAAAAATAACGAAAGCACAGAAAAACAAGCATACACTATTAATATGAAAATAATATATAAAGTAATTATCATATTTTGCCTACTTTTTGCTTGTTTTGTGGGTGTTTTTTCGATATATTCATATATCTGCATATCTCAAATAGACAAAAATTTGATGCAAGGAAAAAATCTCTTAAACAATTTTGACCAAAGACTTTGCTTTTATGATGATAATAATGTGCCACTTGCAAGCACTTTTTCAAATGGTAAAACGATTGCAAGCCTTGATGAAATGCCAGATTATGTGAAATATGCTTTTATTTCAATAGAAGATAAAAACTTTTATAATCACAAAGGAATTAACACAAAAAGAATTATAAAATCAGTTTTAGATAATATTTTTAGTGGTTATGCAAAGTCTGGCGCGTCAACAATCAGCCAACAACTTGTGAAAAACCTCCATCTATCCAGCGAAAAAACATTAAAACGAAAAATACAAGAAATGTATTTAACCAAAAAACTAGAAAAGAATTATTCAAAAGATGAAATATTGGAAACATATTTAAATATTATCTACTTTGGAAATAATGCGATTGGCATTGAAAATGCTTCAAACAAATATTTTGATTGCCACGCCAAGGATTTAAAAATTTATGAGGCGGCAACCCTTGCCGGAATTATCAAATCTCCAAGCCTATATTCCCCCATTAATAATTCTAGTGCGTGCATTGATAGAAGAAATGTGGTGCTAAAAGAAATGTTTGATGATGGTTACATCACAGAAGAAGAATATTTGTTTTCAAAAAATCAAGAACTTAATTTAAAACTACAACAAAATATTTTGGATAATAACCTATATTATAAGGAATGTATCAATGAGGCTGAACAAATTTTAAACCTAGATGAAAAAACGATTTCTGAATCAAATTATAAAATCTACACCTATCTCAACAACAAAATGCAAAATAGCACAATTCAAAATCTTAAGCAAACAACAAAAGAACTTTTTTCTTATCAATCTTTTTGCTCTGTTATTTTAGACAATAAAACAAATGGAGTTTTGGCATATGTTTCCAACCTTCAGTCAACTTTAACAAGGCAACCCGGAAGTTTAATTAAACCAATTTTATGCTATGCTCCAGCATTTGAAGAAGGCATCTTATCTCCACTAACCCCAATTGATGACAGCCCTCTTTCTTATGAAAACTGGAAGCCACAAAACGCTAACAATCAATATAGTGGCTATATTAGCACAAGACAAGCATTGAGTGAATCCAAAAACATTCCAGCCATAAAAACTTTATCATATGTTGGTATTGAAAACGCCAAAAGTTATGCAACTCAACTTGGCATAACTTTTGATGAAACAGACAACCACTTGGCTCTTGCTTTGGGATCTATGAAAAATGGTGTTTCAATTCTCACTCTTTCATCTGCTTATTCGGTTTTTTCTAATGATGGTCAATATGACACATATCACTTTATTCGCAAAATTGAAGATTATGCAGGACGCATAATTTATGAATGTCCACACAAAAAAACACCAGTTTTTAGCCCTGAAACAACTTATTTGATTAATGACATTTTACTCGATTGTTCAAACACAGGAACAGCAAAAAGACTTTCTTCTCTTGGAATGAAACTAGCATCAAAAACAGGAACTGTTGGCAGTGAAAATGGAAACACAGATGCTTGGTGCATTAGTTACAACAAAAATTTATCTGTTCTTTCTTGGGTTGGGAATGCAACTGGAAAGCCAGAAAATAATTTAAATAATTCGCAAAATGGTGGAACAATCACAGCAAATATGAATCTTGGCATCTGGGAGCAAAACAAAAATTTTGACAAATGGTTCACACAACCTGGTGGCGTTTTGGATTTAAAAGTTGACTTAATTGATTATAACGAAAAACATATTCTAAATCTTGCAATAAACAACACACCTGATGAGTTTGTTATAAATGACATTTTTAACTTTAAATATGCCCCTTCAACATATAGCACAAACTTCTTAGATGTGAAAGCCCCAACCCTTACACTCGTGGCAAATGATGGAAGAATTTACTTTAAGTTTGATGAGCAAGAATATTTAAGTTACAATTTATATTGTAATTTTCGCCTTGTAAAAACAAATGTTCATTCTGGATACTCCATTTCTACTCCTGAAAATAGTTGTTTTTACTACCTAGTGGCGAAAAATCCTCACACAAACAAAAAGAAACAAAGCAATTATCAAGTGTTTATAAAAGAAAATAGTCCAGAATATCTCTGGACTATTTCTATATATCAATAATTTCATCACTATTTAAACATTCTTCAACCAATGCGTCAATATCAAGTTTTTTCTCTTCTTCCAAAACTTTTTCAAGTTCTGGCCTTGTGACAGGCTTTTTAGGCAAAAAGATTGTACAACAATCCTCATATGGCTCAATTGAAATATCATATGTTCCAATTTTATTCGCAACAGCAATGGTTTCAAGTTTATCAAAACCAATAAGTGGCCTAAACACTGGCATTGAAACTGCTGCATTTGTAACAGTTATGCTTTCCATTGTTTGGCTGGCAACTTGACCTAAACTTTCTCCAGTTATAATTGCATTGGCATTAATCTTTTGTGAAAGTTTTTCCGCAACACGCATCATAATACGGCGCATTAAAATAACTGTATAGTCCCTATTGCACTTTCTATTAATTTCTTCTTGCACTTTTGTGAAAGACAAAATGTGAAGTTTAAAATTAGATAAATATTTACCCATTTGTTGGGCAAGGCGAATAACTTTTTCTTTTGCTTGTAAACTGGTGTATGGGTAGCTGTGAAAATGAAGTGCGTGAACACTCATTCCTCTTTTTGCCAAATAATATCCAGCAACTGGGCTATCAATTCCACCACTTAATAAAAGCAAACCTTTTCCAGCTGTTCCAACAGGCATACCACCACAACACATAATGTTGCTAAATGAAACATATGTAAAGCCATCTTCTCGAATGTCAATTTTCACAACAACTTCAGGATTGTGAACATCAACTTTAATGGTGGTGTTATTTTCTAAAACCTTTTCGCCACAAATCTTCATCATATCCATAGATTTTGTTGGAAAGCGTTTATCTGCTCTTCTAACTTCAACTTTAAATGATTTTTGTGTTAATTTGATGTTTGAACAAAAATCCAAAATAGCATCATAGTCCGTTAAAAACTTTGATGCAACACTTAAGGAATGAAGTCCAAAAACTTTGGTAAGCCTATCAATTAATTCATCTTCATCTCTTTCTTCATATTCACTAACTTCATATCTCCCTGCAACTTTTTTAACAGTGCAAGAAAAACCTTTAAGGGCGTGTTGAATGTTATTTAAAAGCATATGCTCAAAATAACCCCTATTTGCTCCTTTAAGGTGAATTTCACCATATCTTAAAAGAATTACTTTTTCCATATATCTAATTTCCTAATTTCATTCACATATTTTATTAAAGCTTTTGCAAAAATGTCTATTTCTTCCATTGTGTTATCTTCACAAAAACTAATTCTAATGTTTCCAGCCTCTTGTTGTTTTGTTTTGTTCATTGCAAGCATAATTCTGTTTCCAGTGTGCTTTGAATTGCATGATGAACCTGTGCTAACATATATTCCATCTTGCTCTAACATATGAACCAGAACTTCTCCTTTAACACCTTCAAAACTTAAACTCAAAATATAAGGAGAACAAGTTTTTGCACTTGAATTTATTATTGGGTGTAACTCCTCAATTTTGCTTAAAAGGGTTTGTTTAAGAAAAGAAACTTGTTCATAACTATGCGTAAAACTCTTATGCATAATTTCAGCAGCCATAGCAAACCCCAATATTGCTGGAGTATTTTCTGTTCCAGACCTCAAGCCATACTCTTGTCCTCCACCAAATATAAGTGGCTTTGGATTTAAGTTTGATTTATAAATTAATGCACCAGCCCCTCTAGGTCCGTGGATTTTGTGACTGCTAATTGTGTAGGCATCAACCCCCAAATCATTCAGGTCAACATCAATTTTACAAAAGGCTTGCACTCCATCACTATGAAAAATGGCTGTTGGGCATTTTTGTTTAATAAGTTTTCCAATCGCTTTTAGGTCGTTCACTGCTCCAGTTTCATTACTTACATGAATAACAGACACAAAGCCCGTGTTTTCTGTTAGTTTATTTTCAAGGTCGGCAAGATTTATTGTTCCATCTTCATTCAGTTCAATGAAATCAACTTCTTGGCCATCATCCTTTAAATGTTTTGCTGTTTGATAAATGCAAGCATGCTCCCCCATAGACACCAAAATTTTCTTTCTTTTTGGGCATAATGAACGAAGAGCCATATTATTTGCTTCTGTTGCACTAGCAGTGAACACAAGTTTAGAATTTCTTGCATTTAAAAGGTTTAAAAGCTTTTCTTTTGCATTTTGAATATCTTTATAAACCTTTAGTGAAGGCTCATATAATCCAGATGGATTAAAAAAGTTTTCTTCAGCATAAACTTTCATAAACTTATTTACTTCACCATTAATCTTGGTGGTTGCAGCATTATCTAAATAAATCATTGTTCTCTCAACCTTGCATTAAATTTTTGTTTAACATCATTCAAAACTTTTTCAACTTGGCTGTTAACCTCTTCTTGAAGAAGTGTTCCATCATTCTTTCTAAACACAAGTCTAATGGCAACACTCTTCTCTCCAACTTTAACTTGCTCTCCTTGATATACATCAAAGAACTCAACACTTTCACATAGTGCACCAGCCGATTTTTTCACTTCTGCCATAAGTTTTCCAACTGAAACATTTTCGTCAACAACAAGTGCTAAATCTCTTGTTGAACTTGGATATTTTGCAATTTCTTTTATTTTTTTAACTTTTTTTAATGGAAGACTTAAAAGATGTATTTCAAAATAATAAACATCACCAGTTATTTCAAAAGCGTTTAAAACTTTTGGATGAACCTTTCCAACCGCACCAATAATTTTGTTAGCCCAAATAATGTTTGCAGAAATGTTTGGATGCATACATTTTGTTATCACATTTTTGTTTTGTTCATCTTTCTCATATGAAAAAGTTAAATCCAATCTTGCGGCTATTGATTCAACAATTTCTTTCACATAGAAGAAATCTTTAGATTTTGAAGATACAACATAAGATAACACTTCTTGTTCATCTGGAAGAATGTTCTCTTCTGTTTTGAAGAAAGTTTTTCCAATTTCAAAAAGGGCAAAATCACTATTTTTTCTACTTTGATTATATTTAACCGCACCCAACATACTGGAAAGCATTTGAGTTCTTAAAACAGACATATAAACGTTTAGTGGGTTTCTAATCTTTACTTCTTTTTGAGCAAGAACTGTTTCTTCTAAACCAAGTTTTTTAATATCATCAAATGGAATTGGCGCATACGTTTTGATTTCGTGAACATCATTTGATTGCATAACTTCTTTTAAAAACAAATCTAGTTCCATATCTCTTTCATATCCACCAGCAATACATTCCGTTTTTGTGTTAGTGTTGCTAGGCATATCTTGAAAGCCATAGAATCTAACAATTTCTTCAGCAATGTCGGCAAAAGATGAAATATCAGAACGAATAGAAGGAATTTCACAAACAAGATTATCCCCATCTTTTATTGTTTTGATGTCTAGTTTGTTTAAAATGCTTATTGCATAATCAACTGGAATATCTTCTCCAAGCCAACTTAAAACTCTATTATAATCAACCGTTAAAACTTTAGGTTCATTATTATATGAGTTAGAAACATAAGTTTTCTCAATTATTGTTCCAACTCCTAATTCATCAATGAGAGCAAGTGCTCTTTGAGCACCTATATCACAACTAATTGGTTCAACCCCTCTTTCATATCGTCCACTAGCATCTGACCTGAGTCCAAAGCCTCTTCCAGTCTTTCTAATATTTTCTTTTCTAAATGTTGCACTTTCCAAAACCATATCTGTTGTCTTGTTTGAAATTGAATAATGAAGGCCACCCATAACACCCGCAAGCCCCATTGCATTTTGACTATTTGCAATAACCATATTATCGCTATTTAGTTCATATTCTTCTTCATTTAAGAGAACAATTTTTTCTCCACTCGTTGCTTGTCTTATAACAATTTTGTTACCTTCAATTTGAGAGTAATCATATGCGTGAAGAGGTTGTCCCATTTCCCATAGAACATAGTTTGTTATGTCAACAATGTTGTTAATAGGTCTTAATCCCACTGAAACAAGTCTTTGTTGCATCCACTTTGGAGAAGGCCCCAATTTTATATTTTTTATCACATTTGCTCTAAAATATTTACAATTTTCAGTTTGGTTTTCAATTTTTAGTTCAACTTCTTCTTTTTGAGTTTTAAAACTCATATTAGGCATTTTAAATTCTCTTTTAATTGCTATTGCAAGTTCTTTTGCAAGCCCTATAACACTTTGGCAGTCTGGTCGGTTTGCCAAAACATTAACATCAAACACAACATCATCCATTCCCAAAACTTCTGCTATTGGTTGACCTATGTGGCAATCTTCTGGTTTAATAATCATAATACCGTCTGTTTCAGCACCATCATAAACGGAATTATCAATTCCAAGTTCTTCTCCAGCACACATCATTCCACAAGAATCAACACCACGCATATTTGTTGGCTTAATCTTAACTCCATTTGCAAGGTCTGCCCCCTCTAACGCCATTGGAACAAAGTCACCCTCTTTCATATTTGTTGCATGAGTGATTATTTGATGCATCTTTTCACCATCGCTTATGTGGCAAATCAAAAGCTTATCTGCATTTGGGTGCTTTTCAATCTTTTCAATCTTTCCAACAACAACATGATTTAGCTTTTCAGACAAATCCTTATATGTTTCCATTTCAAAACCACTGAATGTGAAAGCATCAGCAATCTCCTTTGCTGAAAGTCCGTCAAGATTAACAAAGTCACTTAACCATTTTCTTGTTACAATCATTTTTCTTCTCCTATTTAAATTGTTTTAATAAATTAACATCATTTTCATAAAGCTCACGCATATCACTTATGCCAAACCTTATCATAGCAAGCCTTTCAATTCCAACACCAACCGCATAGCCAGCATATTTTTTAGGGTCTATGTTATGCTCTGCCAAAATCTTTGGGTTAACCATTCCGCACCCCAAAACTTCAATCCAACCACACCCCTTACAAAGTGAACAACCTTTCCCACCACATTTTGGGCAAGACGCATCTGCTTCTACTGATGGTTCTGTGAAAGGAAAGTATGAAGGTCTTAGTCTAACTGTGGTTTTTTCACCTAGCAAATATTTAATAAACTCTTCAACTGTTCCCTTAAGGTCTGCCATAGAAACATTTTCATCAACAACCAAAATTTCCAATTGGTGAAAAAATGGTGAATGAGTTGCATCTATTTCATCAACACGATATGCCTGGCCAGTTGAAACCATCTTGATTGGTGGCTTATATTTTTCCATTGTGTGAATTTGAGTTGCTGATGTATGGGTTCTAAGAACAATATCATCAGTTATATAAAATGTGTCTTGCATATCTCTGGCTGGATGGTCTTTTGGAACATTTAATGCTTCAAAACAATAATAATCTGTTTCAACATCTGTTCCAACACGAACAGTAAATCCACGTTTAACAAAGAAATCCATAAGTTCTTTTTGTGTGAGAGATATTGGATGCATTGTTCCCATATTTTTAGGCTTAACTGGAATGGTTACATCAATTTTTTCATTCATTAATTTTTTGTTTAACTCTTCTTCATCGAATTTTTGAATTTTTTCTCTAATTTCCGCGTCAATTTTTTGCCTACATTCATTCAAAATTGCACCCATTTTTGGTTTTTCTTCAACTGGAACATTTTTTAATTCTCTCATAAGATTGCTAATTTCACCAGTTTTTCCTAAATACTTTGTGTTTAAAGCAAACAAATCTTGCTTACTTTTTGCATCTTCAATCTCTTTTAGAGCATTTTGTAAAATTTGTTTTGTTTGTGTTTCCATTTTAACTCCTTTTAAAACAAAAACTTCGTCCCCAAAAAATTAGGACGAAGTTTTCTCCGTGTTACCACCTAAATTCTTTCTTTAAAGAAAGCACTCATTTTGGCTATGTCGTTGCCAACGCTCTTTTTACTACTATTTCGAAAGAGTGCTAGAAAGTGAATTCACAAAAACTATCAATGGGCATTCTCACCAATATCCCTCTCTGTTAATGCTTAAGTTCTTGCTACTAGTCTTTCATCATCGCGTTTATTTAGAATGATAACTAAATTTTAGCATATTTTATTTTTAATGTCAACAAAAATTCATTTAATCAGGAATTAAGTTCATCATTTCATCAAGACTATCAGAATTAAGATAAGTGCTTGGGATTTCCCCAACCAAAATTGCCTCACAAATCAAAATATGGCTGTTAACAACAATAGATTTTGTGGCTGTTGGCAAAATGAGTTCCACATCAGTTTGAATATTTAGATATATTCTATGGTTTGTCTGGTTAATCCCGGCACTTGTGAACTCACTTGAAAACCTTGATTGAATTGTGGCTATTGCCATAATATGAAAAGTGATATCTGGTCCAACACCAACCAAAAGGCTAATTCCAGAAAGAGTTCCCAGAGGAATTGAAACGCCTTGATTCTTAATTAAATCAAGGTTTTGACCAGCAACCTTGCCCACCTCTTTTGCAAGTTTGTTAACCATGAGGCTTTTAACTTGAATAAAAATAATGTTGCCATCTTGGTCGGTTGTTATTTCGATTAAATCATCATAAACGTTAGACTCACTAATAACTGTTTGAACGGCTGCATTTACCGCCCTTGATGTTGATGAACGAACTTGTGCCTCACTAGACTTAACCATAATTGGTTTTATGCAATTAGTGAAAAACAATAAAAGTCCAACAACAACGAGCAAAAAACAGCAAAAAAGTATAAATAATTTATACTTTAATCTTATTTTTCTATGACGTCTTATTTTCATATATTTAATATATGCCTAAAAAAATAAAATGTTACTTTTTTGTTTTACTATTAAAGATTAAAGACACCAAAAACGCCATTGTAACAGCAATAGCAATTCCTCCAGCCGCTGCCGCAAGTCCACCAGTAAAAATTCCCAAAAGCCCTTGACTTTGCCCTGCCTCTATTGCCCCTTTTGCCAAACTGTAACCAAACCCCATAATTGGAACTGTCACTCCACTCCCAGCAAAGGCTTTCATTGGCTCAAAAGCACCAACGCATTCCAAGAAAACACCAAGCAGAAGGAATGTAACCAAAATTCTTGCACTTGTCATTTGAGTGGTTATAACAAGAACTTGCCCAAGCATACAAATTGCCCCACCAATTAAAAACACCTTTAAATACATAAGAAAATCAAACATTTTTGCCCTCCAATTCAATAAGATGAGCAATGCATGGAATACTATCTCCTTGCTGGCTTGAAATTGTGCTCATCAAAGCACCTGTCGCAACAACCAAAACTCTTTTAAGTTCCCCAGATTTAAGCCTTTTAATCACATAAGAGTTTAAAATTGATGCCACACAGCCACAACCACTGCCCCCTTGAAAAACTTTTTGATTATTGGAAAAAATCATTTGCCCACAATCGTTATAATTGCTTTCTAGTTTGTATCCTCGATATTCCATTAAATCACGCAAAACCTCACTGCCAAGTTTCCCTAAATCACCAGTTAAAATAAGGTCATAATCACTTGGTTTAGAGTTTGTGTCTTGAAAAAAAGTTGTTAAGGTTTCAAGGGCTGCTGGAGCCATTGCTCCACCCATATTGTTAACATCACAAACATCCCAATCAACAACTTTTCCAATGGTGGCTCTTGTTATTTTAACATCACTTTGTGTGGAAGACAAAATGGTGGCTCCAGCACCTGTGACCGTCCATTGTGATGTTGGGGGCCTTTGTGTTCCCAATTCAAGAGGATATCTAAACTGTTTCTCTGCAGTTGAAAAATGGCTTCCAGTTACGCACACAACATTGTTTATGCCATTCCCATCAATCAAACAAGAACCAACAATCAAACTTTCAACCATGGTTGAACATGCTCCAAAAACCCCCAAAAAAGGGGCTTGGAGTTCACGAGCCATAAAGTTTGAAGATATTATTTGGTTCATAAGGTCACCACCAATCAAAACATCAATGTCTGTTGTTTGAAGTCCTGCTTCTTTCAAAGCCTCCAACACAGCAGATAAAAACAATTTTCTTTCTGCTTTTTCATAACTTTCTTGTCCAAACAAATCATCACTCAATATTTGATGAAAATACTTTGCAAAATTTCCCTTCCCTTCCTTTGGCCCAACAATAGAATAATTTCCAATAACACAAGGTTTATGTTCAAATAGAAAAGTTTGTTTCCCAATTTTTCTCATATCAATCCCCTAAAAAATTAAATATAACGCCCCAGCAATAATGCTTGCAACAACACCAGTCACAATAACTGGACCCGCTATTGTAAACATCTTGGCGCACAACCCAAAAATCATTCCTTCACGCTTATATTCAAGTGCTGGGCTTGTTATAGAGTTGGAAAATCCCGTGATTGGAATAATTGAACCAGCACCAGCGTATGCTCCAATTTTGTCATAAATTCCAATCCCAGTTAAAATTGATGCTAATGCAATTAATATAATACTTTCCCAAATTGCAGCATTATCCAAACTCATGTTTGGAATAAGCATCAACAAATCTTTCACAACCTCGCCAAACAAACATATTAGTCCCCCAATCCAAAAAGCATGAAAAAGCGATGGCCATGCCTTTGTTTTTGGAATCCTTGATTTTAAGTATTCATTATATCTTTTATCTCGTTCAAAACTTTCCATCATTGCCCCCCTTCAAACAAAGATTGCCTAAATACTCAAAAAAATACCAAACTTATAAATAATTTTCAAAAAACTGCAAAAAATAATTTCAGTTTCAAAAAAGGAGATTATTATGAAAAAGAAAAAAACAATTTTAACACTTGCCCTATTAAGCACAGTTGCTTTGGGCGGAAGCACACTCGTTTCAACACAAAATGTTGAAGCACAAAACCAATTAATGAGTTCACTTAATAGGCTGGAAAGCTACACAAACATGAACTACGACTTCAACAGTTTAGAAAACACGCTTCTAAACAATGACTACTTTTTGTTCTACAACAATGGAAATTATCAAGTTTTCAACAGGCAATCTAGTGATTATGGAAACTACTTCAGTTCACAGCAAAACACACAAAACCAGCAACAAATGAACAACAACTCTTCGCAAAATGGAAATAATGGTGGGTATTATGTTTTGCGTAATACCACAAATTCAAACAATCAAAATTCTCAAAATATGGGAACAGCAAATTCCATAAACTCTGCCCCAACACAAAATTCAAATATGCAACAAACAACCAACTCAAATAGCAGAAATGGTGGTATGTCAAGCACATCAAACACACAAGGTGTGAGTGGTTCAAGCACAAATATGGCTCAAACATCTGCTGTCAATAATTCAACAAACACAACTAACGGAACAAATAACACAAGTTCAAACAGTGGAAGTTACAACACAACTAACGGAACGAATAACACAAGTTCAAACAGTGGAAGTTACAACACAACTAATAGGACAAACACAACAAACAATGGTTACAACACAATCAATAGCATAAATGGTTCAAGCAATAACACAACAAGTGGCACAAACTCAAATCAAAACACTATGCAAATGCCAACTCAAAACAGCGTAAATAGAAGCACAAGCTCAACCTTTGACTATAACTCCTATTCCCCATCAATTCAAAGTTTAAATCAAAATCTAACACAAAATATTGAAACATTAAAACAAAATATTGGTAACAAAACAAACCAAAACACAAGAAATGTTAGATTTTATGCAAGCACACTAAACAATTTGGCAGATAAACTTGATATGAATGAAAAAGAACTTATGAATGATTTAAATAAAAGTTATCTTGCTGGAACCAATGAAAAATACACTGATTTACAAAAAGCAATTAATATTAACTTAAAAGCAACACTTAAATCTAGAATTGTTATTTTGGAATGTGCAAATGAGGCTGTTATGAACCTTAACTCATTATACTCTACTCAAAATCAAGCAACCACACAACAAACAACCAATCAATCAACAATGAACCGTGGAACAACAAATCAGATTACAAATAATGGAGTTCAAAACAATCAAACAAACACCTCTCAATCAACAATGCAACAAGCCACAAACCAAACTCCAACAACACAACAAACAAATGGTCAATCACCACATATACAAACTGGAAAAGCACAAACAAGCACAAACGCATATTTTGGTGAAACAGTTGCAAAACCTCAAATAACAAAAGAATCAGCTCAAAAACTAGATGATTTAAAAGATGCTCAATAGTTTTTAAATAAAAAAAAGATGGCTAAATTTGCCATCTTTTTGTTATGTTTTGAATAATTTTTAAATAACTCATTGCATCAACATCATTATTAACCAAGACATTGATTTCTTCAATCAAAACACCATTATCAAGCACTTTGATTGTTCCAATCTTGTCACCCACTTTAAGTGGAGCTTTAATGCTTTCTGGAAGGCATAATTCAGCACTTATTGAACTTGTTTCTCCCTTCTTTACCACAACAGAATAATCTTTTTCAGCAAACACTTGAAGATCGTTTTCTTGTGCTTTTTCTAGCCTTATGTTTTCGCCTAGGTTCAAAGATTTATCAACAAGTTTCTTGCTCTCAAATGTGTTAAATCCATATTCTAACAATCTTCTACTTTCTGCAAACCTTGTTTTTCCACTGTCCGCACCCAAAACAACACTAATTAAACGCATATTGCCGTTTTGTGCTGTTGCACACAAGCAATATCCAGCCTCGGCTGTTGAGCCAGTTTTTCCGCCATCGCATAAGTCATAAGTTTTTAATAATTTATTTGTGTTCGACATTGTTGTGATTCTTCCCTTTGGATGAGCAAAATCTTCCATCCATATTGAAGAAAGATTTAAATATAAAGGATGTTTTAACACCTCTCTCATAACCATTGCCACATCTTGTGCAGAACTATATTGCATTGGCGCTGGAAGTCCAGTTGCATTTGCATAGTTTGTGTTTGTAAGCCCCAACTCTTTTGCTCTCTTGTTCATAAGGTTACAAAAGTCTGCCTCACTCCCTGAAATACTTTCCGCCAAAAGAACACTTGCGTCATTTGCCGAACATATGATTGCTGCCTTTAGTAAGTCTATCACTTTATATTCGCCACCTGCTTCCAAAAACACTTGTGAGCCTCCCATGCCAGCTGCGGTTTCACTTGCAGTGATCACTTGCTCCTCATCTAAAAGTTTGTTATCAATACTCTCCAAAGTTAAAAGAATTGTCATAAGTTTTGTTACGCTCGCAATTGGCATTCCTTCAGTTGAGTTATTTTCAGAAAGTATTTGACCAGAGTCATAATCCATTAACAAACTTGCCCTAACTTTTCCTTCTTGCGTTACAGCAAGGCATTTTGAAGTTGGCATAAACCCACCAAACAAAAACAATAAAGTCATAACACCAGCAAAAATTAAAACTGATAATTTTGAAATTCTTAACATAAAATTTTCTCCTTTTTTGTTTTATGTTAAGCAATTTTTCTTTTTTTATTCTTTAAGCAACACCAATAAACAAAGCAGAGGTTATATGAGGCATAATAACACATTCCAAAATATATAAAGCACTAGCAAAAACACCCACCAAAAATAAAAGAGATTTATTTTCCTTTATAAAATGACCACTCAAAACTGAATATCCCGTGTTCTTTTGATTAAAGCACCAAAACAAACAAACCGCCCCCAACATTAACAACAAAAATAACGCAAGCAAGTGAACTGGAAAGTATAACAAAATAACATTCACAACTCCACCAAACTTATATAATGAAATTAAAATAGCACAATTAATTCCAATTAAAAAGGAACGATATAAAAACACAAAAAAGGAAATCCAACACAAATAGCCCTTGGCGTTAACACATATGATAAGTAAACACAGTCCCAAAAAGCCAAATAGCCTTGAAAAGAAAACAGATAAACCACTTGTTTTCTTGTTTATATAGAGTGCCAACACATTGTCTGGCAAATCAGATAAAGAAAAGTTATCTGCCCTATTAAACCCAACAACAAAGCCAACAATTAAGCCCGTCATAATAATTGCTATTAAAATTAGATATTCCCATTTATATTGTGAAAAATGATCACCAATAGAATATTTGATAATTCCTTTTCGAGATAATGCACCATTCTTTTTAGTCATACTTATAAATATGATTATAAAATAATGTTTATGTTATAAATAAATTTATTTTATATATATAAATTTAGATATTCACATATTAATTCTATAAAACAATTTGTGGTTGGAGGGGTTTTAAAAAACTCCTCATGTATGCCAGTTCTTCGACTAAGTTCTTTTGTGTCTGCCTTTTTTAATGAACCAATAATCATAAGGCGAACAAGCCTTTCAACATTCTTGGGTGTTGTGTTATGCTTTTCCGCAACTTTTTCATAAATTTTAGACATTGGACATGTTTTATATTGATTTAGAAAAACGCTATACTTAATGCAATCTCGCAATAAAATATATCCCCTAAACTTTGGTCTCATACCAAGAGTAATTAAATGTTGGTCAAGGTTAAAAATCTTATAGGAGTCAATACTTCTATTTAAAATGGAATTAATTAAAACTTCCAATTCTTGATAGAATGCTCTTTTATAAACCAAATCTCCAGATTTATCAGCATCAAAAACAATAAAACTAACACCATTAAATATTGTTGATTGCAAATACTTATCTTCAATTATCTCATGAATATACTTATTGGACGATTTAATAATAACCAATTTTGCTTTTGAAATAATTATAGTGGAAATCAAATTCCCCATATCAGTTGTGTTTTGAACAAAAAAATTATTTTTTCTTAATAGATTACTTATATCATAATCCATAAAACAATTATCTTCGTGATAATATATTGCGTTCAATATACATAACTCCTTCATCTTTAACTTGATTTTACCACGATTATTTTACAAAAGTCAACAATATTTTACAAAATTTTTCAATATTTTACAAAATTTTAAAAATTTATAACATCCAGTCAATATAAATGCCGAAACCTTTGGTTGAATCATTCGTAAAAACGTGAGTTACCGCACCAACAAGTTTTCCATTTTGAACAATAGGGCTACCACTCATACCTTGAACAATTCCACCAGTTTGAGCAATTAATTCTTTATCAGTCACCTTAAAGACTAAGCTTTTATCATTTGAAACATTTTGATAGTTGGTCTTTATAATTTGAATGTCATATGCTTTCACTTCCCCACCCACAACAGAAGAATAGATTTGAGCATTTCCAGGCTTTATTGTTTTTCTTCCACCAATATCAACATATTTCGTTTTATCTTTGCAAAATGCACCATCAATTGTGCCAAAAACGCCATAATCAGTGTTTTTCACAACTTTTCCAATTGGTTTATTTTTTAAAATAACACCTTTTAGTTCTCCAGGCCTTCCTTTATATCCCTTCACAACAGACACAATGTCGCAAGAATAGATTTTCCCAGATTTCACAGATAAATTTTTTGTTTGCCCACCAACAGTTATTGGGTGGCCAAGGGAACCAAAGTAGCCAGTGCTAGGATTTATGTATGTTAAAGTTCCAACCCCACTTATATCATCTTTCACCCAAACGCCCAAAATATATTTTTGAGATAACAAGTCAAACGCTGGTGTTAGATTAATCGAAAACTCCTCATTATTCCTATAATATGTAATATTAACAAGTCTTCCCCTATTTTTTCCGTTTAACAAATTTGAAATTTGCTGTGAAGAATAGATTTCTTCATCACAAATAGATTTTATAATATCACCAACCTGAAAAACTTTGTTCACTTCCTCATTAACAGAAAGAACTGGAACACCGCAAGGCGTGTATTCAAAGCCAACAGTTTCTCCGCCCAAAATAACCTGCGATACCCTATCTGTTTGCATTGCAAAAGAAAAGTTTGAAACAGCAACATCTGTTGAACACAAAAAAGCCACAAAACATAATAGAAAAAGCATAACATTTCTTATCACTTTAAACATAAAAAACTATACTCCCATTTAAGTATAGTTTTGTGGCTTTATGCCAAAATTATGTATGAAATTTATATTTAAGCTTTTAGTTGTTGCGCTTTTTGTTTAAGTTCTTTAGCATATGAGAAGGCAAATCCTTCACTAATTCCACCCGCAAGCCTTGCAATTTCAGCCAATTTTTGCTCATCATTCAATTCAACAACCCTTGTTGAAGTTCTTTCTCCGCTTTCCTTAAACACCTTAAAGTGTTGGTCTGCCATTGCACCAATGCTGGCAAGGTGTGAAACAACAATAACTTGTGAATGTTTTGCAATTTCACTTAGTTTTGTTCCAACAAAGAAGCCAACCTCTCCACCAATTCCGTTGTCTATCTCATCAAATATCATTGTGCTTGCTCCATTTTTATTTCCCATAACAGCCTTAAACGCAAGCATAAACCTAGACATTTCACCACCAGAAATAACACGAGAAAGTGGTTTTAGAGGCTCGCCCTTATTAGCGGAAAACATAAATCTAACAATATCATTTCCATTTTTGGTGATATTTTCTGATTTGGTTATTTCCACCAAAAGTTTTGCATTTTGCATTCCAAGATATGAAAGTTCATTTTTCATTTTATCTTGCAAAATTTGAGCATTTTTGCACCTTTGCTGTGTGATATCATCACAAAGGTTGTGTATAGTTTCCAAAAGTTTTTGTTTCTCTTCAGATAGTTTTTGACACTCATAATCACTGTTTTGCAAAAATTCAAGTTTCTTGCTAGCCTCACTTAAATACTCCATTGCACTTGCAACTGTTCCACCATATTTTCTTTTAACATTTTTAATAACCGAAAGTCTTGCTTCAACTTCTTCAAACTCAATTTCACTAAAATTATAAGAATCCATAACAGAACACAAACTTTCTTTAATGTCTTCAAGTTCAATTTGCACATTGTTAATTCTTTGTTGTTGCTCCGCAATTTGTGCATCGTCGCCACAAGCATTATTTAAACTTTTACTAGCAAAACTTAGTGAAGAGAACACAGAAAATTCATCACTTCCATCAAAAGAAGATAAACAAGAATTAACGGCATCACAAACCTTTTGCACATTGAAAAACTTCTTTTGTTTTTCTAAAAGTTCTTCTTCCTCACCGTCTTTTAAATCAGCTTCTTCAAGTTCATTTATTTCAAACTCCAAAATATCAATTTCGCGTTGTCTTTTCCCCTCATCACCCCCAAGAGATTCAAGTTTTTTGTCAATCTCCGCAAGTTGTGCCAAAACGCCTGAAAGTTCTTCCAATTTTTCTGGCTTGTGTATTGCATCAACAAAATCTATATGGCTGTTTTCATTCAAAAGACATTGATGTTCGTGTTGACCATAAATATCAACCATTGTGCTAGTAAGCCTTTTGAGCATTGCGTTTGTGATGATTGAACCATTAACCCTTATTTCATTCTTACCATCAATTTTGAGTTTTCTTGTGATTAACAACTCATCAGTGCACTCAACACCAATTTCTTCACAAACTTGTTTGGTTTTATCATTAACCAAAAACATTCCCTCAACTTGAGCAAAATTAGTTCCACTTCGAATGAAAGATTTATCAACCTTTTCTCCAATTAAAAAACTAATAGCATTAATTAAGATAGACTTTCCTGAACCAGTTTCTCCAGTGAATACAATCAAGTTATCTTTTAAATCCAAAGTTAAATCTTCGATTAAAGCAAAATTTTGAACTCTAATTTTTGTTAACATAAATCTCACCTCAAACATTTGTTCTAATTTTATTATAGAACAAATGAACAAAAAAAGCAACTAATTTTTCATAGTTGCTTTAAATATTTTTAAAGATTTTTAACTTTCTAATATTTCAGATAACCTTGCACTAATCTTTGAAACAACACTTTGGTCATCAATAATCACCATAACAGTGTCTTCCCCATACACACAGCCCATAACATGTTCAATTCCCAGCCTATCAACAAAGTTAGAAACAGCACCCGCTGTGCCCTTGATTGTTTTAATCACAACAAGGTTGTTAATATATTTAACCCACATCACAGCTTCTCTAAAAATATTTGCAGACCTATTGTTTCCAACGCTGTCACCATTACCCACAAAAGCATAACGATATTTTTTTGTCTCCCCAACAATTTTAATAAGCCCTAACTCTTTTATATCTCTTGAAACTGTTGCCTGTGTTACATCAAATCCTGCTGAACATAATGATGACACCAGTTCTTCTTGTGTTTCTATTTCATTGTTTGTGATGATTTCAATTATCTTTGATTGTCTTAATGACCTTGCCATTTCTTCCCTCTCCAATTTTATGTATAAATGTATTATACATTAAAATTTATAATTATGCAATAGATTTATGCATAATTATTCAAAAATTTTTAAAATGGCGAAAACCCCCTATTTTACGGGCTTTTTTGGGGTTTTGTTTTTCAATTTTTTGGGATTTCTACTAAAAAGAGAAAGAAATTTACCCACAAAAAGGATTATTTTTGTGGAACTTGTGAGGGCAAAATTTTTGCCCAATGCCTTGCCCAAAACAGTAAGTGCAGCAATTATTGAACTCACAAAAGTGGAAAGAAATGCTCCACTTATGCTTGGCAGTTCTGATATGAGTATGATGGAAATTGCCACCCCGCTTGCACCACTCACAATGCTACAAATATCCCCCACAACATCTGTGCAAATTGAGGAAACTCTGTCGGCATTTTTCACAAGTTTGATTGACGCCTCCACTGCCCTACTATTTTTCTCATTCCTCATTCGCAAAAAAGGTTTTATGTTGCTGGCAGCAACCGCTACCCCAATCACATCAAAAACAACACTAACCAAAATAAGAAGCAAAACCAAAATGAGTTCCACTGCCAAATTGGCTTTGATTAACAAAAGGTGTGATATGATTGAAAACATAAAACAAAGAAGAAGGGAAACAGTGAATAGTTCCAAATACCAAAGTTTCCCTACAAACAATGTTTTCTTCTTTGTTAAAGCACTAACTTTAATGTCTTTAGCATCAATTTCGTCCATATAGTATTATATTATTTAAAACTATGTGATATCACTTTTTTAAAGTGGTTTTTCAGTCAATTTTTCAATTTCTTGTCTTAAAACAGTTATCTTGCCCTTGCTTTCATTTAGCATCTCATAACTAGTTTTTGATAGTTCACATGCCTCCAAAAACATTTTGTTCATTTCTTCTAGTGTTGGTTTTCCTGATTCCATTTGTTTTAAAATTTCTTCAAGGCGTTTAACATTTTCTTCAAAAGTCATCTATATATTCTCCTTATTGGTTATTTTTGCGGTAAAGCAACCATCAGTGACAATTAGTTTAACATCATCTCCAATGTTTGCATCTTTCAGTTTGGCAACACGCTTTTCGCCGTTTTGTATTGTTGCATATCCCCTTTTGAGGATTGAAAGCGGATTATTTAGTTCAATCTTGCTTGTCAGCAAATCCAAATTTTTAATTTTATCTTGTAAAGCAATATCAATTGTGTGTTTAAGCCCAACCAAAACTTTGTCAAATGGCTTCTGCTTCTTCTCTATATTCTTTTCCATATGTAGCCCAATTTCATCAAAGAGGTCAAAAACATACTCTTTTTCATCTTCTAAAAAGAAAATAAATGTTTGCTCTATTTTTTGCGTTACACTAATAAAACGCTCAACAAACGCTCCAACATCGCTAGACACAATTTCAGCTGCAGCTGATGGAGTTGGTGCACGCAAATCCGCCACAAAGTCTGCAATAGTGAAATCAGTTTCATGTCCAACAGCAGAAATAATAGGCTTATTTGCCGCATAAATTGCTCTTGCAACCACTTCTGTGTTAAAAGGCGACAAATCTTCAAGCGAGCCACCACCTCTAGCAACAATAATAACATCAACATCAGTTTCATCAAGCGCCGCAATTCCAGCACAAATGGTTTGCTCTGCTCCAACTCCTTGAACTTTGGCTGGATATAACAAAATGTTTAGCATTGGGTTTCTTCTATGGCTAACATCAATAATATCTTGAATAACCGCACCCGTTTCAGAAGTTACAACTCCAATTTTCTTTATAACTTTTGGAAGTGCCTTTTTCTTACTTGCATCAAACAAACCTTCTTTTTCAAGTTTTTCTTTCATCTCAATAAATTGTTGATAAAGCAATCCAAGCCCATATGCCTTAATCTCACGAGCAACAAAACTAAGTTTTCCACCTTTTGAATAATAGTTTGGAGAACCCACAACAACAACCATATCTCCATCTTTTGGTGTGTATGGCATTTCTTCAATATTAAAAGAAACACAAGGCAAAAGTGACTCACTATCTTTTAAGTTAAAATAAGCCGTTCCCCTAGTCACACTAAACCCCGACACTTCTCCATAAATAGAAATATTGTGCAAGAGTTCCTCACTTGCAAAAATTTGCTTTATGTAGGTTGAATATTGAGTGACGCTAATCATATTTTCGCTCATAAACTTTTCATAACTCCCGACAAAACACCATTAACAAACTTAGGGCTTTTTTCAATTCCATATTTCTTGCTAATTTCAACCGCTTCATTAATAATAACTTGTTTTGGAGTTTTTGTGTGTAGCATTTCAAAAACAGCAATTAGCAAAACAACTTTGTCTGTTTGATATAGTTGCGACAAAGTGTAACCTTTGAGGTTATCATTTAAAACAGCCAAAAGTTCATCTTTATTTTCTTGAACGCCCAAGCATATTTCTTCCAAAAACGCCAAGTCATCAGCGTCAAGGTTCCATTCCTTTTGCATTTCGTCTAGTGACATCTTGTAATCGAAACTTTCGTCAAAATTTAACCCAAACAAAACTTGATACGCTTTTTCTCTTGCAATTTTTCTACTCATATAACTCTCCCCTCACAAAAAAATAATCCCTCCAAAAAATAGAGGGAATATTATTATTTCTTCTCCGCAACAAAATCAACGCCCATCACTCTAACATTAATAGAACGAATTGGCATATTCATCATTGAGATAATTCCACTTTTAACATTTTCTTGAACCCTAAAAGCCACATCTGAAACATTATAGTTCGAATAAATGTTGAGATAAACATCAACAACAAGTCCATCTTTAGTGTTTGTTACTTCAACACCCTCATAATAGTTCTTTGAAAACATTTTCTTCATAAAACTACCTTTAAAATTTGAGCAAAGAGAACTAACCCCGCTAATCTCTTTTGCTGCCAAATTTATGATTGATAGAAGTATTTTTTTGTTATATGTTACCAAACCATCACTTGCTGCTGACTGAGTTTTATAATTCATAAATGCTATTCCCCTTTCCACTTATAATAAGAGTATAGCATATATTTTTTTTAAAGGCAACTATTCAACGGGAATAATTTTGATATTATCAATAGATTTTGAGGTTTGTTCTTGAACAACTTCAACAATTTGTGCAACTTGTTCGTCATTGAGTTCACTAGACTTAACCATAACATTAACATAGTTGTCTGTGAATGAAACAACGGCATCATTAAATCCTTTCGCCAAAATGTAACCCTCTAGCACCAATTCTTGTTCTTGCCTAGCAGCCAAACTAGACAAACTTTTTTCTGCCTCTTTCTTTGCCTCTTCTGTTGAGTTTTCACTTTCTAACACTGCCTTATAATATAGCACTTGTTGTTCCCTTGATGAGTTCCTGTCAACTCTATAACTTTCAAAAAAACTTTGTGCCGATATGTTTTGCTCCGTTGTTGATGTTGTTGAAATGGTTTGTTTGTTGAGTGTTAAGTTCAAAAATCCTGTTAAAACAAGAAGTGCAACCATTGACACCAACACAACAATTTTCTTTTTCTTTGTGAACATAATTTAATATCTCCTTTTAATTTCCTGCAAAAATTTCCACCTGACTTGAATCGACCTTTAAAAGCGCTTGAATGGCTTTTAGTAAATCAAGTTTAACTCTTATGTTATTTGCTCCTTGAGCAATCACAATCACCCCTTTTACCTCTGGCAATATTTCCATCAAAACTATTGGATTGGTTGAACCATTTTCTTTTATTAAAACTGGTTCAGTGCTAACTGTTGTGGTTTCTGTTGAGTTGAGTGTGCCATTTGATGCTTGATTATTTGTTTTGCTAGTCTTTTCGTCAGTTTGTTTGGCAAGCACAAGTTCTTTAACTCCATCAAAGGTTAAAAGCACCTTAACATTTCCTGCCCCACTAATTTTTGATAGTGCTCCTTCAATTCTTGTTTCAAGTTCTTTGGCGTATTCAAAAGTTGATGAAGTGCCACTTGTTGAAACTTCGCTAGCAGAACTTGTTTGTGGCTTTGAAAAATCGTGAAAAACAATAAACAAAATAATAACAGCCAAAATCCCAACAACAATAATCTCAATGTGTTTAATTTTTTTCAATTTTTGAAAGAACTTGTCTAAAAATTTTAGTTTACTCACAAATAATCACCCGTCCTTCTTCCACACCAGTTTGTTCCATAAGCAAGATTTTTATAGCCTCATAATAATTTATATGCTCATTTTCTTGTGATAGAACTAAATTTTGTAAATCGACAAAAACATTATTTATTTTTAGTGCGTTGTCTTCAAAATCAGCCCAGATTTCAATTTTCACTCCATCAAAACCATTTTGCTTTAAATTTTGTTCTAGTCCTTTTTCCAAAATAGTTTTTTGTTGCGACATAAACACTTCTGTGTATTCTTCATTGTAACTTATGTTGTTATCAAAAAATGAAGAAAAATCAACATCATTTTTTAATAATTTTGGCAATGGGCTAACAATAACAAATATTAAAATCAAACTCATAATGCTTTTTTGATATTTTGCAATCTTGCCATCACTCACAATAAGGTCCATTAAAACAGAAAGCAAAACAACTCCACAAATTGATAAAAAGTATTGTGAAATAGCACTCATTATCTTGCCCTCCTAAAGCACATTTGCAGTGCAAAGAATTAATCCAATTGTAATAATATACATAAACGAAATTGCAAGAACAATCATCACAAGAAGCCCCAGCATTTTTGCTGTTTGGTGCAAAAAGTTTGGAATTGTGGTGTTTGATATTGGCTCCAAAATAGCGGCTGTGAGTTTTAGTAAAAGCAAAAATGTCACAAGATGTAAAACTGGCGAAAAAATGCTAGCAAACAATAAAAATATTCCACTAACACCCACAGCATTCTTAATCAAAACACTTCCAGCCACAGCAACATTAAATCCATCTGAAAGATAACCACCCAAAATTGGCACATAACTTTTTAATGCAAATTTTGCCGCCCTAACACTCACGCCATCAAAACTTCCCGCAACAATTCCTTGAATACCCAAAATGCCTAAAAATGCCCCAAAAGATAAAGTTGAAATCCACTTTAACAAACTTTTGCAAAAATCAATCATTTTGTTTAGTCTCACATTAGAGGCAAAGTTATTGATGATGCTTAAAACAAACATAAAAACAAAAATTGGAATAATCACAAACATAAAGATTACAACAACAACTTGTGTTAGAATCGCAACAGCGGGCTGATATATTCCAACCGACACAGTTCCCCCAACGGCAGCCAAAAAAGTTAATAGAATTGGAAATAATATTTGCATCTCAGTTTGCATTGTGCTAACAGATGACCTAACTTCATTAAACAATCCAACAACAGTAGCCGAAATCACAACAACAACAGCCCCAAAACAAACAAAGTTAACAATTTCACCAACGCCTTTTTGTGCGGTTTCTGCCCTAAGACTTGAAATAACACTGCACAAAATTGTGATAATCACCACAATACAAAGCAATGGAACAAAGCCCAAAACATCTTCAAAAAAAGTGTTAATAAAAGCATCAAAAAAAGATGAAAAACCATCTCCAAAATCGCCACTTAAAAGTCTTGAAACTTTATCAAAAAAACTTGTTGAACCAAAAACATTTTTTTGCGAAGCATTCATATCATCTAAAATATCTTGCAGCCCATCAAAATCCAAACTTGAAAGTTGCTCATTGGTGGCAGTTTCTAGTTCCTGTTCCAAGCTTTCTTCTTCACTATCGGCAAAGCAAATTCCAACACCAGAAAAACAGCAACAAGCCATAACACACAAAACAACCAAAACAAAAACTTTCTTCATGGCATCAACCCCACCAACAACTCAACAAGAGAAGTGATTATTGGAATCGCCATCACAAAAATAACAATTTTCCCGGCTAACATAATTTTTGATGCCATTGCACTACTGCCACTATCAGCACACAAATTTGCACTAAATTCTGTGATGTATCCAACTCCAACAATTTTGATTAATAGTGTGAATAATTTGGAATCTAAATGCGTTAGTTCCATAATGTAACTAAACAACCCAAGCACCTGTTCTAATAAGTCTATTATGTAAAGAAAAACACAAACAGAACCCGCAACTCCAACCACCAGAGCCAAATCAGGTTTGCTTGGCTTTAGAATTAAACAAGCAATTGTTGTTAAAAACCCTATACCAATAATTTTAAGAAGAATTTCCAAAAACACTCACCCCAATCTCAAAACAAATAAAACATATTCCCAACAGAAGTGAAAAGCTCTGAAATCATATCCACAATCATAACCAAAACCACAATAAGCCCAGCAAGACTAACCAAAGTTGCAATTTCTTCTTTGCCTGCCTGTTTTAAAACCTGACACGCCACAGCAATCAAAACACCAATGCTGGCAATTTTTAATATTATTTCAACATCCATATTTCACCTAAACAAGAATAATAAACAAAAGAACACCAAGCATAATGCACAAATTAAATTTAAGTTTACTTTTCTTTAAACCAAAACTTTTTAAGTTAGCAATTTTTTCATTTAGCATTGCAATAAAGTTTTCAATCTCTTTTCTTTCTCCATCTGCGTTCAATCTTCCTAAACGCGAGAAAAAATTATCCACTTCCTCTTTTTCATCGTTAGTTAAAAAAGTTATTCCATCCAAACAATTTTTAATGTTATTATTTAAGTAAGCATTTAACACAAGTCCAAAATCTCCTTGAATGTTTTGCTTTAAAATAATGCTTGGCAACTTGTTTTGAAAATAGTTAATCTCAGTCACTAAACTTTGGCAAAATTGCAAAAAACTAGAATAAAATATTAATTTTTTTAGTGTTTTTCTATAAATAAACAGCCCAAAAACGCACACAATCAGCAAAACACACAACGGAATAACTATATTCATTTCATATCCTTAACAGCAAATTTGTTTGTTTGTCATCAAAAACACCTTCAAGTGTTCCCACTCCATTTTTATTGGAAAGCACCACAAACCTATCAAAAACCTTATCTTCCAACAACCTTTTAAAGTGAGGTTTTCTAAAAAGTTCTTTTAAATTTTGAGCGTGTGCTGTGGCAATAATTTTAACTCCAGAACCAATAGCATAATCTAAGGCACTAACGTCCAAAGGGCTTGCAAGTTCGTCCATGGCTATTGCTGTTGGAGTGAAAACTCTTATTCCATTTAATATTCCAAACTCTTTTGTGGAATAAGACAGAACATCAGTGTTTTCGCCAACATTAAAAATTGTTTCATCATCAAATTTTTGTGCAATCTCTCCCCTTTCATCTAAAATGAGCAAATTGCTAACAATGTGCTTGCTTGAAAGTTGATAGCAAACATCACGCAAAAAAGTTGTTTTACCAGCACCGGGTGGCGCAACAATTAATGTGTTTTTAACGCCATTCTCATCAAATAAAAATGGAAGTGCCTTTGAACTGCAATTTGGAACTTGATGCAATAACCTTATGTTTATGGAAGAAAAATTTTTTATAGTTTTGATGTGCCCATCTTCAAAAACAGTTTCGCCACACACACCAATTCTTTGACCATCTTTCAAAGTTATAAAAAGTTGCTTTAGTTGTTCGTTATACGCATAAACAGAGCATTCACAAGCCTTAAAAATTATGTCTTGCATCTCATCATATGAGCACATTAAGGCGTATTCTTTCTTATCAGTTATTCCATTTTCTCCCAAATAAAAGTTAGTTCCAAACCTAACAATCACAGGCTGTTTAACTCTTATTCTAATTTCTTGCAAACCTTTTTTATTTAAGCCATTAAGTGCTTTATGGATTCGTGTTGGCAAAAATTGTTCAAACATCTTTTTTCTCCCACAACTAATATATGGACGCTTCTTATGTGTTAGAACAAAAAAAAGAAACCATTGTGGTTTCATTTTAGTTTTGCAAAATAATTTGCCATTGTTTGTGCATCTGGTGCTTGTGTCCCTTTTGATTCACTTATTATTGTTGGATTAATTTTAAGTTCTTTAACACTTTCTAAAAATGGCTCATAGTTAGGTCCATAAACATTGTCTTCAAAAGTTAAGTGAACAATCTCCCCTTTTTCACCATACTTAATCTTTGAAAAATGAATGTGGCAATCATTAACCTTTTCAAAGCCCAATTTATCTATTGCTTTATCAAAAATTCTAAGAAAGTCATCTTTTGTTTTAAGTGACCCTTGAGTTATACTGTTAATATGCCCAAAATCAAAACAAGGATAAATTGCCTTATCCCAAGAACAAATCTCAAGAATTTCATCAACGGTTCCAATATTTGAATATTTTCCCATTGTTTCTGGATTGATGTGTTGCCCAGAAAGATCTTCATCATAATAAAATTGCAAGAAATCTTTAATGCCCTTTTCCATATTACTAAAAGCCTCTTTCCTATCCAACTTCATTTGTGAGCCAACATGAACAACACAGTTTGTTCCACCAAGCATTTTAAGCCCCCTTAGGCTATTTAATACATATTTTGTGTTATTTTCAATTGACATTGGACTTGTGTTACAAAAATTTATGTAGTATGGAGCGTGAACACTAATTTTAATATCATATTTTTTTGCTTCATCATAAATCTTTTTAGACTTTTCAGCACTTAAAAATCTGCCCAAAGTAAACCCATATTCATATGCAGAAAGCCCCATTGAGTTAAGCCATTTTGGGGCTTCTTCACTCTCTTTATAACCAAGTTCATAGAATAAATCACAATTTCCAGACGGTCCAAATCTTACCATTTCTTTCTCCTTTATATAAGCCAGGTTGGAATGCTTGCTAGTCCATTTTCATCAACATAGCACACTCCAACCAAAATGCCTTCATCATATAGCCTATACTTTCCAGTTTTTTGGCTGACTTTAATTTTTAATCCATTCTTTATTTTTTGAATTTGCTCACTTGTTAGTTTTATTTCTTCTAAATAACTTATTGCAAAGTCATTGGCAATAATATCATCTTCACAAATGTCCTCAATCTTTTTGCTATTCTCAATTAAAAACTCGCCGCATTTTGTGCGTTTTAGAGCTGTCATTGTGGCACATGAATTTAAACTATTCGCAAAATCCCTGCAAATGCTCCTAATATATGTTCCACCACTGCACTCAATCTCAAAAGAATAACTAGTGTCTGTTAGTTGCTCCAAAAGTTTAAAGGAATAAATTTCAATTTGATGTGGTTTTATTTCCGCAGTTTTTCCACTTCTTGCCAACATATAAGCCCTTGTTCCATTAACATTTTTTGCTGAAAACATTGGGGCTGTTTGCAATTGTTTGCCAATCATTTTATGTAAATTTTGCTCAATTTCTTGTTTTGTTGGAATAATTTTTGTTCTTTTAACAACAACATCACTTTCTAAATCAAGTGTTTCTGTTTCATAACCAAAATCAAAAGTTGCAACATATGTTTTTCTTTTTTCAAGCATAACATCAAAAAGCCTATTTGCTCTCCCAACTCCAACAACCAAAACCCCAGTTGCGTTTGGATCTAGCGTTCCCATATGACCAATTTTGTCTTTTATGGTTAGTTTTTTCTTTAATTGCCAAACCGCCTTAGCACTGCTCACCCCAAATTCTTTGTTCACACAAAAAAATCCATTCATTTGTTTAATTCCTTTTTACTTTCTAAAACAAGTGCATTAAGGGCTTTTTCAAGTTCGCCTTTCAATGTAAGGCCAGATGCTTGCTTATGCCCTCCACCATTAAATCTGTGAGCAATATTTGAAACATTAACATTATCACAAGCAGTTCTAAGGCTCACTCTCCACTCATTAACTCCATCTTCACTGATATTAATTGCAATCTTAACGCCCCTAACATTTTGAAGATAACTAGACATAAATTTCCCATCACTTCTTTTTGAGGCAAATTCCTCAAAATCTTTTTTGCGAAGAATGGAAACAGCAATTTGTCCGTTCTCATAAAATCTAACAGAATCAAAAGCTCTTTTTGTGATGTTAAAATTTTCTTCTCCAGCAACACCAAAACAAAGATAAAAGTTTTTGTTAACATCTGGGCAATACTTCATCAGTTCTGCAGCACATTTGTGGGTTTTGCAATCAACAGAAGAAAATGTAAAGGCCCCACAATCCATATAGATTCCACTATATAAAAGTTTTGCCAAATCATAGTCAAGTTTCATCTTGCTTCTAAAAAGCCAATACAAAACTTCACAGCAACTACTCATTCCACCACAAACATAATTATAATCCGCATATTTCTTGTTATCTTGGTGGTGGTCTATGTTAAATTTTGTTTTGCAATTTAAGAAAACTTTCATATTTTCTTCACATAACATTGTTACTTCAGCACAATCCACACATATTCCAACATCAAATATCTTTGTTGAAGAAACCTCAAAATCTCTTTTTCCAACAACCTTCATAATTCCAGCACTTGGTTCTTTTTCAACAAAAACAACCGAATCTTTCCCCAACTGCTTAATTATTTGTTGAAGAGCAAGACCAGAACAAATGCAGTCGTGGTCACTATTTTTATGCGTAAAAATTGCAATGCTTTTTGCACTATTCACAGAACTTAAAAGTCTTTGCAAAAATGTCATTCATCTTCCTCCGTTTTTATATTTAAACTATCCAAAAGTCTATCCATCTTGGCAGCCTCTTCCCAAGTTGTGTCTTTAAAGAAATGAATTTCAGGAGTCAAACGCATATTTAGTTTTTCAGACAAACTCTTTCTTATAAAAGACGAACTATTAACCAAAATATCAAAGGTTGTTTGCTCCGCTTTTTTATTCTCAGCCAAAATGCTCACAAACACCTTGGCGTGGCTTAAATCTGCACTAACTTCTGTTTTTGTTATTGTGATTAACCCTTTTATTCTTGGGTCTTTTAGTTCATTTGCAATGATTTTTGTGAGTGTTTTTTGCACTTCACTATTTAATCTACCTGTTCTTGTGCTCATTTTGTTTTCCCCCTTTAATAAACAAGAAAATCTTAATAGTGATTTTCTATTAAGATTAATCTCTTTCTATCTGTTCAATAACGTAACTTTCAATTGTGTCGCCAACCAAAATATCGTTGTGACCTTCTAGTTTAATTCCACATTCCATATTTGCCAACACTTCTTTGATGTCGTTTTTATCTTTTTGAAGTGTTGTGATTGTGGTGTCAACAAGCATATCTTTGCCTCTAAACAACCTAATTTTAGAGTTCTTGGTTATCTTTCCATCTTTAACAACACAACCAGCAACAGTTCCAATACGGCTAATTTTGAAAATTCTAATAACCTCTGCATGACCAATAACTCTTTCTTCAAACACTGGTTTTCTCATAGCCTTAATTTTATCTGAAATATAGTCCACAATTTGATAAATAATTTTAGACATAAAGATTGGGTTCTTGTTGTGTTCAATTAAAAGTTGTGCTTTACTATCTGGTTTGGTGTTAAAACCAATTAATTCTGCATTTGCAGATTTTGCAAGCAAAACATCATTTTCATTAATTGCACCAACACCACCATGAATACACTCAACTCTAACCTCTTCATTTTGAATTTTGTTAAGAAGTTCAACAAGTGCCTCAAATGACCCTTGAACATCAGCTTTAACAATAACATTCAAAACTTTTTTCTCACTTCCAGCATCGTGAGATAAGAACTCTTCCATAGAAAAGTTAGATTTAGTGTTAATTTTCTCCGTTTGAGCCTTTCTCTTACGTTCTGCCAAAACTTGTTTGCTCATCTTTTCATCAACAACATAAATGTTGTCACCAACATTTGGCACGCCATCAAGACCCAACACTGAAACTGGTGTGCTTGGAGGTGCTTTTTTAATGTTTACACCCTTATCATTAATTAAGGCTCTAACCTTACCCACGTTCACACCAGAAATAACTGTATCTCCAACTTTTAGTGTTCCATTTAAAACAATAATTGTTGCAATTGGTCCTTTACCTTTATCTAGTTTTGATTCAATAATCATTCCAAGTGCATTAACATCTGGGTTAGATTTAAGTTCTTGCATATCTGCCACAAGCAAAACCATTTCCAAAAGTTTGTCAACGCCTTGTCCTGTGAGAGCAGAAATTGGAACAACAATTGTATCTCCACCCCATTCTTCTGGAACAACATCATTTTCAGTTAATTGTTGTTTTACCCTTTCTAGATTAAACTCTTTTTTATCCATTTTGTTAACTGCAACAATCATTGGAACATTTGCTTTTTTAATGTGTTGTATTGCCTCAACAGTTTGAGGTTTAATTCCATCATCACCAGCAACAACCAAGATTGCAATATCAGTAACACTTGCTCCACGCTCACGCATTGCACTAAATGCCTCATGACCTGGAGTGTCAATAAATGTGATTTTCTTTCCGTTTGTTTCAATTTGATAAGCTGAAATGTGTTGAGTGATTCCACCAGCCTCTCCACTAGCAATGTGAGAATGCCTAATGTAGTCCAAAAGCGAAGTTTTACCGTGGTCAACATGGCCCAAAACAGTTACAATTGGAGGTCTTGGAACTGTGTTGCTTGTGTTATCTGCTGTGCTGAATTGGTCTTCAAGTTGTTCTTCAAAAGATTTTTCAAGTTTTTGCTCTAAAACAACTCCAAGTTCACTACAAACAAGTTCTGCAGTTGTGAAATCAATTGAACTATTAAGGTTTGAAACAATACCCAAAACCATTAATTGTTTCAAGATGTCAGCAATTGAACGGCCAGTTTTTTCAGATAATTGCTTAACGGTTATGTTTTCTGTTGTTATAATAGCGTGATCGATTGGTGCAGAAACAACTGTTTCTGTTGGCTTAGCCTTTTTGGTTTTTATCTTACGGCTACCCATAATTCTTTCTGTGATTGAATATTCTTCCAAAAGACCTTGACGGGACATCTTTCTAGACTTTCCACCCATCTTCTCCATATCGCGATTTCTCTTATCATTGTCACGTTTCTTATCATTTTCAAAAACTCTTTTTTGAGTAGGAACAAAATCTGGTTTAGAAAACTCAACATTTTCTTTTCTTTGTTTTTGGAAAGGAGCTGGTTTTTTGGCTGCATCTTTTGTAAATCCAGGTTTTTTATCTCTTATAAATCCATTTGTTTGTTTGTTAAAAGAAGTTCCATTGTTTTGAACAGGACGCCTACCATCAAATGGTTTTTGTTGCCATTGCTTTTGAGATGGTTTTACTTCTTGAGATTTTTCTTCTGCTTTCACTTCTTTAACTGGTTTAGCCGCCTCTTTCTTTGGAGTTATATCTTGTTGTTCTTTTTCCTCAACAGACAAAACAGCCACCTTTTGGGAGACATTCTTTTTGAGTTGTTCTCTTAACTCTTTGCTAACCTTTTCAAGTTTTTCAAGAAGTTCATTAACTTCTTTGTCCATTTTGATTAACTCTTTGTTGTTAATTTGAGATAATGTTCTCAAGTTTTCAAAACTTACACCACTCTTATTTGTTTTATTTTCCAAATTATCTTACTCCTCACATTCTAAAATTGGATTTACAAAATTTTTATTGACAATGCCCACAACACTACAATTATTTGTGTTAAGAAGGTCATTTAACGATTTATCTAATTTTTTATACTCAATTTTTCTCTGCTCACAAAAATTCTTTATATGAATTTCAAGTTTTTCTTTGCAGTCGCACCCAATAAGAACCAAATAACACTTGTTATCTTTTATGTTGTCGAAACCATAAACGATTGAATTAGAGCGTTTACAAAGCCCCAAATAGTTTTCTAACTTTTTGCTTGGCACTCTTTCATCACCTCGTCATACACACTTTCGTTTACTTTCATCTTAAATGCTCTATTTAATGCTTTTGATTTCTTGAGATTCTTTAAGATTTCTGGGTCGCGACTTATGTAACAACCTCTCTGTTGAATTTTTTGTTTTTTATCAATAACAATTTTTCCATCAACCTTAACAAGCCTAATAAGTTCGCTTTTTGGTTTCATTTGCCTTGTTATCACACACATTCTTTTGGGTTCTAAAACTCCTATTCTATTTCTTGAATATCTGAAAGTAAATCTAAATCACTTTCTTTATCAAAACTTGAATCAACTTCTGTTAGTGTTTCTGTGCTTTCTTTTTCTGCCTTGCTTTCGCTCTTAACATCAATCTTCCAACCTGTTAGTTTCGCCGCAAGTCTAACATTTAATCCCTCTTTTCCAATAGCAAGAGATAACTTGTTGTCTGGAACAATAACTTTTGCTGATTTATCATTTTCATTGATTTCAACACTCAAAACCTCTGCTGGACTTAACGCTGATGCAATATATTCAAATTGATCTTCTGAATATGGTATAATGTCAACTTTTTCAACTTTTAATTCATTTAAAATTGCATTAATTCTTGTTCCATGGCTTCCCACACAAACACCAACTGGGTCGACATTTTTATCCTTACTCATAACAGCAATTTTTGTTCTCACACCTGGCTCACGCACAATACTTTTGATTTCAATGTCGCCATTTTCAATTTCAGGAATTTCCAATTCAAACAATTTTCTAACAAAAGCAGTGTTTGTTCTTGTTACCTGAACTTGTGAACCATAGTTTGTTTCTCTAACCTTTTTAATACAAACTTTAATATGGTCGCCAACTGAAAATGTTTCGCCTGGGATTTGGTCATTTGGCATCAAAACGCCCTCTGTGTCCATTCCACCAAGTTCAACATAAACATTTTTAACATCAATTCTTCTAACAATGGCTGTTGTAATGTTGTCACTCTTGCTGGAAAGTTCTGATGAAATGTTATCTCTTTCAGCCTCACGAAGTTTCTGCATAACAACTTGTCTTGCGGTTTGTGCTGCAATTCTACCAAATGATTTAGGCGTTACCTCTTCAGAAACCATATCGCCAACCTTATAAGATGACTTAATCTTTTTGGCATCTTCAAGTGAGATTTCCTTGTCTGGGTCTTCAACCTCATCAACAACAGTTTTATATGCCAAAACCTTTATTGTGTTTTTCTCTGGGTTTAGTTTAACTGTTGCAGATTTTGCCTCCCCAAAATTCTTTTTATATGCACTTGTTAAAGCACTTTCGAGTGCGGCAATAAAAAACTCCTTATCTATTTTCTTTTCTTTTTCAAGTAAGTCTAGTGCTATGAAAAAGTCCTTACTATTAATCATTTTTTTCTCCTTTTAAAAATGATGAGTGGGTAACCACCCACTCATACAAGCTTTCTACATATTTAGTATAACATATATATGATAAAATATCAAGTCATTTTACAAAACTTTTTTAGATTATAAAGTTATTGCGTCATTTTCCTTTTGTCTTCTTCTTTTTGAAGATAGACCTTTAATGTTTTCCTGTCTCCACTCAACCATTTTGTTTAGTGCAGCAATTTTTTCTTTAAGCAAAACAGCATAATATGTTGTCATATAGTTTTTGCTTCCATCAGTGCCATCTGCCTTACCAGATTTTTTGGTTCTTTTTTTTGCAATACTTTTCATTGCTTCAAATTCTTCATCTTCCATGATGGACCTCCACACTATTAATTGTTACCAACATTATAGCAAATATAAGACATTATGTCAACAAAATTTATATAAGTTTGATAAAGACTTTTGCCGTTGCTATCGCGTCATTTATGGCTCTGTGTGCATCATTTAAAACAATGTCTAAAGCCTTAACAACACTTGAAAGTTTATAGTTTGGAAGTGATGGAATTTTTTGTCTAGCAAGTTCAAGTGTGTCGATTCTTTCGTTATCAAATTTATATCTATATTTTTCCCCTGCTTTTAGCAAAAATTGTATGTCGAAGCCAATATTATAAGCACTTAACACTGAATTATGAACAAATTTATGGAAATCAGGCAAAACATCTTCCAAATCAGGAGCAAAAACCAGCATATCATCAGTAATGCCAGTAAGTTCAGAGATTTCTCTTCCCAGTTTTTGATGAGGGTTAACAAGGGTTGAAAAAGTTTCTGTGCATACTCCGTTTGTCACTTTCACTGCACCAATTTCGATAATCTCACAATTATCCGCATTTAGCCCTGTTGTTTCAAAGTCGAAAACAACAACAGATTTCCCATCTTGCCAATATTCATTTGGCTTTTGGTCAAACATCGAAAAAAGGTTCACTTGCTGTAAATCTTCCATCTTTTGTGGAATAATAGTTTTATATTCCTTTTCTGGCTCTCGCCAAATATATTTCACTTCTTTTGTTAAAATTTTGCAAACAGACAAGGCATTTGCCCTTATGTTCACTCTCCCCATAAAATCGTTATAATTTCCACTAATAATAACTTCTGCCCCCTCAGTTAGCCTTTCAAGTTTTTCTTTGTCTTTATCGTTTGGGAACATAACAACTTCAATTTGCCCACTAGCATCTTTAAGAATGAAAGAAAGTTTGTCACGCACTTGGGCATCTTGTTTGCCTTTTTGGTTTCTTGGAACAAACTGCGACCACACTGGAGATGTAAACTCCCCAGCAAGCACCACCTCATCTGTTTTTTTAACATCTTTAATAAAAACAGCATCACTTAAAATGTTTTTCCCAACAAGATTAACAATATTATCAACTTTAACCTTGTTTAATGCTTGTTCTTGTTCCATTATGCTTTTTAATTCCATTTTTGATGACATTTCATCATCAACAAATGTTCTCACACTATTTTTGTTTGCGTTAAGAATTATTGTCACATCTTCAAAAACATATTTTTGAATAATTGCCTTAAACTCATCTAAAAATTTATAATTTTCGAGGAGCTCTTTCATATCTTTGTCACAATCAATATAAACAAAAGCCCCATCTTCTTTGAGTTCGGCGTGTATATCTTCTTTTTTGATTGCACCTTTTAAATATGGAAAAGTGTTAGTGTAATTGTTAAGAAGGCCATAAACCAAGTCATCATCTATATAACTTTTTCTAAATTTAATCTCATTTTTTGTGAGCCCTCCCAAAATTGAAAGAGCCTCATTTTTTAGTTTTTGTTTCTCCTCATCTGTTGGTTTATTAAATTCTGAATACAAAAAAGTGATTGTTATTTTATCACTTAATTTGTTATATTCAGCATCACTAACCTTAAATTTTTTATATTCTTCTTTGTTTGTCAAATCGTTTATTGTCATTTTATCCCTACCAAATTAAATTAAATATATCAACAAAAACCACAAAAGCCAACAATATTAACAAGCCCACCATATGAATGTATCCTTCCACTTTGCGATTTATTGGTTTTCCTCTAATCCACTCAATTATCACAAAAACAATCCTTGCACCATCAAGCGATGGAATTGGCAAAATGTTAAACATTGCAAGATTAACAGCAATTAGTGGCAAGAAATAAATTAGCAATATTTAATTGTGAGTATTCTGCCACAACACTTATGGTTGTGATTGGCCCACCAATATCTGATAACGAAACACCACCAGTGAATAACATACCCAAAAAGACTAGCACTTTCCAAGCAAAAGCACAAGTTAATGGCACACAATCACGAAGAGCTTCCCAAAATGTGTAGCGATACGCTTTTGATTCAACCCCCAAAATTCCACCCTCTGTTTTGCCATCATCAAACTTGGTCATATTAATGGTTACCCATTCTTTTTCGCCTGATCTTTGAACAGTTAAAGTGAAATTGTCATCAACTTTATATTTAGACATCAAAACATTAAATGTGTTTCCAGTGATAAAACTAACCTTTGTGCCATTAACTTCTCTTATCACATCGCCATTTTGCAAACTCTGCAAATGCTCTTCTTCGGGCCTTGTTTGGTTATATTCATAAACATATTGTTGGTTTAAGGTTGCATCTTGCACCTTTGGAATATCATACCCAAAAGAAACAAGCAAAATAAATGAGAAAATTATTGCAGACAAGAAGTTAAAAGTAACTCCACCCAAAAGAACAATTATTCTTTTCCAACAAGGTTTACTGTTGAAAGAATCTTCTTCCTTGTCATCTTCATCTTCGCCAGCAAAAGCACAATATCCACCAAGTGGAATGAGCCTTATGCTAAATATTTCCCCATTTTTGCGTGTTTTGGTATATATCGCCTTTCCAAAGCCTATGGAAAATTCATTAATCTTAAAGCCCAACCACTTTCCAAAAGTGTAGTGACCAAACTCGTGAATGGTTATCATTAACAGCAAAACAACAAGAGCAAGAATAACATATAAAATCGTGGACATAACACTTAAAAAACTTGCTCCAAGGCATAACGCAACCATTCATAACTCCTTACAAATTATTAATACTCAAAAATCTATTTTAATATGCTAAAAACAAATAATTAAGCAAATAAACACAACAACAGCATTAACGACCAAGCCGTTAATTCTATCCATAACGCCGCCATGACCTGGAATTAGATTGCTAAAATCCTTAATATCTGCCTTTCTTTTTAGGAATGAAGATAAAACATCTCCAGCCATATTAAATATTCCACAAAACAGTCCTATTAAAATAAAGCTAAAAGCATTTATTTTGTAACTAGCAAAAATACTTCCATAACCACAGTTAGCAAAGATTGCCCACACAACAATTGCTGCAATCATTGCACCAATAATTCCACCAATAAGCCCACTCCACGTTTTTCCTGGGCCTAATTTTTCAAGAGAAATCTTTTTAGATTTAATTGTTCTGCCAATCAAAAAAGCACATGTGTCTGCACACATTGTTGTTGCAAATAATAAAACAACGCCCAAAAAGCCAACATCAAAAGTTACAACATTAAAAAATGCTGAAAAATGATTTATCAAAAATACAAACATCAGCAAAAATGTTGGATAAATCATTCCCAAAACTGTGTTTGCACTCTTCTCAAGAGCAAAGCCGAATCTATCGCCCTCATACCCACATAAATACATTTGTGTTAATGTTCCCTTTTTGTTTAAAAGGGCAACAACATAATCAAGTAAAAAGATAAACAAAATAACAAAGAGATTAAGAAGCAAATAGTATATAATAGAAAATTTGAATAAAATTGCAATAATGAAAATTGCAAAGTTAATAACTGGATATATACCCAAAGTAACGGAAAAAACTTGCCTATTCATCTTGTTAAACAAATTTTCAACTTCAAAACTACCTGCAATCATCAAAAAGCCAATCAATATGTCAAACAAAAATACAGTGTTTTGTGATATTTGCCTTAGCAAAATAAAGCCAACAACAACTACCAAAATCAAAGCCCCAAAAATTATTCTTTTTGTCATATTTGCTGGTGTGTTTATATTTTTATTACTGGTCATAAAATACCTCTTCTGTAATTAAATTGTATTCCCCTATTTTTGATAATTTTTTCTTTATTTAAAAAGAATATACTACACTTCCATAATTTCTTTTTCTTTTTCAGCAAGTGTTTTGTCAACTTTGTCTGTGTAGGAATTAAGAATCTTTTGAACTTCTTTTTCAGCCACAGCCAAATCATCTTCAGTTATTTTTGAGTTTTTCTTCAAAGCCTTAAACTCATCTAAAACTTCACGACGACCATTTCTCATATTAACCCTTGTGTCTTCAGCAAATTTCTTCACCATTTTAACAAGTTCAACACGACGCTCTTCTGTTGGTGCTGGAACATAAAGTTTGATAACCTTTCCATCATCACTTGGGTTAAGTCCCAAATCACTTTGTTGAATGGCTTTCAAAACTTCACGTAACATACTAATATCCCAAAGGCTGATTGTGATTGTTCTTGGGTCTGGAGCAGAAATATTTGCCATTCTTGTTATAGGCGTCATTGTTCCATAATAGTCAACCATAATTTTATCAAGAAGTCTTGGGTTTGCTCTGCCTGCTCTAACTGAGTTTAGTTCAGACAAAAAGTGCTCATAATTTCCATCTAAATGAGTCCTTAAACTTTGGTATAAGTTTTTATCTTCTTCATTCATAAACATAAATAAATCACCTCTCTAATTTATATTAGTATATTTTACAATACTTTGCCAATTTTGGCAAATAAAAAAGCCTACTTTTGTAGGCTAATTTATATATTTTAGTTATTTTTTTGTTTATCAATTTGTTTTTGAATTTCTTCAGCAAAGTTTTCTTCCTTCTTTTGAAGTCCTTCACCCATTTCATAACGAACAAATCTTCTAATAGTGATTTTTTCGCCAATTTTTCCAATTGTTTCTTTTAGGTATTCATTGATTGTTTTTGTTCCATCTCTAAAGTAAACTTGGTCAAGAAGGCAAACTTCTTGCAAATACTTTTTAACTCTTCCTTCAACAATCTTTTCAGCAACATTAGCTGGCTTTCCTTCATTTTGAGTTTGAGCCATAAAAATCTTTCTTTCTGCTTCAATTGCTTTTGGGTCAGCCTCTTCAGCAGACACATATAAAGGTTTGCTTGCTGCAATTTGAAGAGCAATGTTGTGAACAAATTCGTTGAAAGCATCACTCTTTGCAACAAAGTCTGTTTCACAGTTTACTTCAACCAAAACACCAATCTTTCCGCCCATGTGAATGTAACTTTCAACTTTTCCTTCTGCTGCAATTCTTCCTTCTTTCTTTGCTGCTGATGCCATTCCCTTTTCTCTTAGCCATTCAGCTGCTTTTTGCATATCTCCATTGCAAGCCTCTAATGCGTTCTTACAATCAAGCATTCCTGCTTGTGTTCTTTGTCTTAATTCTGTTATATCTTTTGCTGTTACTGCCATAATATTTTATCTCCCTTTTTTTATTATTCTGCTTGTTCAGCATTCTTTACAGTTTCGTTTGCTTCTTGTTCTTCGCTTGCTTCTTGTTCTTTTGCAGGTTTCTTTGCTGCAGGTTTCTTTACTGGTTTTTCTTCTTTTTGCTCTTGTTTTTGTTCAGGAGCACTTACCATTGCTTTTTCAACTTCTTCTTGGCTCATATCCTCTTCTTTAATTGAGTAAACTTCGCCAGTTTTAGCCTCAATAACAGCGTTTGCAACAAGTTCTGCAATTAATTTAACAGAACGAATTGCATCGTCGTTTCCTGGAATAACAACATCAACCATTTCTGGGTCACAGTTTGTGTCAACAAGTCCAACAACTGGAATTCCAAGTGCTTTTGCTTCTTTAAGAGCGATGTGCTCTTTCTTAAGGTCAACAACAAACAAAAGTCCTGGAAGGCTTGTCATATCCTTAATTCCGCCCAAGTTCTTTTGAAGTTTTTGCATTTCATTTTTCATAGCCAAAACTTCTTTTTTAGGGAAGAACTCAAACTCGCCTGTTTTTTCCATTTGTTCAAGTTTGTTTAATCTATCAACTCTTGAACGAATTGTTTTGAAGTTTGTGAGCGTTCCACCAAGCCAACGGTTGTTAACATAATACATTCCACAACGCTCTGCTTCTTCTTTGATTGCCTCTGATGCTTGTTTCTTTGTTCCAACGAACAAAACATTTTTTCCTTGTTTAACCATATCGCAAACATAGTTATAAGCTTGTTCAGCCAACACAACTGTTTGCTCTAGGTCGATGATGTGTGTATCGTTTCTTGCAACGAATATATATTGCTTCATTTTAGGGTTCCATTGTCTAGTTGGGTGACCAAATTGAACACCTGCCTCAAGCAATTGTTTTATTGAAATTACTGACATATTTTTAATCTCCTTTTCCATTTATTTTGTTAGTCCTCCCATTGATGTTAAAACTCATTGTGCAACCCAAATTTCTTTGAGCACCTACACGCAAATAACCAATGGTGCGTATTTCAATACGTTTATTCTAGCACTTTTTTAATTAAAAATCAACCCATATCACAAAATTTTTGCAAAAAATAAAAAGATTCTTCAATAGAATACGCAAGAGGTCGACGTTCAGAATGACAAGAACGGTGTCATCCTGAGCCTCGACCCCCTGCAATTTAACGAAACATCTCGAGATTCTTCAAGGTCGGCACTCTGCTGGTCGGCGTTCAGAATGACAAGGTGTGTGTCATCCTGAGCCTTGCTTCGCAGCCCTGCCCTCTTGTCATCCTGAGCCTCTCTTCACAGCCATTTAACGAAGGATCTCACCCTCGCTGTCATTATGAGGAACGCAGTGACGTGATAATCTCGAGGGTGCGTTGGCTTAGATCCGGGTCGCTACAAAGTGGCTCCTCAGGATGGCAAAAAGAGATTCTTCAAAGTCGGCACTCTGCGGGTCGACATTCAGAATGACATGGGGTGTGTCATCCTGAGCCCAGCTTCGAAGCCCTGCCCTCTTGTCATCCTGAGCCCTTCTTCGAAGCACTTTAACGAAGGATCTCGAGATTCTTCAATAGAATACGCAAGAGGTCGGGGTTCAGAATGACAATACCACAACGCCAGAGGTCGGGGTTCAGAATGACAGAAAAAAACAGAGCCAAACACTCTGTTTTTATTGTTTTTTATTTATTTTTAAGTAAGTTTTTATTTTGTTTTCTTTGTTGTTTTTGCCGCACTTTGTTTGGCTGGAGTTTTCTTTGCAGGGGTTTTTGCTGTTTCAGCCTTTTTTGCTGGTGCCTTTTTTGGAGCAGATTTTGCTGCTGGCTTTGCTGCTGGTTTCTTATCAGCTGTTTTTGCTGCTGGTTTTGCATCGGCAGGCTTTTTATCTTTTTTAGCCTCTTCTTGTGCAACAAGGTCTAAATATTGAGCAAAAACTTTGTCAATAATCTTGTCATCATTAACAACTCTCAAAAATTGTTCGTTTGTTTCTTCATTTTCTTCAAATGTGAAAATAACTCCCTCATCTTCTGCCACGCCTTCCATAACATCAATAGGTTTTAAAATTGCATATAGTTGTTCGTTGTAGGGAATTAATGCAATTTGCTCAAAAGAAATAGCCACGTCATTTTCATCATATAAAGTGATTGGCTCATTGTCTTCAACATCTAAAAGTCTGTCGATTGGATTTTCTTGTTTATTCATAATTTTATATCTCCTTTATTTTTTATCTAAATAACTTTGCAAGATGATTGTTGCAGCAACTTTGTCGATAACCTTTTTGCGGTCCTCTCTTCGAACATTTTGCTCGATAAGCATTTTCTCTGCCTGAACTGTGGTTAGCCTTTCATCAACATAAATAATATCAACTCCAGCAAGGTCTTTGAGTTGTTCACAAAATTCTTTAGTTTTCTCAACTCTTATGCCCTCTGTTCCATCCATATTAAGAGGAAGCCCAACCACCAAAGTTTTAACATCTTTTTCTTTTATAAGGTTCAATATATGCTGTATATCCGCTTGAGGATTTTTTCTATTATACGTTTCAAGCCCACTTGCAAAAAACCCTATTGGGTCGCTAATTGCCAGCCCAATTCTTGCATCTCCAAAATCGATTCCTAAACTACGCACTTTCTCTCCTTATGTGTGTTATTATAACACATAAACAATATTTTAGCAAACAAAAAAATAAAAAAACGGAATTATTCTTCCGCTTTTTCTTCCAGTTTTTTCTTTTTCTTCATTATTTTATTTTCCATCTTATCCATAAAGTGTCTCACTTGTGGGCAAAAAAGCACCCCAAGTCCAGCACCTGCTCCAACCAAAAATCCTGCCAAAAATTTGTTCATAATCATTTCCTCCCAAGACTTATATTAAGCCTTTAAAAGGATTTTATTATAGTAAAGTAATGGAAAATTATTTAACTTCTTCTTTTTCTGCTTTTTCTTGCTTTTTGTAGTAGTAGTTAACAGCAGTGGCAATAGCTTCTTTTGCTGCAACTAAACAATGCTTTTTATTCTCTGGAATTTCTCCTAATTCTTCAACAACCTGGTTAATGTCTAGTTCAAGTGCTTGAGTTAATGTTTTACCAATCAAACTTTGAGCACAAACCGAACCAACAGCAATTGCAACAGCAGACCCAAACGCCTTGCATTTTGCATCAACAATTTTTTCATCTTCAACAACCATATAAAATTTTAAGATGTCGCCAAGAGACGCACTACCAGCCTCGCCAATTGCGTTGGCAGTTCTAATTTCTCCCATATTTTCTTGGCTTGTGAATATATCCATTATTTTTTGATTATACATAAATTCCATCCTCCCCTTATTTTTTCATCTTTCCAACTTGAGCTTTAGTGATTGGAGAAATCTTTCTCAATTTCTTAACAATCTTTTCAAGTTCATCAATTGTTGTGTCAATTTCTTCTTTGGTTGTTGATTTAGATAATGTGAATCTAACTGCACCTTTTTGAAGGTCTGGAGAAACTCCCATAGCCTCCAAAACATATGGTGGCTCTGTAACTCCAGAAGAGCAAGCCGAACCAGTTGAAACGGCAATTCCTTCCATATCTAACATAAACATAACACTTTCGCCCTCAATTTGACCAAAAGACATATTAATGTTGTTTGGAAGCCTTTGAATTGGGTGTCCGTTTAAAAATGTTGTGTCAATTCTGTTCATAACCTCTTTGATGAAATAGTTTCTTAGGTTAGACATCTTTTTAGCGTTGGCAATAATATCACGGCAAGCAATTTCAACTGCTTTTCCAAAACCAACAATTGCTGGTGTGTTTAATGTTCCTGCTCGAAGATTTTTCTCTTGCTCTCCACCATTCATAAACTTGTCAATCATAACACCATTTCTAACATAAAGTGCTCCAACACCCTTTGGACCATAAAGTTTGTGAGAAGAAAAACTCATTGCATCAATTCCCATTTCTTTAGCGTTTATGTTCACACTACCAATTGCTTGTGTTGCATCAGTGTGGAAAATAACACCCTTTTCTTTTGCAATGTTTGATATGGCTTGAATGTTTTGAATTGTTCCAACCTCATTGTTTGCAGCCATAATTGAAATTAAAATTGTGTCTTGATCAATGTTGTGTAGAAGTTTGTCTAGGCGAACCAAACCATATTTATCAACATCCAAATATGTAACTGTGAATCCTTCTTTTTCAAGTTGTCTGCAAGTTTCTAACACACTTGGATGTTCAATTTTGCTGGTTATAATGTGTTTTCCTTTGCCCGCGTTTGCATATGCAAGTCCACGAAGTGCCCAGTTGTTAGACTCCGTTGCTCCACTTGTGAAATAAATTTCACTTGGCAAACAACCAATAGCCTTTGCAATTCTTTCTCTTGCTGTTTCAACAGCTGCTTTGGCATCTCTTCCAAAACTGTGAAGACTGCTAGCATTTCCATAAACAGAGTTAAAATATGGCATCATTTCAGCCATAACTTCACTATTTATTGCGGTTGTGCTGGCATTATCTAAATAAATTTTGTTCATTTATAACTCCTCTTTTTACCTTTAAACTGCAATAATTATACCACAAAAAAGCTCTTTTTGCAATACCTTTTATGAAAAATGGTATAGTTACAAATTTTTCAACTTACATCATACTATTTTACGCATTGTTGGCTCTTATAATAAAAGAAAAAAGCCTTTTTAGGCTTTTAATTCATTAATAATTTCTTGAAGTTGCTCTCTAGATTTTAGTCCAATTTCACGCCCATACTCTTCTCCATCTTTAAAAAGCATAAGTGTTGGAACGCTCATAATTCCAAATTGTTGAGCAAGTTTCATATTTTCATCAATGTCAACTTTCAAAATTCTAACATCTTTTTCAGTGTCGGCAATGTCTTCCAAAATTGGTCCAAGCATTTTGCAAGGTCCGCACCAAGTGGCATAAAAGTCCACAATAACTGGTGTTTTGCTCTTTAATACTTCTTTTTCAAACTCTTGTTCTTGAATGTGTTGTAGTTCCATAATATCATTCTCCTCTTTTTAATAACTCAATTATTTCATCTAGTTTTAATTTTTCTTCTGTGTTTGACTGTTGATTTTTAAGATTGAAAACTCCAGTTTTTAGTTCCTCATCTCCAACAATCAAAACATATCTTGCATCAATTTTTTCAGCATATTTAAACTGTGCCTTAAAACTTCTATCAAGCAAATCAGACTGTGCTGTGTAGCCTTGTTCACGAATGGTTTTAGCAATTTCAAAAGTCTTGTCAGCACTAACCCCACCAACATTTAACACATAAACATCTGTTTGAGGCTTTTCAACATCGCTCAACAATAGAATCAATCGGTCAAGCCCCATTCCAAAACCAACACAACAAGTTGGTTTACCGCCAATTTCTTCCACCAAACCATCATATCTTCCACCAGCACAAACAGTTAGGCTTTTGCCTTTGCCATCAATATTATCTGAAATAAACTCAAAAACTGTTTTTGTGTAATAATCAAGCCCACGAACAAGACTTGTGTCCACAACATACTCTATGCCATTTTGCCTCAAAAGTTCTAAAACCTTCATAAAATGTTCTTTGCACTCATCACACAAATAATCTTTTAATTTTGGAGCATTCTTTAATATTTGTTGACAATTTTCATTCTTACAATCAAGCATTCTCATTGGATTTTGCGTCATTCTTCTGTTGCAATCTTCACAAAAACTTGTTTTGTTTTGCTCTGCAAAATCAGAAAGAGCTCTGTTAAAAATTGGTTTACATTTTTGACAGCCAATAGAATTAATGTGCAAACTCAAATTTTTAACTCCAACTTTATCTAAAATAGTTTTGGCGAGGGTTATTGTTTCAAGTTCTCCAAAAGGTGTGTTTATTCCAAAAGACTCGCAACCAAACTGTGTGTGTTCTCTAAATCTACCCGCTTGAGGGTTTTCGTATCTAAAATTATTAACAATGTAAAACATTTTTTGTGGCATGGTGTCATTAACAAGACCATTCTCCACAAAAGCACGAACCACGCCAGCCGTCCCCTCTGGTCTTAGTGTTAAACTCCTGTCTCCCTTATCTTTAAAGGTGTACATTTCTTTGTTAACAATGTCTGAACTTTCGCCAACACTGCGTAAAAACAAATCAGTACTCTCAAAAGTTGGCGTTCTAACTTCTTGATATCCACACTTTTTGGCCTCTTGTTTTGCCATTTCTTCCATATATTGCCATTTATAACTAATTTCTGGCAATATATCTCTTGTTCCTTTTGGTTTTTGATACATTTTCATCTCCTAAATAATGTATTTAGATAAATCATATTCATTAATTGTTGGAGCCAAAACTCGCATTACAAACTCTTTTGTCACAACAACATCAGTCATTGGATGTTCTCCACTTGCCTCAAAACTAATTTCTTCCAATAGTGATTCCAAAATTGTGTAAAGTCTTCTTGCACCAATATTTTCTTTGCTTTCGTTTTCAAGTTCTGCAATTCTTGCAATTTCTTCAAGTCCATCTTGAGTGAAACTTAAGTTAATGTTGTCAACCTTTAATAGTTCTGCATGTTGCTTTGTTATGGCATTCTTTGGTTGAGTTAAAATCTTTAGAAAGTCATCTTTTGTTAAGTTGTTTAATTCCACCCTAATTGGAAATCTTCCTTGAAGTTCTGGAATCAAATCCTCAACTTTGGCAACATGGAATGCTCCTGCTGCAATAAACAAAATGAAATCTGTTCTAACTGTTCCATATTTAGTGCTAACTGTGCAACCTTCCACAAAAGGCAAAATATCTCTTTGAACACCCTCTCTAGAAACATCTGGCCCATTACCTTTGCCACCAGATATTGCAATTTTATCTATTTCATCAATAAAGATAATGCCTTCTTGCTCGGCTCTTGCAATTCCTTCTTCGTTAACTGCGTCCATATCAATAAGTTTGCTGCTTTCTTCTGCAACAATATTCTTTCTTGCACTCTTAACAGTTATTTTTCTTAATTTTTTGCGTTTTGGCAAAAATCCAGTAAACATTTCTGTTAAGTTAGCATCTGGTGGAGCACCCATAATTTCGATTGATTTTGGAGTTTCCACAATCTCCATTTCAATAATTTCATCATCATGTTTGCCCTCTGCAATTTCTTTTAAAAGAGTTTCTTTATAGTTTACTGGTTCTTCACTTTTCACAAGATTACTTTTTGAATATAAAATATCACAAATTTTCTTGTTTGCAATATCATTTGCTTGGTTTTTCACTTCTTCAAATTTTTCTTCTTTAACAAGATGAATAGAGGTTTCCACCAAATCTCTAATCATACTTTCAACATCACGGCCAACATATCCAACTTCTGTATATTTTGTTGCCTCAACCTTAACAAAAGGTGCTTTAACAATTTTTGCAAGGCGTCTTGCAATTTCTGTTTTTCCAACCCCAGTTGGTCCTTGCATCAAAATATTTTTTGGTGTGATTTCTTGTCTTAAATCTTCTGGAAGTTTGCTTCGACGATATCTGTTACGCAAAGCAACTGCCACAGCTCTTTTTGCCTTGTCTTGTCCAACAATATATTTGTCTAATTCTTGAACTATTTCTTTTGGTGTTAATTGTTCCATTATTCCACCTCCTCAATGTTTAAGTGGTCATTTGTGTAAATACAATATTGGCTTGCAATAAGCAAACTCTTCTCCACGATTGTTCTTGCGTCTAAATCTGTGTTTTCAATTAATGCTTTAGCTGCTCCCAAAGCAAAAACAGAACCAGAACCAATTGAAATAAAGTCTTCCGTTGGCTCAACAACATTTCCATCACCCATAACTAAATATAGTTTATCTTTGTTGGCGATAAGAATGCTTGCCTCAACTTTTCTTACTGGTGATTCCACACTTTGCCATTCTTTGGCAATTTCAACAACAGCACGTTCCAAATTACCAGAATATTTTTGCAAATTGCTTTCAATTCTTCTAAACATTGCAAAAGCATCTGAAACAGTTCCTGCAAAGCCAACAATAACCTTACCATTATAAATTTTTCTAACTTTAAGAACAGAGTCCTTTAATATCATATTCCCCATCGTTGCTTGGCTATCTCCGCCAATAACTGTTTTTCCATTTCTTTTAACAGCAACAATTGTTGTTCCAATTAATTTGTCCATACTTTTTTAAACTCCTTTATTTCTGCTAATGCTCTATTAGCCATTTCTTGCCTTTTGGTGTTTTTTGGTGCAATGATTGGTGCTAACAGCCCCCAATTTATGTGCATAGGCTGAAAATTATGTTCATTTGCACTAACCAAATAGTTCGAAAGTGCACCCAAGCATGTGTTTATGCTTAGTTTTGCTGGCGGCATCTCACCCATATATTGTAACACAAAAATTGCACAAAGTAAACCAGATGCAACACTTTCTATATATCCTTCAACCCCACTTAATTGCCCAGCAATAAAAATATTAGGATGATTTTTTAAATTATTTGTCGAAGTTAAAAACTTTGGTGCATTAATATAACTATTTCTATGCATCGACCCATATCGCAAAAACTTGGCATTTTTAAGGGCTGGAATGAGTGAAAACACCCTTTTTTGCTCTCCATAAGTAAGGTTTGTTTGAAACCCCACAAGATTTAACATCGTTCCAGACTTATTTTCCTTTCTTAGTTGCAACACCGCATAAGGCTTTTTTTCTTGTTCCTTAAATCCAACTGGCTTCATTGGTCCAAAGCGCAAAACATCATATCCTCGTTGTGCCATAACCTCAACAGGCAAGCAACCCTCAAAATTCTTTTCTTTTTCAAAATCTTTGAGTTCAACCCTCTCTGCCTTTATGAGTTCTTCATAAAAAATTTTATATTCTTGTTCATCAAGTGGGCAGTTAATGTAATCTTCCCCATTTTCGTTCCACCTATCGCCCAAAAAAACTTTTGTCATATCAATGCTTTCTGCATCAACAATTGGTGCAATAGCATCATAAAAATATAACTCTTCGCCGGTTAGTCTTTCAATTTCTTTTGAGAGACTTTCGCTTGTGAGCGGTCCAGTTGCGATGACTGTTATTTCGTTTTCATCAACCTTTGTTACTTCTTCGCTTATGATTTCAATATTTTTATTTGATTTTACTTTGTCTGTCACATTTTGAGCAAACAAAACTCGGTCAACAGCCAAGGCATCTCCTGCTGGAACAGCACATTCTTTGGCACTTTTTAGCACTTCACTATCCAAGATCGCAAGTTCTTCTTTTAAAAGCCCTGTGGCATATTCTAGTGATGTGCTTTTTAGAGTGTTGCTGCAAACAAGTTCACAAAAATTTTCATCGTGATGAGCAGGTGACATCTTTTGAGGTTTCATATCATAAAGTTTAACTTTAACACCTTTCTTTGCCAAACTTAATGCACATTCGCACCCAGCAAGACCTGCCCCAATAATCTTAACTTCTTTCAAAAACTATAATTCCTTTTCAGTTTTTTCATATTTAACAAAGTCACATTTTTGGTTGTGACAGTAAATTCTTTGTCCTTTTTGTAACAAAATATCGCCACATTTTGGGCATTTCTCGCCTATTGGTTTGTCCCAAGCAACAAAATCACAGTCTGGATAACCACTACAACCATAGAATTTGTTTCCATTATGGCTAGTTTTTTCCAAGATGTTTTTAGAGCATTTTGGGCACACTCCAACAACAACCTCAATGTTTTTCACATTCTTACATTCTGGATAGTTTGGGCAAGCCAAAAACTTGCCATACTTACCCATTCTAATAACCATTTTCGCACCACATTTGTCACAAACAACATCACTTGGTTCATCTGGAACCTTATCTTTTGAGCCACTGGCTTCTTCAAGTTCTTTCTTAAAGTCCACATAAAAGTCTTCAATAACTTTATGCCATTCTTCCTGCCCCTTGGCAATTTCATCAAGGTTATCTTCCATTTTTGCTGTGAATGAAATGTCCATAACATCTGGAAAGTGCTTTTCAAGTTTTTCACAAACCATAAATCCCAATTCAGTTGGTTTGATTTGTTTTCCTTCTTTTTCTGTGTATGCCCTTTTGTCTAGTGTTGTGATTGTTGGAACATATGTTGCAGGCCTTCCAATTCCTTTTTCTTCCATTGTTTTAACAAGGCTTGCTTCTGTGTATCGTGCTGGAGGTTTTGTGAATTTTTGTTCGGTTTTAAGGTCATTTAGTTTCAAAACTTCGCCTTCATCCATTTTTGGCAAAAGTTTTTGTTCGCTCTCTTCCTCTTTGTTTTCATCCTTTGGAGCATATTCTTGATAAACTATTGTGTAACCCTCAAAAAGTGGGGTTCTTCCTGTTGCTTTAAATCCATACTCGCCACAATCAATGTCTATTGCTACGCTATTATATGTGGCTGGCTTCATCTGGCTTGCCAAGAAACGTTCATAAACCAACTTATATAACTTATAGAGATTTGGTTCAATTTGCCCTTTAACTTGCTCTGGTGTGATTTCAAGGTGAATTGGTCTAATTGCTTCGTGGGCATCTTGTGCACTTTGTTTTGTTTTGTAGATGTTTGGCTTTTCTGGAACAAAGTCATTTCCAAACTTTTCTTGAATAAACTTCTTTGCCACTTCTTGCATTTGAGGAGAAACACGAACAGAGTCTGTTCTTATGTATGTTATAAGAGCAGTTTTGCCCTCTCCTTTTATTTCCACACCCTCATACAAACTTTGAGCTGCAGCAGATGTTTGTTTTAGGCTCATTCCCAATTTGTTTAGAGCATCTTGTTGCATTGTGCTGGTAATGTATGGTGCTGGTGGATTCGATTTTGTCACGCTTTTCTTAATATTTTTAACAACAAAATCATTTTGTTTTAATTGATTTATAACTTCATTCTTTTGCTCTTCATTCAAAACCTTAAACTTCTTGCCATCTTTTGTTTGAAGTGAAGCACTAAATTGTGTGCTTTCATTTTGTTTTGAAAGGATTGCAGAAACAGGCCAATATTCTTCTGGTTTGAAATCCCTTATTTCTTTTTCTCTATCCACAACAAGTTTTAATGTTACAGATTGAACACGACCAGCAGAAAGTTTTGGTTTTATCATTTTGCTAATGATTGGTGAAACTTTGTAACCCACCAAACGATCTAAAACTCTTCTTGCTTGTTGAGCATCAACTAAATTTAAGTCTATTGCTCTTGGCGATTCAAGAGCTTTTGTGATTGCATTCTTTGATATTTCATTAAACTCAATTCTAATATTATCTTTATTATCAAGCTCCAAGATGTTTGCTATGTGATAGCTTATTGCCTCTCCCTCACGATCTGGGTCGGTTGCAAGCAAAATTTGTTCAGATTTCTTTGCTTTTGCCTTAAGGCTGGCAACAATATCTTTTTTGTCTGCCATTAGTTCATATTTTGGTTCAAAGTGATTTTCCATATCTAGCCCCAAACTTCTCACAGGTAAATCACGAACATGACCTTTTGTGGCAAAAACTTCATAGCCGTCTCCCAAATATTTTTGTATGGTTTCTCTCTTACCAATACCCTCGATAACCACTAACTTGCTCATTACAGCTCCTTTTCAATGGACAAATACTAATCAATTTTCTTTTGAAAATAATTTCCCGCCATTCTTATTATTAAACCACGAATTTCCATTCTTGTCAACAAACTATTCAAAGTTTTTGCATCTAATGAAGTTTTTTCAATAAGGAAAGAAAAGTGCTGTGCCTCATCTTCCAAAGCACCCAAAACAATTTGTTCATTCATATCAAGTTGTTCCAGTTTTGATTCTTTCTTGTTTTGTGGGCTGAATTGTGGGAAATCTGCAATAATGTCGTTCGGTTCGGTCACACAACAGCCTTGAAAACATTTAATTAGCCTATTTGTTCCAACACTCTTTGAACTGCTAACAGGCCCGGGAAGAGCAAAAATATGCCTACCATAGTCGTTTGCAAACTCAACTGTGTGAAGTGAGCCACTTTTTTCTCCCGCTTCTGTCACAAGAACACCAAGCGAAAGCCCCGCAATAATTCTATTGCGTTGCACAAACCCATAACGAGGAAGTGTTGATGGCAAAGTTTCACACAAAATAAGCCCACCCTTTTTGAGGATTTCCTCAGCCAAGTCTTTGTGAATTGATGGATACACATCATTAATTCTGCCAGCCAAAACGGCTATTGTTTTGCCATTATTCTTCACGCACTCTTTTTGTGCAATTCCGTCAATACCCTCAGCCAGCCCACTAACAATCACAAAACCAGCCTGAGTTAAAGCACGAGAGAAAATTCTTGTTTGCTCTGCTCCATAACTAGTGCAAGTTCTTGAACCAACTATTGCAATGCTATCTTCATTTAATAAATCAATATTTCCTTTGTAATATAGAATTGCTGGAGGGTCAAAAATCTCTTTAAGCCTTTTAGAGTAGCGTTCATCTTCAATAGTTATATATTTAACCCCAGTTTTTTCCAAACCAAGTTTAAAGTCTTCAAGCCTAGATGAAGACATAATCTCGCCAATTTGTGCAATTTGCTCTTCTGGCAAAACTGTTTTTAAAATATGTGGACGCGAAAAACTGGCCCACACATTTTGTGACGAGCCAAGTTTTTGCACCAATTCAAGTTGTTTTTTGCTGGAAACACCAGCAAGTGACATTACCAAATAAACATCTTCCAAGATGTCAACCCCCAATTAGAATGAATATTTTTTATCTAGTGTTCGATAACTAATTGCTTCTGCCAAATGCTCTAACTTAATGTTTTCACTTCCATCAAGGTCGGCAATGGTTCGAGCAACTTTTAATATTCTAGTATATGCTCTTGCACTTAATTTAAGATTATCAAAAGCATTTTTCATAAGTTCACTGCTTTCTTCATCTAAAACGCAATATTTTCTCATTTCTGCGTTTGTCATCTTTGCGTTGCAAAAATGTTTTGAGTCTTTATATCTATTTAATTGAATAAGCCTTGCTTTGTTAACTCTTTCTTTTATTGTTTCGCTTTTTTCTTCAAGTTTGTTAATTGTGTGAAGTTCAGAATAATCAAGGTCATCAACATCAATATGAAGGTCAATTCTATCCAAAAGCGGTCCACTAATCTTGCTTAAATATTTTCTTATCATGCTTTCAGTGCACTTACATTCACGCTTTTTGCTCCCATAGTTTCCACATGGACATGGGTTCATGCTGGCAATCATCATAAATGATGCTGGATATTCAATTGTTGCGGTGTTTCGAGCAACAGTTATCACTCCATCTTCAAGCGGTTGCCTTAGTGTTTCAATGGTGTGTCTATTATATTCTGGAAGTTCGTCCAAGAACAAAATTCCGTTGTGAGCCATACTAATTTCCCCAGGTTTTGCGTTTCTCCCACCTCCACAAAGTGCCACAACTGTTGTGGTGTGATGAGGCGAGCGAAAAGGCCTTTGCCAAATAATTCCAATCCGTGGGTCCAAAGTTCCAGCAATACTGTGAATTTTTGTTACTTCAAGTGACTCATCAAAAGTGAGGTCTGGCATTATTGTTGAAACAGAGCGTGCAAGCATTGTTTTACCCGCTCCTGGTGGCCCAATCATCAAAACATTATGTCCACCAGCGGCAGCAATTTCTAGTGCTCTTTTGGCTTGATATTGCCCTTTTATATAGCAAAAGTCATTTGCACTAATTTCATCATTTTTGATGCACTCAAACTTTTTCTTTTCAATTGGTTCAAGGGTTAGTTCGCCGTTTAAAAACAAAACAAGTTCTTTTAGTGTGGAAACGCCATAAACATCAATTCCGTCAATATAACTTGCCTCATTTGAGTTTTCTTTTGGAACAACCACTTTCTTGTGGCCCAAATTTCTTGCAGTGATTAAAGCAGGAAGAACCCCATCAATCTTTCTAATGGAGCCATCTAGCGAAAGTTCGCCCAAAAAAGAATAGTCCTTAAGGTTCATGCAAGAAATATCTTCAGTGCAAACAAGCAAAGCCACTGCAATTGGAAGGTCATACATTGGTCCCTCTTTTTTCACATCGGCTGGTGCCAAATTAACTGTTACTTTCGTTACTGGAAACTTAAAGTTACTATTTTTAATGGCACTTCTAATTCTTTCCTTACTCTCTTTTATTGTTGCATCAGGCAAGCCAACTGTGTCGAACTTTGGAAGCCCTTTGTTGATGTCGGCTTCAACTCTAACTTCATATCCTTGAATTCCATACAAACCAATACTCTTAATCTTTGCTAACATTTTTTCACCTTCTTGTTTTCACTATATCATAAAACCAAACAAAAAGCAACTAATTTTAGAAAATTTGTTCGATTAATCTATATTTTGCCCTATTAGGAAGGAAACCAGCATTGTTGCGTTATAAACTATGCGTAAAACACTTTTGCATAGTATTTGCATAGCACCTGCATAATACCTTGTTTTGTTGAATTATTTTCAATTCCATCATCTGTGAAAAAATGCCACAATAAAGAAAAACAAGCATTCGAATTTATGCTTGTTTTGTATAATTTTAATACCTTCTCTATATTCTCATTTTACATTACTTGAATATTTTCTCTACGTTCTTGTTTTATATTTTTAATAATTATCATTATGTGTGGAAAGTCAACTTTCATTTTGCTTATCTTATATTTTGTTTTTATTAGATTTCTAAATCGTTATAGTTGGTTCTGGCTTTTTCTCCTCGCCGTCATACTCAAAAGAATCTTGCGGGAGCGTGATTGTTGCATCGTCGATTAGTCTTTGCGAAATTGTCCAAGTTCTGCTTTGAACTGCTGTTGAACCTCCACTCCATTGAGTGTTTGCTGTGTCCTTTAATGTGAATGTTATGGTGTATGTTCCCGCATTAGTCCCAGTTGCATTTCCGCCCTGTGTCATATAAGAGGAGTTAAAGCCAGAAACTGTTGCACTCTTTTGCGTGCCATCATAAGTAAAAGAACCTGTCACTGTTGGAATGGCTAATGATAGTTGCGCAATCGTCCAACTTCCCGTTTTATTTGTTGTGGTTCCACCGCTCCATTGAGTGTTTGCTGTGTCTTTCAATGCAAAAGTTAAAGTGTATGTTCCAGCCGATGCCGTGCTGGCTGTTCCCGTTTGAGTGATGTAGGTTGAATTCATATTTGCAACAGACGCATTTTTTGTGCTGCCATCATAAGTGAACGAACCGGACACTGTTGGAATGGTTAAACTCAACTTCAAAACACTCCACGAAAGCGATACATTTCCAGTTCCGCCACCGCTCCACTGGTAATTTGAATTTATTAGCGATATTGTTAAGGTGTAGGTGCCAACATTTATGCTACTGGTAGTTCCACTTTGGCTCATTGTGCTTGAAGAATAGTTATTTAGTGTTGGCGAAACTGCCGAGCCTGTGTAGGTTGGGTTTGTGTTAATAGTTGGTTTTGTTAGGCTCTGTGGCACTATGCTCCAACTTAAAGAAACTGCTGTTGTTGTTGTGCCATCTGTCCATGCGTAATTTGAGCCAAGTGTGTAGGTTACTGTGTAGGATCCAGCATTTGTTGCGCTTGCTGTTCCACTTCGTGTCATATAGCTCGAGTTATAATTGTTAACTTGAACAGATATTGCTGAACCTGAGTAGGTGTATTGTCCGCTATCTTTTAATGTTGGTCTTGTTGCACATGGGTTTCGTGCAATGCTCCAAGTTCCACTCTTTTGAGTAGTTGTCCCATCACTCCATTGCGTGTTTGTTGTGTTTATCAGAGAAAATGTAACAGTATATGTTCCAGCATTTGTGGCACTTGCTGTTCCACTTTGTGTCATATAAGTGGAGTTTAAGCCAGAAACTGTGGCACTCCTTTGTGAGCCATCATAAGTAAACGAGCCGGACACTGTTGGAATGGCTAAACTCAACTTCAAAACACTCCACGAAAGCGAAACATCTCCAGTCCCGCCACCGCTCCACTGGTAATTTGTTGTATCTCTTAGCGATATCTTTAAGGTGTAGGATCCAACATTTGTGCTACTGGTAGTTCCACTTTGGCTCATTGTGCTTGCAGAATAGTTATTTAGCGTTGGGCTAACTGCAGAGCCCGTGTAGGTTGGGTTTGTGTTAATAGTTGGCTTTGTTAGACTCTGTTTTGTAATATACCATGTTATAGAAACAACCCCAGTTGAATTATCGTCGCTCCAGCAATAACCAGATTTTAATGTGTATGAAACTGTGTAGGTTCCAACATTTGTGGCATAATATGTTCCACTTCGTGTCATATAGCTTGAGTTATAACCACTAACACTGAGAGTTCTGGTTGACCCTGTGTATGTGTAACTCGTTAAATTAGTTGCATATGGTTTGCTAACAGGGGTTAGTGTGTTTACTAAGTTAAATTGAGTCAAATCTAGCACAAATGCAGTGTATTTAAACTCATTGGGTACCATTAACCAAACAGCTGACGTCGAATTGTTCTTAAAAGTGTTATTAGTTCTAAGCAAAGTTTCTGTTGAGTGTATCTGTGAAAGTTGGTCCCAATTCTTATAACCAGAAGCACTTGTGTAAAAAGTTCCAGAAGAGTCTGATTGTTTATAATAAAAATAAACTTCGTAAGTTGTGTTTGTCCAAGTAGCTCCACTAACAGGATTAATAGTCATTAAATCAGCGTTTGCACTACCCCAAAAAAGCCTAGGCATGCCTCCAGACATGACTCCAGCTAAATTTGACAAAATAGAAACTGACTGAATTTTGCTTGTATCATAAAAAACAAATAACCTAAAATGAATTTCTGTATTATAATCATAAGTAATATATGTTGATGTAGTGGCAAAAGTGTTGGCAACGCCATCCTCTTGTTGCTGCTCAATTGTTTTTTCCTCGCCGATTTCGGCTTCCATGGAGTCTTTATGAAAATGGGCTGCCAAAACAAAGCCAACAAAAACACTTAGTGCCACAACGACAATAAAAGTTAGAAATGCGCCGATAATCAAACACAACTTCTTTGACTTCATTATAACACCCCCCCCCCTTTTTTACATTAAACACACTATACTATTTTTAGTTTAACAAATTTTTCACAAAAATTGCAAACGATTTTAAGGTTTTTTTTGGAAAAAATTGCGAGATTCTTCAAAGTCGGCACTTCGCGGGTCGGCATTTAGCATGACAGCAAGAGATTCTTCACAAGAATATGCAAGACAGTGCGTGTCATGTTGAGACTCGACCCCCTGCAATTTAACGAAGGATCTCGCACCCTCGCTGTCATTATGAGGAACGCAGTGACGTGATAATCTCGAGGGTGCAACAGCCCAGATCCTCACGTCGCCACAAAGTGGCTCCTCAGGATGACAACTTAAAAAAATATTCAGAATGACAAGGGGCGTGTCATCCTGAGCCTCTCTTCGCAGCACTGCTCTCTTGTCATCCTGAGCCCTTCTTCGAAGCCCTTTAACGAAGGATCTCGAGATTCTTCAATAGAATATGCAAGAGGTCGGCGTTCAGAATGACAACACCACAACGCAAGAGGTCGGGGTTCAGAATGACAAAAAGGGATTCTTCAAGGTCGACGCTTCGCGGGTCGAGGTTCAGAATGACATGGAGGGAATCTTCAAGGTCGGCACTTCGCGGGTCGAGGTTCAGAATGACAAAAAGGGATTCTTCAAGGTCGACGCTTCGCGGGTCGGCACTTACGAATGACAGAATAGAAGAACAACGAACCCCATAACACAAAAAAAGAGGCAAAATCTGCCTCTTTTGTTATTATTTCATTTCAACATTGTGGTAAACATTTTGAACATCATCATTTTCTTCGAGTTTGTCGAGCATTTTTTCAAATGACTCATACTTTCCATCATCTAAAGTTATTGTCTCATTTGGAACTTGTTCAACTTCGGCACTTTCAACTTTAACACCAGCATTTTCGCATGTTTGTCTAATTTGTTGAAGTTGTGAAACTTGACCATAAATGGTGTAGTAACCATCGCCATCGTTTTCCACGTCATCTGCATCAGCGTCTAAGGCTAGCATGGTCATATCGTCTTCACTCATATTTTTTGCTTCAACACAAACAACTGCTTTTCTTGTGAATAAGTATGCCACTGCTCCTGGACCAGCAAGTGAACCACCTGCTTTGTCAAAAATGTGACGAATATCTGATGAAGTTCTGTTTTTGTTGTCTGTTACAATTTCACACATAACAGCTGAACCGCCTGGGCCATATCCTTCATAAACAAGTTCTTCATAGTTAACTTGTCCAAGTTCTCCAGACGCTTTTTTAATTGACCTTTGAATGTTATCGTTTGGCATATTGTTTGCACGAGCTTTTGCGATAACTGTTGCAAGTCTTGGGTTGTTAGCAGGGTCTGGACCACCATTTTTAACGGCGATTGCGATTTCTCGTCCAATTTTTGTAAATACGTTTCCGCGGGCAGCATCTGTTTTTGCTTTATCTCTTTTGATTGTTGCCCATTTACTATGTCCTGACATAAATATAAACCTCTCTTTTAATTTTGTTTGGAAGACAAAATATACATCATAACGCTGCTTGCAACAGCAACATTTAAAGATTCTACTTTATTCTTCATTGGAATGCTAATTTCTTCTAGCCCACATTCCAAAATTTCTTCGCTTATTCCGTGGGCTTCATTGCCCATCACAATTCCAAATTGCTTTGGAACTTCTTGCACTTCAAACACATTGCGTTTGCCCATATTAGCACAAAATAATTTATGCTTGCAAAGTTTTTCAAAATCTTTAAAAGTTATGTTCATAACCTTGCAATCAAAGATTGTTCCCATCGTGGAACGAAGAACTTTGTCATTTCTAAAATCCACACAATTTCTTGCGTATATCTCACAAAATCCACAAGCAACAGCCGAACGAATGATTGTGCCCATATTGCCTGGGTCAGACACTCCATCAAGAACCAAAAAATTGCCTTTTGGCATTTCAAAATCGCTTGGTTTAAGTTCAACCGCTGCAATAATTCCTTGTGAAGAAACGGTGGAAGAAAGCATTTTAAAGGCACTTTCACTTAAATAATATGTTGGGCAAGAAAACTCTTCATCAGTTCTAAAATTAGTGAAAACTGCTTTTAGGGTTTTCCCTCTTTGCTCTGCCTCATTAATAAGTTTGATGCCCTCAAGCAAAACTGTGTTTGTTTCTTTTACGTGTTTTGATTGTTTTAATTTTGAAAACTCTTTAACAACTGGGTTTTCTTTACTTATTATATCTTTCATAATTATTTACTTTTAACATTTTTCACAAGTTCAGCAAATGCTGTTGGGTCGTTTGCTGCAATATCAGCCAAAACTTTTCTGTTAAGGTCAATATTTGCTTCTTTAAGTCCGTGCATAAAGTTGCTGTAGTTAATGTCGTTAAGTCTGCATGCTGCATTGATTCTTGCAATCCACAAACTTCTCATATTTCTCTTTTCAAGTTTTCTGCCAACATATGCGTAGTTACCAGATTTCATAACTTGTTGTTTAGCAATTTTAAATTGTTTGCTCTTTGCTCCAAAATAACCTTTTGCTTTCTTTAAGGTTGCATTTCTTTTCTTAATTGCGTGTGTTCCATTCTTAATTCTCATAGTTAATTACCTCCTTATAGAGCGTTCTTGATTCTTGGAGCATCAGCTTTTGATACTAATTCTCCTTGGCGAAGACGCATTTTCCTTTTACTTGTTTTGTTTGTCATTTTGTGGCCAGCGTATTGGCAACCTCTTTTAATGACGCCATTTTTGTTCATTCTAAAACGCTTTTTTGTGGCACTATTTGATTTCATTTTAGGCATAATCTTTCTCCTTATATATTATTTTGTATTTTTTGGGGCAAGCATCATTGTTATGATTGTTCCCGTTAGTTGTGGTTTTTGGTCTATGATTGCTTCATCTTGCACCATCTCATAGAATTTCTCCATATTTGCAATTCCTTGATTTGCAAAACCAGCAAGACGTCCACGAACACCTTTGATTAAAATTTTAACCTTTGCTCCACTCTCTAAAAACTTTTTAACTTGTTTTGCTTTAAAGAGCATATCGTGTTCTTCAATTCGCATTGAAAGTTCCATTGTTTTAATGTCGACGGCTTTTTGTTTTTTCTTTGCTTCTTTTTCTTTCTTTTGTGCTTCGAACTTATATTTTCCATAGTTCATAATTCTGCACACAGGTGGATTTGCGTTTGGAGAAATGTTAACCAAGTCCAAACCAAATTCATCAGCCTTTTCATTTGCTTCCTTAATGGAACAAATTCCAAGTTGCTCGCCTTCTGGTCCTAACAAGCGAACAGTTTGAGCAGTTATCTGCTCATTAATCATTAATTCTTTGATAATGTTATCCTCCCAAAAAATAATTTCAACAAAAAAGAAGTGAGTAAGAACTTACTCACCTCAAAAATAGGCATAAATCTTATCGCCTACAATTAATTTTTAACCAATCTAGGAATCCTGAATGGTGAGAAGTGAGCCTTCTTCTTTTTTGTTATGCTAGAATGATACCACAACTTTTAACATTTTGCAAGTGTTTTTTCTTAATTTTTTGCAATTTCCAGTCTGCCAACAAACAAATCTTGCAAAACAGCAAGGGTTCTTTGATTGTTTAGATTCAAAACCACAATTTTTTGCGGCGATAATTCAATTATTTTTGTTAAAACATCAACCACATCTTCCCCACAAAAATCGCATAAAAACACCCTTTCTTCTCCAACAATTTTATAAATTTTGTTATTCAAAAAGTTGATGATGATGCACTTATGCTTGTAGTCTAGGTTTGCAATTAAAAATTTTAGTAAATCCAAAAAAGTTTCACTCTTCACAAACAATGACGCATTTAAGTTGGTTAAATTGCACATCTCTTTCCACTTTTGTTTTAAAGGACGAAGTTTAAATTCCAAAAAACTTTCTATGTTTAACACATTGGGAAAATAAATTGCCCTTATTGCAATAGCCTTTTCTATTTCTATGTCGAAATATGTGTAAACTTTAATGAAAGCCTGAAATAATGATTCATCAACAACATTTATTGAAACATTTTCTTTAAGATAGTTTTGTTTCATTTTTTCACACACAGCATCACATATAATTTTGGTTAGTTTTTTCTTTAAATAGGAACTTTTCTCTTTTTTAGCCCCCACACAAAGTGAACAAAAGTTTTCTTTTTTCACAAAACTATGAACTCCATCACACTCTGTTAAAACATTCAAAACTTTATCTTGTATGTATTGAATAACGTTCTCATTTTTATTGCTTGCCGTCACACAAAATTCCCACATAAATATCTCCTTTTTAAGTAATTTATGCAAACGAGAAAATATTACTCACAACAATTTGTGTGTGTTACAAAAAATTTCAAAATGAGCAACAAAAAAATCGGCGTAAAACAGCCGATTTCCAATGATTAATAATCTTTTTTGCAAAGTGCAAAATAACTTTGTGGGTGCTGACAAATTGGGCAAATCTTTGGTGCAGTTTTAGAAACAATCTTAAATCCACAGTTCAAGCAAATCCAAACATTTTCTTCTGTTTTTGCAAACACTTCATTGTTTTCAATGTTTTTAAGAAGTGCGTTAAATCTCTCTTCGTGTTCTTTTTCAATTTTTGCAACTCCTCTAAACAAAACAGCAATTTCAGCAAACCCCTCTTCTTCTGCAGTTTTGGCGAACTCTTCATACATTGATGTCCATTCATAGTTTTCTCCTTCTGCAGCCCATTTTAGGTTTTGTTCTGTGCTTCCCATTCCATTAAAGAGTTTAAACCAAATTTTTGCGTGCTCCTTTTCGTTGAGTGCGGTTTCAGCAAAAATTTTGCTAATTTGTTCATATCCCTCTTTCTTTGCAACGCTGGCAAAATAATCATATTTTGTTCTTGCCTGACATTCTCCAGCAAAAGCACTTTTTAAGTTTTGTTCAGTTTTTGTTCCTTTAAGGTTTTCAATTTTTTCTAATGGTATCATCTATTTTTCTCCTTTCATAAAACTCTAACAAGTTTAGCAAAAGTTTTGTTTTTAGTCAAACAAATTTATTTAACTTTTTTTCTTATTAAACCCTTTTCCCTTCCGTTTTCACTTGGAACATAATAAACTCTATCTTTTAGGGAATCGGGCATATATTGCTGCTTCACATATCCACCAAAATTATGTGGATATTTGTATGGCTCTTTCTTATCAAGAGTTGGATGATTTTTAAGGTGGTTTGGCACCGCATCATCTTTAAAGTTCACAACATCATCATATGCTTTATTCATTGCAACACAAACGCTATTTGATTTTGGTGCCTCGCACAAATAGATTATTGCGTGAGATATTGCAAGTTTTCCTTCTGGAAGCCCCAAATTTTGAACAGCCGTGTGAGCAGTAACCGCCATAAGAAGTGCATTACTATCTGCCATTCCAATATCTTCGCTCGCGTGTGCAATCATTCTTCTTGTGATTAACAGTGGGTCGCACCCAGCCTCTAAAAGTCTTGTTGCCCAATATAGTCCAGCTTCCGCATCACTTCCTCTCAAGCTTTTGCAAAAAGCGGAAAGCATATCATAGTAGATGTTTTCATCAATACTCATTGCCTTCTTTTGGATTGACTGTTCAGCAACTGTTTTGTCTATCACAATTTCGCCCTTTTTGTTTTGAGTTGTTGTTCTAACAGCAAGTTCCAAAGCATTATATGCTGTTCGCAAATCGCCACCAGATGCCCAAGCATAGTGTTTTAAGGCATCATCACTAACAACAAGTTTTAAGTTCCCATAGCCATTTTCTTTATCTTTTATTGCCCTATTTAAAGCACAAATAATATCTTCCTCGCCAAGTGGTTTAAACTCAAAAATTCGGCATCTAGAAACAATAGCCCTTGTCATATTAACATAAGGGTTTTCTGTTGTTGAACCAATAAAAATTATGCAACCTTCTTCAATCGCACCCAACACACAGTCACTTTGTGCCTTGTTCCATCTGTGACACTCATCAAGAAGCAAATAAGTTTTTTTGCCATAGAGTTGAAACTCTTTTCTTGCTTCATCAATCACCTTTTTTGCATCAGCCACCCCACTTGAAACGGCATTAAGTTTCACATAATGAGAATTGGTTGTTTTGGCAATAATGTTAGCAAGGGTTGTTTTTCCAGTTCCTGGTGGTCCATAAAAGATGCAAGAGCCTAGCATATTTGTTTTTATTGCACGAACTAACAAACTATTTTCGTAAACAATGTGCTTTTGCCCAACAAAATCTTCTAGAGTTTCTGCCCTCATCCTTTCGGCAAGTGGTGCATTTCTGTTGGTTTGAACATCAAAAAGACTATCCATAATTCTTCTCCTTGCAAAAATTATAGCAAAAAAACAATCTATATTGCAATAGATTTTTTGTTGCTAAAGTAAATTTTGTTTGATTTTTGCCTTTTTTGTGTTATAATAACTTTAGATACATTGACACATTGGGGAGATCTTATGATTTCAAAAGAAAACAAGGATAAAGTATTTTCAAATATCAACTACTACTTATTACTCTTTTTGGCTTGTGGACCAATAATATTTTTGTTTATTTCCATTCTTTTTAGTGATGCCAGCATAGATACCCTTTTTTATATATGTAGTTTTTTGTTTGTTGTTGTTTTTGTTATTTATTTTGTGCTTACTGTTCAAAATTTAAAATTTGGCAAAATTAAAGATAAATTGGTTTTAACAATGGTTATTTTGCTGACAATTGGTTTGACATGTGTTCTTATTTCCACTTTTATTAGAGGCTACATAATCAACGCTCTTCAAATACTTATGTATGTTATGTTGTTCTTTTCTGTTCTTATGCTAAACAAGAAACAAACAAAAGTGTTTTTATTTATTCTTATTTCAAATTTTGCGCTGTCGTGTTTGTTGGGAATTATGGACCCAACCGGTTATGTTGTGCCTGGATTTCAAAGTAATCATGTTCAATCTTCTCTTTTCTTCTTCCACTCAAACTATTCACAAGCCATTGCTGTTATGCTCATTGTGCTAACATATCACCTTTTGCTTAAAGAAAAAAATCCAATTCTAACAACATTTTATGCTATATATTTTGTTCTTATAGGTCTTCATATGTTCATAAACAGTTCGTCAGTTGGAATTACATGTGTGTTTTTGATAATGATAACTAACATCATTGTGGACTGGATTAGAACAAAAAAATTCCCTTTAAGGTTATTTCTTATCTTTTTAACTTACACAAGTTTTGCCTTTTTGGTTGAATTATACCCTGGAATATACTATCTCCGCTCCGCACATTATAACTATTTTATTGAAATGTTTGATGTGTTTGACAATATTTTTGGAACCAACCTTACAAAAGAATGGTTTAACATAGATTTTGTTCCTGGATCAAATGGATGGGAAAGAGATAGTCTACTAGTTGAATCCATTGCCGCTGTTTGGGGTAATAGTTCCATGGGCTTTGGAGAAAGACTTGTTAATATTCTATTTGGACTTGGTGGTGGACATATTCACATTCTAAGACCACACAATATGTTTGTTGGTGCGTGGGTTGACTTTGGAATAATCTTTGCAATATCACTCTATGCCATCATTATTTTGGGACTTGTTTATGTGATACGCAAATTTAAACACAACATAAATGACATTATGCCATATGTTTATGCAACAATTGGATATTTGTTTGTTACAATGTTTGGAAGTATGATTGTTTATCACTTTATGTATTTTGTTATTGTGTTTGCTCTTATGTTAAATACAACAAAAAGGAACCACTTGATTGAACAGAAGCGAATTGGTTACAAAATATTACATAGTGAAGAAGAGCAAAAATAATTGCTCTTTTTCTTTATTTAAAACTATGAAAAAAACAAAAAAATAAGGTATTATGCAAACACAAAAAACTCAATTTTGCGAAGAGTAATACCTCATTTAATCATATTTTTAACAAAATAACAAAAAAATAGAAGTTAAGCGGGAAATCTTAACTTCTAAGTAGACTAGTCTGTAAGCCGAGTTCTGTCATGGACGGTCATCTATCTAGGCGAGTTGTTGCCAACACGCTCCAGCGATGTATGACGGGAGATGGCCGGGCAAGCCAACTAAAACTCCCTTATCTTGCACAAAGTGGGGTTTACAGAGCACACACTATCTCTAGCGTGCCGGTGGTCTCTTACACCACCTTTCCACCCTTACCACTAACGCCTATTGCGAAAAAATAGGAGGTAAGATTCTGGATATTTTCCAAATCTAAAAACACAATAAGCAATTTACAAGTGGTGGTCTATTTCTGTTGCACTATCCTTGGAGTCGCCTCCACGAGACGTTATCTCGCACTCTGCCCTGCTGTGCTCGGACTTTCCTAATTGCAAAGCAATTTGACCGTCTAACTAGCTACAGTCATAGTATAGCACAAAACTTTCAGTTTGTAAAGACCCATTTTTAAAATTTTATGGCACTCAATGTTTCAAAAAGTTGAAAAACGCCTAAAAATGGCGTTTTTCTTAAAAAATTATTTTTCATATTTTTTAAAAGCTCTTTCAAGGTCAGCAGCAGCCATAAACATGGCTTGCATTATTCCACACATTTGAGCAACCAAATGATATTCTCCACCATCATTTGCAATCATACCAATATTTAGCAAGAAATTAAGATGATAATATAATTTCCCAGTTGTTTTAAACCCACATTCTTGCATTATTTCTGTTCCTGTGCAAGATTTTTTCATTAAAAGCTTTAAAATCTCAATCCTTTCACTGCTTGCAAAAGCCACAAAAAGCCTTTCCGCCTCAAAAGAATCAACACTTTGGATTCTGTCTTCATCATATTTTAGAATTGTGTAAGCACTAACATTTCCGTTATCAAAATAACTGTAAAATTTTCCACCTTGTTTCCCATCCAAAGCTTGTAATATTTCAGCTCTATGCTTTTTTATTTTTTCTTCATCAGTTATTCCTCTTTCGTTGTTAATTTTGTCTAAAACATCACTTTTCTCATCTTTTTGAGCCAAAAGTTCTTCCAATTTTTTCACTCTTTCTTCCAAATCTTCATATTTTTCCATAGTTTTCACTCCTTTTTTGTGATTTTATAATTACGATATTCCATAATTACATAATTATAATATCACATAACAAATTTAAAGTCAACACTTTTTTAATATTTTTCAAACAACTTTTGCTCCTCCACTTTTTTTCTTATAATATCAAGTGCTTTTTTCTCTAAACGAGAAATATATGAACGTGAAATTCCCAGTTTTTTTGCAACTTCTTTCTGCGTGTAGGCAACCGTTCCCCCAATTCCATAACGCATAACCAAAATCTTATATTCACGGCTGGTTAAACTATCTTTTATAATATCTAGCAACTTCTCCGTTAAAATGTTGGACTCCACCTGTTCCATAAGGTCGGGTTCAACATCTGCCACAACATCAGAAAGCATCACTTCGCCATTGTCACTATCTGCCCCCAAGGTTTCTTCTAAAGAAACTGTTCCATTATGTTTCTTTTGTGCCCTAAATAGCATTAAAATCTCATTTTCAATGCAACGAGCAGCATAAGTTGAAAGTTGTGTTCCTTTGCTGCTTGAATATGAATTAATTGCTTTTATGAGCCCAATTGCACCAACAGAAATAAGGTCATCAGCATCTTTTGTGGAATTGCTATATTTTTTCACAATGTGAGCAACAAGCCGCAAATTATGGCTTATTAGAATTTGCTTTGCCTCTTCATCACCTTGCCTAAACTTTTCAATTTGCTCCTTTTCTTCTTCTGGCGTTAATGGTTTTGGAAAGTGTGAAACATTGTCAACATAAGAAGAAAACAGCATTATCTTGTTCATAAAAGTTATGAAACTTTCTACTATCATCAGCACCTCCTGATAATAAGTAGTGTATGCGAGCAGTTTTTGTTTGTTGTTGCAAAATCGCCTAAATTCCTAACCTTTTTGTTAGTTTTTTTGGTCTATTCTTAATTGCTATAATAAGCATAATAATCCCAACAATAATCAAAAAAATGGCAAAAATAAGTTTTAAAACTTTTGCGTTAAGTCCGTTGGATAGATATGAGAACAAAACTGAAGACATTATTGCTGGAACCATAACATAGAAAAATGCCTTGTAATCTATTAACTTATTTTTCATATGAATGATGATTGCAACTAATGATAGTGGAATAAAAACAATAAGATTTATTCCTTGGCTTAAGTGCTGACCAAGCCCCAAAAATATGGTTAAAATTGGAATTAAAAGCGTTCCACCACCCATTCCCATTCCACCAATAATTCCACCCAAAAGTCCGGCAATAACAAAATAAATCCACATATTAATTCTCCTTTAAAAAATCATTCTAACCCCAGCCATAATCATTATTATTGGAAAGATAAACGCAAGTGCCCTAGTGGGCATTTTTTTAAGTAATAATGCACCCAAAATCGCCCCTATAACCGAGCCTATTGCAACATAGGCAACAATTCCAAAATCAACAAATCCGTTAGAATAATAAATGATTGCGCTGGCAATACTTATTGGGAGCATAATTAGGATTGCTGTTGCGTGTGCTTTTTTGCCATCAAGCCCCAACAAGAGCAAAAACGGAACGCAAATCATTCCACCTCCACCCCCAAAAAAGCCATTCACTCCACCAATGAGAACCCCACAACCTAAATATAAAAATAGTTTAATAATTGCGTTATTTTTGTGTTTCATACAAAAAGTATTGGCTAAAATTCAAAAAATAAGCATAATTTTCCTTGCTTTTATGGGGAAATTGTATTATAATAACACATATATTTTCTAAAAGGTGACTTAAATGACAAAATTTAAAAAATTAGCAACTAAAATTATTTTGAGTGTTTTGATTATTCTTTCATTCTTTTTGGCTCAAAATTTTCTATTGATTAACAACTTCAGCCAAACAAACTATAATCTTGCGGAAGCAGCACAAGCAATAACAGAAAAGGACGCACAAGATGTTAGTTCAAAGGTTTCGAACAATAACTTCTCATCAACGACCTCTGGTTCTGAATCCACAACAGGTAGCACATCAATTCTAAACCCAAGCAGTTGGACAAAAGAAGGAACTTTTAATAGCACAAATATGCGTGCGGGTGTTATAACAATTAATGATGAAAGTTCATTTAAACAAAAAGTTGAAGATTATAAACTAGCAGATGGCGACTATCCACAAGGAACAGCAAACACAGCAAATGGCAACAATGTTTTGTTCATTAACTCAACAACAACCACAACTTATGGTTACAAAAGTTCAGACATCGAACTTGACGCAAATAGTTATTACGCTGTTTCTGTGAAATACTACACTGGCAATGCACAAGCCTCTTTTGGTATTTCCTCACCACAGTTCACTGCAAAAGATAACACAATCATTAAAAGCCTAGACAGCAACAAGAATTGGGCAACAGCCACAATTTATATTTCAACAAGTGATGTGCAAAAAACAACCATTAATATTATGTTATATCTTGGCTACCCTGTTTGGACAAACCAAGACCACGCATCACCACAAAGTGGATATGTTTTCTTTGACGATGTTAAACTTGTGAAATTATCTCAACCATATTATCAAACTTTAATCACAACACCTGTTGACACATATGACAGAATTAGTGTTGTTGATGAACAAAAACATGCAAACATCACCTCTTCTTATGGATTTGTTGAAAATGGTTCTTTTGATAACGGACTAACTGACTGGACTGTTGAAACAACTGGATCATCAAATGTTGGTTATGAAGAAACAACAGAAACCAACCAAAGAGTTGCAGATTCAAAAATTTTGTCAATTCTTAACACCAAACAAACTGAAAGCAGTGGATATGCAAAATCTTCAGCAATCACAATTGAACAAAACAAACTTTATAAATTTAGCATTTGGGCAAAAACAAACGCTAGTTCAATAGACTTTTCAATGCAAACAAAAGATGGGAAAATTAACGAAAACACAATTTCCCCAGCAACAATCAATGAAGTTTCAAACAACACTGACCCAACAACCCAAAATTGGAACGAATATGTGTTCTTTGTTAGAGGAAACAGCCTACAAAATGTTGATGTTATCTTAACAGTTGGACTAAAATCTTCAAACAAGACAAGTGATGAATATCTTTATGTTGACAACATCACATCACAACTTGTTTCAACAAGTGATTTAGAAAGTTTTTCAAATGCTGGAATAACCTACTCCACACTAGCCCTAACTCCAAGTTCAAGCCTAAACATTGCAAATGGATATTTTAACAACATCTCAGAAATAACACTTGATGGAACATATCCACTAAAAGCAGAGAACTTTGAAAGAGTTGACACAAACACACAAAACATTTCTGGAATTGTTAACCTTGAAGAAAACATTTTTAACAGCACAAAAATAGATTTTGGTAACCCATCAACAAAACCAAACTCATATATTTATGAAGAAGAAACAACAGCAGAAAATGTTTCAAATAATGTTTTTGTTATGTATAACAACACAAATTCATATCAAACAACAAAGTCAACCTCTTCATTAACAGCCAGTGCAAACACACAATATGTATTAAAAGTTAACATTTTCACAGATATTTCAACAGCACCTGGTGGAGCAAACTTATATTTAACTGATGGAACAAATGTTTTGGCTCAAATTTGTGACATTAACACACAAAAAGAATGGGGCCTATACAAAATTTATTTCAACAACTATGGAAACGAACAAACATTAACTGTTCAAATTGGTTTTGGAAGAGAAAACAGCACAGTTCAAGGATTTGCATACTTTGACAACCTTGAATGGAACACAAGTTCAGCTGACCTCACAAAAATCACACAAGATGCAAAAACCAAAGTTGTTAATTTGAGTAAATCTGTTGAACACTCATCAAAAGTTATTTTAACAGAAGGCTTTGATGAATATGATGTTGATGAAATTAGTGAAACAAACAAACTCAATGCTCCTCTACTTTGGAACGGCGAAGTTAAAGCAACAACAACTGATGAATTTGATGAAACAACAACTTTAAGTGACCAAGACATCACAGCGGGAGTGTTAACACAAAACAACTCAACAAAAGTTTTGGGCAGCCAAACAGTTATGGAAGACCCAACAAACAATGTTTTGCTAATTAAATCTACCAGTGACAACTTCTATGGATTTTCAAATAATTTAAGTTACAACCTAACTTCTGGTTCGTATTATAGAATCACTGTTAAAGTTAAAACAATCAACTTGAGTCAAGATAGTGAAAACCAAAAAACTGTTGACGGAACTGTTGTTCCATATGGTGCAAGCATTTCTCTAAATGGTTTTGATGAAAACTTTGTTGGAATTAACACAAATGGTTCATTTAACACTGTTGATGGTTGGGAAGAATTTAAGTTCTACATCAACCCAGATAGTGACATTGCCCTAACACTATGGCTATGCCTAGGAAGTGAAAAAGGTTGGACCTCTGGTTATGCCCTATTTGATGATGTTGAAGTTATTGAAATGACAGAAGATGAATTCACACTTAACCTCAACTCCGACAAAGAAGATGTTAATTTAAAGAATCACATTCAATCAGTGACAACAACACAAACAAACAATGAACAAGAAAATAATTTACCAAACAGAACCTACACTGAATCTTTGGCTTGGCTTGCAATTCCAACAATTTTGATTGCTCTTGGAATTATTGCAGCAATTATTGGATTCTTGATTAAGAAATACATTGAAAACCGCCCAGTTAAAGTGACAGTTAAAAATAACTATGACCGTGAATCAACTCTTCTTAAAGACCTAGACCACAAGAACTACAGAACCTCTGTTAACCACAAACTAAAACTATTACGTGAAGAACTTGCTCAAGCAGAACAATATCTAAAAGAAGAACAAACAGAACACCTAAAACAAAAAGAAGCTTATGAAACAGCAAAAGAAATTGCCGAGCAAGACAAGTCAATAAAACTTGAAAGCCCAGATAAATCATACACAAACTATGATGAACGCATAAGAAAACTTGAAAAGAATATTGCTTCAATTAAGGCAGATATAAAAATCTTGGAAGACGAGCAAGAAAAACTTAACAAGAAAAGTCAAAAAATGCGTGAAAAAGATTTGAAAGGCAATGAAATTAAAGTTGTGAAGAAAGGTCGCAAAAAATAATAAAAAGCAGTTTTAATAACTGCTTTTTTTATTGAGTTTTAATCATTTTGATATTTAGAAAAACTCACTAATAATCATATTAGAAACTTCAAAGTTTTTAATTATTAAGTGATTATTTTCTATTTTTATTAAGTTATTTTCTTGAAGTTTTTTTATTTGCTTTTCAAATTTTTTCATAAAATCATCATCAAACTTTTTGTTAAATTCATTGATGTCAAGTCCTTTTTCCAAACGAAGTGCAAGCATAATAAACTCTTCTTGTGCTGTTTTTTCCGTTTCTGGCTCAACGCAACACTTTTTATATGGCTTTGAAATATATTCTTTTAAGTTGTTAGTGTTTTCAAAATGTGTGCCATTTAGAAAAGAATATGCCGCAAGCCCAACACCCAAAAATTCGCCTCTATTCCAGTAGTTTAGGTTGTGTTTGCACTCATATGAAGTTTTGGCAAAATTGCTAATTTCATAGCGATTATAACCATATTTTTCAAGTTCTTTGTGGGCTGTGTTATATAGCATAACCGCCCTTTCTTCTGTGACTGGAACAATTTTGCCATCTTCAACCATTTGTTTTAGTGGGGTTTTATCTTCAATCATCAAACCATATGCAGAAATATGAGTTAAATTAAGGTCACTTAATTCCTTAATGGTTTTCTTAATTTCTTGCTCTGTTTGATTAACAAGTCCAAGCAAAATGTCTGTGTTAATATTTGTAAATCCAGCTTGTTTTAGGTATGAAATTGCGTTTAAATAATCGTTATAGTTGTGTGGTCTATTAAGTAGTTTTAATGTTTCATCATTTATGCTTTGAAGCCCAACAGAAACTCTGTTTATTCCACATTTTTTCCAGATTTTTGCTTTTTCAAGAGTAATACTATCTGGGTTGCCTTCAATTGAAATTTCGGCATTTTTTTGCACTTTGTATGTTCTTTTAATCAATTTTAACAAATCACTAATATATTTTGCATCAACATATGATGGTGTTCCGCCCCCAATAAAGATTGAAGAAACAACTTTTCCTTCCATTTCTTCTTTGTGGCTCACTATTTCTTCTTTTAGTTTTTGAAAATATTGCGATATTTTCTTTTCATCCGTGCAAAAAGAACAAAAAGCACAATATATGCATTTTTGTTTGCAAAATGGAATATGAACATATAACCCAACATTATCTAACATATCTTAATTATCAATCTTTAAAATGTTAATAAACGCTTCTGATGGAACTTCCACAGAACCAAGCGTTCTCATTCGTTTCTTTCCTTCTTTTTGCTTTTCTAAAAGTTTTCTTTTTCTAGTGATATCTCCACCATAACACTTCGCCAAAACGTCTTTTCTCACTGCTTTAACTGTTTCTCTTGCAATAACCTTTCCACCAATGGCTGCTTGAATTGGCACTTCAAACTGCTGCCTTGGAATTGCTTCCTTGAGTTTTTCTGCAATTTGACGGCCCCTTTCTTGTGCACGATCACGATGAACAATAAGGCTTAATGCATCACAAACCTCCCCTTTAAGCAAAATGTCTAGTTTCACAAGGTTGCTTTCTCTATATTCGCAAATTTCATAATCTAGACTTGCATAACCTTTTGTGCGTGATTTTAAGTTGTCAAAAAAGTCATAAATGATTTCATTGAGTGGGAGATAATAAACAAGTTTCACTCTTTTAGCATCAATATATTGAACATCCAAACTTTCCCCTCGCCTTAATTGACAAAGTTCCATAATTGAACCCATATATTCTGGTGGCGTGTAAATATCCATTAAAACATAAGGCTCTTCAATACGAGCAATATTTGATGGGTCTGGCAAATTTGATGGATTGCTGATATCCAGCATTGTTCCATCTGTTTTATACACATGATAGTTAACTCCTGGCGCTGTGGTTATGATGTCTAAATTATATTCTCGCTCCAGCCTCTCTTGAATTACTTCCATATGAAGTAGCCCCAAAAATCCACAACGAAAGCCAAACCCTAACGCTGTTGAGTTTTCTGCCGTATATTCTAGTGAACTATCATTTAATTTAAGTTTTTCCAAAGCATCTTTAAGTTCATTAAACTTGCTGCCATCTGCTGGGAATATTCCACAAAAAACAACTGGTTGAACTTTTTTGTAACCTGCAAGTGGCTCTTTTGTTGGGTTTGTGGCATCTGTGATTGTGTCGCCAACTTGCGTGTCACTAACCTTTTTAATGCTTGCACAAATATAACCAACTTCTCCAGCAAGCAAGGAGCCAGAAGCCTTTGGTTGTGGTGTGAAATAACCAACTTCAGTTACATCAAAAGTTTTGCCAGTGTGCATAAACATAATCTTATCTCCAGCTTTAACACTTCCATCAAAAACTCGCACCATACAAACAGCACCTTTGAAGTTATCATAATAACTATCAAAAATCAAACATTTAAGTGGAGCATCTTCATCTCCTTTTGGACAAGGAAATTCATCAATAATTCCATCTAAAACACTTTCAATATTAATACCCTCTTTTGCAGATATTTCTGGTGCATGCATTGCAGGGATTCCAATCACATCTTCTATTTCTTTTTTAGCACCTTGTGGGTTTGCGCTTGGAAGGTCAATTTTGTTAATAACTGGCAAAATTTCCAGTTTGTTGTCTAGCGCCAAATATGCGTTTGCAAGAGTTTGAGCCTCCACACCTTGCCCCGCATCAACAATCAGTATTGCTCCCTCACACGCAGCCAAACTTCGTGAAACTTCATAAGTAAAGTCCACATGCCCCGGGGTGTCGATTAAATTTAAAATATACTCGTGCCCATCTTTTGTGTATTTCATTCTAGTTGGAGCAAGTTTTATGGTTATGCCCCTTTCTCTTTCTAGGTCCATACTATCCAAAAGTTGTTCACTCATATCACGCTTTTGAAGAGTGCCTGTTGTTTCAATAAGCCTATCTGCAAGTGTGCTTTTCCCGTGATCAATATGAGCAACAATGCAAAAGTTCCTAATATATTTTTGTCTGTCTGACATATAATTCTCCCATAGTGTTATTTAATTTTATTATAACAAAACTAATTAAAATTGGCAATAATTTTGTGGTTATTTAAAAAATTGCTTTATTTTGCTAGTCTTTTTTTTTAATTAATGATATAGTTATATCATAAACACATTTTGAGGTTATAATGAATTTTAGAGATAATATAAGAGACAGTTGGCTCGTTAATCAATTTATTGCACACAAAGGTCTTCACGACAAAGAACACCCAGAGAACACTTTGGGTGCTTTTGAACAAGCAATTAAACACAACTATGCCATTGAATTAGATGTTCAAATGCTAGCAGATGGCACACTTATTGTTTTCCACGATAACAAAGTTTCAGAATTAACTGGAAAAGATTGCTATATTTCAAAAATGAATTATGAGGACATCAAAGACTTAAAGGTAAATAAAACAGAATATGGCATTCCAACTTTTATGGAAACACTAAAATTTATTGGTGGTGCCGTTCCAATTTTAATCGACATTAAAAATATGATTGGAAAAATGGAAGGTCTTATTTGTGATGCGTTGGAAGGCTATAAGGGTCAGTTTGCTGTTACCTCCTCTAACCCATATGTTATTTTATGGTTTAAGAACAATAAACCAGAGTTTATTCGAGGAATCACAGCAAGTTTCTATCATAACGATAACGAAGGTAAGCAATATGTGAAATCAGTCATTGCACGTTCATTTCTAAAACGAATGCGTCTTAACAAAAAAATTAAGCCAGACTTTATTTCTTATTACTTTGCAAACCTCCCAAATAGGTTTGTAAACAAATATAAAGATCTTCCAATCCTTGCGTGGACAATTCAAAATCAAGAAGAATATATGCAAGTTGTGAAACATGCAGACAACATTATTTTTGAAAACTTTACACCAAAAATATAACAAAAAACTTATTGGGTTTTCCAATAAGTTTTTTTATTGTAAATAATCTCGAAGAGCAATTTTTCTTCGCCTTTTGTATACTATGTGATTTATCCATCTTTCGAGCAACAACGCAACAAACAACAGTACTGGAATTGCCGCAAGCATTAAATATAACCATTTGTAACCATTTCTTGAAAGTTCGTTAATTTGAAGCAAGTTATAGAATGGAGTTCCGTCCAAAATTGCTATACCATAAATGTTTGATAGGAACACAAATCCAACAACAGTGCAAATAGACATACAGATTAGAAGTAGCGTTCTATATAGGTTAAATGGCCAAGAAACACGCCCAATAACAACTAATGAGTTTATGGTGATGGCAATAATTATAATAAAGTGAATTTCATCCCATGTTAAGTGTGTTAATGTTTGAGTTGAATATAGGAAGATGGCAATAACCAAATCAACAAATGCTCCAATCGATGATTTAAGAATAATATTCCGCAAAAAGCCTTTCTTGATTAAATCCTTGTTCGGTTGAAGAGCCAAGAAGAAACTTGGAATTCCAATACCAAATGCTTCCATCAAAATGAGTTGCACTGGGCTGAATGGATATTCAAACGCAAACAAAATGCAAAAGATTGAAAAGATAACTGAAAACATTGTTTTTGTTAAGAAAAGCGGTGCTGAAATTCTTATATTGTTTGTAACCCTTCTACCTTCAGCAACAACATTTTGCATTGAACTAAAGTTTGAGTCGGTTAATATTAGTTGTGAAACCCTTCTAGCAGCATCTGCTCCACCACCAATGGCAATTGAACAATCTGCTTCTTTTAGAGCCAAAATGTCGTTAACCCCATCTCCAATCATTGCAACTGTGTCGCCCCCAAGTTTTAGAGCCTGAATTAAAAGTTTCTTTTGATGAGGAACAACACGCCCAAAAACTGTGTAATCACTGGCAACCTTAACAACCTCTTCATCTGTTAAGCCTTCCAAACTGATATATTTATCTGCCCCAGGGATTCCTGCCCTTTGTGCAACTTCACTAACTGTTATTGGGTTGTCACCAGAAATAACTTTAACTCCAACACTGTTCTCATTAAAGAACTTAATTGTGTCGATAGCATCTTGCCTTACGTTGTCTTCCAAAAGAATTAATCCCATTGGAACAACACCCTCTGCTTTTCCCTTTCCATCATAGTCTATTTTTCTATTGCACACCACTAACACACGATAGCCGTAGGAAGCATATTTTTGCACTTCTTTTAGAGCCCAAACATCTTTCTTTTTGTCTAAAAGCATTTCTGGAGCCCCCATAAAGCAAGCCCCAAGTTTTTCAAAGTTTACGCAAGAAAACTTTGTTTCTGAAGTGAAATTAAAGTGCTTTTTTTGCTTAAAAACCGCTTGAGGTTCAAACACTTTCTTAAGTGCCAAAGATGTGTCGTTGTCGCCATCTAGATAGAAAAACATTGATTTAATAATATCCGTTAACTCTTGTTTGGTTGTTTTGTTATTTAGAATAACCAAATCTTTTAACTTCATTGAACCATCTGTTATTGTTCCTGTTTTGTCCATGCAAACAATATTAACGCGTGCAAGCATTTCAATACAATATAGGTCTTGCACCAAAATTTTTCTTTTGGCAAGCCTAATAACAGAAACAACAAGTGCAGTTGATGTTAAAAGGAACAAACCAGATGGAATCATTCCCAAAATGGCACCAGATGTTTTGATAACGGTGTTATAAAAAGTTTCTGGCCCCCCATATGTTCTTGAAAATAGTAGCAAAGCCACTGGAATAATGATGATACCAATCACTTTAATAATTGAGTTTAGTGTGTTTAAAATGATTGAGTTTGGCTTTTTATATTTCTTTGCTTGGCTGGTTAGTTGCAAAACAAAAGTGTCTTGCCCAACTTTATCTGCTCTCACATGTGCTGTTCCACTAACAACAAAACTTCCAGATAAAACTGTGTCACCAACTTTCTTTATAACCGGAACACTTTCTCCAGTTAAAAGCGATTCATTCACACGAAGTTCGCCTTTTAACACAACCGCATCACATGGAATTTGCTGCCCATTTTCTAATATGATAATATCATCTAAAACAATATCTGTGGTGTAAATTTCTTGCTGTTTGCCATCACGAATAACTTTTGCTCTAGATGCCGTGACTAGCGAAAGTTTATCAACAACGTTTTTGGATTTAATTCTTTGAATTATTCCAATCAAGAAGTTTGCAATAACCACCACCAAAAAGGTTAGTTGTGTGTAGGCTCCAATTGCAATCATAATTATTGCAATTGCCAAAAAAATCATATTGAAATAGGTAAAAAACTCAGATGCAATAATGCCCCAAATACTTTGGCTTTTTTTATTGCTATCTGGGTTGTCGTAGCCCATTTGTTTGCGTTCCAAAACATCAACAGGTTTTAAACCAGTTTTATAGTCTGTTTCAATTCTAGTCGGCACAACACCTTTTTTCCTTGGATAATGATCTTTTTCCTTTTTCATATATTGTATTATATCACAAATACGCAAGAAATCAAACATTTTTTTAAATTTTTGCCTTAATACCATAAAAATATGGTGTGTCATCCTGAGCCTTGCTTCGCAGCCCTTTAACGAAGGATCTCACCCTCGCTGTCATTATGAGGAGTGTAACGACGTGATAATCTCGAGGGTGCAACAGCCTAGATCCCCACGTCGCCACAAAGTGGCTCCTCAGGATGACATGGGGCGTGTGTCATCCTGAGCCTTGCTTCGTAGCACTTTAACGAAGGATCTCGAGATTCTTCACAAGAATACGCAAGAGGTCGGCGTTCAGAATGACAAAAAAGGGTGTCATCCTGAGCCTTGCTTCGTAGCCCTGCCCTCCTGTCATCCTGAGCCTCTCTTCGTAGCCCTTTAACGAAGGATCTCACCCTCGCTGTCATTATGAGGAACGCAGTGACGTGATAATCT
>CAJOLU010000006.1 GCA_905235475.1 uncultured Clostridia bacterium
ACACTAGTTCGAGGCGCAGACTACACAGCACTTGCTGCAGATTATGCAAACAACATTAATGTTGGAACTGCAACAGTAACAATAAGAGCAATTGCTGGTGGAAACTATGTGGGAACAAACAGCGCAACATTTGAAATTGTTGCAAGAGATTTGAGTAGCACGGGCATAACAATTGCGGCAGTTGCTAATCAAACCTACACAAGAGCAGCAATCACTCCAACACCAACTGTTACAGATAGTGTTAGGGCGGTTGGAGAACAAACCCTTGTTGCTGGAACCACAGAAGATGCTTTAGGTGACTTTGTTTATAGTTATGTTCAAAATGTTGAGGCTGGAACAGCAACAATTATCATAACTGGTAGAAATAACTACGCAGGAACAAATAGCACAACATTTGTTATTGAACAAATGACTATTGCTGGCTTTACCGCAACATTAACACAAACTGAATACACTTATGACGGAACAGAACATGAACCATTGGCGATTGTTAAATGGGATGACTACACACTAAATGTTGGCAGTGAATACACAATTAGATATGAAGACAATGTTCACGCAGGAACGAACACTGCAAAAGCAATTATTGAAGGAACTGGAAACTACAAAGGTTCACAAACTTTAACATTCACAATTGTTCCAATGGCATTAGACAGACTTGAACTTGATGCATATAGTGCAACCTACACAACAGAAGTTCTATTAACAGATGCAAATATTACTCACATTTGGGCAAAATATAACACAACAACAATTGATGTTGACCCACAATATGCGAACATTTCCTACACAAGAAATGGAACAACCACAACAGACTTTATAAACGTTGGAGAAATTGTTGTCACCGTTTCTGGAACAAGTGACTTCATAGGAGAAGCAAGTGCAACATTCACAATTTTGGCAAAGAACATTCTTGATGAAAATGTTGTTGTGGTTTACTACATTAACACATTAGATAACATAATTGCTTACTCAAAATATGTTAATGGAGAAAGAGTTTTGGTTAAACTTAATGACCAAGACGAAGAAGTTGTTATAACTCAAGCTGAACTTGACCAAACATATATTGGACAAGAAATTAGTTTTGAAGTTAGATATATCTATGGCACTGAAGAATACACTGAAACCGAACTTGATGAAGAAAACAACGAAATAACAGTTGTTCAAACTCGTGACAAAGTTCACGTTCTAACAAACGATGAATTCACACAAGTTTATGCTTACAGAGCAAGTGAAGAAAGTGCTTGGGATGAAGCAAATGTTCAAATGGCTAAAGTTGGATACTACGAATTAAGAGTGTTGGGAACTGGAAACTATGCTGGAACAGCAATTCTATCCTACATTGTTAAACCAGTTGAATTCAACACAACAAACATTCAAATAACTGTTCAAAACAAGACCTACACAGGCGATATAATAACACTTGGCTCAAGCGACATTGTTGTTAGAGATATTTTAAATGACCAAGTTATTCCATTTGCAGACTTAATTATTGACTATGATGAATATGGTTGGGTTAACGCTGGAACAACATATGTTAAGATTAGTGTTAGAAGTGGTGCTTTTGATGGTGGATATGACGGAAATGTTATAACTGTTGAATGCACAATCTTGCAAAGAAGTATGACAGATTATGCTGAATGGTTTAACTTTGGGGTTGAGAATATCACAAGAATCTATAATAGAGAAGCATATGATGCAAGCAACACTGCAATCACAACAAGATATTATAGACACGAAAATGTTGCAGCTAATGAACAAACACTTGTTTTGGGTACAGACTTTGAAGCAACATACACAAACAATGTTAATGCTGGAGAGGCAACAGTTACAATTAATGGAATTGGAAACTTTACTGGAACTTGGACATTTAACTTCACAATCACTCCAAAACACATTAACAATGAAGATTCATCTTTAGATTTTGTAACAGAAACAGCTGTTCAAAGCACAAACATCTATGATGGACAAAACAAAAAACAAACTCCAACATTTATGTATAAAGATGTTGAATTAGATGCTGGAATAGACTACACATTCACATATCAAAAACAAAACAAACAAGGAAATTGGGAAGCTATTGCAAATGCAGATAGTGCTAGCGAATTTACATTGCCAGGTAGTTACAAGATTATTGCAACAGGCGTGGCAAATGGAAACTTTACTGGAACAAGAGAAATTGTGTTTATTATCACAACAAGACCACTCACAGAACTTGTAATCACTCCAAGTGAAGTAACTTATGATGGCACTCCATTTAACCTTGCATTTGAAAATTATGATGAAAGTGATGCACACACACCATATGTTGTTGTTAAAGATTACTACAACACAGTTGTTGATACAGATAAATTTGATATAGAATACTACACTTGCACACTTAACTTAGATGGAACTTATGTTGTTGGCACTCAATTCACACCAGACTTCACAACAGCAACAACATTTGTTGTTAGAGCGGTTTCTAAAGAAGACTCTGGATATTCTGAAAGTGCAGAAAGTTTGTTCACAATAAAAACAAAAGCTCTTGAAACAACAATGGTTCTTGGAGTTCAAGATATGCCATACACAAACGCAGAAAGAACTCAAGAAAACTTACACTTAACTTATGATGGGCAAGAAGATGGACTTGCACTTGTTCTTAACACAGACTACACAGTCACATATTCAGATAACATAAATGCTGGAGAGGCAACAATCACAATCACAGGTATTGGTAACTATAGTGGAACAATCACAGTTACATTTAATATCACACAAGTTAACATATCAGACATCACGTTTAACCCAGAGAATGTTTTAGATAAAGAGTTTAATGGAAGCGCAAGAGGTGCAACAGAAGATGAACTTAGTGCAATTCTAAACTACGCTCCATATGGAAACCTTGGTCTTGGAACAGACTTCAATGTTTCTTACCTAGAAGATGAAAGAATTAATGTTAACAATGGATATGACTACACTGTTGTTCTAACAGGTATCACAAACTTTACTGGAGAAGTAACTTTAACCTTTAAGATTTTGCCTAAATCTATTGCGGGTGCAGAAATTGAAATTGAAGCAATTGAAAATGGAGAAATCACATTCACATCTAACTTAATTGCTCCAGAACAAACAGTTTATGATAACTCAATCTTGGATGCAACAAACAATGCAACAGTTCTTGTTAAAGATGTTGACTTCACCTACGACTTTGAAGTTGTGGGCTATGACAACACCAATGTAACAAGAGATGAAAGCAATAATGTTGTTCAAAACAAAGCAATCGTTAAGATTAATGGTATTGGAAACTATAAACTTAGCAACTATATTGAATTCACAATCATTCCAAAAGCAATTGAAGATGATGACATTATCATCGCTCCAATTGATGAACTTCCATATCTTGCAACAGCACAAACTCCAACAACAGAAGTAACTTGGTTGCAAGACGGTGAAACAATCACATTAGTTGAAGGAACAGATTTTGCCTTCTCTTATGAAAACAACTTAAATGTTGGTGAAGAGGCTAAAATTATTGTAACAGCAACTCCAAATGGAAACTTTGTTGGTTCTAAATTCATCTACTTCACAATTATTGCAGCAGACATTAGTCTTTGTGATGTGGAATATGTTGACGAAGTTGTTTATAACAGAACTGTTCAAGAAGTTGTTCCAACAATCGTTTTGGGTGAGGTTGAACTCACAGAAGGAGTTGACTACTTCTTAACATACATTGGAGATACCACAAATGTGGGAGAAGTTACAATCAAGATTACTGCAATGGGCAATAACATTGTTGGAGAAAGATTTGTAACATATAATATCACAAGAAAAGAACTCACAAATAATGATATCACAATCACAGGTCTATATAATTCCTACACATACACTGGTTATGCAATTGAGCCAACAGGTCCAGAATTAATTAACGGCTTGTCAATTTTGGTTAGCGAAGTTGAAGGATTGTTTGGAAACAACCTTCATATTGGAACAGAATATGTGGCAACATATTCAGCAAACCACACAAATGTTAGTGACTCTCCAGTTACAATGACGATTGAATTTGTTGGAAACTATGTTGGAAGTGTGACAAGAACATTTAACATCACAAGAAAAGCAATAACAGACAATGATGTTGTGCTTAAAGTTGTTGCAACAAATGAAGAATTAACTTATAGTGGTTCTGAAATAACTCCAACAATTGTGGTGGAATACAACGGAAGAACATACACAAATGACAGCACAAACTTTGAAATAACATATTCAAATAATGTTGAAGCAGGAACTGCAAGGATTACTCTTAACGGAAGTTCTATTGAAAATGGAAACTTTATTGGTGAAACATACATTGAGTTTGAAATTGCAAAGAAAGTGGTTAATGATTTAACAGACTTTTATGTGTTGGTTGGTGGAGTTCAAGATTATGAAACAACCTATAACACAACATATCAAGAGCCACAAATCACAATCACACCAACTTTTGCTGATGCAGAAGAACTTGTTTTGGGAACAGACTTTACAGTTATCTACAGAAACAATAGAAACACAACAAACGCTGCAGAAATTGAAATAACATTCATTAACAACTATAGCGGAACTGTTAGCACATTCTTCACAATTAATGCAAAAAATATTGATGAAATCGTGTTCAGCGACATTGAATCTCCAACATATGATGGCACAGAGCATATGCTCCTTCCAACACTAGCATTTGCAGGTGATAACCCATTATCTAATGATAGTTACACTTATAAATACTTTAGAACTTATGTTGAGGGCGAAATCAATGAAGAAACAACAGACTTTATCAACGCTGGAGAAATTATTATTGAATTTACAGGTGTGGGCAACTACACAGGAATAACAACAGTAAGTTATTCAATCCTTAAGAAGAACTTAAATGATGCTGATGTTAGGGCTTATGTTGAAGACCAAGTTTACACAAGGTTTAGGATTGAACCAAACTTCGAAATTGTTTATAATGAAATGACTTTAACAGAACTAGATGCAAATGATAAAACAACTTCAACGCACTTCACAATTACATATGGTTCAAATAATAAGAACAATATGGATGTAAGTAGTGGTGGAATTATTATCATTACTGCAAAAGATGCTTCAAACTATAGTGGTTCAAAAGAAATAACATTTAACATTTTGAAAAAGACAATCACAGACCTAGATATTATTGTGGAAGATAGAATATACAACGGAAGGCCACAAGAATCTGATATTGTGATCACACACAATGGCGAAAGGTTGAGAAAAGGTGTTGACTTTACAGCAGTTTACTCTAATAACACAAATGTTGGAAGAGCAAGTGTTACAATCACAGGTATTGAAAACTATTGTGACGAAAGAGTTGAAACCTTCTTGATTGCAGGAAAAGCTTTAACTCCACAAAACATAAACTGTGAATGGGATACTTTAGATGGAGAATTGAACTTAACATACAGAATGGTTGCATATGAACCAAGATTCATTCTATACATTTTGGATGAAGAAAATAATCAGTGGACTGAACTAACAGAAACTGTTGACTACACATATGAATATAGAAACAACATTAATGCAAGCACGCCAGGACACCCAGCAGAGTTGGTTATTTCAGGACAGAACAACTACACTGGTACAGTTGTCATTGAATTTGAGATTAAGCCAAGGGATATTAATGATCCAAATGTTGAATTTCCAAACTTTGAACCTCAAACCTACACTGGTGGACAAATTAAATTCTCAATTATTGGAACATATCTCAACACATTCTTGGTTGAAAACGAAGCATTCACAGTAACTTGGGAAAATAACATAAATGTAACGCAACCAAACAATTTAGCACAAATTACAATAACTGGTATTAATAACTACGCAGGAACAAGAGTTCTATACTTTGAAATCACGCCAAAAGCAATTGATAGCGTTATTCTAGACACAAACTTTGTTGCATTTAATATGGAAGATCAAAGTGGCTTAATAGACCCAGTTGTTTATGCTGGAATAGATATTTTGAACCCAACAACAGATTATGAACTTAAATTCTTTAGAAATTATGTTCCAGGACTAACCACCGTTGAGACAACAGATTTCACAAGTGCTGGAATTATAACAATTGTTGTTAATGGTATTAATAACTACACAGGAACAAGAACTGCAACATTCACAATTGCTGCCAAGAACATTGCTGATAGTGATGTTTATATAACTGGACTTGTTAAAAACATTTTCTACCAAGGTGGAAATGAAATAACACAAGATTTAACCATAACATTTATGGACTACACACTTGTTGAAAATGAAGACGTCATAATTAGCTATGAAGACAACATTAATGTTGGAATGGCAACAATCACAATAACAGCTGTTGCTGGTGGAAACTTTGAAGGATATAGAACACTTAACTTCACAATCAACAAAATTAAACCATACATTAATCCAATAGTTGAAGACAAGATTTACTTTGTTGGAGATGAACTTCCTGAAATTATGCTTTCAGAGGGTGACACAGATGGAACAATCTACTGGATTGAAAATAGAACAATTTTGGCTGGAGAACAAATTTATAGCTTTAACTTTATTCCAACAGACACAAGAAACTATGACACATACTCATCAACCATTATGATTGTTGGAACACCAATTGTTATTGAAACAATTGAGATAAAAGATCTCACAAAAACAACCTACACAGCATATGATAAATTCTCAACTGAAGGGGTTTATGTTGAGGCGACCTACAACAATGGTAACATAAGAGTTTTGGATGAAGATGAATATTCATTCAGTATTCCAAACGACACAGAACTCACTGTTGATGATAACGTTATTGTTGTGGTAACACCACTTAAATCTGATTTGGAAGACAGTGTTGAAATTGTTGTTAATCCAGTTGAACTCACTGTTGAATTTGGCGAGAAAGTTGACTTTATCGAAACAGAGGAAATTCAATTCGTTGAAGTTAATGTTGAAGGATTGATTGAAGACCACGATGCTGAAATCGTTGTTAACTACATCAACCAAGAAACAGAAGAAGTATCTAATGGATTTATTGATAGCGGAGTTTACACTGTTCGTGTTGTCGCTAACAATAAGAACTATAAGATAATTAACGATGCTGAAATTGAAATCAATGTTCGAGTTGGAATCATTTCCTCCGAAGATGGAAGAGTGACAGTTATTAGCGAACTTGGTTTTGATAATGATGTTAGGGTAACCTTAACTGAAGTTGAAGGAGATGCGGATTTGCGTGCAATTCTTGGAAACTTTAGATATCAAACCGAAAAAGTTTATATTGTTCAACTTTGGAAAGGTGATGAGGAATATCAGCCAGACTTTGATATGATAATTAGAATTCAAACTGAAGCAAGAATACTTAACAATGATGCACTAAAAGCATATATTAAATCGTTAACTTCACCAAACTATTCAAAAATTGAATTTACAACTGATGAGAACGATTATGTTGAATTTAATACTAATTCAACAGGAGTGTTCATCTTGTCAACAGCCAACACTTCGGTTGGAGTTTCTGGATGGCTATATATTCTCATTCTTGGACTTGTTATTTTGATAATTATTATGTTTGCTGTGCTTGAATATTTGAGAAGAAAACATAGAGCAAAAAGACTTATTATGCAACAACAAGAACTTGAAGAACCTTCTGAAGAAGAATAAAAAATAAAGCATTGAATTAATCAATGCTTTATTTTTTTATACAACACAATTTAATAAGTCAAATAGAGAGCCTCTTTCTTTTGCTGCGTTGATAAGAGAAATTGTAACAAGGCTATTTCTTCTTGCAAGGGTTATTCCATCTTTTGTAACAAAATCACGAAAAAGTTTTTTTCCAAGCAAAAAACTGCCAGATTCCACTTTGATTGGAACTTTTGTTGCCACAACAACTTTTTGTTCAACGTTCTTTGCTTTTTCAATTTTGTTTTTGGGTGCGAAATTATGCTTTTTGTGATTTGAGTTATCATTAATCACAATAACTTCGTTATTGGTGATGACATCATTTATTGAAAACTCTTGTTTGTCTGTTATAATTTTTTCTATATATAATTTTTCGTTAATCACAATGTCCAAAACATTTCCTATATACTTTCCAAAAATAGTGAACACTTCTTTATTTAAAAAACTGATGGGATTTTCATTTTGTGACACAATGATTTTATGTTTGTTTTTAATCATAACATCATCACAAGTGGAAAACACATCACAATAATTTACAATGCTTTTTATTTCGTTTTGGTTAATCAATAGGCTAACAAGTTTTCCGTTTTTGTTAAAAATTCCACTATCCACTTTTCCACATTTTGTGCCATCAAAAATTGAAATAACATTTTTGTTTAATATGTCTTTATAATTCATTCGAAAACTCCTAGCAAAATGTATATGAAACAAAAGGATGTATAATGACAAATTTTTTAAATCTTGTTGTTAAATTTAAAAGACTGTGCTATAATTAGTTAACAAAAAGGGGAGAAAAATGGGGCTTATAAAATTTTTTAAGAAATTATTTTCAAAAAAAGTTATTCAAATGCCAACCAAGAAACAAGACATCATAATTCAACCGCAGTCATCAGGTTACACAACAATAGAGATAGGACAGAAAATTTTGGTTGAACCTGGCTGGAATGCTGTTATTGTTGCAAAAGATAACATATTAGATGTTTTTTCCGAAGGAACGCATGAAATAAGTCTTGCTTATATTCCAAAAACCACGAAAGCACTTGGGTTAGACAAAGGAAAAGTTGTGAAGAATGGGGCAACAGCAGAGGTTGTTTTGCCAACAAAATTTAAATGCGATTTATATTATGTGAGAACGGAATATATTCAAGATCGTAAATGGCAAAGTGGAATGATTAGAGTTAAAGACAAGGGTAAGAAAAGATTTTCTTATAGTGCTGTTGGAACATACTCTTTTCAAGTTCAAGAGCCAGATAAATTTGTTAAATTATTTTTGATTGAATGGGCAAAAATAAAACCAGGGCGAGCAATCAAAAAACTAGATGTTTTGGTGTCTGAACAGATAACCGACATTTTGTGGTCTAAAAAGTTTAATGGGGCAAGCCTTTCGCAATATGACTTTGGAAATTTGATTCTAAAACCAATGGTGTATAAAAATTTTAGAAAATATGGAGTTGCAATTTCAGACATAAAACTTGATAACATAATTTATCCTCAAGATGTAAAACCAGAGAAATTTGATTCTGTTAGTGGAGAGGTTGTTGATGAAAATAAACAAGAAGAAAACAAAGAAACTTCTTCACAACCCCCAATAAATGAAGAAGAAAAACAAATTGAACACAAAGAAAAACCACTTATAATTGAAGAGGAAGAAAAACCTTTTATAGTTGAGGAAGAAGAAAAACAAATTCCATTTAAGTCATTTGACGAGAATGAAGTGGTGTGTAAAAGTTGTGGAACAAAGAACCCAAAGGGTAGCAAGTTCTGTAATCAATGTGGATTTATGTTAATTGAAGAAGGAGAATAAAATGGAAAAAGAAAAAATAACAAAACAGCCAGCATCAAAATCTGTTGCAGCGAAAAAAACATCTGTTAAGAAAACAACAGCCAAGCAAGAAACTGCAAAAGAAACATCAAAAAAATCAACAAGGAAACAAATTTTCACCAAAGATATGACTCTTGGCGAAGTGTTAATGAAAAAGCCAGAGGCACAGGCAATTTTGTTTGGTTTTGGAATGCATTGTTTTGGTTGCCCAGTAACTCAATTTGAAACTCTTGAAGAGGCGGCAATGATGCATGATGTTGATTTAAAACTTTTGCTTAAAAAACTAAATGAAAACTAAATCTCAAGCATTTGACCAATAAAAATATTTGTGATATTGTTTTTCTTTTTTAGTTCATCAATAGAGATATCATATTGTTTACAAATTCCAGCAATTGTTTCTGCTGGTTTAACAATATGATATTTTTTATTTGTGGTGTTAATAATTAAACACTGCCCAACATACAAATTTTTGCCATATTTTCTCTCTAAAATTTGAGTGGGAATGTGGTAATGTTTTGAAATGTCTTCAATTGTTTCATTTTGCAAAACTCTATGCAAAATGGTTGGATTAAAGATAACATTTTTGCCTAATGGTTTTATCATATAATATCCTTTTTAGTATTTTATGCAAATTTACATTGTTTTTTGCAATAATTATAAGTTTTTTATATAAAAATTTTTCATTTTGTTATAAAACAAGTTATTTGATAGTAACAATACTTTATGGAGGAAGTATGGTAAAATCACTTTTTAAAGCTGTTGTTTTAGTGGCTGTTTTTTCTATTATAACAAGAGCGCTTGGCTTTTTATTTAGAATTTATCTTTCGCGTGAATTGGGCGCAGAAATGCTTGGAATATATCACATTGCAAGTTCTGTTTTTATGGTTCTTGTTTTGCTTGTTGCAAGTGGGATTCCGCAAGCAGTTTCAAAACAAACGGCAAGGTGTTTTGTTCAAAAAGATAACAAAGGGGCAAGTAAAGTTGTTACGAGTGCTCTTTTTGTGTCAATTGTTATTGCTGTTTTGATTTGTGTTGTGTTTTTTGGATTTCAAAACATAATTGGGAATATTTTTACTGATAGTCTTTGCATGGAAGTTTTGCTAATTTTGCTTCCAGCTGTTTTGTTTAGTTCAATCTATTCTTCACTTCGTGGTTATTTGTGGGGTAAACAAGATTACTTGTATATGGGGCTTGGAGAACTCATTGAGCAAGTTGTGAGAATTGTTGGCTTTTTTATTCTTATTAAATTTGTTTTTATAGGGGGCAATGGCGCAAAAATTGCCGCTCTTTCGCTATTAATTGCTTGTTTCGTTTCTATGCTATTTATCATCATTATTTACTGTAAGAAGGGTGGAAGACTGAGTAATCCAAAAGGCCACACAAAAGAATTAATCAAAAGTTCTGCACCAGTAACTGGAGTTAGGGCTGCAACAAGTTTAATTCAACCAATCATTGCAATTATTTTTCCCGCAATGCTTGTGTTGGGCGGAACTGAAAGAAGTGTTGCTGTGTCTGTTTATGGTGTTGTGATGGGAATGACTTTTCCATTGCTATTTTTGCCATCAACACTTATTGGTTCGCTTTCGTTTGCGCTAATTCCAGAAATTGCAAAAGCACAAGAACAAAACCAACTTTCTGTAATTGAAGAGAGAATCAAGTCGGGGCTTTTGTTTGCTGTTTTGATGAGCACGCTTATTATTCCGCTTTATGTTGGACTTGGGGTTCCAATTTGTGATTTTTTGTTTGACAATCGTTTGAGTGGCGAATTCTTAAAATGTGCTGCAATTGTTATGCTTCCGTTGGGGCTTTCCAACATTAGTTCAAGCATATTAAATTCGCTTAATATGGAAACAAAGTCATTTATTAATAACCTTATTGGTGGAGCCCTGCTTGTTTTGAGTGTTGTTTGTTTTTCTCGTATGTTGAGTGCTTATGCATTAATCTTGGGATTTTTCTTGTGTATGCTCACAACAAGCACGTTAAATATATTAATGATTAAAAAACACACTCACATAAAATTAAACATCATAAAACCAACAATATTAACACTTATTTTTTGCGTTCCATCTTCAATGATTGCAAAATATGTCTATAATTTGAGTGTGCTTGTTTTTCCATCTTTTGTGTCTATTTGCGTTGCATCAGTTGTTTCAATGGCTTGTTTTATTTTATTACTCATGATATTTAGAGTGTGCAATTTCACATTTATTTTCTCAAGAGTTAAAAATGTTATAAAATTTTCAAAAAAAAGAGCATAATTATATAAAATTTTTCGCAAATTAATAATATGCTTATAATATTATTTAGAGTTTTACTTATATATATTATCGTTCTAACATACTTAAGACTTATGGGGAAAAAGCAAGTTGGGCAAATGCAGCCATATGAACTTGTGATAACACTAATTATGGCTGATATTGCAACTCTTCCCATGACGCAAACAAGTATGCCACTTTTGTTTAGTTTAATTCCATTAACAATGGTGGTGGTTGTTCACTTTGTTGTGTCTATTATTGAAAGAAAAAGTTTGTTTATGCGTAAGATAATAAATGGTAAACCAATGGTTATTGTTTCGCCAACTGGCATAAATTTGGATGCTCTAAAAGAACTTAATATGACTTTTGATGACTTGATGCAAGGGTTAAGGCAGGCAGGAGCATATAAACTTGAAGATGTTGCTTATGCAATTGTTGAAACGAATGGAACACTTAGTGTGATATTAAAATCACAAAATTCTCCAGTTGTGAATAAGGATTTAAAAATCAAACAGCCACCAACAAGTTTACCGCTTATTATTGTGTCTTGTGGGAAACTTTTGCATAAGAATATGGACATGGCAAAAATTGATGAAAAGTTTTTGGATAATGTTTGCAAAAAGTGTGGGGCAAAAAGTTATAAAGAACTCGTTATTTTAACATTGGATTGCTCTGGCAATGTTTATGTTCAAAAACAAAATGGACCAGCTCAAACTTTTAGTCTTAAAACACGAGGTGCAAAATGGTAAGAAGAAATATTATTTTTTTGCTACTCTTTTGTGCTTTGCTTGGTGGAGTTTTGCTGGAACAAAATTATATTGATAGCACATTGTTTGAGATGGAGGAACAAATTGAGGGATTGCAGAGCGACATAAAAGATGAAAATTTAAGTAACTCATCTAAAGATATTGCAAGTATAAAATCTTATTGGCACGATAAGGAAATTGTTTTTAGTTTGTTTGTGGATTATAAAGACATAGATCAAATTGGAAAACAAATTGAACTTATTGATGAACACTTAACAAATGTTGACTTTGAATTAGCCGCTGTTGAATGTGGACTTTTGTTGCATATTGTGAAAACATATCACTCAACAGTTAGCTTTGATTGGCAAAACATAATATAGTATTTGCAAAAAAGTTGTATAAAATTTATGTAAAAAAGTGAAAAAAGCGTATAAAAATATGCTTTTTTATTTATTTTCTTCAATTGTTGGGTTGTTTGGAAGATAGTTAAATCTATTTCCTTCTGGATGTTTTGCAAGGCTAATTGTTGGTGTTAGTTGAACCAGCACTGTGTCTTCTCCAATTTTGCAAATGTTGTGATATGGAATAAAAATATCTTCTTTTGGTTTGAAGATTGAGAAGAAACTTTTTGCTCCTGGAACAATAACACCCAAAATTTTTGCAGAACGTTCCTCAAATATGAGGTCTATTATATGTCCAAGTTTTTTGCCATCAACCAAATTAACAACAAGTTTTGACCTAAGTTCTGTGAAACTATTTTCCATATGTTTGAAAAACTCCTTAATACTTTATATGAAAATGAGCAAAAATAAATGACTAATTAAGTTTAACACTAGACAATTTACTCTTTTTTTGCTACAATACAAAAGAGGTGTTTTATGAAGTGTTTATATTGTGGAAGTTTGGACACAAAAGTAATAGACTCAAGAACAAATGAAGATGTGACATCAATTCGCAGAAGGCGTGAATGCCTTAAATGTGGAAAGAGATTCACAACCTTTGAGGTGTATGAAAGTATTCCAGTTATGGTTGTGAAAAAAGATGGAAGCATAGAGCCTTTCGACCGTGAAAAGATTAGAAAAGGAATGGTTAAGGCATGCGACAAAAGACCAGTTTCAATGGCTCAAATTGAAGGGGTTGTTAATAGTGTTGAGAAAAACATTTATAACAGCCTTGAACAAGAAGTTACTTCTCAAAAAATTGGTGAAGAAGTTATGAAGGGATTAAAGTCACTTGATGAAGTGGCATATATAAGATTTGCTTCCGTTTATAAACAATTTACCGATATTGATAACTTTATTGAATTGCTGAATAAACTTAAAAAATAATTGATTGGAGAAAACAACAATGACAAAACCAGTGCTTGCAATAATAGGAAAACCAAATGTAGGGAAATCTACATTTTTTAATCGTGTTGCAGGCAGAAGGATTAGTATTGTTAAAAATATTCCGGGAGTTACTAGAGATAGAATTATTGCTGATGCTGAATGGGCGGGATATGCTTTTTCTATGATAGACACTGGTGGAATTGAACCAAACAAAAATGACGAGTGGCAAAAATACATTATGGCACAAGCACAACTGGCTATTGATGTGGCTGATGTAATTTTGATGATTGTTGATGGAAAAGAGGGTATCACATCAAGTGATGAAAATGTTGCTCAAATTTTAAGAAAAAGCAAAAAGCCAGTTATTTTGGCTGTTAACAAACTTGAAAATGATAAAGATGAACTTTTGGTTTCAGATTTCTATAAACTTGGTCTTGGAAAGCCTTTTGCAATGTCTTCAGAACATGGCATGGGTGTTGCTGATGTTTTGGACGCTGTTGTTCAAAAGTTCAAAACAAAGGTTGAGCCAAGTGAAGCAGATGAAAGAATTAAAATTGCAATTGTTGGCAGACCAAACGCCGGCAAGAGCAGCATCACGAACAGACTTTTGGGAGAAGAGAGAGTTGTTGTGAGTGATGTTGCTGGAACAACAAGAGATGCAGTTGATGTTCCTTTTAAATATGATAAAAAAGACTATTTGTTAATTGACACGGCTGGAATTCGAAGAAAGAGCAAAATTGACTATGAAACAATTGAGGGTTATAGTGTTATGCGAAGTTTGCAAGCTATTCGAAGAGCGGATTGTGTTATTTATGTTTTAGATGCAAATGAAGAAATTAGTGAGCAAGATGTTAGAATTTTGGGATATGTTCACGAGCAAGGAAAACCAAGCGTGATTGTTTATAACAAATGGGATTTGGTTGAAAAAGATGAAAAAACAGTTAATAAATACACTAAAAAACTTCAAGAAGAGTTGAAGTTTATGGACTATTTTGTTCCGGTTTATGTTTCGGCATTAGATGGCACAAGATTTGGAAAAATTATGGAAAATGTTGAATTAGTGTTGAAGAATGCCAACACAAGAATTTCAACTGGATTATTAAATGAAATATTGCAAGATGCCATGGCAACCACTGAGCCACCAACTCATGCGGGAAGAAGGCTTAAAATCAAGTATATGACTCAAGTTGATGTTTGCCCTCCAACTTTTGCCATTTTTGTGAATGATGAAAAGCTTTTGCATTTTTCATATAAAAGATATTTGGAGAACTGTTTGCGTAGAGCAAAAGATTTTAGAGGAACGCCAATAAGGTTTTTGATTAGACAAACAAATAAGGAGGATTGATTATGAATTATTGGCTTCTAGCCATTATGGTTGTGTGCTCATATTTTATTGGTTCCATTAGTTTTGGAAGAATATTAGCCAAAAGAAAAAATATAGACATAACCAAAAAAGGTTCAGGGAACCCAGGTGCAACCAATATGTTTAGAAATGTTGGCTCAGGCATTGGATTTTTAACACTTCTTCTCGATATGTTAAAAGGTGTGATAAGTGCTCTTGCTGGATATTTGGTGTTTGGAATTAACACAATTGAAGGTCTTATTGCATTGTATGCTTGTGGTCTTGGTGCTGTTATTGGACATATGTTTCCAGTTTACTATAAGTTTAAGGGTGGAAAAAGTGCCGCAACAATGATTGGGGTGTTCTTGGTTGCTCAACCAATTCCAATGGCGATTGCTTTTGTTATTGCTTTTATTTATGTTTGGATTTTCAAATATGTGTCGGTTGCATCTTTGCTTATTGTTACTGGTATGGTTATTTATCAAAACTTAACAATGAGTGAGCCAAACTTGACAATTAGCCTTTTAACATTTGCGATCTTTTTGCTTATTTGGTATGCACACCGCTCAAATATTGAAAGACTTTTGAGAGGAAAAGAAACTCCAACAAACATACAAAAGAAAGTGGTTGAAGATAAAAAGCGAAAAGAAAAAATTGAACTTCAAAGAGAAGCAAAGGCAGCAAAAGTTGAACACAAGTTTGAAAAAAAAGAAGAAAAACAAGAAATTAAAGAAGCAATGAGTGAATTAAAGGTTGAGAAAAAGAACATCAAATCTGCTTTAAAAGTTGCTAAATTAGAAGAGAAAAAACAGAACAAGTTGAAAAAAACAAGCAAAAATTAAACTTTTTGCTTGTTTTTTGTTGCGAATTTTTGCAAATAATGTGTGCTCATTTAATTATTTTCACAAAAAAATCATAATATCCATATTATATGAATAGAGGTGTTAATATGGATAAATTTCTAATTTACGGTGGCGAAAAATTGTTTGGAACTGTTAAACTAGATTGTGCGAAAAATGCCATTTTACCAATTATGGCTGCCAGTATTATGGCAGATGATGTCACGCTTTTAGATGTTCCGGATTATTTAGACATACAAAATATGGAAAAGATTTTGTCTTTTTTGGGCATAAAGGTTACAAGGAAGAACAAAGTTATGCACATTTCCACAATAGGCTTAAATAATTATTTTGTTCCAATAACACTTGCAAAGGAATTGCGTTCAAGTATTTTTGTTTTAGGGCCTTTGTTGTCTAAACTCAAAAAAGCAAAAGTTGCCTATCCTGGTGGGTGCGAGATTGGTCTTAGGCCAATTGACCTTCATTTAAAGGGTCTTCAAGAACTTGGAGTTAAAATTGAAGAAAGCCACGGTTATATTTTTTGTGATGGCAGCAAAATGAAATCAGGCGTTGTTAATTTGGACTTTCAAAGTGTTGGCGCAACTGAAAATATTATGATGGCATCTGTTTTGCTTGAAGGAAAAACAATCATACATAATCCCGCCAAAGAACCAGAAATTGTGGACTTGCAAAACTTTTTAAATTCTTTGGGTGCTCATATTTCTGGGGCAGGAACAGACAACATAGAAATTATTGGAACATCTAGGCTTGGCAGCACCACATATTCTCCAATTAGCGACCGCATTATTTGTGGAACTATGCTAATTGCTTGTGCGATGTGTGGTGGCAAAATTGTTGTTGAAAACGCAAGGCCAGAGCATTTTTTTAGTTTAATTAACAAATTGCAAAAATCTGGTTGCAAAATTAACCTCAATAATGATAAAATAACAATAGAAAGCAAAGGGAAACTAAAATCTGTTGGGTTAATTAAAACTCTTCCATATCCAGGCTTTCCAACCGACCTTATGCCACAAATGCTTGCAATGCAAACAATATCAAAAGGGTGTTGTGTTGTGCAGGAGAATTTGTTTGAAACAAGATTTAAATTTGCACAAGAACTGCTAAAAATGGGTGCAAAAATTACCATAAAAGATAGGATTGCTTTTGTTTGTGGAGTTAAAAATCTTTCTGGGGCAGATGTGTTTGCTCACGACCTTCGTGGAGGAGCGGCACTTGTGCTTGCCGGGCTTTGTGCAAAAGGTTACACAACTGTTCACAATGTTTATCATATAGATAGGGGATATAACCATCTAGAAAACACCCTTTCATCTTTGGGTGCTAAAATAATAAGGCAGAGTGAGGAATAATGACAAAAAAGAACAAAATAATCACGATATTTGTAAGTGTGCTGGCAATAATTGTGTTGCTGGTTGTTTTGTCTTCAACTTTGTTTGCTGTAAGTTCTGTTAAGGTTGAGTTCCAAAGCAGTAAAAATATTTTGGCATCTGTTGACGAAACAGAAATTGCGCAAAGTGCAAACATCAAAAAGGGGACCAATGTGTTCTTGATTGAAAAATCAAAAGCAAAAAATAATTTGGAAAAAGCCTATCCATACATCAAGGTGCTAAACATTGAAACAAAGTTCCCAAACAAAATTGTTATTCACGCTGTTGAAAGAGATGAAGTTTTTGCATTTCAAACCACAAATAAATATTATGTCACAGATAGTGACTTTAAGGTTTTGCGAATAGTTGAGGGAGAATTTGAAAGTTTAACCACCAACGCAATAAAAATTGACTATGATGGAGAGGGGGCTCAAGTTGGAGAGTTTTTGGCAACAGATAATAAATTTTTAACTTTAAAAACTATGGAAAATAGCAACTATCAAAATTTTTCAAAGGAAGAGAGTTCCATTGCATTAAGTTCATTTTTGGCAACTTATAAGTCAGTTGAGGTGTTTGATGAAAAGGTTGTTATGAACACATTTTTGGGAGTTAAAGTTTGTGTGTATAGCCCAGACTTCAAACAGCAAGAAAAGCTTAAAATGGCAACAATAAAGTTGGATTCCCTAACTGATGAACAAAAGCATCAAGGGGTTATTAGCATTTTCCAAAAGGACGGAATTATTATTGGAACATATGGCGAACATGAATAAATATACAAATTGAGCGTATGAATGCTCAATTTTTTTGTATTTTTATAAAAAATACACTCATTTTTGTTTGACTTATTCGGTTAAATAGACTAATATAGTATATATAGTTAATTTATTAATTGTATAAAAATGCAAAAATAAGGAGCAAATAATGGCGAGAAAAAACATAGCAGTTTTAGATTTTGGAAGCAGTCATATTTCTGTTATGATGGGTTCTTTAAGCATTAACGACACCTTAAATCTCAAGGGATATGGAGAGGTTTCGTATGCTGGATTTATGGACGGTGAATTTTTGGAACCAGAAGCACTTAAAGAAGATGTTGCATCAGCAATCGCAATGGCAGAAAACAACGCGCAAGCAAAAATAACTCACTTATATGTTGGTGTTCCTGCGGAGTTTAGTGAAGTTGTTGTGAAAAATGCTGAGATGAATTTCTACACTCCACACAAAATAACAGATGAAGATGTTGTGGACCTATATAACATTCACACCAGTTTTGGAAATGATGATTTTAGTGTGGTTTCTCGTTCTCCAATTTACTTTACGCTTGATGATGGGGAAAGAATAATCAAGGCAACAGGCAAGACAACAGAGAAATTTTCAGGACTTATTAGTTACACTCTTTGTGATAACAAGTTTTTGGAAAGTGTTCAACAAGCGTTGGCACCGCTCAACATTCAATACATTGAATATTTTAGTGAGCAATTAAGTGAAAGTTTGTTCTTGATTGAACCTGAAGAGAGAGATGCTTGTGCTGTTTTGATAGATTGTGGCTTTTTATCAACAAGTGTGTCAACAATTATGGGTGACGGACTTTTGGACTTGAAGTCATTCACGCTTGGCTCAGGGCATATGGTTGGCGATATTTGCGAAAGATTTGGCGTTGGACCAGAACAAGCAGAAGAAATCAAGAGGGGCATATCTTTGCTTGAAGAAAATGATGACGAAGTGTTTGAGGTGACTGAAGCAGACGGAAGTGTTAAAGAAATTGCTGTCAGTGATGTTTGCGAAATTGTGAAATATCGCGTAAGGCAAATTGGAAAAACAATTCTAAAATGCTTTGATGCAAGTGATATTGAACTGCCTGAACAATCAAAAATCTACATCACAGGTGGTGGAATTGATTACATCGAGGGAGCAATCCCACTTTTATCTGAAACAATTGGAAGAGAAGTCGTGGAACTTGTTCCACCAGTAAAAGGGCTAGACAAGCCTCATCTATCTTCAACAGTGAGTTTGCTTGATATGGCACTCAAGAAAAACAAACAGTCGATTGGATTATTTTTTGTAAAACTATTTAAAAGGAAGTAAACATTATGGAGGGAAATATGGATTATAATGATTTCGCATCAGAAAACCAGGTTAAGCCTGTTGTAAAAATTAAAGTTGTTGGAGTTGGTGGCGGTGGAAACAACGCTGTTAACAGAATGGTTAATGCTGGAGTTAGTGGAGTTGAGTTTATTGCGGTTAACACAGATAAACAAGCACTTCAAGTTAGCAAGGCAGACTATAGAATTCAAATTGGAAGCAAATTAACAAAAGGTTGGGGCGCTGGAGCAGACCCAGAAGTTGGACTTAAAGCTGCAGAAGAAAACCTAGACGAATTAAGGCAAACATTAAATGATGCCGATCTTGTGTTCGTCACTGCTGGTATGGGTGGTGGAACTGGAACAGGTGCTGCTCCTCTTATTGCAAGCCTTGCAAAAGAGAAAGACATTTTAACAATTGCAGTTGTCACAAAGCCATTCAACTTTGAAGGAAGAAAGAGAATGGAAAACGCCGAAAAGGGTGTTGAGGCACTTAGAAAAGTTGTTGACTCTTTGGTTATTATTCCAAATGAAAAACTGTTCAAACTTGTTCCAAAGGGAACTTCAATTGTTGACACATTTAGATACGCTGATGACGTTTTAAGACAAGGTGTTCAAGGAATTTCAAACATTATTGTTGATAACTCACTTATCAACCTTGATTTTGCAGACATTAACACAATTATGAAAAATAGAGGACTTGCTCACATGGGTATTGGAAGAGCAAAAGGAGACAGAAAGATTTTTGATGCTCTTTCACAGGCTGTTTCAAGTCCACTTCTTGAAACAACAATTGAGGGTGCAACTGGAATTATCTTTAATGTTAAGGGTGGAGTTCAACTCCCAATCGACCAAGTTCACGAGGCAGCTGATCTTATGAGAGAAATTGTTGACCCAGATTGTAACATTATTTTTGGTACCAGTGTTGATGAAAGTTTGGAAGATGCTGTTGAAATCACTGTTATTGCAACAGGTTTTAAAGGAAATGAAACACCATCACTTTTAGAAACTCAAGAAGAAGAGAAAAAGCCAGCGCCTTCTGCTGATGACCTCAAATACAATAGTCAATATTCAGACTTTTTAACAAACCGCTTTAAAAATGATGAAGAACAAAAGCCAGTTTTTGCTAGACAAGAAGAAGTCAAAGAGCAAAAAAGCAGTTCAAGAATTTCTGTTGATGAATCAGAAATTCCACCATTCTTAAGAAAATTAAGAAATAAATAATAAAATATAAGGAGTTTTGTTATGGAAGTTACAAAAAGTAAGGGTTTTCACGCAGCCTTGGGTTCAGTATCAATTGTTATGCTTGTTTTAAGCCTACTATTGGCTGTTAAAACAATTGCATCACCAGCAATTTTAACTTGGGTTTGGGCAGTTTTGGTTATTTGCTTTGCAATCAATATAATTGAAATGGTTATTTATTTTATGTTTGAAGGTTCAGAAATTGGTTTAATGCTTTGCAAATGGTTAAATATCTTTATTGCTATAATTTTGTTTGTGGTAAACACAATTGGCCTTATTGCAGGAGCGGCCGAAATTTTTGCTAATTTTGCAATTGGTTGGGTTAGCTTTTTGGTTATGATTTTAACTTACTTTGTGATTGGTGCGATGGTTGTTTATTGCATTTTTGCAGTTAAAGAAAGCAAAAAAGGAATCCAAGAAAACTAATATATAAAAGTGGAAGATATCCACTTTTTTGTTTTAAAAGAGCTTAGGGCTCTTTTTTTTTGTTTAATAAAGAAAAGGTTGAAAAGAAATTTTTGTGCTATTGCTGTCATAAAAGAAACACAATCATCATAAGAATGATACTAGACTTAAAAAAAGGAGAAAATATGGAAACGAAAAATATTTATGAAGACATAACTGCCAGAACAAATGGCGACATATATATTGGTGTTGTTGGACCAGTGCGTGTGGGGAAATCTAGTTTTATCGCTAAATTTATGGAAGAGTTTGTTATTCCAAACATTTCAAACAAAAACGCAAAGAATGTGGCAATCGATGAACTGCCTCAAAGTGCAGATGGCGCAACAATAATGACCACTCAACCCAAGTTTGTTCCAGCAGAAAGTGTTGCAATTTGTCTTAATAAAAAAATAAATATGAACATAAAACTCATTGATTGCGTGGGTTATTTTGTTGATGGTGCTATGGGTAAAGAACAAGATGGCAAGCCAAGAATGGTTAAAACCCCTTGGAGCACAGAAAGTATGCCACTTGTGGAGGCCGCAGAACTGGGAACTCAAAAAGTGATTAGAGACCATTCAACCATTGCAATTTTGCTCACAACAGATGCTAGTTTTGGCGAAATTAAACGAGAAAAATTTGTGCCAGTGGAAGAAAGACTTGTTAGTGAATTAAAAGAGATTAAAAAGCCTTTTGTGATTGTTCTTAACTCAAAAGATCCTCAAAGCAAAAGCGCAAAAGATATGCAAAAAAGTTTGGAGGAAAAATATGGCGTTGGAGTTGTTTTGCTAAATGCACAAGAGATGAAAGAAGAAGATGTTGAAAATGTCTTTGAAAAAGTTTTGGGAGAATTTCCACTTGGTGGAGTTGAGATAAACTTGCCAAACTGGCTCACTGCTCTTCCTTATGAAAATGAGCTCATAGAAGAAGTTGCCAACGAGTTTAAGAGCGTGACTCAAAATATAGAAAAAGTGGGGCAAATGCAAAAAGATGTTGTTTTGTTTGCAAATAGCCAAAAGTTTATGCAAATAACACTGAAATCTATTGATATGGGTTCAGGCAAACTTGCGTTTGATGTTGTTCCAAAAGATGGCTTGTTTTATGAAGTTTTGAGCAATCAATGTGAAATGGACATCAAAGATGATTTTTCTCTTCTTGCTCAAATAAAGGAATTAAGCAATGCCAAAAAAGAATATGACAAACTAAAAGATGCTCTGGTTCAAGTGAAAGAGACTGGCTATGGTGTTGTTGTTCCAAGCACAAAAGACCTTGTTTTTGATGAACCAGAAATTGTGAAACAAGGTGGGAATCGCTATGGGGTCAGACTAAAAGCCACCGCCCCAAGCCTTCACATTATGCGTGTGGACCTTGAAACTGAAATTAGCCCAATGGTTGGCTCAATGGAACAATCCAAAGATTTGGTGGAATATTTGGAAAGTCAAACAAAAGATAATCCCGATGGCATTTGGCAAACAAATATGTTCGGAAAATCTATTGAAGAGATGATGACAGATGGCTTAAATAGCAAAATAAACAAAATGCCAATTGAGGCACAAAAGAAAATGCGAAAAACTCTCACAAGAATTGTGAATGAAGGCAAAGGTGGAATTATTTGCATTTTGCTATAAAACTATGCAACTATTTATAATTTACTTGATGTTATAAAAAGATGAAAAATAATATTTTTTGTCTTTTTTATTTTTTGCACAATTTTTCCTATCTTAAAAGTTTTAAAAGTATTTGCTTTTTGCATAATATAATGATATAATAAGTTGTGAATTTTTAGATATTAAGGAGGCTTTCGTGGAACAGAATAATAATTTGGGGCAAAAAAAACCTTTTCCATTTTGGTCAACACTACTTATTGCATTACTTATTATTTTGGTAATTGCTAGCATTATTCCAAGAGGGGATAATAAAGAAATCTCAAGAAGTGATTTTGAAACTGCCTTTGCAAATAATGAAGTCGCAGGTGTTTATATTTATGGCACAAATGTTAGAGGTGTGTATGTTGAGGGTGTTGAAAATCATAAAGTGTCACTAGAAGACTTTAAAAAGTCTAATGGAACAAAAAATGACTTTCATTTTTCAATTATTGCAGGTTCTGAAATCGACACTCTTATAAAAGATATTAAAGCATTTAATGACGATAGTTCAAAAACTTATGATATTTGGTATAACGAAGAGCCGGCGCAAGAAAGTTGGATTACAAGAATTTGGCCATTTATTTATATTCTTCTTCTTATTTTGTTCTTTGTGTTAATCTTTAAGTCATTTAAGAAGATGAGCGGACAAAATATGGACTTTGGAAAGAATAAGGCTCGAATGGAACAAAACTTAAAAGTTAGATTTAAAGATGTTGCTGGGTGCGAAGAAGAAAAGAAAGAAATGAGCGAACTTGTTGAGTTCTTAAAGAACCCTAAAAAGTTTACTGACCTTGGAGCAAGAATTCCAAAGGGAGTTTTGATGGTTGGTCCACCAGGAACTGGTAAAACACTTCTTGGAAAAGCTATTGCTGGAGAAGCTGGAGTGCCATTCTTCAATATCACAGGAAGTGATTTTGTTGAAATGTTTGTTGGTGTGGGTGCAGCACGTGTTAGAGATTTGTTCGAAACAGCAAAGAAGAATAGTCCATGTTTAATCTTTATTGATGAAATTGATGCTGTTGGAAGACAACGTGGAGCTGGCCTTGGAAACACTAACGATGAACGTGAACAAACACTTAACCAACTTTTGGTTCAAATGGACGGATTTGATGTTAATGAAGGAATTATTGTTATTGCAGCAACAAACAGACCTGATGTTTTGGACCCAGCACTATTGCGTGCGGGTAGGTTTGATAGAAGAATTACTGTTGGATATCCAGATGTGAAAGCAAGAGAACAGATTTTGCGTCTATACACAAAAGATAAACCAATGGCTAAAAACATAAATTATGCTGAAATTGCAAGACATTTAGGTCCAGGCACAACTGGTGCAGAAATTGAAAATATCATTAATGAGGCTGCAATTTTGGCTGCTCGTGCTGGAAAATCTATTATCACACAAAGCGACATTATGGAAGGTGCAATCAAAGTTGCATATGGTCCACAAAGAAGGAGTGCTGCTGTTAGTGAAGAAGATAGAATTAACACAGCATATCACGAGTCTGGGCACGCAATTGTTTCACGAACTTCAAAGAACTTAAAACAAGTTGTTAACGAAATAAGCATAATCCCAAGGGGAATGGCAGGTGGTTACACATCTCCATCAACTGAAAAAGAAATGTTTATGTACACAAAAGAACAACTTTTAGATGAAATTGAGGTTGCAATGGGTGGAAGAGCTGCTGAGTATATTATTTATGGAAAATATTCAACTGGTCCATCAAACGACATAGAAAAAGCAACAAATGTTGCAAGAGAAATGATAACAAAATATGGTATGAGCGATAAACTTGGCCCAGTTTGCTATAGTAATGGCGGCGAAGTGTTCTTGGGAAGAGATTTCACAACAAGAAGTAACATAAGTGAAAAAACAGCTGAACTTATTGACCAAGAAATTCAAGAGATGCTGGAACGTTCTTTCCAAAATGCAATCAAAACCATTAACAAACACAGAAAAGAAATGGAAGTTATGGTTAAAGTTTTGCTTGAAAAGGAAACAATCTATTCACAAGAAGTTGATATGATCTTGGAAGGCAAATCTTACGAAGAGGTTATTGAGTTCATTAATAAACGCCAGAAAGATCACGAAAAAGAAGATGATGATGCAAAAAAGGCAAAGAAAAAACCTATGGAAGAATCTCAAGCAGAGGAAGCAAAGTTAAACAAAATAAAACAATCTGCCATTGATGCCTTCTATAACACTGAAGCAGAAAAACAGGAAGAAACTGCCCAAAAAGATGCTGGCAAAAAGGTAGACACAAAAAAGACAGAAAAGAAAACTGCAGAAAAAACAAAGAAAAGTGAAGTTAAAGATGATAAACGAGGCGAAAAATAGACATAATAACACTTGACTAATCGCAAAAAATCTATTATAATAAACACAAATTTAAAACTTAATTTAGGAGCAAAGCATATGAACGCTAAAAAGATTATCAGTTACACATTGTTAGGAATTATCACAGCTTTATTGATTGTTGTGATTGTTCTATCATTTGTGTCTAAAAAACTTTCGCCAACGCTAGCAAGCATTTCAACATCAGAAGAAATGATGAGCCCAACAGAAATAACTGTTTCAAAATATGTGGATTCAAAAGAATATATTTATAGAATGCAAAAAGATAACTTTAATGAAGAAGAAACTAAAAACGACTATGAATATGTTATGAAGAGTTTTGATGGCATTGGAACATTCACATATATGCAACAACTATTTTTGGGACTTGGAGATTTTAAGCAAGAAATTGTTTATGGAAAAACATCAAGCATTTCTTCTCTTCATCAACAAACAGATGGCTATTTAATTGAGTTTGCTTATGCAAATAGTCAAACACTCAAAAATCCAAACGGAACAGTTTATAAAAATAATGAAGATAAAGAAGTAGCTTTTACAAAGATGGATATCTTCGTTGATAATTCAAATGAAGTTAGCACATATAAATTATATTTCAAAACTTACACAAGTGATGATACATCAGTTTATTATGTATATAATATTTGTGCAAATGTTAATTCACTTTATGAAATGGCACAAAGTTTTGATGAAGCCGACAAACTTCAAGGAATATTAGGATAAGAAATAAGTAGCAATTTGGCTACTTTTTTTCTTTTTTATGGGCGTATTTTGTTTTACTTATCAAGAATTATACGATATAATTATGTAGTTAAAGAAAAAAGTAGGTATGATTATGAGAAGATTAGATAAAATTATGTATCCAGAAAGTGTGGCTTTGATTGGCGCAAGCGAAAAAGAGGGCAGTGTTGGAAACGAACTTCTAAAAAAGATGTTAGAGTTTAAGTATAATGGCAAAATCTATCCAATTAACCCAAAACATAGTTACATTAATAATATGAAATGCTATAAGAAAATAACTGATGTTTTAGGGCAAATTGATTTGGCAATTATTGCTGTTCCTGCAAAACTTGTTTGTGGTGTTTTGGACGAATGTCACTTGGCACAAGTGGAAAATGTTGTCATTATTTCAAGTGGCTTTAAAGAAGTTGGTGGAGAAGGTTTGGAACTTGAAAAAGAACTTCAAGAACGCATTGAAAAATATAATATGAACCTTGTTGGTCCAAACTGTTTGGGCGTTTTTAACGCAGATGGAAAACTTAACTTTGATGGTTGTTTTGCTCCAACAATTCCGTTAGTTGGGAACATTGGTTTTGCAACGCAATCTGGTGCTCTTGCTGGTGGTGTTTTTAACATCAGTGAAGCAAAAAGAGTGGGATTTGGGCAAATGGTTTCTTTGGGAAATCAAACTGATGTTGATTCTCTTGATGTGTTGGAACAATGGGAAAGTGATGATAATATCGACGAAATTTTGCTATATTTAGAAAGCATTAACAACCCTCAAAAGTTTAGAAAGGTGGCAACAAGAGTTGCTCGCAAAAAGCCAATTCTTGCAATAAAGTCTGGAAGAAGTGAGCAAGGTGCAAAAGCAGCAGCGTCTCACACAGGTTCTCTTGCTGGTTCTGATAGTGCTGCAAATGGACTTTTGGAATCTTGTGGAATTATTAGAGAATATAGTTTAAGGGAAATGTTTAATGATGCTCAAGTGCTGGAAAAATGTGCATTGCCAAAAGGGAAGAGATTAGGAATTATCACCAATGCTGGTGGCCCGGGAATTTTGGCAACAGATAGTGCTTTTGATTATGGGTTGGAAGTTCCAACTTTTAGTGATGAATTGCAAGCAAAACTAACAAGGCTCACTCTTCCGCAAGCAAGTAAGAAAAATCCCGTTGATTTGGTGGCAAGTGCGTCTATGGAACATTATGTTAATGTTGCTGAAGAAATGCTGAAAAGTGACGAAATTGATATGCTTTTGGTAATTTATCTATATATCACAGGAAGGCACGATATGGAAATCCAAAAGAACTTGGAAGACCTAAAGAAAAAATATCCACAAAAACCAATTGTTGTGTCTTATATGACAACACCAGATTTCTTTGAAAAGGTTAAAACAGAAATCAAGGAACCAAATGTTCCAATGTTTGATGATGTTGCAGACGCAGTTAGAGGTTTGGGACTTTTGGTTAAACGTAAGGAATTTTTGGAAGATATTAAACAAAAAACTCCAGTTTTTGATGTTAAAAAAGAAAATGTGGACAAAATTTTTGCAAAAGCCAAAAAAGAGGCAAGAATGCTTCTAACAACAAAAGAAAGTTTGGAAGCACTAAAACATTATGGCATAATCGAGCCAAAGTGGGGTTCTGCTCTAAATATTGCTCAGGCAGAAAAACTTGCAAAGAAAATTGGTTTTCCACTAGTGCTCAAGATATCTAGCAAAACAGTTAGCCACAAAACAGATTTTGGTGGAGTTATTGTTGGAATCCAAAATAATGATGAACTCAAACAAGCTTTCACATCTCTTGAACAAAAATGCAAAGATGCTGGAATTTGGAATTCAATTGATGGAATTATTGTGATGGAGCAAGTGAAAGGAAGTGGCAGAGAACTTGTTGCTGGAATTGCTGAAAACGGAAATTATGGTCACCAAATTATGTTTGGTGTTGGTGGAATTTTTGTTGAAGCATTAAAAGAAGTTTCATTTAGACCTTGCCCACTTAACGCTCGTGATGCAGATGCCTTGATTGAATCAACAAAGGCAAAAAACATTATGGGCAACATTAGAGGTAAAAAGGCTGTTGACAAAACAGTGGTTAGAGATAGTTTGTTAAGGCTCAGTCAATTTGTTGGTGATTTTAAGTGTGTTAAAGAATTAGACATTAACCCATTTATGATTAGCGAAGATGGTCAGTTCCTAACAGTTGATGCAAGAATTGTAACAAAATAGCAAAAAACATATCATAAAGTTGTGAATTTTTATCACTTTGTGGTATGTTTTTTTAATTTTTTAAAAAACTTGCAATTTTTGTTTTATTGTGTTAAGATATTGTTATGGAAAAATTTTGTGATAGTTGCCCAAGAAAATGCTGTGTTGATAGAGATAAAACCACAGGCTTTTGTGGTGCAACAAATGTGTGCCAAATATCAAAAGTTATGTTCCACCATTGGGAAGAACCAGTGATTTCTGGTGATGAAAATTCTAAAGGCAGTGGGGCAATTTTCTTTTCGCATTGCAATCTAAAATGTGTGTATTGCCAAAACTATGAAATTAGCCACTTTGATTGTGGAAAATCATATACCGATGAAGAACTTGCAAACCTTTTTAAAGAACTTGAACAGCAAGGTGCTTTAAATATTAATCTTGTCACTCCAACTCATTATATAAAAAATATTATCAACGCACTAAATATCTATAAACCCAAAATTCCAATTGTGTATAACACGGGTGGATATGAAAATCCCGAAGAACTTAAAAAGCTTATTGGGCTTATTGATGTTTATTTAACTGATTTTAAGTATTATAGCAATAGTCTTGCGGAAAAATATTCAAGTGCACCAAACTATTTGGAAAACTCAAGAGAGTGCCTAAAGGTTATGAGAGAAAATTGCAAGGAAGATGTGATTGAAAATGGGCTTATGAAGAAAGGCATTATTGTTAGACATCTTGTTTTGCCAAACCACACTGATGATAGCCTTAAAGTTTTAGAGGAAATTAAAAACATTTTGGGAGAAAAAACATATGTTAGTTTAATGAGTCAATACACCCCTTATGGTAGGGCTTGTGAATTTGAAGAAATTAATCGTAAGTTAAAACCTTTGGAATATAAAAGAGTGAAAAACTATATGATAAAACTTGGTTTCACAAATGGCTTTGTGCAAGAACTATGCAGTGCAACAGAAGAATATATTCCAGATTTTAAAAATAAAAAAGAGCAATAATTATTGCTCTTTTTTATATTTTTATTTATCTCCAAAACTAGAAAAGTTTTTCATTTTGTCTGGTTTTAATAAACTGGAAATTTTTTGTTTTTTATTTTGTGTTTCAACTGGAATAAGGTTTTGGCTTGTTTTATAGGCTTTTGTAACGGAAGATTCTACTGAAATGTTGTATATTAAATCGTTCAAAAGGGCATCAAACACTGGCAATTCTTTTTTAGGGTAAGGCCTGTAAAGGTCACTATTTATTTGTTTGTTGTCACTATTTGATTTTTTAAGATATTCTTTTATATTTTTCTTAAAATTAATGCTTAATTTTTCTAGATTTTGCATTGTTTTTACATCATTACTTTGTTCTATTTTGCTTGTTAAGTTTGTGTCATTAAAAAATGATAGGCAAATAATTCGTTGTTCTTCTTCGTTTAAAAAATTTGAATTAACAAGAGATTTTAATTGAACACTTTGTTCGTGTGCTTCTAGTAAACTTGTTTGCCCAATGATATTTTGTGGGTTAATTGAATAAAACAAATTAACCAAATCACTATTTGCATCCAAATTCATTTCATATTCTTCTTTAAATAGAGTTGCTGCACTTGAGATTAATGTTGCAACATTTTTATCTAAAGTTGTCACTTTTTCTTGTAGCAAATTTTCAAAAAGAGTTTGCAGAAATTCCTTTGCATCAATCACAAGAAATGTTTTTTCTGTTAACTCTTGAAACTTTAGTCCATTTTCTGTTAAGGTTAGAATGCTTTGCATTTTATTATAAATTTCTCCCTTCATCTTGCAATATTTTTGTTTCTTTACTTTCAAAGAAACTTTTCAGTTTTTCTGATGCTGTTTTCACAGGTTTTGAGTAAGTGTATTGAGTGTTGCAAAAACAGTTTGACAAAGCCAAGTGAGCCTTCAATTCGCTATCTAACTGACTTTTAATTCTATTATTTTCTTCATCTTCCTTGGCAAATAAATCATCTTGTCTTTTGAAGTAGATATCTTGCTCTTTTTTTGATGAAGCAATTGAAATGAGCCAAGAAAGTTCATTAATTTCTTCGCTGATACTATTTATTTCACTTTCAATAGGTTGTTCAATTTTTCTAATGATTTTTTTGCCTAAAGCGTTACTTTGTTTCTCCATTTCTCTTAATTCACTGCTTGTCATTTTATCTATTAGCATTTTAAACTTTAGTGAATCATCTTTTACCAAATCCAAACAATCTTCCACAGCCTTCTCGCTTAGGCCATAAAATTGATCATTTTGGTATTGCGTTTTGGCAAGTTTTATCACATCAATTAAGATGTTTGCTGTTGCCTCATCAAAGTTATAATCGTCTTGATATATCTCTGAAAAAGCGCATAAAAATTGCAGTGCATCAATAAAATTATAAGATTTTAATTTTGGGTTTTTTGTAGTATTATTAAACATCTTTTCACCCCTTGTAAAATGTTTACATATATTATAACATATTTAATAAAAATTTTCAAGATTTATTATAAAACATTTATATTTTGCTTGACTTTTTGATTTCATTTGTAATATATTATAGGAACATATGGAGGCGTGGATATGTTAAAGTTATCTAACATAAAAAAATCCTATAAAACAGGAGAAACGCAAACAGAGGCATTAAAAGGCGTTTCTGTTGAATTTAGAAAGGCTGAATTTGTGTCCATTTTGGGTCCGAGTGGTTGTGGGAAAACCACTCTTTTAAATATTGTTGGGGGATTGGATCGCTATAATAGTGGTGATTTGGTTATTAATGGCAAGTCCACAAAACAATATAAAGATAAAGATTGGGATAACTACCGCAATCACTCTGTTGGTTTTGTGTTCCAAAGTTATAACTTAATTCCTCATCAAACGGTATTAGAAAATGTTGAACTTGCACTAACACTTTCTGGTGTTTCCAAAAAGGAAAGAAGAGAAAGGGCAATGGAAGTTTTGACAAAGGTTGGATTAAAAGACAAAATGAAAAATAAGCCAAACCAACTTTCTGGTGGACAGATGCAAAGGGTGGCAATTGCTAGAGCACTTGTTAATGACCCAGAAATAATTTTGGCAGATGAACCAACTGGGGCACTGGATAGCAAAACTAGTGTGCAAATTATGGAACTATTAAAAGAAATCTCAGAAGATAAACTAATAGTTATGGTCACACACAACCCAGAACTTGCAGAAAAATATTCAACAAGAATCATAAAACTCAAAGATGGTCAAATTGTTGATGACTCAATGCCATTCACAGAAAAAGAGGCAAAGAAGGAAGAACAAGAGCAAAAACAGGCAGAAAAGTCTGGCAAAAACAAAGTTAAAAAACAGAGCAAGATGTCTATTTGGACTGCAATGGCATTAAGTTTTAAGAACCTTTTAACAAAAAAAGCAAGAACAATTCTTGTTTCGTTTGCGGGTTCCATTGGAATAATTGGAATTGCGTTAGTTCTTGCCATATCTAGTGGTTTTTCAGCGTATGTGGACAAAACACAGCGAGATACTTTGTCGTCTTATCCTGTTGAAATAACAAACAGTGACTTCAATATGGCATCACTTATGCAAATGTTTTTAGACACAAATGGCAATAAACGAGAAAATGATGGCGAACAAGTGTATGTTAAACAAGAATTGACCGACCTTTTAGGCAATTTTAACCAAAGCAATGTTATAAACGACATTAGTTCATTTAAGGACTATCTAGATGGGGCGGGGAAAACAGAAATAGAAAAATACACCACCGCTATTCAATATGTGTATAACCAAGGGGTTAACCCATATTACTATGATTCTGTTGAGAATAGATATATTAACACAAACAACACAGATTTGTTTAAAGAAACAATTGGTAGTTATGCAATGACTCATCCAGAAGTTTTAACTGATGAAACTCAAAAACAAAGGTTTGGACTAATCTACACTTTGTTTTCAGGTGGAATGTATTTTGATTCTGGTTTTTGGAGTGAGATGATTGATAATCAAAAAGTTTTAGATGAACAATATGAACTAGTTACAGGAAACTATCCTCAAAATGCTAACGAAGTTGTGATTGTTCTAAACTCAAACAATGAAATCAGCGACTACACACTATATGGCTTGGGTTTATTAAAACAAGAAAATTTAAATCAACTTATGGATAATTATATCAAACAACAAGATAGCACCCCAATCGAAAAATCGTATACATATGAAGAAATAATGGGTAAAAAATATAAACTTGTTTTAACAAGTGACTACTATCAAAAAGAAGATGCGTCAGATCCTAACTCCAGTTATATCGATATAAGGCAAATATCAAACCCAGTTGAGAAAAGAGCAAAAATAGAATCACTATATAATGATTCTGCAGTGGAAATTAGAGTTAGTGGAATAATTAAAGCAAAAGATGATTCCAACACTTCAATCAAAACTTGTGTTGCCTACACAAAAGCTCTAACAGACTACATCATCACACAAAACAATCAAAGCGCATTAATGCAAAGAGAAATTAATGATGAAGATGTTGAACTCAAAATTTATGTTACTAATTCAGATAACACAGTAACCCTTAAAACATATAATGAAAAAGAAGTTGTTCTAGAATATCTAAACTATATAGATAAATCTAAGCCTGTTGGAGTGAACCTATATCCAATCAACTTTGATTCCAAATCAAAAATAGTGGCTTTCATAGATAAATATAACTCACTTCAAAAGTCTTTGGGGAATGAAGAAAAAGTTATAACTTACTCAGATTCAATTGGAATGCTTATGAGTTCAGTTTCAGGGATTATTTCAGCAATAACCTATATCTTGATTGCGTTTGTGTCAGTTTCTTTGGTTGTTAGTTCCATTATGATTGGAATAATCACATATATTTCAGTTATTGAACGCACAAAAGAAATTGGTGTTCTTCGAAGCGTTGGAGCATCTAAGAGAGATGTTAGACATGTGTTCACTTCAGAAAGCTTTATTATAGGGCTTGTGAGTGGAATTTTGGGGATTTTGATTTCATTACTTCTATTAATTCCAATCAACATAGTGTTGAACCACTACACAAATTTGGGCGCAATTGCAATGTTGCCACCTTTGGGTGCGATTATTCTAATTGTAATTAGTGTTGTTCTCACATATATTGCCGGATTAATTCCAGCAAGAGCAGCAGCTAAAAAGGACCCAGTTATTGCACTTCGTTCAACTTAATAAAAAATATGTATAATTTATTTTTAATGGTTAATAATATAAATAGACCACACAAAAGAGCATCAAGTTCTTGTGTGGTCTTTTTTTTGTTTTTAATAAAAGTAAAATAAAATAATTGACAATCCCAAAAAACTATGTTAAACTTAATTTATCAACCAATATATGGAGAAGTACTCAAGTGGTTGAAGAGGATGCCCTGCTAAGGCATTAGTACGGGAAACCGTAGCGAGGGTTCAAATCCCTCCTTCTCCGCCAAGTGAGACTCAGTTGAACCCGTAGAGAAACAACTGAGTTTTTTTGTTGTATTATTGAAAAAAATGATTTTTTAATATATAATATAAGTATGAAAATTAAAGGAACTAAAGATAGCCATATTTTGATACCTAAATTATTATTAAAGGAGTTTTCTACTCATGTTCCTATAAAGAATACGAAGGGACAAAATGAAAACCCTAAGATGGTATATAAATTAGATATGAACGGGAAAATTACCCAAGTAAATATAAAAGAAGAAAATACAGAATTTGGTTATTATGAAGATATTATCGAAACTGAAATGTTAACTACAATAGAAACCAAATTTGGAGATTTGAAAACAAGAATATTAAATAATTTAAAATTAAATAATGAAGTGATTTCTTTTAATAAAGAAGATGTTATTACCGTAAAAAAGTTCTGTTCGCTATGTATGATTCGTTCTCAATCTTTTGTATCAGAGATAAAAAAGAAATCATTATTTATTGATATTTATGGTAATGCTCCACAAAATGTAATTATGTATCAATACTTTAAATCTCCAGAATTGGTAGATAAATATATTGTTGGTAATAATTTAAGTTATGTAAAAAATGAAACAAATATAAATTACATTTTACCAAGATATTATGTGGTTGGAATAAAACAAGAAAATGGTGTATTTGATTTTTTTATACCCATTACCACTAAAATATTAGTCAGATTAACAACAGAAAAAACAATTGATGGTCAAATTCTCTATACAGGAAGAATGACCGATTTAGATGTTGATAATTTCAATAAACTGGCAATCTTATATGAGTTAAAACATAATAACCAAGCAGTTTATGCCAAGAATAAAGATGATTTAGAAAAATATGTGGATTTTCTAAAAGAGTTAAAGAAATAAAATATCCTTATTCTTCTTTGCTTTTTGTTGTGTCTATCGTATCATTGTTTTCGTATTTATCAACGGAAAAAATTATTGCTTAAACTATTAAATGTATAATAAAAGACTAGGTTTATAAATGTAAATCTTATATACGATTTATGTTTAAACCTGGTCTTTTTTATTCATAAGTCAATATTTTTTTCTTATCGTTGACAAATACATAAGTATTTAAAGTGTAAAAATCTTTGCCAAACTATGATACTTCTGCCACTGCCAAAAAGGCAAATTTGAATAAGGAGGTCATAAAAGATGACAAAAGAAGAAATTGAATTTAAGAAATACTACTTAAAAGAATTTATTTTCTTTGATGGTGAATGTGATATTACATTCAACATTGTAGGTATCAATTTCGACAAAAGAGTTATAGAAGTTGCTGTTTCTAATCGTGGAAAAATAAGCGTTATTGAATACGACTTATGCCAAGATAAAAACGGCAACTTTTATTTCATTTATGGAATTGATAGAAATGAAATCGCTATTGACGATTTTGAAAAAATTGAAGATTAGGAGAAAAACAAATGCAAAAGATTTTAACAAATGTAATGTTTGATGAGATTAAAAACACATTAGAAAAATTTACAAGCAAGAATTTGTATCAATGCCCACATTGCGACAGCATAAATGAATGGGACGATTCAAATTACAATCCAGAAGAAAGCACATACACATGCAAAGATTGTATGCACACTTTCAATGAAACTGAGTTACTTGAAGTTACTCTATTAGACTATATTACAGACTTATATATTACCTACAAAGGAGATAAAGACAATGGGCAATGTTAGTATTGTTATTGGTTCTTGGGGTTCTTACAACGAATGTAACGAAAGAGCCTTAGGAAGTAAATGGTTAGACCTTTCAGATTATTCTGATTGGGGTGAAATTGAAGAAGAATTAAAAAAAGAAGGTTTTGAACTTGATGGAATTGATGAAGAACTTTTTATACAAGATATTGATGGACTAAACTCTGATAGTTGTAATTGGGACTATACCCACCCTAAAGATTTATTTGAACTTTTACAAGAAGCCGATGTTATTGATAATGATTACAATTATGAAATAATGTCGGCTTTTTTAGAAATTAGAAGTTTTGATGATTTTAAAGAAAAAGTTAATCGTTATAGCTCAAATTGGGCTGATGATATCTACCTATACAAAAATCAAGATTGGTATGATTTGGGTTATAACTTATTACACGATTGCTATCAAATACCAGATTATTTAGATAACTATATTGACTATGAAAAATATGGAAACGAGTTAAAATATGACGGTTTTGATGAATACAGCGAAGGAATTATTGAAGTTAGATAAGGAGATTAAAATATGTATACAACACTAGAAGAAAGAAAAGAAAAAGCATTAGAACTTATGGAAAGATTAGATATTTACAAACCATATATAGAAGGATTTAAAAGAAACAACGATACTTGCTACTATGAAAACTTTGGTGGCTATTGGACATGGCAAAATAAAGAATTACTTGAAAAGCAAAGAGAGATTGAAGAAACATACAACTGCACAGTTTATGCAATAACTCACGAATACGCTGAATTTGGAGAATGTTACTCATTTTTAATCGTAACAGATTACAAGGAAGAATGGATCGATTTAGTATTAAGAGCAAATAACACATTCTATTCTTTTGCTTATGTATGGAATAAAACCTACGAAGAAGATAGCGAATTTGGAACTATTGCAATTAAGTCTTACGGTGGTGGCATTAGGAGGATATCATAATGAAAAACAAGAAGATTTATGAGATACTACTTCGTTATTCAACTGATGATGACACAGGTGTTGACAGCTATGTAACTGACACTTACGAAAAAGCAGTCAAAAAATTCAATGAAATAATACTAGAAGAAAAAAACGATATTTCTTGGATTACAAATGCTTTTGAAAGCGAAGAAACATTAAAAAATTATGAATTCGATACTAACATAGATTTTGAATACCCTGATAACGAAGAACACGAGTTGTACTGGGAAATTACAGACAAATATGATTGGTATCATCACGACTATTTAGAACTTAGAATAAAGGAGATTATATAATGAAACCATTTAAAACTTATGCCTATATTTACTCTTTAAACAAGGGTAAGATTGACTCCACCGAACAAGATGAAGTGGAAATAATTGAAGAACTACCGAATAATCAATACAAAGCTAAATATCGTGGTATATTATGCACTGCGATATTTAATGGCTTTAATTGTTGTTATTATGTAGATGACATATATGGAATTATAAAGGAGTAAAACTATGAAAAATATTAAAGAAATAAAACCAATACTAACTGCTCTATATTGCATCAACTTTACAAATGAAAATAAAGACGAAGATATAAACAAAATTCTAAAATATGCTTTTAATCGTATTTTAGATAGCAATACAAACTTACTAACACTTGCTTGTGTTGGTAGAACTAAAGAAGATATTATGAAAGAAATAAACCAATTACTTGCTGAAGATACACAGTATAAAGGTGGTGAACAAAATGACTAAATTAGAAGATTTAAAAAAGTATTTGAATTATGAGTTTTCATCTGGTAGTTATACTGGTGAAGATTACAAAACTTTTGAAAGAAAATATATAAACTATTTAAAAACAATAGCACAAGAAAATGGCTGGAGATTTGTGAGTGCGTTAAAAAATCACTACGAATTTTCAGCTTTTTTAGAAGTTAATTATCACTTCATCTATTTAAGTATTAGTGATGTTAGATACTTTCAAAATGAATGGTATAACAACATACTGATTAGAACAGCAAAATCTGATAGGGATTACACTGGTGGTTCTAATCATTATACTGACCTACCGAATCTAACAAATAACATATTAAACTTAGCAAGGAGTTGATATGATATTAAATAACAAATATGGCTATAAAGTATGCTATGAAGAAAATAAAAATAATAAGTTAAAAGTGCATTTGGTTACAAACAGTTTTGACTTAGCTATATGGGAAATAAAGTATTATTTAAGATACCCACAAAGAGATAGAAAAGATAACCACCTACTTGTAAAACCTATATGGCACTTGTTAGAAGTAAAAAATAGAAATGAATACAATAAGTTATGGAAAGGTTGTCCGTTTACGGATGACCTTTAATGCTTTTTAAGGAGATTAAAATGTATAAATTAAATTTAGAAACTAAAACAAAAGAACAAGAACTAATAAAAGAATACTTGCAAAACAATGTCAGTGAAATAATCGCTGATAAAATCAATAATGGAGTTAAAATTACAAAAGACAATAAAATGCTAATCAATAAAAAAGATTTGGTTGGCTTTATGAAATATGCTACTGAAGAAGCAAGAAAACAAGCTGAAAAAGGTTCTACTTCTGCTTGCATACATAGCGATATAGTTTTTGGTTGGGCTATGCACTACTTTGAAGAAGATAGCATTGAAGGAACGCTTTACAACGAAGATGGAACTGAATACAAAGTTGCTATTAAAACGACACAAAAATTAACTACTAAAACAGAACCTAAAAAAGAACCTTCTAAACAAGCAACTCTATTTGACTTTATGTTAAATGGCAATAAAGAAGAAATTGATGATTGTGAAAAAAACGAAGGACAAAAAGAAATTTCACAAAACACGCAAAAAACGCAAGAAAAAAGCGAAAAAACTGCAAAAATAAGTGAATATTATGAAAAATATCACGAACAAGAGTTATCTTACCCGAATATCGTAGTTTTGATTAGAATGGGAGATTTCTATGAAGCATATAACGAAAATGCAGAAAAAATCGCTAATATTTTAGATTTAGTTCTTACTTCAAAAGATGTTGGACTTGATAGCAAAGTTAAACTTGCTGGATTTCCATACCATGTAAAAGATGATTATTGCAATAGATTAAGTGAGCAATATGACATCATGATACTTGAAAATGGAACACAAAACTTTATTAAGAAAAAACAACTTGAATTAGAACAAACAAAGACATTTGATAAATACACACTAAAAACTATTGCATCACTTCTTGATGGCAAGGTTGTTATAAAATAAGGAGTTAATTATGATTACAGAAAAAGATATTAAAGATATACCAAAGTATATGATAGAAAGAATAAAACAAAAAGATAAACACGACTTTCCTTATGGAGATAGTACAAGAAGATTTTACTCATACTTAACTAAGTTTAATGGCGAGCTTGCAAAGATTACAGTTGCTGTTAGAAATAGATATGGAAAATGGTATTGCAAACAAGTTGCTGTGCATGGCATACATAACGATAAATGCTTTATTAAAGATATTATATTCTATCAAATAAGTGGTTACATAGTTGGTTGGTTTAGCGAAGGACTAACCAAAGAACCTAAATGGTGGGAAAGCGATAATTGGGATTGGAATGACGATAAATACTTTGATCCATACGCACCTGTTATCAACCCAGAATTTGCACTTAAATTTAAAGAATATAAATATAGTCAAGCAGATAGATACCCATATTGCAACATATTGAAATACTTGCGAACTTATGAAAAATATCCACAAGCTGAATACTTGATGAAAATGAATTTAGTAAATTATGCAACAAGTAAAACTATTTTAAGAAAGATAGCAAAAGATAAAAAGTTTAGAACTTGGCTTATTAGAAATTCGGCTGAAATTGCACTGAAAGACTATTATGTATCTACAATTTTGAAAGCATATAAAGAAAACAAAAATTTAGAGTTCGTACAACAATTTGAAGCGTTTAATAAAACATTTATGCACAGTGATAAATACTTACCTATCAAGAAAGCATTTAATGGAAACATTGAGCGCTTTTTTCTTTATCTAAAATCACAAGGAACACACGATTATACCTCTTATTACGATTATCTAAATGCTTGCGAAAAACTAGGTTTAGATATGACAAAAGATAAAAACTTAGTACCACATGATTTTAAGTTTTGGCACGATACAAGAATAAATGAATACAACTCTAAAAAAGCAGAGATTGACAGAAAAGAACGAGCAAAGTTTTACAAACAATTTGAAGATGTTGCAAACAAGTATTTATCTATGCAAAGGGAAATGAAAGATAACTATGTAGTGATAATAGCAAAATCGCCAGCAGATTTAATAAATGAAGGCAATAAACTTCATCACTGCGTTGGATGTATGGGATACGACCAAAAATTTATTAAAGAACAAAGTTTAATATTCTTTGTGAGATTAAAAGCAGAACAAGATACTCCACTCGTTACGGTAGAATATTCGCTTGATACACACAGAATTTTACAATGTCGTGCTGAACATAATACAACACCAAATAATGAGATTATGGAGTTTGTAAACAAAAAATGGCTACCTTACGCCAATAGAAAGTTAAGGCAAATTGCAATATAAGGAGATTAAAAATGACAAAGAAAGAATTAAATAAACTATCGTTTGAAGATGCTGTTGAAAAACTTGAACAAGAAAAAGACCAAATAACAACTTATGATTGTTTGAAAGATTTTGCTATTAAAAGCATAAACGAAGATATGTTGTTTTTAGCAATTCATATTTTACAGGCAATAGATAATAACACAGCAGATTATTACGATTATGACTATTGTATGGGAACACTTGATACCCCAACACCAATAAAAACAAAAGAAGATTTAGAAGATTATTTAGATTAAGGAGATTAAGAAAGATGAACAATTATTACAGAGTTACAGCATATTACAAAAATGAAGATTTAAGTTTCATTGTAGATAGCAATGGACTATTTGAAAAACTATGGGAATTTAGTGCTTATTTAGTTGAAAAGGATATTGATATTATTGAAGTATCAAAAGAAGAAAATATGCTTGATGTTAATATCTCGCCAGCAGAAGAAGACACAGAACACTTTATCTTACGAGCAATAGCCGATGGGAAGCCAGAATATATCAATCAAGTTATAGATGGCACAACCTATAAGGCAATCAAAGTTGCAGATAAGATTTATATACCAAGCAAGGAGGAAATAATATGAGAGATATACTTGAAGAAATATATGATGGCAAAGTTGATGCAGTGCATCAAAAAATGAGTTTAAGATATAAAAAAGCAAGTGATGAAGAAAATGAACTCTATAAAAAACTAAAAGAACTTTTGCCTACTGAACTAAATGACTTGTTTGAAGAATATATATCGGCAAATGATAAAACAACAGAGTTGTTGGCAGTTGAAAGATATAAAATTGGTTTTGAAACAGGATTACTTATTGGACTTGAAATAAAGAAATAAAAAAGGGCTGAATTTGAAAGCAAAATGCTAACAAGTTCGGCCTTTTTAAGTAATTAAAATATTATAACTTACAAAACATTGGGTGTCTTTTCGATAAAAACTCTGCAAATTGCAATTGAATATCCCCAGTATTTAATTTATTATAAATTTTATCCTTATTATTATAAAAATACATAAATTCATCTTTAAATAATTTTGCTAAAAAATTACCTTTATCTTTCAAAATAACATCAGTTAAATGCAATGGTATAACAAAATGAATATAATTCGTTGCATCCCATACATTAAAATTTAAATCATTCCTTAAATGAGCATCACAACAATTAGACAAAATAATAAAATCGATATTTGAATATCTTGTATTATTTATATATGGATCATTTGAAAACAATCCGGTATCCATATTCATAATATAATCTAAATATTCACTAAAAGAACCAGTATTTAGGCAAAGAAGAAGAATGTTTATTGATTTATTATCAGGTTTTAAAAATTTTTCATTTGCGTTTTTTAAAAAAGTATCCAATTTTAAATCTTTAATATCAAATGATTTTGCATGTTTTCCTGTTTTATTTGAAACATTATTGATATCTATCACCAAATTTTCTATATACTTATGAAATGCTTTGTATGTAGGTGATTGTTCTTTAGGAATATTGTCATATCGATGTTCCTGTTTTATTTTTATCAAATTTGTATCATAATCATCTTCTATTATTTCAATAATTGGAGTTTTTACCTCAATTCTTAAATTAAAAGGTTCACCGTCGTAATATATATCTACATCCTTTGGTGAATTAACTTCAGTATCATATGACAAGGATGTAAATATATTTTTCAACCAATAATAATATATTTGCTCAGATGATGCCTGAATAAACTGTTGTTTATTAATCTTTAAATCTAAAGCTTTTCCATTATTATATTCATTATCAGTGCAAATAATATGATAGTTATTTTTATAATCGTCTCCTAATTTTATACAAAACTTATCAAATTCTTTCATTCTATCTCCTCTAAAATAAAGACCAAGAAATTAGAATCCTAGTCTTTATAAGTTTTATTAATTATAAGTAATTGTTGCATTACAGTTATAAAATGCATTGGTTTTTATATTGTTTTGTGCTGTTTGATTGATTATGATTGAACTTAAATAACTACAGCCATAGAATGCATTTGCAGATATTCCTGTCGCATTTGTAATTGTTACATTCCTCAATGTCTGTGGTATGTAATACATTGGGAAATAATATTTATCAGTGCTACCACTGTAATCAATATTGTAATATCTTTGTCCTTGATATGTTAATGTAGTTGTATTTGTTGGGTATGTTGAATAACTACTTGTATATGAAGTGTTCGTTGTGCAACCAAATATGTATCCAAACAAATAACTTGAGTTTCCAGTATCTACACTTGTTGAAACATTACTTGTTTTACCAACAAATGGAAGTGTAATACTAACTAGTTTGTTGCAACCTTTGAATGCTCCTTCGCCAATACTTGTTACACTGCTTGGAACAATTATTTCTGTTACTGCCAAACTCTGGAATGCATAAGCACCAATACTTGTAATACCACTTGTAAGAGTGAGTGTTGTTACTGCAGTATTGCCACTAAATGCATAACTTCCAATTGTTTTAACATTCGCTGGGATTGTTAATGTTGTAATGACATTGTTACCATAGAATGCATAACTACCAATTGAACTT
>CAJOLU010000007.1 GCA_905235475.1 uncultured Clostridia bacterium
CCAACTTAATGATGGCAACTAAAGACAAGGGTTGCGCTCGTTGCGGGACTTAACCCAACATCTCACGACACGAGCTGACGACAACCATGCACCATCTGTCTGGATGAAATATTGCTATTTCTTCACATGTTTCCATGCTATGCATCCGATGTCAAGCCTTGGTAAGGTTCTTCGTGTATCAACGAATTAAACCGCACGCTCCTCTGCTTGTGCGGGTCCCCGTCAATTCCTTTGAGTTTCATTCTTGCGAACGTACTACTCAGGCGGGATACTTATCGCGTTAGCTGCGTCACTGGAGGGGTCGATACCTCCAACAACTAGTATCCATCGTTTAGGGCGTGGACTACCAGGGTATCTAATCCTGTTTGCTCCCCACGCTTTCGAGCCTCAGCGTCAGTTATGTTCCAGAAGATCGCCTTCGCCGCTGATGTTCCTCCTAATATCTACGCATTTCACTGCTACACTAGGAATTCCATCTTCCTCTCCCACACTCTAGTTCTGTAGTTTTGAGGGCAATTCCGGAGTTAAGCCCCGGGCTTTCACCATCAACTTACAAAACCGCCTACGCTCTCTTTACGCCCAGTTATTCCGGATAACGCTTGCCCCCTATGTCTTACCGCGGCTGCTGGCACATAGTTAGCCGGGGCTTATTCATGAAATACCATCATTTATTTTTCTTTCATAAAAGAAGTTTACAATCCGAAAACCTTCATCCTTCACGCGGCGTTGCTGGTTCAGAGTTTCCTCCATTGACCAATATTCCCTACTGCTGCCTCCCGTAGGAGTCTGGACCGTGTCTCAGTTCCAATGTGGCCGATCACCCTCTCAGGTCGGCTAACTATCGAAGCCTTGGTGGGCCTTTACCTCACCAACTAGCTAATAGTGCGCGAGCCCATCCTATACTGACCGTAGCCTTTTACCTCTGCATCATGCGATGCTGTGGTCTTATGCGGTATTAGCAGCCGTTTCCAGCTGTTGTCCCCCTGTATAGGGCAGGTTGCTCACGTGTTACTCACCCGTTCGCCACTCGGTATATTGCTATACCTCGTTCGACTTGCATGTATTAAACACGCCGCCAGCGTTCATCCTGAGCTAGGATCAAACTCTAATGTTTTAAAATCCCAAGCTCAAAAACTAATTACTTACTATTGCGTAAAAGTAGTTTTTGTTCTTGCTCTTTGACTATATAATATAAAAATAATTTCATAATTACTTCGTCGGAATTGACAAGACCGAAAAAACCTTAATAAATCTTGTAAAGTATATTCAGTTATCAATGTTCGCGTTATCCTCAAATTGGCTAAACCTCTTCGAGTGATAACATTGGTATTATAGCAACATATAAAGACAATGTCAACATCTTTTTCAAAAAATTTTCAAAAACTTTCTTTTTTTTTATCAAAAAATAGGCATTTTTTACCTTTTGAGCAAAAACCTAGCCGGGTGTTTGCACTATTTTAGGCTATTTTTACTCCTTTTATACCCAAGTTTTTATATAACTTTTTATCTCTTTTTGTGTTTCTGGGTGCCTTAGAGCATAAAAAATGTTTGCTTTTCTTTTTTATATGGATTGTAAACACCAAACTTTTATTATTTTTTCATAACATTCAATAATTTAAAGATTGCTAGCATCTCTTTTACAAATACTTTTTATCGGCTCAATTCTTGTTCCAAGCCACCAGCCCAAATAATAGCTTTTTTCACTTTCATTTTTCGCCCCAAATCATATTATATGAAATAAAAATAATTTTGTGAAAAAAAAAGAAGTAGAATTATCTACTTCTTGCATTCAACTCTTCATTGCGCCTTTCATCTTCTAGAATTGTTTTTTGTATGATAAGTTGATCTTTTTCATCACTCAAACGCTTTTTTTTATTGTCATAGTGATTTTCAAATATTTCATATAAAAATGGATGTGCCTTTCTTTTAATTTTTTTGTCTAACTTCCCTATTTTCTTATCAATTTTTTCTATTTCGTTCAACATATCTCCACTCCCTTAACGCAAGTATTATATCACACAAAATTAAATGCGTCAATACAAAAAGTTTATAACATAACATATAAAAACTAAATATATTAACTAACAACCATATCACCACTTGCCGCGTTAATTCAAACTGATAAAAAAAGAAAAAGCTTTTAGGCTTTTTCTTGCTTTTTTTGTTTTGGTTTTTTTATTGGTTTTGGCGTATCTTCGATGACTGTTTTTTCTTCTTTAATTTCTTCTTCTTTTTTGTCTTCTACTTTTGTTTCATCTTTTTCTTCTTTATCTTTTGCGTCTTTCTTGTTTTTTGCTTTGCCTTTTTCGTCTTTTTTACCCTTTGAATCTTTAACAATCACATTGCCATCTTTATCATAAACAACATCTGTTTTGGTGTCAACCCCATAAATTGCATTTGCATCAATTTCAATGTAACCAATTTTTCCGCCCTCTTCACCAATTTTTAGCATAACAACTTTTCCATCGGTTGTTTCACGGATTGAATCAATTGTTCCATAGAATCCTGTGTAGGTTTTAACCTTTGTTCCTGGTTTTAATTCATTTAGCATTTGTTGTGCTTGCCCCATATCCTTTTTTCTTCTAACGATAGAAACAATATAAAGCGCAATTAATGCAACCAAAATAACCAAGACTGGCCAATATTGTTCAAAAAATGAACCAGCTGCGAGTGATAATACCATATTTTTCTCCTTAAAATTTTTTGATAATCACATTATACAATAAATAATTTTGTTTTGGCAAGTAAAAAGAGATAAAACAAAAAAAGATTTTTTCTAAATATGTCTTTTTTTAGAATATTGGAAAAATCTTTTTACATCTATTTATCTTGTTGAAGTTTTTTAAGTTCTTCTTCTTTGTCTTTGCCAAGTTGTATACCCAAGTGTTGGTATGCTTTTGGAAGAGCCACACGCCCCCTATTTGTTCGTGCAATAAATCCAAGTTGCATTAAATATGGTTCATAAACATCTTCAATAGTGGTTGCCTCTTCTCCAGTTGCTGCCGACAGTGTGTCGAGCCCAACAGGTCCGCCCCCAAATTTGTTAATAATCGCATCTAAAAGTCTGTGATCAACGCTATCTAATCCAATAGAGTCTATTTCCATCATTTTAAGGGCTTGTTTTGCCATATCAAGGGTTATAATGCCCTCGCCTTTAACTTGTGCGTAATCTCTAACTCTTTTTAGCAGTCTATTTGCAATTCTTGGAGTGCCGCGCGACCTTTTTGCAATTTCTAATGTTGCATCAGGTTCAATGTCTATTCCTAATATTTTTGCAGAACGATTTAGAATTGTTGATAAATCTTTTTCGTTATACATTTCAAGTCTTCCCAAAACACCAAATCTATCACGAAGTGGTCCCGTAAGCATTCCAGCTCTTGTGGTTGCTCCAATTAATGTGAATGGTTGCAGTTTTATTCTAACACTTTTGGCTGATGGTCCTTTTCCCACAACAAAATCAAGGGCAAAATCTTCCATTGCTGGATATAAAACTTCTTCCACAGATCGATTAAGCCTATGAATTTCATCAATAAACAAAACATCATTTTTGCCTAGATTTGTAAGGATTGCTGCAAGGTCGGCTGCGTGTGAAATGGCTGGTCCACTTGTGATGCGGATTTGTGAGCCAAGTTCATTGGCAACAATATGAGCAAGAGTTGTTTTCCCAAGCCCAGGTGGTCCAAAAAGCAAAACATGGTCTAAAGCATCATCACGGCTTTTTGCTGCTTCAATATAGATTTTTATGCTCTCTTTAATTTTGTCTTGACCAATATATTCATCTAAATTGTTTGGCCTCAAACTTACTTCCATCAGTTCATCTGCTTTTTGCTTGGAACTGGAAATAAAATTTTCTCCTTCCATAAATATTATCTCCCCATATCTCTAAACGCTTTGGCAAGCAATGTTTCCATATTGTCATCTGGTTTAATGTTATCTTTTATAATTTGCTCTGCCACTGTTTTTTGCACACCCCAATCCATAAGAATGGAAACAGCATTATCGAATAGCATATTTTGTTCTTGCCCAAAGTTTGTCATAGAAAGTTGAACGCTCTCAACTGAATTCATTTTCTCTTTGAGTTCAAGCATAATACGTTCTCTTATCTTCGTTCCAACACCTTTAATATTTTTAAGAAAACTTGGATTTTGTGTTGCAATTGCTAGGCTTAAATCTTTTGCGGAAATTCCACCCAAAATGGTTAGTGCCATTTTTGGTCCAACACCATTAACAGAAATAAGTTTCCTAAAAACCTCTCGCTCTTGCAAGTCCTCAAAGCCAATTAATGTCATTTCATCTTCTCTAACATAAAGATGAGTCCAAAGTTTTGCTTCCTCTCCAATGTCGCCAATGTGATTAAAGCACATACTAGAAACAATGAGTTCATATCCAACTCCATTATTATCTAAAACAACAATGTTATTCAGTTTATATGCAATAATTCCTTTAATAAATCCAAACATAAATCTTCCCCTTTAAATGTTTCCTAGCATATTCAAATTGGTTTGGCTGTGGCAAATTGCAACAGCAAGTGCGTCCGCCGCATCATCTGGCTTTGGCACTTCTTGCAAACCCAAAAATGTTTTCACCATAAATTGCATTTGTTTTTTATCTGCCTTTCCCATTCCAGTGAGTGCCATTTTGATGTTCGATGGTGTGTATTCATAAATTGGAATTCCCCTTTCTTGGGCTGCAACCAAAATAACTCCTCTTGCCTGAGCAACTGGAATTCCAGTTGTGATGTTTTTATTGAAGAATAATTTTTCAATTGCCATTTCATCTGGGTGCCACCTATCAATCAACTGATGCATACAATCTGAAATTATTTCCAACCTTTTGGTTAGTTTGTCTTCTTTGCTGGTTGAGATGCAACCAAAGTCTAGGGCTCTTATATTTCCGCCATTTTTTTCCAAAACGCCAAATCCAACAAGCCCATAACCTGGGTCTATTCCTAATATTATCATTTTTATCTCCTATCACAAAATTTTAACACACAATGCAAAAAAAGTAAAACAAATTTTCTAATTTTTTTGAATAAAAACAAAAAAAGCCTATTTTATGGCTTTTTTCTCTTTTAAAATCGAATCATAATAGTTTTTAACTTCAATTGCAACTTGGTCCCAAGTTTTATAAACTTCTTTTTGTGCATTTTCGCTTAATGTTTTAAGTTCATCATTTTCAATTGCAGAAATTATTTTGTTTGCCCAGTCTTTTGCATCATCTTCCACTGCCAAAATTCCATTTCTTCCATCTGTTATGATTTCTGCCGTTGAACAGCCTTTTGTCATTATTGTTGGAAGTTTCATTGCAGCAGCCTCAATTGGCGCTAGGCTGGCTGTGTCGAAAGTTGAAGGAAAAATGAACAAATCTGCCCTCAAATAATGTGCAGACAAAAATTCTCTATCCATAATTTTGCCTGTGAAAATAACACAATCTTCAAGGTTTAGTTCACTAACCTTTTCTTTGAGTTGTTGTTCATAAGGACCCGCTCCAACAATTAAATATTTAAATTTAACGCCAGAGGTTTTTAACTCTTTCATAACCAAAAGAGCAAAATCAAGTTTTTTATTTTCAACAATTCTACCAACAGACAAAAACACTTTTTCATCTTTTTTCAACCCATATTGTTGTGTTATTTTGTCTTTTAGCTCTTGCTCATTTGTTGGGCAAACTAAATCTGTTCCATTTCTTAAAACTTTTATCTCTTTTTTATAACCATATTCACGCAAAGTGTCTGCTGCGCCATCACTAACTGTTAAAACATAATCCGCTCTATTAATGTTGTTCATAATATATTTTAATGCAATTTTTTGCGATAATTTAAGTTTTAACAACCTTTCAAAATCATCACGGAATTTGGTGTGAAATGTGTATATTGTTGGTATTCCGTGTTTTTTTCCATATTTTGTGAAATAACCGCACATCGTGAATGGTGAATGAATGTGAATAAGATCAAATTTATTTTCTTTTAAAAATTTTTTAAGTTTACCATCAAATGATGGCAATCCATAATAATAGCCCTCTGGCCCCTTTTGAGATTTCACCCTAAAAACTGGAAATGGCTGATGATCTTCATATTTTGGGAATCTTGGAACGCAAACTTCCGCTTTTGTTCCTTCCAATTTGTTTAAACTTTTTGCATAACTTGTGATAACTAATGCTGGTCCATCAAATTTTGGATAATATGTGTCTAGCACTTCTAAAACTCTCATACTAATACTCTCCTTAATATTAATGCGTAATATAATTATATCATAATAAAATTTTTTACGCAAAGCAAAACAAAGAATTTATGAAAATAAAAAAAAGTTTTGCTTTTGCAAAACTTTATACCTTGGAGCGAAAGACGGGACTCGAACCCGCGACTCTCACCTTGGCAAGGTGATGCTCTACCAACTGAGCCACTTTCGCATATGCAATAGAAAACATCCTATTACAAAAATGGTGGGAGTTATAGGACTCGAACCTATGACCCTCTGCTTGTAAGGCAGATGCTCTAGCCAACTGAGCTAAACTCCCACACTTTGTTCAACTGAACATTCTTATTTTAGCAAAAAGAAAATTAAAAATCAAGTGATTTTTATAAGATTTTTTAATTTTTTTAAAAGATTTGTTAGTTTCAAAAAAATTTTTTAAAAGAAATCTTCATTTTTCGCTTGCAAATCATAATATACTATGATAAACTATAAGATGTAATCAACAGATTATAACATAGCACGTGGCGCCATAGCCAAGTGGTAAGGCCAAGGTCTGCAAAACCTTTATTCACCAGTTCAAATCTGGTTGGCGCCTCCATATGCCGAGGTGGCGAAATTGGTAGACGCAAGGGACTTAAAATCCCTCGGGAGCAATCCCGTACCGGTTCGAGTCCGGTCCCCGGCACCATGATGAGTCTAAATCAAATGCTTTTAATTAAGTATCTGATTTAGACTTTTTTGTTTTAAGTTAACTTTTCCCATAAAATTTGCTTGTTTGTGACCTTATTAACAACTTCTTGTTCAAACTTACCTTCATAATGTTATAAAATGTTTAATTTCTACCAGAAATCATTATGAAATTAAAAATAAAAAAATCCAAGCTTGTAACTTGGATTTTTTTATTTATATTTAGATATTAATCTTCATATTTTTAAATATATTTATCCGTTTTTTCTTTTTTAACTTTACATATATTAAAAATTTCTAAAGATTTTATATCCGTTTGTCTTGTTGCTTTTTGTCATTGATGCAAAGCCCTATTCTAGCAACTATCATAAGAATCTTCTTTTTAGTTTTTTAGACCCTTTCTTTCTGTTTCCTTAAGCATGCTTGTTGTTAAATTACCATTTTTCTCGTAATTACATTCTTAAGTTATATCTGATGCAGTGTTTAAATCAATCTTTTCGTCGTGGAAGTGATGACAATATAATACATAATATGAATAATAAAACTAATACAGCAACACCCACTATAATTGAAATTATAGAGATAGACATCAAATCTTGATCTTCATCAACTGGAATTGTTGCATTTTCATAGATTAATGCATATCTTGAACTGTTGTATATCTTTAATTTAAATACTTCTTCTGCATTAATTCCGTCATAAACAACTACATCGTTTTCATTTAAAAGAATAAGTTTAGGTTTTATTGAATCTACATTTTGTAACTGTTTAACCTCGTCTGGTATTGTTAAGCTTATTTCAACACCATCTCTCACTGTTTCAATCAATGTTTGCTCTTGATCTCCAATCTTCTTATACAAGTTAATGCTTACATAACTTAACAATTTTTGATCACTTCCTAAAGCATTCATTATGAATGATTTTTCACTGTTAGATACTTCATTGTCAATTTGCTCAACCACAACATAAATGTCTATGTTACTACCAGTCTCAACTAAATATTGTTCTTCTTCGGTTAATGAAATCTTACTAATAAGAGTTTCATCTTCATCAACTATCGATCCAGTGCTAAAGTTTTCAGGCACTTCAACTTTACCAATCCGACCTTTTTGAACATATCTAATTGTTGAACCTTGGTCAATATTATATTCACTAAGAGTTTTTCCGTCACTCAAAATTGTTTGATTCAACAATAACGTTAATTTATCTGTTCTAATATCAACCAATTGAGAAATCATACTTCTAGCATCATCTATTAAAGTTTCGCTACTTATATAAAGTTTTTCTGCATTTCCTTGCATAGGTTGATAATAAATAAAGAAATCTTCTAACCATTTTGCATATAAAGTTGCATTTCCTGTAACTGTGTATGTTTCAAAATTAACTTCTTCAACAAGTGTGTCATCCACACACCATGCAACAAAAGTATAATGCAACATGCTTGGATCTTCTGGTGCAATAACTGGTTGACCATATTCAATAACTTGATCTGCTATGCTTGTTCCACCATTTGAGTTAAACGTTATTGTGTAACTGTTAACCGTTCTTGTAAAGTTTGCGATTATTGTAATGTTTTCTGTCACTGTTTCCACAGTTCCTGTCCAACCATTAAATGCATATGTATATTGTGCATCATTTACTGTCGCCGTAGCCACAACTGTTTGTCCGTTGATTGTAACTGTGTTTTCACTGACTGTAATTGCAGAACCATTTTCAACATAAGGAATTTCTGCAAGATTAACAGTTCCGTAACTATCCACATTTACAATAAAGTTAACTGTGAATGTTTGATTAATTGTGTAAGATAATTGTTCAAAACTATCGCTTAAAATATAATTATCGTTCAAAAGTGTTATCACAATGCTAATTTCACCACTTGATGTAAGATCTAGTGTTGGTTGTCCATTGCGTTCAAATGAAATTTCATAATCAGAACCTTCAACCAATCCCGCAATTGTGATTTCTGGTTTTTGTTCACTATTGTTGTAGTTAAACTCTGTTGCGGATAAAGTTACATCGTCATTAGTTATAATTTGACAGTTAATCTTCCAAGTAAGCACAACATCACCCATTGAGCCATCTGACCATCTCTGAGAACTATTTTTAAGACTTATTGTTATTGTATATGTTCCAGTATTAGTTGCACTGATATCTCCAGTTAAATTCATGTATAACTCAATATAATCAATCAGTGTAATTGGTATTTCTTGTCCTGTATAAGTAAACTCAGTAATATTATTCAATATTGTTGGTTTATCAAATTCAAAAAATGCAGCAATTTCTGGATAATTGTTTTGAATCAATATCCAACCATTAGTAGCATTAAAATTAGACATTCCTTCCGGAGCAACATTAGCTGTTTGGACTTTCATATTATCATCTGTTAAAGAATATCCGCTTATTGCGTCATCTATGTCATAATCATATCCAACAGCAACATCAGCAACTGTGTTCAAATAGTATGCATCATTAAATTCATATGTGCCATCATTAACTCCAATTAATCCTGCCTTACACATATTGTCTCCAGAAGTCGTTTCATATATCATTGTATTTAATTCACCCACAAAATAAACTCTTTGCAATGAAACACTTCCTTCTGCATAACCAATAATTCCACCAACACATACTGCCGAGTTTGTCATGTTACTGTTAATAATACCACTCACATTACCAGTGCTTTGTGCATTTGTAATTGTTACTTCATATGTATATCCAGCAATACCACCAGCGCAAATCTCGACATCACTGGTCCCAATGTATATAACTGTAACATCTCCAGTGTTTCTAACGTTAGTAACTTCACATTCTTCCATGTCACCAACAATTCCACCAGCTTCACACCAATTAGATTCTGATCTTGCTATAACCATTGCATTATTACTTAAGTTCGTAAGTTCGGTATTACTTGCTCGTCCAACAATTCCACCAACAGAACATGTTCCATAAATTGAACCAGATGAAATAGTTAGATTTTTAATATATCCACCAGTAACATAGCCAAACAATCCAGAAACTTCATTATCAGGTGCAGTTTTTAAGTTTTTAATTTTTTTATAGTTTCCATCATAATATACTGTAAAGTCATTATATGGATTGTTATTAATTGGTGTCCAATTTAAATTTGTTAAATCAAGGTCAACCATTTGTTTGATATATGTCTCATTAAACATATCAGCATTTTCACTTACATATGCAAGATTTTCTTCACTTAAAATCAAATATGGTCTATCTTCTGTTCCTTCACCATTTGGCATTACGGATGAACCTACCCATGTTTGTTTTGATAAATTAGCAATTTCCCAAGCATAATTTAAATCATTTGAACTACCATCAGCCCAACCAAAATTAGTTTTGTCACTCAATTTAACGACTAATGTATAGTTTCCCACATCAGTTCCACTATCATCACCATCTTTACACATGTATTGTTCATTAAATCCGTTTAAAACAGGTTCTATTTCTAAACCAATATAATTATAAACATCATGTTCCATATATGGCTCTTCAATTATCACCTTGTTAACAGTAAAGTTAAGAATAATGTCTCTATTCGTCCCATCTGCCCAACTATAAAGTGGATTTTTAAGACTTATTATAATGGTTTGTTCACCAACACTTGTTCCACTTGATGTCGCCGTCATAAATGCATCATAAAAGTCTTCAATTTCAATATAATCAAACAAATTCTCATCATATTCAAATTCTGTTGAAATTAATGCTGGTATTGCAAGATTTGCAGTTGAAACATTATATCCAATGCTCTCTCCACCAATTCTCCATGCAATGCCAATTTGCCTTGAATGTTCATTTTCCCATTGATAGTGGTCAGCGTCATTTAAGGTAAATGTTATTATGTATTCGCCTTCATTAATTGCACTTAATGTGCTTGCAGCCGCCACCATCTGAATATTTGTTGTGTCATATGTTACACTAGGCGTGATTTCAGAACCAGTATAGTCAAAATAAGTTTCGCTTAACTCTGGGAGTTCAACAATCGCTTTTATAATTTCCCAAGTAATTGTCTTATTTTCAGTGGTTCCATCTGCCCATATTGTGTTAGCAGTGTCAATTAAAGCAAATGTTATTGTGTAACTTTTTATATTTGTTCCACTCAAATCATCTGTTGCTGATACAAGTGTATCATCATAAACAACATCTGGTGTTATTATGCTTCCTGTCCATTCGTAACTTAGCTCATCAAGAGTTGGAAGTTCAACAATTGCTTTTGTAATTTCCCAAGTAATTGTTTTAGATTCTGTGGTTTCATCTGTCCATATTGTGTTATCAGTGTCAATTAGATCAAATGTTATTGTGTAACTTCCAGCATCTGTTCCACTTAAATCAACTGTTGCTGATACAAGTGTATCATCATAAACAACATCTGGTGTTATTGCACTTCCTGTCCATACATAACTTAACTCATCAAGAGTTGGAAGTTCAACAATTACTTTTGTAATTTCCCAAGTGATTGTTTTGTCTGCTGTGGTTCCATCTGCCCATTGATAATGTTCAGGGTCATCTAATATGAATGTTATTGTGTAACTTCCAGCATTGGTTCCACTTAAATTATTTGCTGATACAAGTGTATCATCATAAACAACATCTGGTGTTATTGTGCTTCCTGTCCATTCGTAACTTAACTCATCAAGAGTTGGCAATGCAACAGGCACTTTTGTTATTGTTATTGTATAAGTTTTTGCTGTATTAGTGCCATCTGCCCAGCTGTAGCCTGTGTTTTTCAGGCTTATTGTAACTGTTTGTTCACCAGCATTTGTTTCACTTAGGGTTGCTGTCATAAATGCATCATAGAAATTCTCAAAGTCAAGATCTTCAATTAGATTAAGTGTATATTCATATTCATCTTGCAACAATGTTGGCATCTCAAGGTTTGCCGTCGAAATAGCGCAATTTGGCAATTGTATATCCAAAGTTGGATATTCGCCAGCAACCAATGTCCAACCATTGCTTTCTGTAAAGGCACTCATATTTTCTGGTGCAAAACCATCTGTTTCAACCTTCATTTGCGCTGTTGTTAAGCCATTGGATGATGGAATGTTTGTTCCACTTGTGTTTGTGTTAAAGTAACTATCATATATTTGCAGGCCAGCACCACCTGAGACTGCTAATCCTGATGCAGTTAAATTTGTTGATTGTGTGTAAGATGTTGATCCACGTTTTACGGTAATTTGCCCAGCATTATAACATCTTGTTAATGTTAACGGACCACTAACGGAAACGTTGGATTGATATCCACAAATTCCACCAGCATAGATGTAATTACTAGTGCTGGTTGAACCACTGTTTTGTGCGTAAACAGAACCCAAATTATATCCGTTTGTTATACTAAGCGTGTTAATGCTACAACCAGCAATTCCACCAACATAAACATATGTTGTTGTGTAATTATATGTGCAGGTTCCAGAAATAGCTCCAGTGTTGTATACATTTGTAAATGTTCCAACACCGCCACCAACAAGCCCACCAATATAACTGCTGTAATCTCCACTATAACTTATTGCACCTGTGTTGTAACAATTGTTTATTGTTAAAGTGCTAAGGCCGTGAGTCGAACCAATAAGACCACCAATGTATTTGTTATAGCCACTAAAACTATAAGAAGATGTGGCATACACTGTTGCTTTGTTGTAACAGTTTTCAAACGTAAATGAACCTTCCCCAATAAAGCCAACAAAGCCACCAAGATAAGCATAACTTGAATTAGAATTTGTGCTAACTATTGAACCACTTTCTATTCCAAGATTTTTAATGTAACCGCCATGAACATAAGCAAACAATCCACCAACATAGTTTGAACTACTTCGAACGTTGATGTTTGAAATGGTGTGTCCATCGCCATCATAATAATAAGTATGATTACTAGAGGTTGTGTTAATTGGCGTCCATAATTTGTTGTTTAAGTCAATGTCTATAGTTTGTTTTAAGTATGCCCCACTAAACAAAGCGCTATTATCTGAAACATATTTTAAGTTGGCAGCGCTTTTAATTAAGTATGGATTGCTTTCACTGTTTAATGAAGATTTATCAAAAAGAACTGGTGTTGTGCTGTCTGTGCCATTCCAAACACTTGTTGGTCTTATTCTATATCCAAATTTATCTACACCAATACTCCATGCTATTGCAATTTGCCTTGAGTGACCACTTTCCCATTGAGAGTGGTCAGGGTCATTTAATGTAAATGTTACTGTATATTCGCCTTCATCTGTTGCACTTGAATCTCCACCAACTGTTACATGCGTTGTGTCAACTGTAATGTCAGGAGTAATCACTGTTCCATTGTAATCAAAATAAATTCCACTTAACTTTGGCAATTCAACAACTATTTTTTCAATTTCCCAAGTAATTGTTTTATCTTCTGTAGTTTCATCTGCCCATTGATAATGTTCAGGGTCATCTAACGTGAATGTTATTGTGTAACTTCCAACATCTGTTCCACTTAAATCATCTGTTGCTGAAACATATGCATTGTTATACTCAACATTTGGTGTTATTTCATTACCTGTGTATGCATAACTTGTTTTTTCCAATGTTGGATTTGCAACAATATGTTTAACAATATGCCATGTAATCACATAATTACTTATTGAACCATCAGACCAATTTGTATTCATATTTTCATTAAGACTAAAGATGGTTGTATATGTGCCAAGTTCACTACCGCTTAAGTCACCAGAAATGGTAACCAAATCCTCATTATATGTAAATTCTGGAATTATCACATCCCCAGTGTATTCAAATGTTTGAGAATTTATTATTGGCAAACTTTCATGTCTTTTATCAATAATTATATCAAATATAATGTCATCAACCGATTCATCAGCCCATGCAAAATTATTTGAATCCTTGATTGATATTGTTATTATCTGCCTACCAACACCAAAGCTTGTTATAGTGCGGGTTAAATAGTCTTCATCAAAGTTTTGCATTCCAACAGACGTGTATACTTCATTAGCACTTCCAGTATAGCGTATATAATCACTTTCAATTTCAACTTTTGTTAATAACTTTTTATTAATTGTTATTGAATAAGTTTTATTTGTATTGGTGCCATCTGCCCAACTGTAACCCGTGTTTTTAAGGCTTATTGTAACTGTTTGTTCACCAGCATTTGTTCCACTTAATGTTGATGTCATAAATGCATCATAGAAGTTTTCAAATTTAGGTTCATAAACCAAGTCAGGGTTGTATTCAAATTTATCTTGCAACAATGTTGGAATTTCAAGATTTAATGAATTTACCTTTTTACCATAATCTGGCAATGTTAATGTTGGGTATTGTCCTGCCACAAGTGTCCAACCATTACTTTCTGTAAATGCACTCATGCTGCTTGGCGCAACACCATATGTTGCAACCTTCATTTGCTCTGTTGTTAAACCATAGTTTGTTGTTGTGCGATATGCATAGGTTGTGCCACTTGTTTCTGTGTTAAAGTAGCTATCATAAATTGTTGGTGCATTGTAGCCTGTCAATCCTGCCGCATTTAAGTTTGTTGAATAAGTGTCAGATGTTGTTCCACGCATTGCGGTAATTCGCCCAGCATTATAACATCGTGTGAACGTTGCTGAACTATATTGATATCCAATAATTCCACCAGCATAAATGCAATTACTAGTGCTGGTTGAACCACTGTTTTGTGCGTAAACAGAACCTAAATTATATCCATTTGTTATACTAATGTTATTGTTATAACCAATGATTCCACCAACATAAACATATCTTGTTGTGTTTGTATAGGTGCACGTTCCAGAAATACCTCCTGTGTTATATACATTTGTAAATGTTCCAGTATAACAATAACCAACAAGACCACCAATATAACTGCTGTCATATCCGCTGTAACTTATTGCACCTGTGTTGTAACAATTGTCTATTGTTAAAGTAGCACCATTATAAGAATATCCAACAAGCCCACCAATATATTTAGTGCAGGAACTACCATTATAACCATATGTGCTAGATACTGTTGCTTTGTTGTAACAGTTTTCAAATGTAAATGAACCATAAAAGTAACCAATAAAGCCACCAAGATAAGAATTAGATGAACTAGCGTATGTGCTGACTATTGAGCCACTTTCTATTCCAAGGTTTTTAATGTAACCAGTGCCAACACGACCAAACAATCCACCAACATACTGTGAACCACTGTTTACACTTATGTTTGAAATAGTGTGCCCATCGCCATCATAATAATAATTATAAGAGCTAGAAGTTGTGTTAATTGGCGTCCATGATTCATTGTTTAAGTCAATGTTTATAGTTTGTTTAAAGTATGCATTATTATATGAACTATAGTTATCTGAAACATATTTTAAGTTTGCTGCACTTCCAATTAAATATGGATTGCTTTCACTGTTTGTTAATGATGTATTTAACAAAACTGGTGCTATGCTGTCTGTGCCGTTCCAAACACTTACTCCACTATAATATCCATTTTTGTCTCCACCAATTCTCCATGCAATGGTCAATTCGCGGTTGTATCCCGTTTCCCATTCCATATTAACATCATCATTTAATGTAAAGATAATGTTATATTGCCCTTCATCTGTTGCGCTTAAATCTCCACTAACTGTTACACGAGTTGTGTCAACTGTAATTTCAGGGGTAATGACATTTCCAGTGTAATCAAAATATGTTGCACTTAACTCTGGCAATTCAACAATTGCTTTTGTAATTTCCCAAGTGATTGTTTTATCTTCTATAGTTTCATCTGCCCATTGATAATACTCTGTATCATTTAAAGTGAATGTTATTGTATAACTTCCTATATTTGTTCCACTTAAATCATCTGTAGCTGATATAAGTGTATTGTCGTAAACAACATCTGGTGTTATTGCACTTCCTGTCCATTCGTAGGTTAACGCATCAAGAGTTGGCAATGCAACAATTATTTTTGTAATTTCCCAAGCGATTGTTTTATCTTCTATAGTTTCATCTGCCCATTGATAATACTCTGTATCATTTAATGTGAATGTTATTGTGTAACTTCCTATATTTGTTCCACTTGTGTTTCCTGTTACTGATATAAGTGTATCATCATAAACAACATCTGGTGTTATTGCACTTCCTGTCCATTCGTAACTTAACTCATTAAGGGTTGGAAGTTCAACAATTGCTTTGGTTATTGTTATTGTATAAGTTTTTGCTGCATTACTTCCATCTGCCCAACTGTAAAGAGAATTTTTAAGACTTACTGTAACTGTTTGTTCACCAACATTTGTTCCACTTAAGGTTGCTGTCATAAATGCATCATATAGGTTTTCAAATTCAAGTTCATTAACTAAATTAGGGTTATATTCATATTCATTTTGCAACAATATTGGAATTTCAAGGCTTGCGGTTGAACCATCATATCCAGTGTTCTCTCCACCAATTTGCCAAGCAATGCCAATTTGCCTTGAATGTCCATTTTCCCATTGATAATGGTCAGGGTCATTTAATGTAAATGTTGTAACATACTCTCCAATTTCTACCCCAATCTTATCGCCACCAATTGTTGCTAACCCATTATCAAAATTACTGATAGATGGAATAACTGCATTACCCGTGTATGCAAAATATGTTGAAGCAAATGTTGGTAATAAAACTTTGATTTTTTCGATTTCCCAAGTTATTGTTTTGTCTGTATTAGTGCCATCTGCCCAACTGTAACCAGTGTTTTTAAGGCTTATTGTAACTGTTTGCAGACCAAGATTTGTTCCACTTAGAGTTGCTGTCATAAATGCGTCATAGAAGTTTTCAAATTCAAGTTCATAAACCAAATCAGGGTTGTATTCAAATTTATCTTGCAACAATGTTGGAATTTCAAGATTTAATGAATTTACCTTTTTACTATAATCTGGCAATGTTAATGTTGGATATTGTCCTGCCACAAGTGTCCAACCATTGCTTTCTGTAAAGGCACTCATATTTTCTGGTGCAACACCATATGTTACAACCTTCATTTGCTCTGTTGTTAAACCATAGTCTGTTGTTGTGCCATATGCATAGGTTGTGCCACTTGTGCTTGTGTTAAAGTAGCTATCATAAATTGTTGGTGCACTAAAACTGGAACCAACCAATCCTGCCGCCTGTAAGTTTGTTGAGTTTGTGTTAGATGTTGATCCACGCATTGCAATAATTTGACCAGCATTATAACATCTTGTTAGTGTTGCCGTGCTCTCTCGGAATCCAATAATTCCACCAGCGTAGATACGGTTGTTAGTGTTAGTTGAACCACTGTTTTGCGCAAGCACACTTCCTGTGTTATAGGCATTTGTTATATTGAGTGTGCCATTGTTAACTCCAACAATTCCACCAACATAAACATATCTTGTTGTGCCTGTATAGGTGCAGATTGCAGATATAGCTCCTGTGTTATACACATTTGTAAATGTTCCATAGCCTTGACCAACAAGCCCACCAATATAACTACTGTTATATCCCTCATAACTTATTGCACCTTCGTTGTAACAATTGTTTATTGTTAAAGTGTATACAGCACGTCCAACAAGCCCACCAAGGTATTTGGTGTAACCATTAGAACCAGATGCTGATACTGTTGCTTTGTTGTAACAGTTTTCCAATGTAAATGAACCATAAATGTAACCAACAAAACCACCAAAATGAGCATCATTTGCACTATTATATGTGCCAACTATTGAGCCACTTTCTATTCCAAGGTTTTTAATGTAACCCATGTAAACATAACCAAATAAGCCACCAAAATATTGCGAACTATTGTTTACACTTATGTTTGAAATAGTGTGTCCATCGCCATCATAGTAATAATTATAATTGCTAGAAGTTGTGTTAATTGGCGTCCATGATTCATTGTTTAAGTCAATGTTTATAGTTTGTTTAAAGTATGCACCACCAAATGAATTGTAATTATCTGAAACATATTTTAAGTTTGCAGCGCTTTTAATTAAGTATGGATTGCTTTCACTGTTTGCTGCATTTGCATCCAAAAGCACTGGTGCTGTGCTGTCTGTGCCATTCCAAACACTTACTCCGCTGTAATATCCATTTTTGTCTCCAGCAATTCGCCATGCAATTGCAACTTGCCTTGAATGTCCATTTGCCCATTGAGATTGTTCGGAATCTTTTAAAGTAAATGTTAGTATATATTGCCCTTCTTGTGTTGCACTTACATCTCCACTAACTATTACACGAGTTGTGTCAACTGTAATTTCAGGAGTAATTGCTGTTCCAGTGTAATCAAAATATGTTGTGCTTAACTCTGGAAGTTCAACAATTGCTGTTGTAATTTCCCAAGTGATTGTTTTAGATCCTGTGGTTTCATCTGCCCATATTGTGTTTTCAGTGTCAATTAATGCAAATGTTATTGTGTAACTTCCCACATCTGTTGCACTTGCATTTCCAGTTACTGAAATATATGCACTGTTATACTCAACATTTGGAGTTATTGCACTTCCAATCCATTCGTAACTTAGCTCATCAAGGGTTGGAAGTTCAACAATTGCTTTTGTAATTTCCCAAGTGATTGTTTTATATTCTGTGGTTCCATCTGCCCACATTGTGTTGACAGCGTCAATTAATGCAAATGTTATTGTGTAACTTCCTACATCTGTTCCATTCACATTTCCTGTTACTGACATAAGTGTGTTATCGCACACAACATTTGGTGTTATTTCGCTTCCTGTCCATTCGTAGGTTAACTCATCAAGAGTTGGCAATTCAACAGTGCTCTTAACAATATAAACCATATATACAATGTTTGTAGTTGACCCATCTGCCCAACACGAATATTCTGTATTCAGTAGTGAAATTGTAATTGTTTGATCACCCAAACTGAGTCCACTTATTGCAATTTGCATAAATTGTTCATCAAAATTTGCAATTTGTAATGTTGTCAAAACTTGTTCTAAAGAAGCATTATAAAAAACAATATTTGATGTCAAAATAGGCTTTTCTAATAAATTTTTAGTAACAGTAAGTTCAAACACTTTATCTGTATTAGTGCCATCTGCCCAACTGTAAAGTGGATTTTTAAGGCTTATTGTCACTGTTTGCGAACCAACATTTGTTCCACTTAGAGTTGCTGTCATATATGCATCATAGAAGTTTTCAAATTCAAGTTTATTAACTAAATTAGGGTCGTATGCATATTCATCTTGCAACAATGTTGGAATTGCAAGATTTAAGGAATTTCCTTTTTTACCATAATCTGGTAATGCCAGTGTTGGATATTGGCCAGCAACCAATGTCCAGCCATTACCTTCTGTAAATGCACTCATATTTTCTGGTGCAACGCTATTTGTTACAACCTGCATTTGTTCTGTTGTTAAGCCTTCGGTATATCCCAAGGTTGTTCCACTTGTGGTTGTATTATTATAACAGTCATCTTCTGTTGTTACCACACCATATCCAACAAATGCCTGTGCCAATATGTTTGTATCACTTGTGTAAGGTGTTGATCCACGCATTGCAGTAATTTGTCCAGCATTATAACATCTTGTTAATGTCACATTATAATTTTTACGACCAAGAATTCCACCAGCGTAAATTTCGTTGGTAGTGCTAGTTGAACCACTGTTTTGTGCAAGCACACTTCCTGTGTTATAGGCATTTGTTATATTAAGTGTGCCATTGTTAACTCCAATAAATCCACCAACATTAACATATTTTGTCGTGCTTGTATAGGTGCAGATTCCAGATATAGCTCCTGTGTTATACACATTTGTAAGTGTTCCACGTCCTTGGCCAACAAGACCACCAATACCAACGCAGTTATAACCATTGTAACTTATGTCACCTGCGTTGTAACAATTGGTTATTGTTAATGTGTTTATAGCACGTCCAACAAGCCCACCAATGTATTTATAATATGAATAATAGTTGTTAAATCCGTAGGTGCTTGACACAGTTGCTTTATTGTAACAATTTTCCATTGTTAATGCAAATGATGCAAGTCCAACAAATCCACCAAGATAAGCATCTGCTGAACTATTATATGTGCAGACTATTGATCCACTTTCTATTCCTAGGTTTTTAATGTAACCAGTGCTAACATAACCAAACAATCCACCAACATACTGCGAACCATTGTTTACGTTAATGTTTGAAATAGTGTGTCCATTTCCATCGTAGTAATAATTATAATCGTTAGAAGTTGTGTTAATTGGCGTCCATGATTCGTTATTTAAGTCAATGTCTATAGTTTGTTTAAAGTATGCACCACCAAATGAATTGTAATTATCTGAAACATATTTTAAGTTTGCAGCACTTTCAATTAAATATGGATTACTTTCGCTGTTTGATGCAGATGCATCCAAAAGAACTGGCGCTATGCTGTCTGTGCCATTCCATACATTTGCACCGCTGTAATATCCATTTTTGTCTCCCCCAATTCGCCAAGCAACACCAATTTGTCTTGAATGTCCACTCGACCATTGAGATTGTTCAGAATCTTTTAAAGTAAATGTTAGTATATATTGCCCTTCTTCTGTTGCACTTAAATCTCCACTAACTGTTACGCGAGTTGTGTCAAACATAATTTCAGGAGTAATTGCTGTTCCAGTGTAATCAAAATATGTTGTGCTTAACTCTGGCAGTTCAACAATTGCTGTTGTAATTTCCCAAGTGATTGTTTTAGCTTCTGTGGTTTCATCTGCCCACATTGTGTTTTCAGTGTTAATTAATGCAAAGGTTATTGTGTAACTTCCCACATCTGTTGCACTAACATTTCCAGTTACTGAAACATATGCGCCGTTATACTCAACATATAGTGTGATTGCACTTCCCGTCCATTCATAGGTTAACTCATCGCAAATAATTGGAAGTTCAACAATTGATTTTGTTATTGTTATTGCATAAGTTTTGTCAGTCTTAGAACCATCAACCCAACTATAAAGTGAATTTTTAAGGCTTACTGTAACCGTTTGTTCACCAACACTTGTTCCACTTAAGGTTGCTGTCATATATTCATCATAGAAGTAATCAAAGTCAAGTTCGTTAATTAAATTAGGGTTGTATTCATATTCATCTTGGAACAATATTGGAATTTCCAGCTCAGTCTTCCAAATCCTCCATTCAAAAGTTTTTGGAGTTGTTAAACCATCAGCCCAGTAGCATCCATCATTAAGCACAAAAGAAATGTAATAAGTGCCTTCGGCAATTGCATATTGTGTTCCATCAACCGTAAAAAATTCCGTAGACCCGTCAAAGCAAGTCTGTTCTTCTCCATTGAAGAAGAAATCTTGTGTAACAGATGGAATACAAACATAGTTTTGTTCAGACTCATATAAGAAAGTTGGATAACAATCTTTTACAAGTTTCCATCCGTTTTCAGGACTAAACTCAATCATTCCATAAGGCTCAACATAGTTAAACGCACTTTGCATCAAACTAGTAATAAGACCACCACTTGAGTCCCCCCAAGAGCCAATGCCATAATTTGTGCCCGATGTTTGCATGTTAAAATAGCATTTTTCTACCAGTGTGCCTGATGCATAACCAACTAAACCACCTGCCGTTGCATACCATTGATAATATGTGTTTTCAGCATTTACAAAACCAACATTATAGGCAAAACTTAGTGTAGTGTTGTAGGCAGCATAACCAATTAAACCACCTGCATAACAACTATAATATGAATTTCCAGTTGAAATTACGCTTCCAGTGTTATAAGCATTTTGTATTGTTGTTCTATCGGTATAACCCACAATTCCACCAGCATATGCCTCATAATTAGAATTTGCCACTACTTTTGCAGAATTATAAACATTTACAAATTCACTGTTAACAGCATAAGCGGCAATACCACCTGCATATGTTGTTGCAGAAATTTCACTATCAACTATTCCTAAGTTTGTGATTAAACTATCTGAAATGTAACCAAACAGTCCACCATATTCTTGATTTGCAATTTTCAAGCCATATACTTTGTGGCCATTTCCGTTATAGTTAAATGAATAACCATAATCTTCCCCAATTGCTGTAAATGCATGCAAATTTAGATTAATGTCTTTTGTTTGACTTAAATATTTTCCATCAAAATCAAATGCATTATCACTAACATACTTTAAGTTAGCTCCACTTTCAATTATATATGGGTTATCAACACTGTTTTCCTTTGAGTTGTTCAAAAGCGCAGGAGCAACACTAGTTACACCATCCCATGAATCAACTGCTTTTGATATATTATAAGAAACACTATAAGCATCGGTGGTTTCATCTTCCCACATAGAATTCGTTGTGCTACGTAATGCAATCTTAAAGGAGTATTCCCCTTCTTCAACCCCAAGTTCATTTAATTGTGACATAATTCTAGAGTCGAATCCAAATGCGGATGGTTCAATTGGCAAACCTGTCCATCCATATACTGTTAAGAACACTGGTTTGTTTACAACAATTGGCACTATTTCCCATTGCACAACTTTGTTTTCAGTGGTTTTATCTACCCATGCATAGTTGTTAGTATCTCTTATTTGAATTGTAACTGTGTATTTTCCACTATCAGTCGCAGAGGACACACTATCGAGCGAAAATTCCATCGTTGATTCATCAAAATTGTTTAATTCAATTTCTTGAAGTTCGCCATTATAATCAACAACTGGAGTTGCAACAGTTGGAATCGTTAAGGCCGACTTTATTTTCCACTCAATCGAGAGATCTTCATAAGTTTCATCAGCCCATACATAAAGGCTTGGATCAGCAATTTCCACAACAACATTATATGTGCCAGCGTTAACTCCATTTAGGCCACTTATAATGTTCATTGTATCCTCGTCAAATCCACTTAAAACAACTTCTTGAGTTATTCCATCATAAACATAATCACTGCCAGAAGATAATGTTGGTTTTGTTAGTTTTCTTTTAATTGTCCAATTCAAAATAACATCACTATCTGTGCTATCTGACCAAACAAAATGTTCAGGGTCATTCAAACTATATGTAATACTATATTTACCAAAATTTGATGTTTGAGTAACCCCATTTTGTGTTACCTTATTTTCATCATAATTAATAATAACTGGAGCATGAATTTGTTCATCATACACAAACACGCTTGCCCCACTTATTGAAGGCTTTGCAACAAGCCCTTTAATAACCCAAGTGAGAACAACATCTTCATATGTTCCATCTGACCAAACACAATTGTCACTGCTTACAAGAGAATATGTTATCTGATATATTCCTGCAGAATCCGCATATTCCGTGCCAGTTTTTATAATGCCAACAGAATCATAGTTTATAATTGTAGGAGCTTTATATTCACCGTTATAAATAAAACTTGTTGGACCACTTATTTCAGGTTTATTTAATTGTTTTTTTGTTATTTCCCAAGCAATAGTTTTGTTTTCCGTGGTTCCATCTGCCCATTGATAATGGTTCATATCATCTATTTTGAATGTTATTGTGTAACTTCCCGCATCTGTTCCACTTATATCATCTTCTGCTGATATAATTGTATCATCATAAACAACATCTGGTGTTATTGCACTTCCTGTCCATATGTAAGTTAACTCATCAAGAGTTGGCAAGGCAACAGGCACTTTTGTAATTTCCCAAGCAATAGTTTGGTTTGCTGTGGTTTCATCCGCCCATTGATAATAGTCAGGGTCATTCAATGTGAATGTTATTGTGTAATTTCCTACATCTATCCCACTTAAATCATCTTCTGCTGATATAAGTGTATCATCATAAACAACATCTGGTGTTATTGCACTTCCAGTCCATTCATAAGTCAACTCATCAAGAGTTGGCAACGCAACATGCACTTTCGTTATTGTTAAAGCAATTGTTTTATCTGTATTGGTGCCATCTGTCCAACTGTAAAGTGGATTTTCAAGACTTATTGTAACTGTTTGAGGACCAAGATTTGTTCCACCTAGAGTTGCTGACATAAACGCATCATAAAAGTCTTCAAATTCAAGCTCATTTTCAGATAACAAACCATATTCATAACTTGTCACACTTAATGTTGGAATTGTTAGGTTTATGGTGCTAATTTTCTCTTCAGATTTACGATAATCTGGCAATGTTAAAGCTGGATAGCGTCCTGCCACAAGTGTCCATCCATTACTTTCTGTAAATGCACTCATGTCGCTTGGTGCAACACCATTTGTTCCGACCGTCATTTTCGCTGATGTTAAGCCATAACTTGTTGTGTCCTTATATACATAGGTTGTTCCACTTGTGCTGCTGTTAAAGTAGCTATTACTAACTGTTGGTGGTGTGTCGGAACTGGAACAACCTGCCAATCCTGCTGCACTTATGTTTGTTGAATAAGTGTAAGATGTTGGTCCACGCATTGCAGTAATTCGCCCAATATTATAACATCGTGTGAGCGTTGCAGAACTATATTTATATCCAATAATTCCACCAGCGTAGATATAGTTGTTTGTGTTAATTGAACCACTGTTTTGTGCAAGCACACTTCCTGTGTTGTAGGCATTTGTTATATCAAGTGTGCTGTTGTTGTAACCAATAATTCCACCAACATAAATATATTTTGATACGCTTAAATAGGTGCAAGTTCCAGATATATCCGCTCTGTTATACACATTTCTAAATGTTCCATAGCCATAACCAACAAGCCCACCAACATAACTGCTGTTATATCCGCGGTAACTTATTGCACCTGTGTTGTAACAATTGTTTATTGTTATAACATAAGCACGTCCAACAAGCCCACCAATATATTTAGTGCCGGAACTACCATTATAACCAGATGTGCTAGATACTGTTGCTTTATTGTAACAGTTTTCAAATGTAAATGAACCAGAAATGTAACCAATAAAGCCACCAAGATGAGAATTGTATTGACTAGCATATGTGCAAACTATTGAGCCACTTTCTATTCCAAGGTTTTTAATGTAACCAGTGCCAACATAACCAAACAAGCCACCAACATACTGCGAACCACTGCTCACACTTATGTTTGAAATAGTGTGTCCATTTCCATCGTAGTAATAATTATAATCGTTAGAATTTGTGTTAATTGGAGTCCATGAATTGTTGTTTAAGTCAATGTCTATAGTTTGTTTAAAGTATGCACCCCTAAATGAACTAGAATTGTTTGCAACATATTTTAAGTTTGCGGCGCTTTTAATTAAATATGGATTGCTTTCACTGTTTGCTGCACTTGTATCCAAAAGCACTGGTGTTATGCTGTCTGTTCCATTCCAAACATTGACACCACTGTAATATCCATTTTTATCTCCGCCAATTCGCCATGCAATTGCAACTTGCCTTGAATGTCCATTTGCCCACTCTGTGTTTGCTGGGTCAATAAGTTCAAACACAATTGTGTATTCGCCTTCATTCGTTGCACTTAATGTGCTGTCGGCCGTCACAATTTGAACATTTGCTGTGTCGTATGTTATATTAGGCGTAATATCAAAACCAGTATAATCAAAATATGTTGATTCCAACTCTGGCAAATCAACACTTGTAGATGCAGCCTCTACAAAATTGCGGGTGGTTTTGTGACTTCCAAAAACCATACCGAAACCAAAAACAAAAAGAATAAGTGCAAACAAAACTGCGCTTATACTTAATGTTAGGTTTTTGAAATCTCTATGTGAGTACATACAAATTCCCTCCTAATTTTCTAATATAGTTATATTATAGCATTTCGCCCCAACATATATCAACTAAATTAATATGTGTTTCGACATTTTTTGTGAAAAATTATTATTCACAAATTTTATTTTAAGACTAGAAATTTTTTTTAGATATTAAAACCATTACCAACGCCAAAGAGAACTATATTTAATTTCAGTAATTATTAATCTTTTATACAAAAAAACAAACTAGAAAAGCTATTCTAGCCATTCAATTTCTTTTTGTTAAATAGTGAGGATAAAATTGGAATAGAACAAACATAAAAAAGGTTCAACAATATTTTACAAAGAAAAAAGAAGAAGAAAGCATTAAAGCAAAGAAATATTGCAACATTTATGAATGAAGTTATTCCAAAAAGATAAATAAAAAGCACAAAATAAATTTGTGCTTTTTTCATTTACTATAAAATTGCAATTATTATAGAATTGCTTCAGCAAAAGCCTCTGCATCAAATGGTTCAATATCTTCCAAGCCCTCACCTGTTCCAATAAACATAACTGGAACTTTGAATTGTTTTGCAATAGCAATAACAACTCCACCTTTAGCCGTTCCATCTAGTTTTGTTAAAACCAAACCATCAACGCCAATGGCTTCACTGAAATATTCAACTTGCGAAAGAGCATTTTGCCCAGTGGTTGCATCTAGCACCAAGAGTTTTTGATAACTTCCGTTCCACTCTCTTTCAACAATACGGGAAATCTTTTTAAGTTCTTCCATAAGATTTGCCTTGTTGTGAAGACGCCCAGCAGTGTCCACAATCACAACATCATTTTCTTTGGCTTTTGCAGACTTTATTCCATCAAACACAACACTTGCTGGGTCACTGCCCTCATTGTTTTTAACAATTTTAACCTTGTTTTTATTTGCCCACTCTGTTAGTTGGTCGGCAGCAGCAGCTCTAAAAGTGTCACCCGCAACAAGTAAAACATTTTTCTTTTCTGATTTATAGTAGTTGGCAAGTTTGCCTATTGTTGTTGTTTTTCCAACTCCATTAACCCCAACAACCATAAATAGAGCGGGATATTCCACTTCCTTTGGTTTGTTTTCACTTAATATGTCTGCAATAATTTTCTTAAGAGCTGTTTTAACATCTTCTTGATTGCGAAGTTTTTGCTTACGTGAAACTGCACGCAACTTCTCCACAATTTCTTCACTTGCTTGAGTTCCAACATCAGCTGAAATAAGCAAAAATTCCAGTTCTTCAAAAAACTCATCATCAAGTTTGCCTTTGCTCATCATAGACATAATTTTGTTGCCAAATGATTCCTTAGTCTTTTTAAAAGCATTTGCAATCTTTGAAAAAAATCCCATTTCTTACTCCTTGTTTGATTTTTTGGTTTCCACATTCTTTAAAGCCTCTGAAAGCCTTACAGAAACAATTTTACTAACTCCTTGTTCTTCCATTGTCACACCATAGAGCGAGTCTGCAAGTTCCATTGTTGGCTTACGGTGAGTGATAACAATAAATTGTGTGTCTTGCGCAAAGTTGTGCAAGTATTTTGCAAATCTCTCAACATTGGCATCATCTAATGCAGCCTCAATTTCATCTAGCAAACAGAATGGCATTGGCCTTAATTTTAGAATTGCAAACAAAATTGCAATGGCGGTTAATGCCTTTTCTCCACCAGACAAAAGTGACAAGTTTTGAAGTTTCTTCCCTGGTGGCTCTGCAATAATTTCAACACCAGCAGTTAAAATGTCTTCGCCCTCAGTGAGCACAAGTCTTGCATTTCCACCACCAAACAACTGTTTAAAGATTGTTGAGAAGTTTGAGTTAATTTGGTTAAATGCAACTTCAAACTTTTCAGTCATTTGAGTGTTTAGGTCTTTTATGATAACCAAAACATCACTTTCTGCCTTTGTTAAGTCGTCCATTTCTTTAACATAGAGGTCATATCTTTCTTGCATCAAACGGCTATCTTCAATGGCGTTAACGTTAACATAACCAAGTTTGCCAATCTCTTTCTTAAGTTCGCCAATTCGTTGCAAACTTTGTTTGTGGTCATAGTTTTCCATACGAAGCCCTTGGGCTGTGTTATATGTTAACTCATAATCTTCATAAATTCGCTCTTTCATATTTTCGAGATTAATGTCGATTTGACCTAGTTTTGCTTCTTCTTGGAATTGTTTTTCTTGTGCTTTTGAAAGTTCAGCATTAAGGATTTCACGCTCTTCCTCAATCTTGTTTAAGATTTGGTGTATGCCCTCTTTGGCATTTTCCATTTCAACAACTTTTGCTTTCAAAGTTTCAATCTTTTGTTGCTTTTCGTTGAGTTTTGCGTCGTCCTTGCTCGCACCCAAAATTTGTGCACTTTCCATTGTTTTCTTGTTTTTTATGAGCAAGTTCTCGTTCTCATCAATGTTGTCATTTAAAGCGGCTTGTTCGGTTAACAACCTTTGAATGTCATTATCAATGGCTTGAAGAGTGCTTTCTTTGCTGGCAATCATAACCTTAATTTCAGTTATTTGCATATTGAGGCTATCTCTCTTTTGCCTTAATTGCTCATTTCTTGTTAAGTCAATTTTCCCACCAGTTGTGATGTTTGCACTCTGTTTAATGCTTTCAATATCTTTTAATTCTTCAGTTAAAAACTTTTGTTTTGCTTCAATCTTTGTTTTTTCATCGAGGATTTCGCCAAGTTCCATTCTTATTTCATCACATCTATTTTTATGAGAAGCATAAGCGTTTTCTTTGATTTCAAGCCTTATTTCACAATCTTGAAGTTTTTTGCTCAAACTTGTGTATTTCGTTTCTAAATCAGCCAACAAACTTGTGTATTTTGATAGCATAATTTTTTCTGCATCAATATCTTTTTGAAGTTTGGTTAACTTTTCTTGTGCTTCTTTGATTTCTCTATCACGAGATAGAAGGTTGTTGATGCTTGTTTTCTTACTACCACCTGTGATTGAACCTGCTGGGTTAATAATATCTCCATCAAGTGTGACAATCTTAAACGCAAACTTTGTTTGTTTGGCTAGATTAACAGCAACTTCCATATTCTCAACAATAACTGTTGAACCCAAAAGACCATCAAAAATTGGTTTTAAACCATCTTTATATGAAATAACTTCACTAGCAACTCCAAAACAGCCTTTTGTTTTTAAATAAGGCTTGAAAGAATCACTAATAAATCTTGGTTTTAGTGAGTTAATTGGCAAGAATGTTGCTCTTCCCAAATTATTTTCTTTTAGGTATGCAACAAGCATTTTTGCATCATCTTCACTGTTTGTAACAACGTTTTGAACGGCAGAACCCAATGCCATTTCAATGGCGGTTTCATATTGTGAGGGCACTTTTATGAGTTCAGCAATAACACCAACAATTTTTTCTTTAAGTTTTGGATTCTTGCCACTATCAAGCAAAAGTCTTCTAACTGTTCCGTTATAGCCTTCATATTCAGCGTGCATTTCATTTAGAAGTTTGAGTTTACTTTCAAGGCTGGCAAAATCTTTTATTTCCTGTGCCAAAACATCTTTGTGCACTCTTTCTTCTTCTTCAAGTTCTTGTTTATTATTTAAAATTGCACCAATTTCTTGTTTTAGACTTTTTTGTTCATCTTCTGCTTGTTTCTTTTCTTGGCTTGCATCACTTTCTAGTTTTTGAGAAAGAGTTAATTTTTCGTTTAAAGTTTGCTCTCTTGCGGTTAATTCTTTTTCTCTTTCGCTTAAAGCATTTTTCTCAATTTCAAGTTTTGCAGATTTTGTTTTAATATCAGAAATTTTATCAATTTCAGAAAGCATTTGCATTTGAGAACTATCTGCCTTTTTCTCCAAAACAGAAAGTTCTTCCAAAACACTTGCATAAATGTTTTGAATTTCATCTATTTGTGCCCTTAATTTGTTTAACTCTTCATTTTGAGTGTTCTTTTGACTTTGCAAGTCGTTTAATTCACTATTAATTTGTGCAAAACGCTTTTTATCTTGCTCCAACTCTTCACTAACACGCAAAACCTGTTCGCCCAAATATGAAAGTTTTTCTTGAGCCAAACGATAGTTTCCAGCCTCTTTTTCTAGGTCAACAGTCATAGCCAAAATTCCATCACGGATTTCTGCAATTTGCTTGTCGATATCTTTGATGGTTTCCATACTTTTGTTATGTTTTTGGGCAATTTCATTGATTTGACTTGTTTTAAGGTTTACTTCTTGAGCATAGCCATCAATCTTGTTTTGAAGTGCCTCCTTAACCTCGTTTGTGGTGTCGTGTTGATAAAGATAGCTGTTAACTTCCAAAACTTTGAGTTCTTCTCTTAAATTTAGATAAACTTTTGCGTCTTCTGCTTGTTTTTGAAGTGGTTTCAAGTTGTGCTCTATTTCACTCATAATGTCTTGAAGCCTTGTGATGTTTTCTTTGTAGCGCTCAAGTTTTCTCTCTGCCTCTTCTTTTCTTATCTTAAACTTTGAAATTCCAGCGGCTTCTTCAAATATGGCACGCCTATTTTCAGGCTTACTGTTGATGATTTCTTCAACTTTTCCTTGTCCAATAATTGAATATCCATCACGAGCAATTCCACTATCGTGCAAAAGGTTTGTGATGTCTTTCAAAAGGCATGGTGTTCTGTTTAGTTGATATTCTCTTTCTCCAGAACGATATAGTTTTCTTGTTATCACAACTTCATCATATTCTGTGTTAAAAATCTTTTGAGCATCATCAAAAACTAATGAAACTTCACAAAAGGAAAGTGCCTTTCTGGTCTGACTTCCCTTAAAAATTACATCTTGCATATTAGAACCACGCAAGTTTTTGGCACTTTGTTCACCTAAAACCCATCTGATTGCATCACCAACATTGCTTTTTCCACAACCATTTGGTCCAACAATTGCAGTGATTCCTGGATTGAAATCAATTTTCACTTTGTCGGCAAAAGACTTAAATCCACTCACTTCCAATCTTTTGAAACTCATATTAACCCCTTATCTTTTAATGTTATTTTCGCCACTTCCATTTCTGCCATTTTCTTTGATGTGCTTGTTGCAGTTTTGCCCAGTTCACCATCTATGGCAATTTGAATGGTATATTCCCGTTCATGAGGTTTTCCCTCTTGTTTTATTATCTTGTATGCCACCTTTTTGCCTTGTTGCTGCATTGCTTCTTGAAGCATAGACTTATAGTCTTTTGTGGCAACAATTTTCTTTTTGGCATTTGATTTGTCTATTCCCAATTTATTTAAACACCAACCTTGTGCGGTGTGAAAATTGGAGTCTAGAAAAATCGCACCCAAAATCGCCTCAAATAAATCTGCTTTCACGCTGTGAAGATTTTGCAGTTCTTTTGAACCACCTTCAGCAACACGAAGATGCTCTTTAAGGTGCATTTTATCTATCACTTTAGACAAATTCTCTTCATCAACCAAATTGCTTCGCATTTTGCTCAACACGCCCTCGCGGTCATTAAAATTGCGATATAAAAACTCAGCAACAGTAACTCCCAAAACAGCATCTCCCAAAAATTCTAAACGCTGATTGCTCTCCACATTATATGTGTTTGCATATGTTGTGTGCGTTAAAGCTGTTTCCAATAATTCCTTGTTCGAAAACCGATAGCCAAGTTTCTTTTCAACTTCTGCAAAATTTGGCGTTAATTTTGTTTTCTCAATCATTATTGTGCCTCGTTTTGCTGGTTTATTTTTTCTTGAACTGCTTGTGAAATTTCTTTATCATTGTTTGCTTTTTCTTGCAAATAATCAACACTTTGCATTTTTTCGAATTCGCTTTCAATCACTGTCAAAATGTTGCTTTGTCCAATAACCATTGCTTGCTCTATTGCCGCCAAAAAGCCCTTGGCTTTTGTGGAACCATGTGCTTTAATAACAATTCCTTTTGTTCCCAACAAAACTGAACCACCAAAGCCCTCATAGTCAAACTTTTTCTTTAAATCTTTCATTTTGCCTTTCATCAAGAGTCCACCCATTTTGGACCAAAAACCACTCATAATTGTGCTTTTGATTTCGGTCATAAGCATTTTAAGAGCACCCTCTGAAGATTTTAACAAAACGTTTCCGCTAAAACCATCTGCAACAACAATATCATAGTCACCACTCAAAAACTCTCTTGCTTCCATATTCCCAACAAAGTTGATTGGAAGTTGTTTTAATAGTGGATAAACCTCTTTCGTAAGTTCATTTCCTTTTGCCTCTTCAACTCCAACATTCAAAAGTGCAACTCTTGGCTTTTGAACTCCCAAAACTTTGTTCATATAAACATGAGCAAGCATTGCAAACTGAACAAGGTTATTTGATTTAGCATCCATATTTGCACCACTATCCACCAACATAACTGGTGTTCCTTTTGCTGTTGGCAAAATTGGTGCCAAAACTGGTCTATTAACACCTTTTAATCTTCCAAGTTTAAGAACTGATGCTGAAAGAAGTGCACCAGTGCTGCCCGCAGACACAAACGCACAATATTCATCTGGCTTTGTTTTAAGTTCTTCAATTGCCCTAACAATTGAACTATCTTTTTTAGTCCTAATTGCCTCAACTGGTGCTTCATCACACCCAATAACCTCTCTTGCATCAAGAATGTCTAGCCTTGCTTGGTCATATTTTTTGCCAACTAAACAATCTTGTATGACTTCCGCTTTTCCAACCAAGGTTATTTTTAAATCTTTGTGTTTAAAAAGAGCAAGCAAACTTGCATTTATTATTTCTTCTGGAGCATTATCTCCACCAAAAGCATCAACTAAAATTTTCATAATCTTTCCACCATAAAAAGTTTTTATGTCATTATTTTAGCATAATACACTATGTTAAGGCAAGCAAAATGTGCTATATTACAACATTAAAAACAAAAAAGAAGAGATTATTTCTCTTCTTCTTTCTTCTCTTTCTCTACAACAAGAACTTCTTTTCCATCATAGTAACCACATTTTTTACAAACTCTGTGATTTAATTTTGGTTCGTGGCATCTTGGGCATTCTGAAATTGATGGTCCAGAAATTTTCCAATTTGCAAATCTTGAATGTTTTCTTGCTTTAGAGGTTCTCGATTTAGGCGTTGCCATAGGTTTGACCTCCAAAAATAATTTATATGTAAAAGTTTTACAGGTCTAGTATATATTAAATTTTTTGTTTTGTCAATAATTTTTATCATAATGAGATAAAAATATTTTTCTTTTTTATGCTATTCCACATTTTTGTTTGATTTTTTTGTTTTGTTTTGCTATCATTTTTTTGAGGTAAAAATATGAAAATATGTGCTATAATTGCTGAATTTAACCCTTTTCACAAAGGGCATCAAAAACTTATTGAAATGGCAAAGAAACAAACTGGATGTGATGCAGTTTTTTGTTTTATGGGGCAAAACTTCTCGCAAAGAGGTAAACCTGCAATAATAAATAAATCTGTTAGGGCAAAAATGGCAATATTATCTGGTGCTGACGCGGTTTTTGAAATTCCAAACGCATTAACACTCACAAACGCAGAAATTTTTGCAAAATCAATGATTAAGGCTGTTTTGAGTTTTAAGAATGTGACGCACATTGTGTTTGGAAGTGAGTGTGGGGATATTGAAAAACTTAAATTTGTGGCACAAATTATGAATGATGAACCAAAACAATTTAAAGAATTTTTGGAGGAAGAATTAAAGAGTGGCAACTCACTCAATCTATCAAAACAAATAGCTTTTGAAAAATATTTAAAAAACTGTCAAAAAGATTATAATGCAAAGGATTATAAAAAAATTATTTCTCTTCCAAACAACATTTTGGGAGTGGAATATATAAAAGCACTTTTGAGTGAAAACTCTAAAGTAACTCCAGTTGCAACAACAAGAGTTGAGGACTTTAGCGCAACAGAAATAAGAGAGCTGTGCTATTCTAAAAAAATTATCAAAACTCGCCCACTTTTAGGCGATAATTATGACATTTTTTGTGAAGCACTAAACGAACAAACATTCCCAGACTTAACTCTTTTTAACAACCTAAAACTATTAAGTTTAAGGCAACACACATTTGATTTAACAAAAATTCAAGATGTTAGCGAAGGGCTTGAACATAAACTCGTGCTGGAAGCACAAAAGTGCGTGGAATATGGCGATTTTCTTAAGGCAACCACAAATAAAAGGTATGGCGAAAACAGAATTGAACGAATTGCACTATCTAACCTACTGGAAATTGACAAAGAAGTTATTAAAAAAACACTCAATCAAAAATTTTTACCATATATAAAGGTTCTTGCGATAAGAAAAGATAAAAAACTATTAAATGAAATTAGTAACGCGCAAACAAAAGTGATAATGCGTAAAAATGATGCAGATGGAGCACTTAAAAGAAATAAACTAGCACAAGAACTGAATGAAATAGACACAAGATGTGAAATGCTCTACTCTCTTTTAACTCACAAAACCCCAAACAAAAATGATCTTTATACTAAATTGAATATAATATAAAAACACTTTAGAATTCTAAAGTGTTTTTTGTTGGAAGAACTAAAAGGCATATTAAAAAATCATCAAAATCTTCTTCCTTAAAAGCACGTAACAAAAGCATTTACGTGCGCAATTGAGCCGTAATAGCATCAGTCTCTACGGTCATTTTCATTCATTTTTTGTTACTTATCATTTCTTTATAAATTTGCAAATATTCTTGTGCTGTTTGGTCCCAAGTTTTTGGAATTAATTTTGACGCATTTTGTCCCATTATTTTGAGTTGTTGTTCATCTTCTAATGCTTCAAGAATTTTTTGTGTGAATTTTTCTAAATCGTTTTCAACAATAAAACCTGAAACACCATTTTCAATTCTTTCACTTGCACCAGTTTTTTCTAATGTTATTGCTGGAACTCCATTAACTGCAGCCTCAACAATCACAAGTGGGTCATTATCAAAAATTGATGGGAACACAAATAGGTCTGCCATTTTATATAAACTGCTCAAAATCACATCATTTGTTATTGGACCTGTGAAAATCACATTCTCTTCAAGTCCTAATGTTTTGGAAAGCGTTACAAAATAGTTATAATCCATTCCGCCCCCAACAAAAATTGCTTTAAATTTTTGATTTTGTTCCTTTATGTTATTTAAGCTATTGAAAACAAATTCCAAATTCTTATATTTGACCATATAACCAACATATAGCAAAATTTTTTCATCATCTTTGATGCCATACTTTTGTTTTAATTCAGCAATCTTTTCTTCACTGGCAAAACTTTTTTGATACATTGAGCCATTACGAACAACTTGTGCCGCCCCATCATAGCCATAACTTTTTAGTTCATCAATCATATCATTTGAAACAACACAAACCTTGTCTGCCCTATTGGCCCTTTTCACAATTTTTTTCAACAACGAATTAACCACTGGCTTAAACTTTATGGACCTTTCGTAGGCCGTTTTAAACTTTGTGTGAACCGTCATCAAAACAGGGATTCCGTTTTTCTCTCCATAATCTAGTGCATATTGCGTCATTGGAGAAACTGTTTGGCAGTGAATTATGTCTGGTTTTAAGGTATTAAGAGTTTTCTTTAATTTTTTTGAAAGTTTTGGAAAAGCCAAATTGTCATTTTTTGTGAGAGTTAAACTTGGCGTTCTAATCACCTGAAAGTCATAATTATCCTCTGCTTTTTGTGCATATTCTGGAACACAAACCACAACTTCATTATTATTTTTAGCCAGTGCAGAAGCAAGCCCTAAAGTTGCCCTTTCTGTGCCACCAATTCCTGGTAAAAAACTATCTGAAAAAATTGCTATTTTCATTCTATCAACACCCTTTTCATTCTTATTTTTCAATTTTAACATAATAAAGCAAAAAAGTAAAGCAAATCAAAAACAAAAAGAGTGCCATTATTTCACTCTTCTTAATATGTCTTTTTTATTTAAGTTTATGTTTGTTTTTAGTTTAATTCTTTGTTGAACCTTCAAGGCATCATCAATTTTTTCACCCTTTTCATCAAACATTTCTTCAATTTTTATCTTCTTTAAAAAGTTGTCTGAAGGCGACAAAATTTCCAATTCATCTCCAACTTTAAAACGATTTCTTTGCTCAACTTCGCAAAAACCATCTTGGGTGCTTTGAGTGACAATTGCCACAAACTCGCTTGAACTAACTGGCATACTGCTTTCCAAACACTCCCTATCATTTTCGCCCAAACAAAATCCTGTGGTAAATTGCCTGTGACTGCAGTTTTCAAGTTCCTTTTTAAGTTCTTTTGCTTTTTCTTTATATAGATTTTTGTCTTGTTTTAAATATTCAAATGCACGCTTGTATGCATTCACAACTGTTGCAACATAAAATGGGGATTTCATTCTGCCTTCAATCTTAAAGCTTGTAACCCCAGCATCTAGCATTTCATCAAGGTGTTCAATCATACATAAGTCTTTGCTATTTAAAATGTATGTTCCACGGTTATCTTCTTGAATTTCAAGTCCATCGCCTGTTCTTGATATTTCTTGAATTTTATATTCCCATCTGCACGCTTGAACACATTGCCCACGATTGCTATCTCTGCCAGTTAAGTAGTTTGAGAGCAAACATCTGCCAGAATAACTTATGCACATTGCTCCGTGAACAAAAGCCTCAAGTTCAACATCTGCCGGCAAATAATCTCTAATTTCTTTTATCTCTTTAAGTGAAAGTTCTCTTGCAAGAATAATTCTTTTTGCACCTGCATCTGCCCAAAACTTTGCACTATATTTATTTGATGCAGAGGCTTGCGTTGACAGATGAACAGGAAGGTTTGGTGCCACCTGTTTTGCAAGACTTAAAATTCCCGCATCACTAACAATAATTGCATCTGCCCCAATGCTTTCCAAATATTTAATATAATCTCCAAGCCCATCAAAATCACTGTTGTGTGCTTGAATATTCACTGTGATATAACATTTTTTACCCAAATTATGAGCATACTCAATATATTCTTTTAACTCTTCATCATCAAAGTTTTCAGAAAAAGCACGAAGACCCCACTTTTTCCCAGCAAAATAGCATGCATCAGCCCCAAAATAGAATGCTGTTTCCAACTTTTCTTTATCTCCTGCTGGTGCTAAAATCTCTATGTTCATTTTTTCCTCCAATGTGAAACAGTTATTCCATCTCCAATTTCAAAATGCACTTCTGTTTCAAGTTCTTTGTTGTTTTTTAAATCATCTAAAAACTCATTTAATGCATTAACCGTTTTAACAAATCTGTTTTCTTTTATCTCTTTGTTTTGCGAAACCATTCCACGAAAACCAACATTATCAGCAATCAATGTTCCATCTTCTCCCAGCAGTGGAAGAAGTTTTGGCAAAATTTGAGGATAAAGCCCTTTTGGCCCATCTAAAAATATCAAATCAAACTTTTGTCCTAGCAGAGTTGGCAATGTTTTTAAGCAATCGCCCTCAACAATTAACACCCTATCTGTTAAATTTAGTTTTTCAAAATTTTGTTTAGCTATTATAATATTTGGTTTGCTGGCTTCACAACAAGTGATGCGTGCATCACAACTTAAAAGCATATTGGAAGCAGAATAGCCAATCGCCGTTCCAACTTCCAATATCTTTTTTGGCTTTTGCTTTTTGCATAAATCTTTTAAAAAATCTCTAGTGTCTGGAAGAACAATTGGAATATTTTTTTCTTTGGCAAAGTCTTCCATTTGTTTTAATATTTGTTCCATTATTTCTCTACTTCCATAACAACTGGAATAATGATTGGTTTTCTTCCAATTCTCTTGTTAAAGAGGTTTGACAAAAGTTGTTTAATGTGTGCTCTAATCTCTGATAAATCGCCTGTTGTTAAATCCATTTTCTCAAGTGATGCCAAAACAACCTTTTTGGCTTCATCTAAAAGTTTTTCTGCTTCGTGATAATAAATAAATCCTCTAGCAATCATTTGTGGTCCAACAACAACACTGCCTTTTTTCCTATCAATCCCCAAAGAAACAACACAAACACCATCATTTGCAAGTTGTTTCCTCTCTTTTAAAACATTTCCGTCCATATTTCCAAGCCCAGAGCCATCAACCAAAACTTCGCCCCACTGAACATCTTCAGCAAATTGAACACCTTGTGGTGTTACTTCAAGAACAGAACCATTGTGTGGAATAAAGATGTCTTTTTCCTTCATTCCAAGTTCCATTGCAAGATTTTTGTGTGCTAGTTGATGTTTTGCCTCTCCATGCACGGGAATAAAATATTTTGGCTTTACAAGTTTGTGAATAATTCTAAACTCATCACGGCAAGCATGCCCTGAGGCGTGAACTGTTGCCAAATCATTATAAACAACGGTTATTCCCTTTTCAATAAGGTCGTTAATAATTCCAGAAACTGCTTTTTCATTCCCTGGAACTGGTGATGAAGAAAAAATTACAACATCATCTTGTTGAAGAGTAAATCCAGTGAATTCCCCTCTTGCCATACGAGCAAGTGCTGTTGTTTCTTGTCCTTGACTGCCAGTTGCCAAAATCAAAACTTGTTCTGGTTTTAAGTTTTTAACTTTTGCCATATCAACAATTATTGATTTATCAAAAGTAACTTCCCCAACTTTCATTGCAACTTCCATATTGTTTATCATACTTCTTCCAGCAAAAGCAACTTTTCTGCCATATTCTTTTGCAAGATACATAATTTGTTGCATACGATAAACGTTAGATGCAAATGCTGTTATCACAATTCTTTTATCTTTGTATTGTTCAAACAACTTGTGAAGGGTTTCTTTAACAACTTTTTCACTTATTGTAAAACCTTCAAACTCAGCGTTTGTGGATTCACACATAAATAGTGTCACACCCTTTTGCCCTAACTCTCCAAAACGAGCAAGGTCGGTTGTTTCTTCACAAAGTGGTGTGAAATCAATTTTAAAGTCTCCAGAGTGAATAACTGTTCCAACTGGAGTTTTGATTGCCAAAGCGTGGCATCCTGCAATTGAGTGGTTAACATGAATAAACTCAACTTGAAAACAACCAATCTTCACAACATCGTGAGGTTTAACAACCTTTGCATTCATTTTTGCTTTTGGAAATTCTTTTAGTTTGTTTTCAATCATTTCAATTGTGAGTCTGCTTGCATAAACTGGAGCTTTCACTTCGTCTAAAAAATATGGCAAACTTCCAATGTGGTCTTCGTGAGCGTGAGTAATCAATATTCCTTTAATTTTGCTTGCATTCTTTTTTAAATAAGTCATATCTGGAATAACAAGATCTATTCCAAGCATTTCATCAGACGGAAAAGCAACACCACAGTCAATAATTAAAATGTCATCACCATAGCATAGTGCAGTCATATTTTTCCCAACTTCTCCAACACCACCAAAAAACATAATTTTTAATTTATTTTTGTTGTTTTTGTTATCGTGGTAAGTCTTTTTGGTGTTTTCCTTTTTCGTAAACACTCTTTTCTTTATGTTTGGAGCAACTGGAATGATGTTTCTATTTTCTTGTTGTTGGTTCTGTTGCAACTCGTTACTTACATTAATTTGTTCTTTATTTTCCATTTTTTCTCCTTAAATCTAAATTATTATTTATTTAATCAAAAACTAACAAAAAGCACAATATATGCGTTAAAAATGTTAAAAAGTTACCCCTTTAACTCTTTGTTTATATGCAGATATTGCAATTCCTCCCAAAAATTTACAATAGTCCGCTGAGTGCTTTTTTCTTTATCTTTGTCACACCCATTTTATCACAAAAAAATTGGTTTGTCAAATAAAAACAAAAAGCATATCATTTTTTTGATATGCTCTTTTTTTAATTATTTTGTGTTATTTGCACTATTGTTGTTATCTTTTTGATTTTTTTGTTCTAAATCATCTTGTTCATTATCGCTTTTAGGATACGAAAGAATGCCCCAAAACACCAAAAATCCCAAAATGATATTCACATAAAACATAAATTCTTCTTCATTTAAGTCTATGTTAAAATGCTTTAAAACGCTTTCCAAAATCAAAAACAAAGCGCTACAAGCAGAAAGCCAAAACTTATAGGACTTTAAATATTTTTTTATATTTTCGCTCACCCATTTGCCTTCTTGAGATACATTTTTTTCATTTGTGTTATGTTAGAGTTAATCAAGTCCAATTTTTGCCCACAATTTTTGATAACACCAACAGACTCCGTTAGTGAATCTATGACCGACATGTATTGTTCTTCCCTTTTGCCATTTGTTTTAATTTGATACAAAAACAAAAACACAAACAAAACAGCCCACAACCCATTTGAGATACACAATTGCATTATTTCACTAAGCATTTTGAATTATCCCAACCACAAAATCAATTAACTCTTTTAAGTAGTCTTCATTTTGAATCCTTGAAAAAATTTCTTCTTTTGCTTCATCTTTTGTTTTATTTTTTAAGTTAAACAAGCTGTTTCTAAATTCTTCATCACCCTTTGACAAATGCTCATCAATTTCACTTTGAGGTTCAACGGATAACTTATCAAGTTTTTCTTTGATTCTGCTTGCAAGTTTTAAATTAAATTCATTAAGCGCAGACTCATATTCTTGCTCCAAAATTTCTTTTGGAGAAATTGTTGATTGTTGTTTTTCTTCCTTTATGTCTTCTTTAATGTCATCTTTTGTTTTTGATTCTTTTTCTTTCTGTTCTTCAGTTTCCAAGAAAGAAATTAAGTCATCAAAGAAATTTTTCTCTGTAAAAATTTTTGTGTTTGCCATATAGCCACCTCCATTTTTTAAGTAATTAAATTTGTTTTTCTGGTTAATCACATGTTTAATAAATTTTGTTGAATGCAAAATTTTTGACATAAAAAACCTCTTTTTTATTGATTTTTGAGCAATTTTTCAAGAATTCTTAAATTTTCAATTATATCTTTGCAAGTTTGCTTCTTTTGTTCGTAGTCTTCTCTTTCCATTCCAAAAAGGTCAACTTGCTCAACATCTTCTTTATATTTTTGCAATTGGTGTTTAAGTTCATTTATTCTTCCGCCAATTCTCGCTAGTTCATTATATTCCATAGTTTTA
>CAJOLU010000008.1 GCA_905235475.1 uncultured Clostridia bacterium
ATAATCTCCATAATTTATGCTAATTGTGTCCACAGCACCATTTGCATATTTAACATTAATTCCGTTTTGTCCATATGTGGCAACAAGACCATTTTCGTTGAAAGAAATGTAAATCTTGTTTATGTTTTCCACAAATATTTTTGCAATTCCATTCACAAGTCCCATTTCTTGTTCGCCCAAGAACTCTCCAAGGATTTCAAGACTTGCAAAGGTTCTGTCTGTTGCAAGTAGAGCATAAATGTCTATGTTTTGTGCTTGTTCAGTGATTTCCGCAAGCTTGTGTGTTAGTCCAAACTCTTCCAACAAGCCTTTAATCTCGTCTAGTGTTATTGAAACACAAACATCTTTGTATTCCACATACAAAACTTGGTTGATGTATGTGATTCCAACATCGCTTCCAAATAATTGAGTTTTAACAAATGCTTGGCTGTCTGCCAAATTGTTTATGTCTAATTTAATGGCATAGTCCACAACAACTTGCTCGCCAAATAAGCTTAATGTTGCTGTTCCAGAAACCTCTTTGTTGGTGTAGATATCATTTACAAAGTTTATGATTGGTTTCAAGTTTGTTATATTGCTATATCCTGTTGGGGCTGTGATTTCTAGGTCTTTGTTAATTTCAAGGTTTGCAACAACATTTAAGCCAGAGTAGTTAACTTCAATTTGATTTTTGTTTGAGTCCACAAAGTTTAAAGAAATGTTTCCGCCACCACATAGTGTGATTTCAAGTTTTTGTGAATCTAGTGTGATTTCACTTAAAACGCTTGAGATGTCCAATTCTTGTGGAAGTTCTGGCATTGAGAAATCAATTTGTGATTGAGCAAAGCCAATTAATTTTTGCACTATGTCTTTTAGTTCTGGGTTGTTGTTAACAAAACTAATAAGAGTGTTAACAATGTCTTGTGCGTTTTCAAAATCGCCACAAATTTGAATATTTGCATATTCAACATAAAGCATATTGTTAACATAAATAACTTGCAAGGTGTTTTCCAAAATTTGAGTTGATAATCTTATTTCTGGATTATTGTTTTCAAAACTTGCTGAAATGTTAATTTGATAATTGTGTCCATTATAGTCGAGCAAAATATTCCCGTCACATTTCTTTTCTATGATTAAGTTTTGAACAAAGTTTAATTTTTCAATAACTGTTTCAATGCTAATGTAATTTGTTTGATCTATTTCTTTAGGAGTTATTGTTTCTTCTTTTGTGAGTAAACATATTAGTGGGGTGCTTGAGTTTTCTTCAAACACTTCAATCATATCAAGGGTGTTTTCATTGTTTTCATACAAATAAAGGTTGAAACCAGATATATTAATTGAATAGATTTTTCGTGTTTGAACTTCTTGTTCTTCGTTTTCACTCATAACGCCAGCAAGACTTTCTTCTTGAACAGTTACGAAGTTTGCAATTTTTGAAAGGTCTATGTTGTTAAGTGCACTCAAAATTGATTTAATGTCAGTAACGCTGCTTGAAATGGTTAACACTTCATCTGGAATTGTTCCATTAAGTTTATCAATTAAAAATGCTTGGTCGGCTTTAACTTTAATTCCAAGAAGGTCTAAATATGCCACACCATCTTGATATATAACGGTTGCGTTTGCCCCAGCACATTCAAAGTTTGCTTGAAGCATTAGTGGGCTTAGGCAAAGAGCGACGTCTGCATCTAAATTAATTCCTTGGTATGTTGCGTTTGCATCAAAACAAATTTCTCCATCTTGAATTGTGTTTAACATCATGCTAGCAAGACTAACAATGTTTGTCATATCATTATAGGCAAGTTGTTCTTCTGTTGGAGTGATGAATAGATTTTCTGGAGATAAATTTGTTTCAGCCAAGAATGAAATTTTGAATAATGTGTTTTCAAATTTTTCACTTGGTTTTAAATATACTCTTGTTGGGGCATAGTCGAGGTTTGCTTCAATAACAGCAGTTCCCATTCCTTCAATTACATCATCTAATGGGAAATAAACATCATAGTGGTCTTCAAACTTCTGTTCTGTTGCAGAAGTTGCAAGTGATTGGAGTTTTTCAAGTGAAATGTTGCTAATATCGAAAGGAAGTTTAACATCTTGAAGAATTGGGCTAACCATAGTTAGCAAAGCATTTAAGTTGCTCATAATGTTTTTCATTTCAAATTTTAGGTTTTGTTCATTAATAGCAACATACACAATGTTATCTTTAATTGTTAAATGTGCCAAAACTTGGGTGTTGTTTATGTTAAGATTGAGGTTAAAGTCAACATCTAAAGCATTTGTTTCTTCATCAAGGTCCATAACAAAAGTTCCATCAGCCAAGACTTTAACATCATCTGACTCAAACTCTAAATTAAATGTGGCTTCCACATCTCTGGCATTCATAATTGCTGTCACAACTTTTCCAGTTGCGGAAGTTTCTATAATTGTGTCTTTGGGTGAAAATGTTAAAATAGTGAAACTAGCACCCGCGATAAGTGCCACAATAAACATTGCTAGGTATTGCCACCAAACTTTTGTCATAAATTATTTTAACTTCCTTTTATTATATTTTTTATAGGTAAGTGTATTCTTGCGTTAGCACTGAAGGGCATGTTACTGGAATTACTCCATAACGAACATTATAGGTTTCTTCAACTCGAATATATCTGACCCTATATTGAGAATCCACGGAGAATGTAATCTTACAAGTTTCCACATCTGTAACTGTAACGCCACTCATCGCTGATATTTGTTTAACATAGTAGGCATACGCCATAAGTCTATTTTCATCACTTGAAGGACTATTATACCTTGTTTTCATAGTTAGTGTTGCTGTGTAGAGGTCTTCGCCATCTTTAGTTGATTTAGTAAACATACTAGCTTCGCTAACTGTTTCTGAACAAATGATATATGGTGTAACCCACGCTGGAATAACTCCCCATTCATCTCTATATTCGCTCACTGTCATATCTTTTGGTGTGCCCCAATCTGTTGCAAATTCATTTGGCTCATCAAAAACTGTGAGGTCGTTTGGGGTTCCGCTATATTGTTGAATTGAATTTGTTGATACATCGTAAACAGTTTTTGTTGCAAGAGAAACAAGGGAAGAAATGCTTGCTGCCACTTTTGTTCTTTTTGTGTTTGAGATGGTTGTTAAGTTTGCAATTGTTTGGTTAACACCCATAACTTTTAACCCACCACTTTCAAGAATTTGGAAATTGTAATCTGTGGCATGCTGTTCTGCATACATAAACACTTGCGTTGGTTTGTAGGCGTTTGGTGCTTTTGAAGTGTTGATTGCGCTTAAGTTGTCTTTTGCATAGGCAGCATCAATTTGTGCTTGTGTGAAATTAAATGTTGACGCATTTGCAAAGTTTGAGTTATAAAAATCTCCAACCAATGTTCCAACAAAAATTCCAGCACACGCCATTAACACCATTGTTGTGAAATATGCTTTTCTTGAAAGAGTTTTCACTTTTCCTTTTTTTGTTACATATTGCCTTTTTCTTTTCTTGGCTTCTTTTTGCGTTTCTTCTGTGTTTTTTGCAAGAATGATTTGAATGTTGTTTCCATATTCATCTGGGATTTTCACATCATAATCTCTAAACACATCAATAACTTTAAGTCCATTCTTCTTGGCAATTCTGTCAATCTTTTCAATATCAAAGATTTTATATTTGTTTTTGAACTTATATTCTTTATCATCAACTGTGTAGGTGTTAACAACCTTAACTTTTTCTTTTTTCCTTTTGATTTGGCTTGTTGAATCTTCTGTTTCAATTTTTTCAATCTTTTTTGGAATCTTCATAAGCTCCAAAATAATCAAGCCGTCATCACTTAAACATTTGTTCATTCTGTTAAGGGCAATGTCTATTCCAACATAGTTCTTATATCTATTGCAAGCTGAATAAAGAGAGGTGATAATGTCATATTTTTCGTTGGTTTTATATTTTAATATAGATTTTCTTTTAATAGGGCAACTAGACTGACTTTCAGCAAGCTTTGCGTGCTTCCTGCTTGGCGTTATTCCTGCCACCTCAAACCCCTCTTTTTCAAGTAGGGATAAAAGTTTCCCGTTACGGCAGTTAACATCTAATATTTTTTTTCTGTCTCCCACGTGGTTTTTAATGAACTTAACGGTTTTAGAATAGTCGAATTCATCATATACCTTGTTGGCAACATCAACTTTCTTAATGTTTTGCAAAATAAAACTCCTAAATATATTAAAATATATTTAAATCATAGCATAATGCATTTTAAAAATCAAGAAAAAATAAAAATTAATTCACAAAAATATGTTTATGTGATATAAAACCACAAACCTTTAAAAACTTAACAAATTTTTAAAAAAGTTTAAAAATTGGTATTGACTTTGAACTACCCCTGTGTTAGAATAAAATCAGGGTAAAAATGAACACGAAGCACAGTTTTTTGGGGTTTTTACACACAAACAAAATAAAATGCACTGAAATTTTAGTGTTATAAACTTAAGTTATGGTTTTTTGGCACAAAGCTGCAAAAAAATGACACAATACCATATTTTTTAAGCAATATTCCAACAAAAAACTGATCAAGGGAAAAACAAACTGAATATTCAAAACAATTTATTTTAAAAATGTTTTGGTATGGGGGTTAATTATGGATGATGAAAGATTTATAATGGCAATTAATGAAAGTGGAGAAAAGGCACAGGTTGGCATTGCTTGTGAAAAACGTAATGCGAAAGGAGAATATGAAGAAATAGGTTCATTAAAAGGGGAAATTAATGAGAAAGCTCGCATTGCAATAATTACAAAAGGTATCGACAATGGTGGTTACAAGAAGTGTCATACAAAGTTTTGTGAAATAGCAGAAGATTTGAAAGTTTCAATAATTATTGATGAGAGAGAAAAACTAAAGAAACAAAGTCAACAAGTGATAATTCGCCAGAAGTAAAAGATGTTTTTTTAATGTGAAATAATGAAAATTAGACACATATGTGACGTTTAAAAAAGGCTCTGCTCCTTTAACAAAAAGTTTAACAAACAAAAATGATTCAAGAGAATTTTAAAAAAAGTTGATTTATGACAAATCAACTTTTTTTATTGCTTTCTTAATTTTTTGATAATTCTTTCTGGAAATTGCACATAAAGGCAATCGAAGTGGTCCAACATTTTTATGCAAAATGTTCATTGCAGTTTTAATTGGAATGGGGTTAACTTCACAAAACAATAGTTCAAACATTTCCAAAAGATTATAGTGTTCTTTTTGTGCTGCGGGCAAATTTCCGTCAAAATAATACTGGCACAGTTGTTGCATTTTGTGTGGGAAGAGATTGCCAGTAACACTAAAAACTCCTTTTGCACCAAGCGTGAGCGCTGGAAGAGTTAAGCTATCTTCGCCAGAATAAACTGCAAAATCTTTTGGGGCTACTTTAATTATTTTTGCCATTTGATTTAGGTTTCCACTGGCTTCTTTAATTCCAACAATGTTTGAAATCTTTGAAAGTGTTAAAATGGTTTTTGGCTCCATATTAATTCCAGTTCTTGATGGAACGTTATAGAGAATAATTGGAATAGAAACTTCTTTTGCAATCGCAGAAAAATGCTTAACAAGACCAGTTTGAGTGGTTTTATTATAGTATGGCGTGATAGACAATAGTGCATCTGCTCCCAATCCTTCGAAGAGTTTGCTGTTATGAATTGCTGTTTGAGTGTTATTACTGCCAGCGCCAACAATGAGAGGGATTTTGTCTTTTGTTAACTTTTTTGCAAGTTTAACAATTTCTATTTTTTCATCAAGTGTTAACGTTGCGCTTTCGCCAGTTGTTCCAAGGACTAATAACGCTTTGCTTTTGCTTTCAATTTGTTCTTCAATTAGTTTTTGTAAAACTTTATAGTTAACACTGCCGTTGTTTAAAAATGGTGTGACAAGGGCTGTGCAATTTCCTTCAAAAATCATTTGTTCTCCTTTTATTCGCAAATAAGTGGTTCAATTTGTTCGTTATTTAATGCTTTTTTAATTGTTTCTTCAATTTTATCCCATTTTGCAACCAAAGATTTTGGCTTGTTTTGTGGCGCGTCTTGCCTAAATGGAACAAAAAAGAAATTTTTAGAATTTAACAGTGTTGCAATATTTTTTAAGTTCAAGCCAAGAGCATCATTTGTTGAAATTCCAATCACAATAGGCTTGTTGTTTCTTTGATGTGATTTTGCTGTCATCAAAACGGCGTTATCAGTTATTCCTAAGGCAAGTTTTGCCAATGTGTTTCCAGTGCATGGTGCAATAACCAAAACATCAATCAAACCATTTGGCCCAATAGGTTCTGCCTCTGTGATTGTTTTAATAACTTTGTTGTGCGTTATTTCTTCCAAGTTATTTAAAAAACTTTCCTTATCGCCAAACCTTGTGCTTGTGTTTTGAACCGAGGTTGTAACGATTGGAATAATATTATAATTTTTTGTTAAATCTTTTATTATTTTTAGTATTTCTTGATGTGTGCAAAACGAACCTGTTATTGCAAATCCTATGTTTTTCATTTAATTTCTCCTAATATTTTTTTAAGTAGCAGTTGTGCTGCACTTTCAAAACAAAATCTTTGTGGAAGTGCTGGTGCTTTTAGATAAATAAAGTGCACAGCTTTTTGTTCATCAAGGCAATTTGATGACGCTGTTTCAATAAACACGGTGCCATCATTTATTTCCATTATTTGTGCATCATCAAAAAACTCAAATGGGCGAGTGTTAACAATAACATCAAAAGTTTTAATATCCTTTAAAAAGTCATATCCCAAATAATTATTTTTGCAAAAATAATGTGATTCAAAATAATTCGATTCTCCAAAACTTGCAATCGAAAACTTTACATTCAGTTGACACAAAATGCTTGCAAGTGCTTTTGTGATTCTTCCACCGCCCAAAAGCAAAATGTTGTTCTCATAAAGTGATTTTGGCGAGTTTTCAATAATGAGTGCCAAAACACCTTCTGCTGTTAGCTGTGCGTTTTCAATTGAAAAAAGTTCATCATCTAAAAAGTTTATGTGCTTAATATTTTTCTCAAACAATATTGGCTTTATTGAGTTATCCACTTTTCCACAAAAGAGTGTTATATTGTTTGGAAGAAGTTTAATTTCTTCTTCTTGCCATTTTTTGTTTGGCGGGAAAACAACAAAGTCGCCATTTTCCGCCTTTAATAAATTTGTTTCATTAATCTCAAAAACATCAAAGGAATTTAACTTTGATGCTAAATATTTTGTTCGTTTATCTAAAAAATCTAAAAATATTTTCATAATGTCAGTCTCCATTTTCAGTGTATGTTGCATATAAAATATTTGTGAACATAAAAAGGAGAAGATTATGAGTATAAAACATTATTTCGCAAGCGCAAACAGTGGTGTTGGATTTACAAACTTGTTCCAAAACATAAACAACAATGGATTTACATATGTGATTAAAGGTGGTTCTGGAACTGGCAAAAGCACACTTATGAAAAAGGTGGGAGAGTATTTTTCTCAAAAAGGGTTTTGTGTTGAGTTTTTTCACTGTTCTGCAGATGCTCAAAGTTTGGATGGTGTTAGAATTTGCGAAAAGAACATAGCAATCGTGGATGGAACAGCCCCTCATATTTGTGATGTTTCCTATCCTGGTGTTGATGGCAAAATTTTAGATGTTGGCACTTTTGTTGATAGCAAAATCAAAGTATATGAAAATGACATTAAAGAAATTGTGAGCAGAAAACAAATGCACTACAAAGATTTTTATGGATATTTGAATGTTATATACGATTTGCAAAAAATAAACCAAAATAATCACAAAAATTTTGAAAATAATGTGTTTTTTGAAGAAAATGAAAAAATTTTAAAAAATTTTAACATAAAATCACAAAATAAAATAGGTAAAATTAGAGAATTGTTTTTTGATTCTTTGCAAGAAAATGGCTTTGTAAATTTCGTGAATGAAAACAATTATAAAAAAGTTGTTGAAATACAAAAAGATATTTTTTGTTTAAATCAACAACTAAATTTATTGAAAGAAAGTTTTGTTCAAAATGGTTATGATGTTATTGTGCTTAAAAACTGTGTGATGCCAGAACTCATTTCCGCTGTTGCGGTTCCAGAAATTGATGCAATAGTTGTTGGCAAAGATGTTGGGCTGGATAGTGAAGTGTTTGTTAATAATAAACCAATGATTGAAAAACTTTTGTGCCTCGCACAAAATTCAATTCGACTGGCAAAAAGTGAACATAAAAAATTGGAAGAAATATATATTTTAAATATGAACTTTAAACCACTAGAAAAACTTACAAAAAATGTGATTGAAGAAATAGTAAAAAAATAAAACAAAAAGAAAAATCTTTTTGTTTTTTTGTTTTAAAATTTTTTATTTTACAATAACTTTTCCAAAATTTCCACAGCGTTGCTGGCGGCTCCTTTTCTAATGTTGTCTGCAACAACGAACATTGAAAGTGCATGCTTATTAAATAGGTCTTTTCTAACTCTTCCAACATAAACACTGTCAGTGTTTTTTGCTATAATTGGCATAGGATAAACACAGTTTTTTGTGTCATCTAAAAAAGTGATTCCATCAAAATTTTGTAAAGCATTTTTTGCTAAATTGATGTCAATTTCTTTTTTAAATTTTGCATATATTGAAACGCTATGACAAAATGAAATTGGAACTCTAACACAAGTTGCGTTTACTCTTATTTTTTTGTTAAGAATTTTTTGTGTTTCGTTAATCATTTTCATTTCTTCGATTGTGTTTCCGTCGTCCAAAAAATCGCCAATATGTGGAAGACAATTTTCATAGATTTGATATGGGTAGAAAAGGCTTTTTTCTTCACGCATATTTCTCTTTAAATCTTCCAGCCCCTTAACACCACTTCCGCTAACTGCTTGGTAGGTTGAAAACACAACTTCTTTAAGTTCAAAAAGGTTATCCAAAGCTTTTAATGGTGCCATACATTGAATGGTTGAACAATTTGGATTTGCAATAATATTTTTGTGTTTTAAAAGTTTTTCTGGGTTCACTTGTGGAACGATTAAAGGAACATCTTTTTCCATTCGAAAAGCGCTTGAATTATCAATCACAACACAAGAGTTTTTTGCAAAAATTTGTGCATATTTTTTTGATGTTTCTCCACCAGCTGAAAATAGTGCGAAATCAATTTTTTTGCTTAAAATGTTTTGTGTGTTGAGTTCTTCCACAACATAATTTTTGTTGCGAAATGTAATTATTTTTCCAGCACTTTTTTGTGATGCGAAAAGATATAAATTTTTGATTTTTATATAATTTTTTTCTTCCAAAACTTTCAAAAAAGTTGAGCCAACAAGCCCCGTTGCTCCAACGATTGCAAGATTTATCATTTTCATAGTTTATAGAGAGAAACCAAAGTTTTAATTGTTTCTTTTTCCTTTTCTTTTTTTACTAAAAATGAAAGAGTTGTTTCCGTTTGAACAAGGTGCAGAATGTCAATTTTTTTGCACTCCATTTTTGTTAGCATATCGCACACAATTTGTGGGTGGGTTGCAAAACCATATCCAACAAGAGTTATGCGAGAAATTTCTTCCAAAATTTTTTCAACTTTCAAGTTTTGAATATCTTTTAACGCATTTTCAATAGTTTTTTGATGTTCTTTTTTGCAAATAAAAGAAATAATATCTTCATTTATTGTTAGCATTTCCAAATTTTGATTAAGTTTTTGTAAAACAAAAATCACTTGTGAGATTTTTTGCGTTTCAAGTTTCATTAAACAAACATTTTCTCTAACTGAAATGTTTTTAACTTCAACTTGTTCCATAAAGTTTTTATCCATAACATAAGTTCCTTTGCTGTGGTCGTTACAAAGTGTTTTTCCAAGATATATTTTTGTGCCATATTTTTTGGCGACTTCAATTGCTCTTTCATCCAAAACTTTGGCACCAGCAGACGCCATTTCTAGCACTGTGTTAAAACTTAATTCATTCAGTTTTTTGGCGTTTTTGTGGCGTGCTGGATTAACCGAATAAATTGCTTCAACATCAGTGTAAATTTCACACTTTGCGTTCATTGCCGAAGCAATTGCTGTGGCGGTTGTGTCTGAACCTCCACGCCCCAAAGTTGTGATTGTTCCGTCGTGCGTGCAGCCTTGAAAACCTGTTATTACGAGGCAATCGTGTTTTTGCAAAAGCGAAAAAAGTTTTTTGGTGTTAATGCTTTTGATGAGTGCTTTTCCGTGAGTTTTTGTGGTTTTAATTCCAGCCTCAATTCCGTTTAGCGATATTGCATCAACGCCAACTTTTTGTAGTGCCATTGCCATCAAACTTGCACTTTGTTGTTCGCCAGTTGAAAGCAAATGGTCCAGTTCTCTTTTATTTGGTTCTTTTTGAATGCTTTGAGCAAGAGAAATTAGGTTATTGGTTGTTTTTCCCATTGCACTAACAACAACAATAAGTTTTTCTTTCACTGTTTGTTTGATGTTTTGTGCAATAGCTTCGATTTTTTCTATGGAGGCAACACTTGAGCCGCCATATTTTTGAACTATCATTTCTGTTTCCTCTTTGCTTTAAAAATGGGGAGAAACATTTCCTCCCCATATAGCACTATATGTTTGTGTGCTCCTTTTTGTTATTGTTTAAAACAAAAAAAGAAAACACTTTTTTGTGTTCTCTTTTTAAAAAGTTTGCATTTTGAATGTAAATTTCCACTTTTTGTTCAGTTTTTTTCACAAAATTTTTGCAAATCCATTAATATTGCAAACCCCAAATGACCATATGTTTTGCTTTTTTGCCACAGCAAACACAAGTTTCTCCAACTTTTTCTTCATTAAATGGAATGCATCTAGACTTTGTTCCATTAATTTTCTTAATTTCTTCTTCACATTTTTGGTCACCACACCACATTGCTTTAATAAATCCTGGGTGTTTTGTGATGATTTCTTCAATGTCTTTCATATTCTTTGCAACATAAGTCATTTTGTCTCTTCGCTCGGTTGCTTTTTGGAGCATATTTGCTTGAATGTCATCCATAAGTTTTGAAACAGTTTCAGCAATGTCGTCACTAATTGAAACAGCAATCTTTTCGTTTGTGTCACGCCTTACAAGTGTTAGTTGATTGTTTTCTAAATCACGATTTCCAAGTTCAATTCTAATTGGGATTCCCTCCATTTCATATTGGTTAAACTTGAATCCAGGCGATTTGTCACTGTCGTCCAAAATGTTTGAAATGCCTTTGCTGTTGAGTTTTTCTGCCACCATTTTGCAAGTTTTGTGAACATTTTCATCTTTTCCAATTGGAATAATAACTGCTTTTGTTGGGGCAATTTTTGGTGGAAGAACAAGGCCATTATCATCTGCGTGAACAGCAATAATTGCGGCAAGTGTTCTAATTGAAATTCCCCAAGATGTTTGGAACATATATTCAAGTTTGTTGTCTTTGTTCAAAAATTGCATATCAAATTGTTTTGCAAATTTTTGTCCAAAATAGTGTGAGGTTGCAGATTGTAAACTAACTCCATTTTGCATTAGTGCCTCACAAGTGAAGGTGTATTCAGCCCCAGCAAACTTTTCTTTTTCTGTTTTTTGCCCAACAATCACTGGAACTGCCAAATAGTCATAGAAGAGTTTTGTGTAGATATCAAGCATTTGTCTTGTTTCTTTTTCTGCTTCTTCTTGTGTTGCGTGAACGGTGTGGCCTTCTTGCCATAAAAATTCACGCCCACGGAATAGTGGTCTTGTTTCTTTTTCCCAACGAACCACGCTGCACCATTGGTTATAAAGTTTTGGCAAATCGCGATAACTTTTCACGCATTTTGAGTAGTAATCGCAAAATAGGGTTTCACTTGTTGGTCTAACGCAAAGTCTTTCGTCAAGTTTTTGGTTTCCGCCATGAGTTACCCATGCAACTTCTGGAGCAAACCCCTCAATGTGTTCTGCTTCTTTTTGTAATAATTTTTCTGGAATTAGAACTGGCATATAAATGTTTTTGTGCCCAGTTTCTTTAAACATTTTGTCTAGCACGCTTTGAATTTGTTCCCAAATTGCATATCCGTTTGGGGCGAGTATATAAAACCCCTTGGTGCCAGAATAATCTGTGATTCCAGCCTTTTGCACAATGTTTGTGAACCAATCGGCAAAACTTGTGTCTCTTGATGTTATTTCTTTATTTTTAATCATTTTAAATCTCCTTACCTTTTTTCATAATGCAATAAAATCCCAAATAACTTTTGGGTTAGAATTTTATAATTTGCACGGGGCAAGGCATGTTCGGCACCACATAATTTTTTCCTCTTTGATTTATTTGAAATTATTATACCAAAATAAAAATTGTTTTGCAAGTAAAAATTGGCGATGATACTCTTCTTGTCATTCGTAAGCCCCGACCCGCAGAGTGCCGACCTTGAAGAATCTCATCTTGTCATTCTGAACCTCGACCTCTTGCGTATTCTTGTGAAGAATCTCTTTTTGTCATCCTGAGGAGCCACTTTGTGGCGACCCGGATCTAGGTCATTTGGTGATGTCATCCTGAGCCCTTTAGGGCGTGAGGATCTCGGCTGTTGCACCCTCGAGATTATCACGTCACTGCGTTCCTCATAATGACAGCGAGGGTGAGATCCTTCGTTAAAGTGCTACGAAGAGAGGCTCAGGATGACAGAAGGGCAAGGCTTCGAAGGTGGGCTCAGGATGACACACACCCCATGTCATCCTGAGGAGCCACTTTGTGGCGACCCGGATCTTGGCTATTGCACCCTCGAGATTATCACGTCACTGCGTTCCTCATAATGACAGCGAGGGTGATTGTCATTCGTAAGTGTCGACCTTGAAGAATCCCACAAAATCGCGTTTTTGCAGAAAATGTAAAAATTTGGCAAAACATAGCGATTTTGCTATACTTTTTTTTGAAAATAGGGTATAATAACATTGTGTAAAAAACAGGAGGTAAGTGGCAAAAATTAAGCGTTTTATATCACTTTTTAACCACCTACACTAAAAATTTGTGTTTTTTACACAAAAATCACACTTTTTAATAACTATTTTTTGCAAAATGTAAAAAATTAGTCAAAAAAAGTGAAAATTTTGGCAAAAAATGCTCAATTTGCAAAAATTTATGCCAAAAAAAGCAAAAAAATGTGGAAAAAGCACATTATTTTTGCGTTTTATCACACACGCACGCGTGTATGTGGGTGAAAGGTCCTTCGTTAAAGTGCTACGAAGCAAGGCTCAGGATGACACACCACTGTCATTCGTAAGTGTCGACCCGCGAAGTGCCGACCTTGAAGAATCTCGTCTTGTCATTCTGGGTGCCGACCTTGAAGAATCTCACAAACATCTCATCACTCGTGCAAAAAAACAAAGACAAAAATAAGGGGTTAAAAAATGTCTAATCAAAAAAGTTTGAAAAAATTTATCGCTCTGCCAATTATTTTTATGGCAGTTGTGATGACTGTCGTTTTTGGATTTGCATATAGCGGCAAAACCGAAAAGGCAAAAACTGAATTAACAGTCGCTCAAACGGAGCAAGCCTTAAGCCTTGCTCTCAATGAAGCGCAAGAGGTTGCGTTCCCAGAAATGCAGACCTATGTTCGCTATACTGAAAGTGAGGTGAGCCCAAACATCGACTATGATGAGAGCAAACTCACGGTCAGTGGCGACCTAACTGCAAACGCAATTGGAAAATATCAAATAACCTTCACTCCAAAGGAGGGCTACAAGTGGGCGCAGAGCGAGGAATATAACAACCTTGCGGGAACGCAAAATCCACTTGAACTTTTCTATGAGGTGCACACAAACAGTGCCTTGGATGAAGAGTATTTGTTCTATCCATGTTTAGAAAATTCAAACTTTACGCGAAATGGAGATAGTGTGTCTATCCCAACTTTTGCATATACAGGCAAAAACATAGCCCCAACCATATTGGGCTTCGATGCGAACAAAATGGTGGTTTCTGGAACCACTTTTGCATCAAACCCAGGAACATATGTGATGTATGTTCGCCCTAGAACAGACACACAAATAGACTACTATTGGGAAGCCCCAGACTACTCACAAAATGCAATTGAGCTAACATATCGCATTGTGGCAAATGAATATAGCATAACCCTAGACCAAGAAACTTTTGCCTACAACGGAGAAGTTGTTGAGCCAACACTTGCTGTAACATATGCAACCACAACACTTGTTAAAAACACAGACTACACACTTTCATATGAAGTGTTAAGTGGTTCAACATGGGTGGCAACAACCAGCCCAAAAAATGTTGGAACCTATCGTGTTAAAGTTACTGGAATTGGCAACTACACAGGAACGGCATACAAAACCTTCACAATCACAAAGGGGCAAACTGCTAAGCCTAGCATAAAATATAACCCAGTCTACACTGGCTCAAGCATCACAATAACAGCAGCAGACGCAAGCAGTGCAACCTACTTAGATAACTTTAATTCAACCTACACAACCAGTTCAAATCAAGCATACAGAATGAATGTTTCAGGCACGCAATCTCAAACAGCTGTTGGAATCTATTCTGTCACTTTTGCGCTAACTGGCAACTGGACTTGGAGCGATGGCACCACCGCAAATGTGAGTTTAACTTGGGCAATACTTCCAACATATTCTGGTGGGGCGGGAACAAGTGCTAGCCCATTCTTGATTTCAACCCCAGCAGATTTGGTTGCACTTTCAACATACTCCACTTATTTTGTTGGAGTTGGAACTGACAACCAATTCCACTTTAACCAAACAGCCGACATCAATCTTCAAGCAAGTGGTGGAACAACAAACTTCACACCAATTTTTGCAAATGGTGGAAACCAGGTTATTTACTATAACGGTCAAAACCATGTTTTAACAAACCTTGTAATTAGCAGAAGTGGAAATAATACTGGATTATTTGCACGTGTTACTACTGGTTATATTCAAAACCTTGGAATTAAAAGCGGAACCATAACATCAACTAGCTATACTGTTGGTGCTATTGTGGGAAGTATTAATGGCTCAACAAATTCAATAACAATTGAAAATTGTTTTAATAAAGCAACTGTTACAGGTTTATTTGATGTTGGTGGAATTGCTGGTGGTGAACTTGGTGCTGGTGCGGTTATTACAAAATGTTTCAACCAAGGAAGTGTAACATCAACGCAAACAGACACAACTAAATCGACTGGTGGTGTTGTTGGGTATGTGAACAGCGGTAGCCAAATATCATATTGTTATAACACGGGGTCAGTAACGGGGGCATCAGCTAATGTTGGTGGTGTTGTTGGTGCTCATAACACTGCTGGACAAACAATGACACAATGTTATAACATAGGTTCCGTAAATAGTACTGGAAGTTTTAAAGGTGGTGTTGCTGGTCGAAATTATAATGGAACAATTACAAACTGTTACTACAACACAGACACCATTGGTTCAACAAACGCACCAACAGGTGCTGTTAACAACGCAAACCCAGCCAACACAGCTGGTCTCACAACAGCGCAAATGCAATCAACCTTTAAAAGTGGAAATAATGTTGTTCCAAACTTGGCGCCTGCTGCCATGGTTGGTTTTGACTCAACCTATTGGGTGCTTAACTATAACGATTACCCAAAACTTCGTATGAATGCCACCAACATGAGTCAGTTCTCAATAACAGCAGCAAGCGCAAACATGGATGTTAATGGAACTATTCCAGCCATAACTGTTTCAAATAGCGGAACAACAATTGATGCTTCTAACTACACACTTTTGTATTATCGTGTTTCAACAGGCGCTTTTGTTGATGCAGACACAATGAAAGCAAACATTGGCGTATATAGAATCTACGCACAAGGAAATCTTTATGCTTCAAACGGCTACCCTAGTGCTTATTCTGACACAACAACTAATTTTGCAACCGTTTATGTTCGCAAGAATATGTCAACCAATGCAGACATAACGCACACATTAAGTACCGACAATTTTGTGTATAATGGCGCAAATCAATCTCCAACTTTAACCATGAAAGATGGTTCAACAAACCTCACCGCCACAACGGACTACACAGTTAAAATTGTGCAAGCAGTTGGTGGAAGTGCTGTTACGCCAAAGAATGTTGGAAGATATTATTATGAGGTTACAGGTCAGGGCAACTACTATGGAACATATTATGTTAACCACGACAACTCTGCAGTGCTAACAAACTATCCAACATGGAGTATCACGGAACACTCACTCGCTGCCACAGACATCACAATGACGCTTAACCCAACAAGTTTTGCTTATGATGGTTTGGCACACACTCCAACTGTGACTGTTAAATATGATTCAGCCACTCTTGTTAATGGAACAGACTACACACTTTCATATCTCTTCAATGGAACTAGCATAGCGGCTTCCAATATCATAGATGGTGGAACCTACACAGTTGTTGCAACTGGACAAGGAAACTATAAATCAAACCGTTCAATGGAGTTTGTAATCAGTGGAGCGGTGCTTAGTGATTTAGTTTTGTCTTTCACAGAAACAACCTACAACGGTTCAGCGCAATATCCAGAAGTTATTTCTGTTAAGGCAAACGGAATTGAACTCACGCCAGATAAATATAATGTTGTTTACTCTGGAGATTTCACAAATGTTTCCTATAACGGAGGCACAGTGATTGCTGGAGGACTTGTTGTTGTTTCTCCAAGGAACGATAGTTTCTCTGGAGTTTTGAAAGCAAACATAAAAATAAATCCTCTAGATTTGTCCACAGGAACAGTTGTGCTAGACTACACATCTCACGAATATGCAAACCAACAACTAATGCCAGGTGCACAAGTTGTTGTTTACGCTGATGATTGGGACGGAACTTCAACAACCGCGCCAACTCTTAAAAACACAAGTGCGGCAAACAGCGAATCTAACCCATATATTATCGACACCGCAAGTAAACTAGCGTGGATTAGTGCAAACTATACATCAGCCGCTGGAAAATATTATCTTCAAACAAAAGATATAAACTTAAACAACTATAACTGGACGCCAATAAACGCTGATTATTCTTATGGTTTGAAAACATATTATTACGACGGTGGTAACCACACAATCTTTAATTTGTATGTTAATAGGACGAAAAGTAGCACATGTTATGCAGGATTGTTTGGATATATGACTGGTTACATTAAGAACTTAACTTTGGAAAATGGTTATGTTATTGCAAATAAAACTGGTGATGGAAATCGTGGGGCAAAAGCGGCAGCGTTTGTGGCTTATATGGAAGGTGGTGGAAATCTTGTAAATCTTCACAACAAGAATGTTAATGTTTACGCAACAAACCAAGGTGGAACAGATCCGGTTCATGCGGCGGGAATTGTTTCTTATTTCTATGACTCTTCTTCTCTCCTTAACATTATAAATTGTTCAAACACTGGAAAAATTGAAATCATTAAACCAACCGGCACCGGAACTTGTTTGGTTGGTGGAATCCTAGCTGAACAGACTGGTGGAAAAATTGTTTATTCAAACTGTGTGAACTATGGGAAATTAATAAGTTCATCTAATAGCATTGGTTCATGTGGTGGAATTGCTGGCGTTGCGCAAGAAATTGAGATGAATTCATGTGTTAACTATGGAGAAATTAATGTTGTTTCTGGGGCAACTGGAGCAAATCCAATGGCTGTTGGTGGAGTGCTTGGAAAAGCAAACACTGTTGGACAAACAATAACAAATTGTGCTAACTATGGAAATGTGACTGTCACAAGTTCAACAGATGGCTATCTTTATGTTGGTGGTGTTTTGGGTTGGGCTCAACAGGGAACATTAGATATAACAAAACTTGTTAATGTTGCAAACTATGGTGACGTATACACCTATTCAGACACCGCTAGAGATGACGAAGTTGGTGGAATTGTTGGAATTGGCTATGGAATAAACATTCAAAACGCATTAAATGCTGGAAATATTTACTCAAAGGGGCAAACTGCTGATTTAACACGCCTTGGTGGAATTATTGGCGGACATGGCTCATACTCATATTGCTTTATCACAAACGCATATAGCGTTGGGGCAGTGAGAAGTTACTATGATTCCCAAAGTTGGATTGGTGGAATTATTGGTTGGAGAAACTCTAACAGTGCAAACGCAACAAGAGAAGGAATTACAAATTGTTACTATAACACAGAAACCCTTTCAAGTGGAACCGCACCTTGGGGCACAAGTTATGCTGCCACTGGAATGGTTGGTTCATCATATGGAACCGTTTATGGTTCATCTAACGCAGGCCTCACCACCGCGGAGATGAAATCAGTCACAACGGGTGCGGCACCAAGCAAAATGGTTGGCTTCACAACAGAAAATTGGGAATTCAACAAAGGTGCATACCCAATTTTGAAATCATCAGCCACCTTGGGTGGAAAAGTGGACGTTTGGGACGGCACATCAGTTTCTAGTTCATTAACTGGAAGCGGAACAAGCGCAAGCCCATACCTCATTCAATCTGCCGCCGACCTTAAATGGCTTTCAGACAATTCTGTAAACTTTGCCGGCAAATACTTTAAACAAACAGTAGATATCGACCTCGCTTGGAAAGAATGGACGCCAATTAATAACACAACAACCCGCAGGACATACTACTACGACGGTGACGGCCACACTATTTATAATTTGAGTATTTCAACATATCAAACCGCCTCAATGAGACATGGTTTATTCGGCTATATGAATGGTTATGTTAAGAATTTAACTTTAAATAGTGGTGCTATAACCATCACTAACCAAACTCAATTTGTGTATGCTGGTGCAATTTCCGCAACTGTTGCCTCTGGAACCGTGATTGAAAACTGCCATAACATTGGGGTTAATATAACAGTTAGTGCTGGTGTTAACTATGCCATTGGCGCTGGTGGAATTGTTGCGGATTGTGTTGGTGCAACGATTAGGGGTTGTTCTAACACTGGAAACATTTCAGTAACTTGTCCATACAACTGGACTCAAGCTGGTGGTATAGCTTATTGTGTTTATAGTGGCGGAATTATTGAAAATTGTGTTAACTATGGTGAAATAAATGTTATAGCAAGAAACGATGCTAGAGTTGGTGGAATTGTTGGATCAACACACACTGGTGGTGGAATTGTTAGATATTGTGCCAACTATGGAGATATTATTGGAAAAACTACTCAAAACGAGAATCCACTTGTTGGTGGAATTGTTGGATATGCGCGCCAAACAGACGAACAAACCACTGTTGCCACAATTTCAAACTGCTATAATGGTGGAAATATTTTAAGTGATGAAGGGGAGGGAACCACTCCAAACCTTGGTGGAATTGCTGGAGGGGTTTCTGGAACAGCAACTTATAAGCCAGTTATAGAGTATTGTTTCTCAACCGGAGCTGTTGCAACAGTTTATAATCATCTTGGTTATGCTGGTGGTGTTATTGGTTGGTTTAACAACTCAAATGCTTTAATTAACTATTGTTACTACAACCGTGAAGCGGTAAATCAAGGTCCTTGGACTGGTGTTTACTACCTCTCAACAAATGCGGATATTGGTTTCCTTTATGGTAACGCTCCTGCAGCTGGAGTTGTTACAAATAGTTCATATCTCACCACCGCGCAGATGACGGTTACAACAACTGGAACTGCGCCTAGTGGGCTTACAAGTTTGAGTTCAACTTATTGGGACTTCACCGCTGGTGACTACCCAACACTTAAAAACTTGGCAAAAACTAAAAATAATATATCTGTTTGGGATGGCTCTGTTGAGGCACCTAGTCTCCTATATGGCGCAACAAACTCAACTAACAGCCAAGACAACCCATACATTATAGATAGCGCTCAAAAACTTGCCTGGATTGCAGACCAATCAAACAACAGTTCAACAAGAGCAAATATTGATGGAAAATACTTTATTCAAACAGCAGATATTGACCTCAATAACCTCGCTTGGACCCCAATTTGCAACTATGCAGGCACTGTTGCACACACTGAAATCAAATATGACGGGCAAAACCACACAATCTACAATTTGAATGTTAATGTGAGTGGTGCGGGGAATCAATACCCAAGTTTGTTTGGAAGCATTTGTAATGATTCATATGTTAAGAATTTAACAATTCAAAATGCAACATTAAGCGGAACTTGCACAGCAACTGGAAATTCTCACGCTGGGGCTTTTGTGGGTTCAGCAAATGCAAACAATGGAATAGATGGCAAACAAGTTCTTCTTCAAAACTTGCATGCAAAAAATGTTAATATCACAGCAAGTTCAAATGGTGGCTCAAACTTTATTGGTGGAGTTGTTGGCTGGATTAATAGAGCAAGAGTTGTTGATTGTTCAACAGATGGAACATTTGAATATAACACAACAAATACGGCAAGACCATCAAATATTGGAGGAGTTGTTGGTGAAGCTTATGACACCTCATATATTGAAAATTGTTCAAACTCAAGTGATATTATAAAACATGATGTTGATTGGACTGGAAATGTGTATATTGGTGGAATTTTG
>CAJOLU010000009.1 GCA_905235475.1 uncultured Clostridia bacterium
ACAGATGGTGCATGGTTGTCGTCAGCTCGTGTCGTGAGATGTTGGGTTAAGTCCCGCAACGAGCGCAACCCTTGTCTTTAGTTGCCATCATTAAGTTGGGCACTCTAGAGAGACTGCCGTGGATAACACGGAGGAAGGTGGGGATGAGGTCAAATCATCATGCTTCTTACGCCTTGGGCTACACGCGCGCTACAATGGTCACTACAAAGGGATGCAAACCCGCGAGGGGGAGCCAACCTCAAAAAAGTGGTCTCAGTTCAGATTGCAGTCTGCAACCCGACTGCATGAAGTAGGATTTGCTAGTAATCGCGAGTCAGCAAATCGCGGTGAATACGTACTCGGGTCTTGTACACACCGCCCGTCACGCCATGGGAGTTGGGAGTGCCCAAAGTCGCTGGGCTAACCCGCAAGGGAGGCAGGTGCCTAAGGCAAAACCAATGACTGGGGTGAAGTCGTAACAAGGTAGCCGTACCGGAAGGTGCGGCTGGATCACCTCCTTTTAAGGAGAGGTTAAGAGCCTCGACCTTTGTCGACGAAATCAAAGATAGTAATTTATATTTGAGTTAAATCGGTATAATATCTTTGGTGGGAAATTTTATAGACTGGCTAAGGCCAAGTCGGTGCAAGTGAAATCCTTGCAAAACAAATTTTGAATTACAAGACAAATAAACAATAAATATAAGTATATTCAGTTAAAAATGCTTTATACAGAACAACTTGTTGTGAAACAGGTTGTTTTTTTTATGTTAAAAAAAGCGAACTGTCCCAACTGTTGTTTTTTTTTATGTTAAAAAAAATCAACCTGACATAACTGTTGTTTTTTTTATGTTAAAAAAAAGCAACCTGACATAACTGTTGTTTTTTTTGTTAAAAAAAGGCAACCTGTCCCAACTGTTGTTTTTTTTGTTTTAATACAATATTTTTTAAATTTGGGTATTGACATTTTTCTATTATGTTATATAATGTTTACAGAAGTTATATTAAAAGGAAAGACTGGTATGAAAAACAACATAAAATTTGTTGCTAGTGACATTGAGGGAACACTTGTTGATGGAAAGGGCAATTTGAGAGAAAATGCTGATAAATTGATTAAAACAATAAATGATAACAACATTGAATTTGCACTGCAATCTGGCATGAGTTTGTTTGAAATTGAAAACACTTTGTCTAAAATTAAGGAGCAAACAAACAAAGATATCAAGGCTGATGTTGTTGCTTTTGCTGGTGCTTATATTAAAAGTAGTGACGGAACAGTATTGAAAGATGAGCCTTTAACAATGGAAGAACTCACAAAAGTTAGAGAAATAATCAAAGATTGTGCTAATGGAACAGTTATTGTTTATCGTGGTAAAGACGAAAATTATAGAGAAAAAACATTAGAAGTTGAAAGTGTTAGCGGAAAAGTTAAATATTCTGGACTTGTTGTTTTGGTTAGTCTTTTGGAAGCACTTAAAAAAGTTAATTTACCTAATGTTAAAATATCTCAAAAAATGCTTCAAGCAAAAATGGCTAATAATGAAATTTATTCATTAGAAATCATAAACACAGGCTCAAAACTTCAAAAAATTAATGCAGAAATTCAAAAAGCTTTTGGCTCAAGTGTTAATGTTAATGCGGGAAGGTCTGTTCAAATTGGACACGGAACCAAACTTGATGGAATGAAAGAACTTCAAAAATACAAAAAAGGAAAGGATGATTTAAGTGGCGTTTGTGCAATTGGTGATGGAGTGAATGATATTGTGGCACTTGAAAACGCCGAATATGCAATTGTGACAAACACAAAATATGAAAGTGTTTATAATGTTGCAAAAAACTCAATAAATAATGGTTCAAACAAAAAATTTGCAGTTGGTGAATTTGATGATGAAACAATAAATTTTTTAACCAACCAAAATTTTTCTAGTGAAAAAATGCTTGGAACATCAAAAACTGTTGGGGCAACAAAAATAAAACATAAAGAGGAAAAAACTCTTGAATAAAAAACAACCAAAACACTTTGGTTGTTTTTTATTCTGTTTTTGATAAAAAGAGCAGAGGAAATATTGTTTTATTAACTAAAATTGTTTGTTTGAATGATAGCACAGTTTTGTTTTTGCTGTTTTTTGTCTGCATTATTTTTAGAAATTTCTGAAACAATATTTTTTGCTTCTTGTTGCTTTTGGTATTCAGCGTAATCTAAAACACACAGTTCACCCTCAATTTTGGGTGATTTTTCAACAAAAACTTGAGAGCAACGCAAATCTTTGATTATATAATCTCTATAAGAGTCTTCAAAAATGCTGTAACCATTTTTATGATAAAAAGTTTCCGCATAATCATTGTCAGGTATAAATCTTCCTTCAATGTGTGAACAAGAATTGATTGAACAAAAAACTTCAAACACATCAAGCATAGCTTGCCCAATGCCTTGGTATTGAAATTCTTCTTTTGTTGCAATTTGATATAGCCAAACTTCACGATTTTTTTTACACGAAAAATTCAAGTTACCAATTTCATAATTTTGGTCATTTGTTGCAATGATTCTAAAAAATTTAATTTCATCTGAAACGCCTTCTTTATCACGATATATATTGCAATGAACATTTTGATTTTTTGTTTTAACAAGCATAATTTATTTATCTCCCCAATAAAATCTTCTTTTAATATTGTATCACAAAGTTGTTTCTTTTTCAATACCCAATATAAAAAGGATTATGCAATTTTAATTTTTATTGCTTTCATAAAATTTTTATGTTATAATGGCAAATAGGAGATAGTGGTGGAAAAGCAAAAAATTGATTTAACTTTTGATTATTTGAGTGAATTGTTTGAAAATGCAGACCCAGAACTACATTATAGTTCGCCTTTTGAGTGCTTGGTTGCTGTTATGCTTTCGGCTCAATGCACAGACAAGCGAGTTAATGAGGTTACAAGTGTGTTGTTTAAAAAGTATAACACACCACAATCCATTGCGTCCCTTAGTCAAGAAGAACTTGAAAAAATGATTTATAGTCTTGGATTCTATCACAACAAAGCCAAAAACTTGATTGCAATGAGCAATCAACTCATAAATGACTATGGTGGTCAAATGCCAACAACCGCTAGTGAACTCAAAAAGCTAAAAGGGGTTGGAGAGAAAACTGCAAATGTTGTTGCTTCTGCCATATATGACGAAAATGTTATGGGCGTTGACACGCACATTTTTAGAGTGCTTAATCGTTTGGGGCTTGTTAATCAAAAAACACCAGAGAAAACAGGGGAAGAATTTTCAAAAAAATATCCAAAATATGTAAATCATGATGCTCATTTTAGGCTTGTTTTGTTTGGAAGATATCACTGCACAGCAAGAAATCCAAAGTGCAAAAACTGCAAACTAAATTCTTTTTGTAAATATTATAAAGAAGGTGTTAAAAAATGTTTATAGATAAAGTTAAAATATTTGTAAAAGCTGGAAATGGTGGAGATGGCGCCAACACTTTTAGGCGTGAAAAATATGTTCCAAATGGTGGCCCAGATGGTGGTGACGGTGGAAAAGGTGGAGATATTATTTTGCGTGTTAAACAAGGTTTGAACACTTTGGTTGATTTCCGTTTTAATAAGCATTTTAGGGCAGAAGATGGGGGCAAGGGTATGCCAAAAAACTGCACTGGAAAAAGTGGGGAACCTCTTTTTATTGATGTCCCACAAGGCACAGTTGTGAAAGATAGTGAAAGCGGAAAAGTTATTGTTGATATGTTTGACAAAGACCAAACCTACACGCTTTTAACTGGTGGACTTGGTGGCAAGGGAAATGCTCACTTTATGAGTTCCAGAAAACAAGCTCCACATTTTAGCCAAACCGGGCAGAAAACTGATGAATATGAAATTATTTTTGAGTTAAAGACTATTGCCGATGTTGGACTTGTTGGCTTCCCTAATGTTGGAAAATCGACACTTTTGTCTGTTATCACAGAGGCAAAACCAAAGATTGCAAACTATCATTTCACAACTCTTTCGCCAAACCTTGGTGTTCTAAAAAGATATGATGAAACTTGCGTTTTAGCAGATATTCCGGGGCTAATTGAAGGTGCTAGTGAGGGAGTTGGGCTAGGTCACGAGTTCTTGCGTCACATTGAAAGAACAAGGCTCATTTTGCATCTTGTGGATATTTCTGGAAGTGAGGGAAGGGCCCCTTTCGAAGACTTTATGTCAATAAACAAAGAACTAAAAAATTATAGTGAAAAACTATATAATTTGCCACAAATTGTTGTTCTTAACAAACTTGATTTAGTGTTCGACCAAGAAAAGGCTATTGAAGATTTTAAGAAAGAACTTAAAAAGAATAAAAAATATGCAAATGTTGATGTTTTTGCAATTTCTGCTGTTACAAGAAGTGGAATTGATGAAATGATTGATTGTATTTTTGAAAAACTTAAAACTCTTCCAAAAATAGAAAGAATTGAGGGTGAGGGCTTTGAATTTGCTCCACATGACACCATTTCATTTGAGGTTGTCAAACTTGCAGATGGCTATTTTGAAGTTAAGGGCGGAAGAATTGATGAATTGCAGCGAAAAGTTGTGCTTTCGGACCCAGATAGTTTTGCATATTTTCATAAACGCCTAAGAAAAGATGGAATTATTGATGCTCTTTTAAAGGCTGGAATGCAAAACGGCGACACAGTTTTAATTGGCGACTTTGAATTTGTTTATGAGGAGTAAGAAAAAGTGAGTTAGTGCTCACTTTTTTGTTTTTGGGAAGTATGGCAAAAGGCGAGTTAAAAGTGCCATAAATAAAAGAAGTGAGCCAAAAACTAGATAATAAATTTTGAACATAACAAAAAAACTTGAAATGATTAAAATAAGCCCCATTAATAAATAATTTTTTGTTCTTTCTTTGCTTGACACATAAGACATAAGTTCTTTGAATGCAAGTTTTTTGTTTTTGGAAAAAGTTACATCTTCTGGCAATGATGAAAAGTTGTTTAAAAATCTTTGATAAGTTTGCTCCGCATTTAGAATTGTTATTTTTAGATTGGCAATTTTGCTTGCTAGAACTTGGCTTTCTTTGCTTGGCTGATTGCATAAAATTAAAGTTTCTTTGCCAGAGGGGAGAACTTCTTTATAGATTGAAATAAGTTGGTCTTCGTCCAAAATTTGTTTATCAAAAAAAGGATAAATAACATATTGTTCTGTTTCCAAAAAGTTTTTGTGTTTGTTAACTTTTTCTTTTGCTCTTATGTTTTGATAGAAGTAATTAATAACTTTTTGTTTTGGCAAGAATTTTAAGTTAGTTATGCATTTTTCAATATTTTCTTTTTGTGTTATAGACAGCGTTTTTTTCTTGCTCCATTTATTTTTCAAAGAAAAGATAAAAAAAACAACAAAAAAAGAAATAATTAAAGATGAAATGAATGAGAATGTTATGTTTCTTTTATAAAAATTAATCCAGGAATAAAACAACACAAAAAATATTAAATAAGTGAGGATTATATCAATAATTAAATTAAGTTTAAAACGCATCATATGGTAAATATTAACTATAATATATTTTTTAAACTATAATTGTTTTATTGACTTTTGTTTTTTAATTTTGTTATAATTAAAAAAGTTAAAAGAGGTGAAAGTAATGAAGGGATTTGAAAGAAATGAATCAACAGATTTAGCGGTTGCAATCGCTGAACTTTTGGATAGCAAAAAGGCAGAAAACATTGCTTTATTTGATATATCAAAAATTAGCAGTGTGGCAAATTATATGGTTATGGCAACCGTTTCAAACACAACACAAAGTAAAGCAATTTCTGACTTTGTTGAAGAAAGTTTGAACAAAGTTGGCATAAGAGTTTTAAGACGCGATGGGGCTATGGAATGGATTTGCCTAGACTACAACGAAGTTATTGTGCATATTTTCACACCTGAAGTTAGAGAATTTTATCACTTGGAAAAAATTTGGGGAGAAAATAAGAATGCTTATACGCTAGAAGAAGTTAGAAAGTTTGTTGAAAAAGAAGAGCAAGACAAAAAGAAAGAAGATGTAAAACCATCTAAAACAGCAAAAAAAGAAAGTAAATCATCTAAAAAAGCAGAAAAAGAAAGCAAACCAGCCAAAAAGGCAAAAAAGGAAACCAAATGATAAGGGTTATTTCAAATTCAATTAATGATACGCAAAATTTTGCTAAAGACTTGGCAAAAAAAGTTAAGATTGGTCAAACGATTTTGCTTTATGGCGATATGGGTGCAGGCAAAACAACTTTAACAAAAAGTTTGTTAAAAGAACTTGGAGTGACAAGCAACGTCACAAGCCCAACATTTACCATCGTTAATGAGTATGCAATCAAAAATGGCAAAGTTAATCATTTTGATATGTATAGGCTGGAAGATGAGAGTGAAGCACAAGAAATAGGGCTTGAAGAAATGCTTAATGACAAAAACGCAATAAACATTGTTGAGTGGCCACAAAAAGCAAGTTCCATTTTGCCAGAGGAACATATAAAACTCACAATCAATATATTAGGCGAGGAACAAAGAGAATTTTTGTTGGAGGGCTTTGATGAATAGTTTATCGTTTAACACAACAGGAATGGGAACACAGTTTTGTTTGCAAAAGGGAATGGAAAAGTATTTTTTGGAAACAGAATTTTCAAAACATAGTGAAACATTTTTCCCACTCTTGGATGAGTTTTTAAAAGAACATCAAACAACACTAAAAGATATTGATGTTTTTGCAGTTTGTAATGGGCCAGGTTCTTTCACTGGAATTAGAATTGGGCTTTCTGTTATCAAAATGTTTGCATATGTTTATCAAAAGCCTTGCGTGGTTGTGACTGCACTAGAAGTTTTGGCATATAATAATTTTGATAAACTAAAGGTTGATGACTTGGTTTGTTCAATCATAAATGCAGGCTCACAAAACTTATATTATGAAGTGTTCAAAAAAACAGAAGATGGGTTAGAAGAAGTGACAAGCCCACGAGTTTGCAACTTTGTTCAATTTGAAAAGATAAAAGAAAAACTCGATGCAGATTTTGTTTATTATGATAATGATGAAAAGAAATATGACTTTTTGATTTTTCAAAATAAAAAACAAACATTTTCCGCACATTCATTATTTCTTGCTGTTAATCAAAAAATTCAAAACAAGGATTTTATTTCCTATAAAGAAATAAAGCCATTATATTTGCGTGTCAGCCAAGCAGAACAAATGGCAAATGGGGAAATTCAAATTGTTCGTGGCGAAGAAAAAGATGCGCCTTTGCTTGCTGAATTGGAGAAAAACGCAGATAGAGATGACATTCCTTGGAATGAAAATATGATTAAAGAAAGTTTTAAAAACAGTGCATATAAGTGCTTTATTGCAAAGCAAAACGAAGAGTTATTGGGATATGTTGCTGTTATGGACCTTGGCAATGAATATGAGATTTTACGCATTGTTGTTGGCAAAAAAGCAAGATTTAAGGGAGTTGCAACAAAATTACTTAAACACTTGTTTGAAGTTGCAAAAGTTGAAGAGAAAAATTCAATTGTTTTGGAAGTTAATGTGTTTAACTATTCAGCACTTCTTCTTTATGAAAAACTCGGATTTTGCAGTGTTGGAAATAGAAAGAACTACTATAAGGGCAAATTTGATGCTTGCATAATGAGAAAATACTTGGAGGAGTGATGATTGAAGTTTGTTCTTTAAACACAAATTATTTAGATTGTGGAAGTGGCGAAGTTGTGCTTTTCTTGCATGGTTGGGGAAGTGATATTAGTGACTTTCAAGGAAGTTTTAATCACTTTAAAAACAATTATCGCACCATAAATTTAGACTTGTGGGGCTTTGGGAAAAGTGAAGAGCCACATAGTGTTTGGGGGACGAAAGAATATGCCAATGCTGTTTATGAATTTGTGAAAAATTTGGGGCTAAAAAATATTCATCTTGTTGGGCATTCTTTTGGAGGAAAGGTTGCAATATTATATACATATTTTCATAGTGAAAACCTAAAAAGTTTAACTCTTGTGGATAGTGCTGGCATAAAACCAAAACTAACATGTGGAACAAAATTAAAAATAAAGAGATATAAAAAATTAAAATCACTTGTTGAAAGTGGAAAGAAAGAGCTATCTTGTTTGGAAAAGTTTGGTTCAACAGATTTTAAACAAAGTTGTGGCATAATGCAAAAAATTTTAACTCGTGTTGTTAATGAAGATATTGAAAAAGAGAGCAAGGAAATTAAAGTTAAAACACAAATTATTTGGGGCAAGAAAGATAAAGACACACCACTATATATGGCAAAACAATTGCACAAAAACATTCAGGGTAGTAACCTTTATGTTTTGAATGGAGGGCACTTTTCACACATTGATAGTTTTGTGCAGTTCAACGGCATATTAGAAAAATTTTGGAGGAGTTTATGATTGATTTTTTTGATTTTAGTTCAGGACATTTCTACATTGCAATTATATTAAGTTTTTTGAATGCAATGCTGTTGTGTTTTGAAGGCTATAAGTTTATGCAAATAATTCAACTTAATGGCTATCATCTAACGGGTTATTTCAACTGGCTGAAAAACACAAGAGAAAAATATTTAAGCCGAATTGTTATGCTTTGCTTGTTATCTTTGGCTGGTATGATTGTAACCAATGTTATTTTTAGAATTTTTGCAACACCACTTCAATACTATTTGTCTTATTTGGGATTATTGTTTTACTTTTTGTTCTCTGGAATGTTTTTGAAAGTTATGTATGAAACTCCAAAAAAAGTGCCTCTAAAAATGACTGCAAGAATGTCTAGAAGTATGGCAGTGTTCTTTGTTTTGTCTGTTATTTTAACATTTGCTTTAATAATGCTTTCAAGTATGTTTACGCAAGTTATTCGTTATAGTGCAATTGCATTAATGCCATTATTATTGCCAGTTTTGGCACCATTATCACATTTGATTATGAAACCATTTGAAAAGGGAATAAGCAAAAGATATATCAAAAAAGCGGAAGCAAAACTTCAAAGTTTTCCAAACCTAATAAAAATTGGAATAACTGGAAGTTTTGGAAAAACAACAATAAAAAATGCTCTTGCTTGCATTTTGTCTGAAAAATATAGCGTTTGTAAAACTCCACAAAATTATAACACTCCAATGGGAATCACAAAAACTGTTTTAGAAAACCTAACCATAACTCATCAGGTGTTTATTGCAGAAATGGGGGCAAGAAAGAATGGCGAAATTGATGAGTTATGCCAAATTGTTAAACCAACTTATGGAATTGTTGGAACAATAGGCGAGCAACACTTGCAAACTTTTGGTTCTTTTGAAAATATTAAGAGAACAAAAGCAGAACTTGCAAAATATGTTGAAAAGAATGGTTTTTGCACCTTTAATGCAGATAACGAAGCCAGCAATGAAATTTTTGTTTCTCACAGTGGAAGAAAAGCAAAAGTTTCTATTGAAAACAAAAATGCAAGTGTGTTTGCGAGCGATATAAAAACCACACAAAGTGGAACAGATTTTGTTCTTCACGCAAATAATGAAGAAATCAAATGTTCAACAAAACTTTTGGGACTTCACAACTTATCTAACATTTTGATGTGTGTTCCAACAGCCTTGGAACTTGGTTTAACTTTGGAAGAAATTGCAGTTGGAATATCAAAAATTATGCCAGTTGAACACAGACTTCAACTTATTAATGCTCCAAACGATGTGATTATTTTGGACGACACCTATAACGCCAGCATTGATGGTAGTAAGTGGGCTCTTGAAGTTATGAAAATGTTTGAGGGATATCGCAAAATTGTGGTAACTCCTGGGCTTGTAGAGTTGGGCAGTTTGGAAAGACTTGCAAACTATGAATTTGGAGAAAATATCGCTGAGGCTGCCGACTATGTTATTATTGTTAACAAAACAAATGAACTTGCAATAAAACAAGGGTTAATCGACAAAAAGTTTGATGAAAATAACATTAAATTTGCAGAAAACACTCAAAAAGCGCAAGAATTATTAAAAACCATTATAAAACCAAAAGATATAATATTATGGGAAAATGATTTGCCAGATAACTACACATGAAAAAGAGCACAATATTGTGCTCTTTTTCATATAACAATTAAAAGGAGTTTATATGGAAAATATTGCAGTCATATTTGGTGGAAAATCTGTTGAACACGACATATCAATAATAACTGGTCTTCAAGTTATGGCAAACCTCAGTGAAAAATATAATATAATTCCAATTTACATATCGCGTGAAGGAGTTTGGCTCACGGGGAAAAAATTAAATCTAGTTTCTTCTTACACAAATTTTACAAGGTCAGGTCTTTTGGAATGTTATCTTGTGCCACACTCAAATTCTTTGTTTATTAAAGGCCGTTTTGGAACAAAACAAAAAAAGATTGATGCGATTGTTCTTGCTCTTCATGGGGCATATGGAGAAGACGGAAGCATTCAAGGGCTTTTGGAACTTACACAAATTCCATATGTTGGCTCTAGCGTTTTTGGAAGTTCGATAACAATGGATAAAGTGGCAGCAAAAATGTTAATGCTTCAAAACAACATAAAAACACCAAAGTTTGTTTATTTTTATGGCGAAGAATTTCAAAAAGATGAAATTGGCATTCTTAAAAAGATAGAAAGTGAATTAGGCTCAAAAGTGGTTGTTAAGCCTTGCCGGGCAGGGAGCAGCATTGGTGTTAGTTTTTGTCAAACCCAAAAAGAAATTGTTGATGCCATAAATCTTGCTTTGTGTTTTGACAACAAAGTTATTGTGGAAGAGGCAATAACTAACTTCCGCGAAGTTAATGTTGCAGTTTTGGGTGCGGGAAATGAAACAAAAATTTCTAGTTTGGAAGAAGTTGTGGTTCAGCAAAACATTTTGTCTTTTGATCAAAAATATATAAATGCAGAAAAAAATGAAAGAATTGTTGATGTGCACTTAGATGAAATAGTGGAAGAAACACTCAAGGAATATGCAAAAAAGGCTTTCTATTTATTTGAACTTGCTGGAGTGTGCAGAATGGACTTTTTTGTGCAAGAAGAGAATGTTTTTCTAAATGAAATCAATGCAATACCTGGTTCTATGGCAAATTATCTTTTTAAAGACTTTTCTTTTAGTGAAATGCTTGATAGTCTTTTGGAAATTGCAAACAAGCAAAAAATAAAAAAAGATAGTTTAACATATTTATATTCTTCCACGGCACTTCTAAATTATGAAAATATGTGTGGGAAGATGCACAAATAAACGGTTATGATGATAAAATAAAAACAAGCTAAATTTTATGGCTTGTTTTATTTTAATTGTTATTTTTGTTTACAAAAATTTTGCTAAATATGATTAGTATAACAAGATATCAAAAATCATTAAACTATAGTGGGTTATAAATATAAACATCTATGAATAAATATGCGATTTTGCATATGTTAATTTTTTAGTTGAAATGAGGTTTAAAAGAGACTAGTGCAATAAGGCAATTTAGTTCATCTATTGTGAAAAAAATTTTTTGAAGTGAAAAGGTGTTTTCAATATAAATGCCACCATTTCTGCCACACGGTGTTACAATAGGAACTCCACACGCAAATAGTTAAAATAGCAATAAATTGCTTTTGTGGGTATTTCAACATTTTGTGATAATTCTTGTGCTATTGTTTTTTTGTGGTTTAATAATTACAACATAATTCCAACAATGAATAGGCTAATAATTAATCTCTAGATAATTTATAGAATATATCTTTGCATATGCCAAGAATTTATGCAAATCTTTTGATTATTTGTGTAATGATTTCAGTGCTATTATTTTGTGAATATTTATTCATATTTCTTTTAATTTTTTCTTCTTGCTGAATGAGGAGATTAATTTTATTTTGCAATTCTGTTTCACTTTCTTCTTCAAGCATTAGAGCATAATTTTTCTTGCAAAAATATTTTGCATTAAGTGTTTGTTCGCCACGAGTTTGTTTTTTGAGTGGCGCAATAATCATTGGGATTTTTAAAGATAATAGTTCAAATATTGCATTAGAGCCTCCACGAGTTATGGCAAAGTTTGCAATTGAGTAAAGTTTTTGCATATGCTCGCAAAATTCTATTTGCTTATAGTTTTTGTGTTTTATGTTTTTTTGTTTTCCTTTGCCCGTGATGTGAATAACAAAAAATTTTTCACACAAAAAGTCTAACGATTTCCAAACAAGTTCATTAAGGCTGCTTGCACCCAAACTTCCGCCAATCACCAGCAAAACTTTTTGATTATCCAAAATGCCAAGCATAGTTTTTGTGCTGCCATCCTTTAAAAATAGTTCTTGCCTAATAGGGGAGCCAGTGCAAACCCCATTTTTTATGTTTTGTGCTGGTATATCAAATGAAGTACAAATGACTTTTGCTTTATTTTTTGCTAATTTATTTGCCAGACCCAAACTTATGTCACTTTCGTGCAATATAATTGGAATGTTTTGGCTATGTCCAGCAAAAGTTACTGGAACGCTCACAAAACCTCCCTTGCTGAATATGACACTTGGCTTAATTTTTTTTAAAATCTTGTTACAATCATGAATTGCTTTTAATAGTTTTAATGGAAGTAACACATTCTTTAGTGTTAATTTTCTAACAAGTTTTGCTGTTTTTATGGGAATAAAAGTGATGTTTAAGTTGTTTTCTACAAGTTTTTTCTCTATTCCGTTTGGTGTTCCAATGTAATAAATTTTGTCAAAATATTTTTCTAGTTTAGGCACTAGTGCTAGGCAACCGAACACATGTCCAGCCGTTCCACCACCAGTTAAAACAATTGATTTCATTGCAACTCCTTTTTTGAAAGTATTCTATGTGTAAAGAGAAAAAATTATCTAAATAATAAGAAAAATTTCAAAAAAGTGCTGTTTTTCTTTGGTTTTTTAATTTATTTTGTGTTAAAATAGAAAGTATATAGCAAATGGAGGATGTGCTTTGAGTAAAAATTACGATTCAAAAGATATAGTTGTTTTGGAAGGATTAGATGCTGTTAGAATGCGTCCGGGAATGTATATTGGAACAACGGGAACAAAGGGCTTACACCACTTGTTGTGGGAAATTGTTGACAATTCAATTGATGAAATATCAAATGGTTTTGGAAATAAAATTGTTGTAACACTCTTCAAAGATGGAAGTGCTCAGGTTGAAGATAATGGTAGGGGAATTCCAGTTGACCCTCATCCACAACTAAAAGTTTCTGGAGTTGAGGTTGTTTTCACACAACTTCACGCTGGTGGAAAATTTGGCAATGAAAACTATAGTTATTCAGGAGGACTTCACGGAGTTGGTGCTTCTGTTACAAACGCACTTTCAAGATGGTTAACTGTTGAGGTTTGTCGTGATGGGGCTATTTATGCAATGCGTTTTGAAAGCGTTACAAAGGGTGGAAAGATTAAGAGTGGAATTGTTATTGAACCACTGAAAAAAATTGGAACAACAGATAAGTTTGGAACAAAAGTTAGATTTTTTCCAGATGACCGAGTTTTTGAAGACATTGAGTTTAGTCACGATGTTGTTAGTTCCAGACTACGTGAATTGGCCTTTTTAAACAAAGGCATTGAAATTGTTTTGATTGATGAAAGACTAAAGAAAAATGAAAAACAAACATTTAAGTATAATGGTGGACTAAAAGACTTTGTCACATATCTAAACACGAACAAAACAGTTGAACACCCAAACCCAATCTATATTTCTGGTAAAAGTGATTTAATTGAACTTGAATGTGCTTTTCAATACACAAATTCCTACACTGAAAACATTTTTAGTTATGTTAACAACATTCCAACAAGTGAGGGTGGAACTCACGAAACTGGGCTAAAAAGTGCCATCACAAGGGCATTTAATGATGTTGCGAGAAGGCTTAACCTATTAAAAGATAAGGAAGAGAACCCACTTGGTGAAGATTATCGTGAGGGGTTAACAATAACTCTTGCAATAAAAATGCGAAATGTTCAGTTTGAAGGGCAAACAAAAACAAAACTTGGCAACCCAGAAATTAAGGGTGAGGTTGAAAACATTGTGTATAATGGGCTTGTAACACTTTTTGAAAAGAATGAAAACAAACAAGTTTTGGAACTTGCAATCAAAAAAGGAAAAGCGGCAGCAAAAGTTAGAGAGGCTGCAAGAAAAGCAAAAGAAATCACAAGACAGAAAAACAGTATTGAAAACAGCAGTTTGATTGGAAAACTTGCAAGTGCGAGTGGAAGAAAACCAGAACTAAATGAATTATTTATTGTTGAGGGAGATAGTGCTGGTGGTAGTGCAAAACAAGCAAGAGACCGTTCATTCCAAGCAATTTTGCCACTTCGAGGAAAACCTTTGAATGCAGAAAAGAAAAGGCTTGCCCAAGTTCTTGCAAATGAAGAGATAAGAACAATAATCTCGGCCCTTGGAACAGGTATTGGCGAAGATTTTGATTTATCCGCACTCAAATATCACAAAGTTATCATTCTTTCAGATGCTGACCAAGATGGTGCACACATTAGAGCAATTTTAATGACATTTTTCTTTAGATATATGAAAGAACTTGTGACAAATGGACATTTATATATTGGGCTTCCACCACTTTATAAAGTTGAGAAAAAAGACAAGATTGAATATGTTTATAGTGATAATGAACTTCCAGGAGTTCTTGAACAGTTTGGCAAAGGATATAGCATCCAAAGATATAAAGGTTTGGGTGAAATGAACCCAGAACAATTATGGGACACAACAATGGACCCAAAAAGAAGAACACTTTTGCAAGTTACAGTTGAAGATGCCGCTAACGCAGAACTTATGATAACAACTTGGATGGGCGACGATATTGAAGCAAGAAAAACTTACATAAGTGAACACGCAAACTTTAACAAAAAAGATAATTTTGCAGAGAAAAAATCTAATTAAAAGGGTAAACAATGGATAGTAAACAACAAACTATGAATCTAGATGCCGATGGCAATGTTGGGAAAATAATCACTGGCTCACTTGATGAAGTTATGCACGATTCAATGATGCCATATAGTGAATATGTTATTTTGGATAGAGCACTTCCAAGAGTGGAAGATGGGTTAAAGCCCGTTCAAAGAAGAATATTATATTCAATGATGGAATTGGGGCTTGAACCAGACAAACCATACAGAAAATCAGCACGTATTGTTGGTGACTGTTTGGGTAAGTATCACCCACATGGTGACACATCAGTTTATGATGCTATGGTTAGGCTTGCTCAACCCCACAATATGAGTGAAATTTTGGTTCAAGGTCACGGAAACTTTGGCTCAAACGATGGAGATGGGGCGGCAGCTATGCGTTACACCGAGGCAAAGCTTGCTCCACTTGCAATGGAACTTTTGAGAGATTTAGACAAAGACACAGTTCGTTGGAGCCTTAACTTTGATGACACCTTAAAAGAGCCAGAAATGCTTCCAGGACGCTACCCAAACCTTTTGGTTAATGGAGCATCTGGAATTGCTGTTGGTCTTGCAACAAACATTCCGCCACACAATTTAGCGGAAACCATTGATGGAGTGGTTGCATACATCGACAACCCAAACATCAGTTTATCTAGCCTTATGCACTACATCAAAGCACCCGACTTTCCAACTGGTGGTAATCTTATTCTAACAGACCTAGAAAGGGCATATAGCACTGGTAAAGGAAAGGTTACAATAAGGGCTAAATATCACATAGAAGAAACAAAGGGCGATAAGAAAAACATTGTTATAACCGAATTTCCATATCAGGTTAACAAGGCAAAACTTTTGCAAGAAATTGCCACCCTTCGTGATGAGAAAAAAGAAATTTTGGGCGATATTTCAGACATTCGTGATGAAAGTGATAGGCACGGAATTAGGGCAGTTATAACCCTTAAAAAAGATGCCAACGCAGAAGCAATTATGAAAGTTTTGTTAAAGTCCACAGACCTTGAATATAGTTTTGCAATCAATATGGTTGCAATCGCTGATGGAAAGCCAAGAACAATGGGCTTAAAAGAAATCATTTCATATTATGTTCAATATCAAAAAGAAGTTATTTTAAGAAGAACAAAGTTCGACCTTCAAGCAGCCAAAGATAGACTTCACATTTTGGAAGGGCTTTTGATTGCAATTCAAAACATTGATGAAGTTATTAAAATAATCAAAACTTCAACTTCTCCAGTTGATGCAAAAATGCGACTTAAAAACGCTTTTGGATTGAGTGAAGTGCAAGCGCAAGCAATTTTGGATATGCGTTTGGCAAGGCTTACCAATCTAGAAGTTGGCAAAATCACGGGCGAGATTACAGAACTTAAACAAAAAGTTGCATATTTAACTTCTGTTGTTAATTCAAGCGCTCTTCAACTAGACATTGTTAAGAAAGAACTTTTGGAAATCAAGAAAAAATATGGTTCTCCAAGGCGTAGCACAATATTAAGTCAAGAAGAGTGTGAACTCACTGAAACTGTGGACCTTAATGAGCCAAAAGATGTTTATGTTTGCGTTAATGCACAAGGCGAGTTAAAAGCGATTGAAAAGTCAGTTTATGAAAGTGCAAACAAGGTGTTTAAAGATGGAACAAAAACAAGGCAAGTTCATTCAATTGTTGTTCCAACTTCAACCGACCAAACTGTTTTAATTTTCACTAACAAAGGTTATTGTGCGAGATGCAGAGTTAAAGACATTCCAATTGTGAAATACAAAGATAAGGGTGCCAACCCAAGAGAACTTTTTGTTGATTTTGCACTCGATGAAAAAATTGTTCAAATCACACAAACCAATTTTGACAAGCAAGAACTTATGTTCTTCACTGAATCTGGTTTTGTTAAGAAAACAGCCTACAAAGAATATGAAGTTCAAAAAGCATATTTCCAAGCAGTGAAGATTAAAGAAGATGACCAAGTTGTGTCTATTTGCTTTGATGAACCAAACACTGATATGATTTTTGTAACCAAGAATGGACAAGTGTTGTTTGCTAAAAAAGATGATGTTCCAGAACAAGGCAGAATTAGCGGTGGCGTTAGGGGAATTAGCCTAAATGATGGCGATAGCGTTCTTTATGGAACAGTTTGCAGTGATGATGGAGAAATTGTGGTTGTAACACAAAACGGTTTTGCAAAGCGTGTTCCAATCGCGCAAATTGACAAACTTCCAAGATATAGAAAAGGTGTTAGAATTATTCAAATAGCACCACACGACCAAGTTATCTACGCTGAAAGAATCACTCTTCCAATTGAAATTGTTTTTGAGTTTGATTCAACAAAAATGATAAATAGTGAAGATATTGTCATTGAAGCAAGAACCACAAAGGGTAAAAAACTAAAAGGAATTGATGAATTAAAAGGCGTTTATTTGTCTAAATAATGGCATTAATAATAAAAACAATCTTAACACTAAAAACATAAAACAGAGCAAAACGCTCTGTTTTTTTCTGTCATTCTGAACCTCGACCTCTTGCATATTCTATTGAAGAATCTAGGGATCCTTCGTTAAATGGCTGCGAAGAGAGGCTCAGGATGACAAGAGTGCAGTGCTTCGAAGAAAGGCTCAGGATGACACAACCCTCTGTCATTCTGAACCCCGACCTCTGGCGTATTCTATTGAAGAATCTAGAGATCCTTCGTTAAAGGGCTGCGAAGAGAGGCTCAGGATGACACAACCCTCTGTCATTCTGAACCTCGACCTCTTGCGTATTCTATTGAAGAATCTCTTTCTGTCATTCTGAACCCCGACCCGCAGAGCGCCGACCTTGAAGAATCTCTTTTTGTCATCCTGAGGAGCCACTTTGTGGCGACCCGGATCTAAGC
>CAJOLU010000010.1 GCA_905235475.1 uncultured Clostridia bacterium
TATGAGGAACGCAGTGACGTGATAATCTCGAGGGTGCATTGGCTTAGATCCGGGTCGCCACAAAGTGGCTCCTCAGGATGACAAAAAGAGATTCTTCAATAGAATACGCAAGAGGTCGGGGCTTACGAATGACAAGAAAAACAAAAAAGAGCAAAAATTGCTCTTTTTTATTTTCAGTGTTGCAAATTATTATCGTTTACCACCAGTCCATTTTTCAGAATAGAATGAACCAAGACCAGTTACACCAATAATACCTTTGCCCTTTACTCCACTTGCACTCGCTGCAATTGCCACAATAACATTCTTCATTGCGGTCTCCAATGGCCCCATTCCACTTTGTACATTGACATTTGCAGTACCTTTAATAGACACTTGTGGTGTGTTGGCAACATTAACTGATGAAGTGCCCTCAAGTTTTGCCTCAATCTTTCCTCTTGAAATCTGGGCATCATCAACGCTGCCGACGCTGTCAAGCTTACCGCCAATGACTCGAACCTTAAAGCCACCGCCTTTGCCATCCTCATCTTTGTCGTCATCATCTTTGTCGTCAGAGCCACCTGAACCAGAGCCACCACTGCCCGAACCAGAGCCACCTGAACCAGGACTTCCGCCACCTGGTCCGCCGTCATAAGCTCCAGTCACAGCACTGCTGGTTGCTGCAGAGCTTGCTGCAGTTGATGCAGTGCTTGTTGCAGTGTCAATTTCTGCATTTTGCGCTTCAATTTCACCTATTGAAGCATAGTATGTTGAGCCATCAGCATGCCCCCTGTACTTTTCAAGCATTTCTGTAAGCTCTGTGTTAAATGCATTCTTGTCTGCATCTGACCAACTGTCTTGGTGTTTCAAATCCAAGCCCATATTGTTTGCAATATATTGCCCATAATCTTTTCGAGCATTTGCCTCTGCCATCTGGGCATCTTTTTCATTTCCCCATTGTTGTTGTTCTTGATGGTCTTTCTTTTCTTTATACTCACTGTTGGCTTTTTGGGCTGCATCCACATGCATTCCTTTACCCCTACCAATGTTTTTCAGGGAAGCACCCAAAGTTGCTCCATCTTTATATACCTTATTTCCATTTTCATCTATTGTCTGCTCATTAGTCAAGAACAGTCTTTGTTGACCAATAACGCTTTGGCCATTCTTCTGCCTTTCAGCAATTGCAGACCTTGTGAAATATTGAAGAGCAGGGCCACCAGCTTTTGCCAAATCTCCAAAGGCACCACCAATACCAGTTTTAACAGCATCTCCATGAAGTGCCGCATTTAGTTGCGTGCCAAGACCATTTTTAATATGCTCATTCTTTTCCCTAATCTCATTAGCCTCACTTCTTTTTTCTGAAGCCTTCTTTCTTAAATCTGCAGCTCTTGTTTTATCTGTAGTAAGCTCTGCTTGTTTTTCAAGATCTTTTGCTTCTTTATCTAAAGTTCTTGCTTTTTTTCTATCTTCATGCCCTCTAGCGGAATGATATGTTGCCTTTGTCACTTCTTTTCCAACGCGGGCTGCTGCAAATTGACCAGCCATCATTTTTTGTCCTAACTCTTTGGTGTCTTTTTTCTTGTTATCACCAACCGATATTGCATCACTTGAGCCAGCAAGGTTGGAAATAATTCCAGAAAAATCCTTCACAGAAAGCAGTCCAACAATAATAAATAATAGTTGCATTAACGCGTTAAACAATCTATTAACAAAGCCACTTGTTGGGAACAATGTAATATGTTGCAAAACTGCCAAAATCTGGAACATTAGGTTAATTCCAATAATTGGACCATACATCATTCCAACACGCTTAACAAATTCACCTCGCCATTGCTGATATTTCTTTCCATCGTCTAGCGGCATAAAGGCAACCGCGGCTGGAGATATCACAAAGAGAATTGACAGTTCATAAATTCTTTGAATCAAGCCAAGAACGGAAGTCAGCAAAAGCTGTGCCACCATATAGCCGCCAACAAAACCAATCAAATAGTTGTAGCCGAGGAATAAATCATAGAAATACAATGTTCCCCAGAATTCTGTTGTGTCAAATGTGTAAATCTCCAAATCGTGATGAAATAATAATGAGGCACAAAAATAATACGAAAAAGCATTTGCGTCGGTGTCAAGCTCAACACTGTCTCCTGGCACCGAGGTGTCGGCAACCCTTTTTCTAGTCAAATATGCCTTATCAATTGCCATTGCCAAATCTTCTTGCGTGCAACTACTATTTAAGCCAAGTGCCCGCAACAAATTCTCATTTTCCTTCATTTCATTTGCAATCCGTTCATTGTTTCTTGCCCTATTACCATCTTGCGCGGCTGCAAAGAAAACAGTTGTGCTAAGTGAATAGGAATTGCCAGACGTGACTTGGTCAAAAGACCTTAAAAACACATTTGAAATCCATATTCCAAATAAACACGTAATCGGCACGACAGCAAAATATGCTATTGACTTAATGGCTCTGCCAATAATTGGCCCTTTTGCATTTCCCGCGCCCTTTTCCGTGAATTCAACACGAATAATGGCTACAAAAGTGGTCACAAACAATAACATAATTGAAACAACCAAAACTGCGATAAAAATATCAACAATAACTTGGTTTGTGAGCATCGACATAACCATGTCGCCCGACTGTTCTGAACCATCAACATAATAGGTGTCTAGTCCAGCCATTTTTCTAAAAATTGTTTGGACAAAATCAATGATGTAGAAAAATCCAATTTGAAGATAGTAAAGCAAAGCTGATGGAATAAATGTTAGAATAGATAAAAGCTTCTCAACGAGACTTTCAAAAAAATCGCCGAGCGCACTTGTTATACCACTCAACGGGTTCCACAACATTTCAATGATTGTTATATCCACCTACTATGTTCCCCCCTTTTTATAACGATTTTATCAAATAACTTGCACAAAGTAAAACAAAATTGACTATTTTTTGCCAATTTTGTTTATATTTTTTGCATATTTTGAGTTTTTATCACAATTTTCGCAACAAAAAAATTGCCAATTTATTCCTCTTCTGTCCAGTTTTGTGGTTGAATTAAGAATTTAAAGTTATAGTCCACTGTTGGGTCTTCGTTCACAACATCAAAAATAAATTCCATATATGGTCCTTCACTCACATAACAAAGAGCCGTGTCTCCATTTTTGTTAATCTCTTGATATGAATATTTTTCAGTTAAACTTGTGTTATCTGTTAAGCTTGTGTGATACCCCCTCCCCATATACGAAAGGTCACTATCAAGCTCGCCAACTCCATTTGGTTTTGATATCATTGCACGCATTGTTTCAGCATCAGTAAGTGAACCTTGGTTAGAACACTTTAAGATGTAGTCATTTGGTCTATTTTTTGTCACATATTCAAACACATCTTCATAATCAATCTCATCACTTAACATAATCCATGAAAATGCGTTGTGTTTAACACTTGAATCAAATAATTCTTCAAATGGGTTTTCATATTCATCATCTTTTCCCTCAATTTTATTTATGTCACTATCTTTATCATTCCCATTCGACCAATCACAACTTTTGGAGGAATCTAAAGCAAGCGTTGAAACTTTGCACACAAAATAGTTGTCTTCATTCAAAAAAACTTTTAGATATAAATCAAGAACAAAATCTGTTTCACTATCAACATAGATGTCAAACAAATTAAAAATTAATCTGTCAGAACCTTCAACATTTGGAGCAAAAACAATGCTTGAATAGTTTGCATATTCCATATTTGTTAGTTTTCTTTTTTCAGTGTCTGTTTCAGGAGTTCCTGGGTGGAAAAATGTTTCTGAATCAAAATCTTGAACTTCAACTCCAATAAGTGCTTTATATTTTTCATCAATCATTCCATTTCCGTTCACATCAACGCCATCTTCGCCATCAACAATATAAGCAAGGTCGCTCACAAGTTTTGTGATAATGGTTTCAAAATCCGCATAAAAAGCCTGTGTGGTCACAGAAAAACTTGCATCTCTAACTCCGTTTTTGTTCACATCTAAATAAGGTTCTCCGTCTTCAAAAACACCACTTTCATTCTCATCTATAAATGGTTCGGAAAAGCTTTTTGCTTCTCTATAATAAGTTAGTGCATTTTGACCAATAATTTCTTCCAAAAGCATATTTTTAACTTTCGCGGCAACACTTTGAGGGTCACTCACATCACCCATAACAAAGCCCAAACCCTCAAAATTGCCCTCATATGTTCTAATTCTTTCTAAAGCATTTTGTTCATTGCTGGCAAAACCATAATCTGTTTTTGTTTGAGAGTTTAAAACAATTTCCATAAGCCTTAAAATAATAAAGTTTTTGTTAGTTACTGAATCGCCATTTTTTAAATCAACAATAAAACTGTGTTTAGTTAATATATTCTCATTTCGCTTCACAGTGAAAAGATATTCTCCTGGGGTGGCTGGGTTTTCTACATAATTCCAACCAATAACTTCACCCCCCATAATTCCAGCAGTTGTGTTTCCAATTTTTGCATTATATTCCAAAATTTGTGCTTCAGTTTCTGGTGATTCAGAATATGTTGCAAAAACTTCTGGCGCAAAAGGCGAAAATTGTGTTTCATAGTTCCCACTAACAAGAGAAATATGTTCTTCTTCCGCCACTTTTGCATCAAACTCACACAGCATATAGTTCTCTATATAGAAATATAGAAGTTCAAATTGCGAATAGACATCATTAAAGTAATTTTGTCTTTCTTGTTTGGTTATGTCACTTACCCCCTCCCCCGCATCGACAGATGTTGGTCGTGAAGCAAGTTGAACGCCATCAAAGTCTTCCCAAAAGCCCGCAAAATAAGTGTAGTGCCCATCTTCCACAAAAAACTCTAGGTCTGGAGTTTCTGTTTTTGGAGGATTGTATGTTCCCCCTTTTGAACGCTCATAATTTGTATTTATGTCTTGGTTTGTTGGTGTGGTGGAATTTAAGTTGTTATTGCCACAAGCGGAAAATAAAAAAGGAAGGCATAAAGCAAACATAAGCGCACAAATTCTTGTTATAGCTTTTTTCACTTCAAAACCTCCCTTTCGGGCTAAATAAATCCCCCATTTTTATTATAATTCAATTCTACGAACTTAAAGTCTGATTTTTCGTCCAACCAAACAATGCATCAACATGACTACAGAACAAGTACATCAATAATACTAACACAAATATTACAACAAAACCAATAATTGCGTTAACCATTCTTGATTTCGCTTCCTGCCTTTTGTCAGCACTGTCTGCTTTTGCTAAATTAACACCCAAATAAATTGAGTAGAAAATTCCAGCAACACCAACAACAATCATAATAGGAATCAAAATGTAACTTGCATATTGAAATATCGTGTTTGCAATGTTGGTTAAGTCTGAAGCGGCATCTGATGGTGTTAGACTACCGCCTGACAATAGATTCATTATTCCTATTCCCAAACTATAGAAATCCATAACTTTTCCCCCTATTTTGTTTTTCGCTTAAAACTATGTTGTGTGTTTTCAATTTTTTTATGTGAAAAACACAAAAACATATTTGTATAGTCATATAGTAGCAAAAAAAAATTATAAAAGCAAATAATTTTAACACATTTTTAAAAAAATTTATTTTTTTTGAGATTCTTCAATAGAATACGCAAGAGGTCGGCGCTTACGAATGACAGTGGGTGAGATTCTTCAAAGTCGACGCTCTGCAGGTCGGCACTTAAGAATGCCAATCACCCTCGCTGTCATTATGAGGAACGCAGTGACGTGATAATCTCGCACCCTCGCTGTCATTATGAGGAACGCAGTGACGTGATAATCTCGCACCC